>CAZFMY010000092.1:0-25946 GCA_964520345.1 uncultured Gemmatimonadaceae bacterium | reverse complement strand
GTCGGGGCCATATCCGAATCCGACGTGTTGCTGACATCAGCTTCCAATGCGATTTTGATAGGATTCCATGTTTACTCTGAGCCTTCTGCTCGTGAACTCGCTCGGCAGGAAGGGATAGAGATTCGCAATTACCGCATTATTTATGAAGTGGTTGAAGACGTTCGCGCAGCCCTATCGGGTCTCCTTGCACCGACTCTGGAGGAGGAGATCGTCGGCCGGGCTGAAATTCGCCAAATATTCAGCTCTTCTCGTACGGGAACTATCGGAGGATGCATGGTCCAAAGCGGGACCATCGCCCGTAGCAATCAAGTGCGCATCACCCGAGATGAAAAAATCGTTTTTACCGGTCAACTTGTCTCATTACGGCGATTTAAAGACGATGTCCGTGAAGTTTCGGAAGGATTTGAATGCGGGATGGGATTTGAGGGATTTGACCAATTAGAAGAGGGCGATATCGTCGAAGCGCTTTCCTTCGTGGAGACGGCACGCACTCTCTAGTCAGGCATCGTTTTGATTGTTATGAGTTGTTTCGTCCAGATTTATATCGGCGATAGCCGGTCTCTTAAGGATAAACGACAAGTTCTCAATAGTCTTAAAGAGCGGATCAGAAACCGATTTAATGCCGCCGTGTCCGAGGTTGACGAGCAGGAGCTTTGGCAGCGGGCTGCGCTTGGAATTGCTGTTGTGAGTTCGGCAGTTCAACACTGCGATGAGATGCTGGCCAAAATTGTCAACTTTATCGAAGGTGACCATCGCGTGCAACTCATCGATTACCAGATAGACGAACACTGAGTAATAATGGCCTCGCCCCAACGAATTAATCGAGTCCGCGGCCAACTCTTGCGAGAGTTGAGCGATATCGTTATGCGGATGAAAGATCCTAGAGTACAGTTCGTCAATATAAGCGATGTAGAACTTTCCAAGGATATGGGCTATGCCAAAATTTTTATTAGCCTAATCGGTGAGGAAGAGGATCGCGAAGAGTGCTTAGCGGGTATGCGCAATGGTCTTGGTTTTATCCGAAGGGAAATCGCTCAACGCCTGAGTCTGCGCTATGCTCCCCAACTCAGTATTCATTATGATGAAACGCAAGAGCGAGCAGCCCGCGTCACCTCCTTGATTAATTCCCTCGACGAAGAACGGGATGGCTGATCCGAATCTGACAGGAGTGCTGGTAATCGACAAGGATAAAGGACCCACATCTCACGATATTGTAGCCTCGCTAAGGCGGATCATAGGGATGCGGCGAATTGGCCATTGCGGCACACTTGACCCTTTGGCGACCGGTGTATTGGTTCTTTGTCTGGGGCGTTTCACCCGGCTTAATAGATGGCTTAATGGGACCGATAAGGAATATCTGGCCACTATCTCCCTCGGAGCAACTAGTCGGACTGGGGATGCCCAGGGGCCGATAATTGCAGAGTCGAATGTTCGTCCCCCCACGGAAGGGGACCTTGCCTCTGCGCTGGAAGCTTTGACAGGTGAAATCGATCAGGTTCCCCCCGCCTTTTCAGCTTTAAAAGTCGGCGGAGTTCGCAGCTATAAACGGGCGCGTCGGGGAGAGGAAATCGCACTTAAAGCACGCCGAGTAAGAATTGGCTCCATTGATTTAATGCGCTATGAGTTTCCCGAATTGGTCGTGCGGGTTCAGTGTTCTTCTGGCACCTATATTCGCTCGTTGGCTCAAGATTTAGGTCGTGCTTTGGAGACGGGTGCTTATTTGGCGGATTTGCGTCGCTTGCGCGTGGGCAATCTAGGACTTGATATGGCCCTGACTATGGATCAAGTATTTACTCAGCATAAATCCGGACAACTGGTCGATGCTTTTGCACATCCTCGGCAGGCTTTGGGGGAATTGGACTCTATTGAGTTGAATCCCGATGAACTGGTTGAATTCACTCATGGAAAAGCGGTAGAGTCTCCATCATTGGGCGGGATGCAGCGCGATATTTGCGCCGTTTTCGATTCTTCCGAGAATTTATTTGGAATCGGGCGTTATGAAAACGGTTTACTAAAACCCTTTTGTGTGTTGCGGTCGCACCAAGCTAGGGCTTGAATGACCAACGTTCCTCTGTCGTTTTCTGGCCAAGTTATACATGGGGAAGGACGGGGGCGGGGGCTAGGTTTTCCCACTGCGAATATCGCAGTCGAGGGTGATAGGCTAGGAATTTTACCCCGTGGTGTTTTTGCGGCAACGGTGCAATCTCATCAAGACGAGGAATCATTTGCATTGGCCAACATCGGTACCCGGCCAACATTTGGAGAAAGAAATCTCGTTGTTGAATTGCACTTATTCGATTTCACCGGCGATTTATATGGTCAAAGGTTGAAGTTCATTCTGATAAAGAAAATCCGTGATGAGCGTGCATTTGCCAATATCGAAGCATTGAAAGAACAGATTAACCACGACATTCACCAGGCGCGTCTTCTCTTTGCTCAGCAAGAGAAAGGCTATGCGCAGCACCCATAATGGAGGTTGAAGGTGTCGATAACAACTGAACGTAAAAGAGAGCTGATCGAAAAATTCGGTCAGCAAGGAGGTCCCGGGTCATCCTCGGCTCAAATCGCGATCCTTACAGAGCGCATTAAAAATTTAACCGAGCACCTGAAAGATCAGAAAAGAGATTTCAGCACCCGCCGGGGGCTGCTCAAGTTGATAGGCCAGAGGAAACGGCTGCAAGTGTACTACCAACAGAAAGACCCGGCAGCCTATTCGGCGTTGATTCGCGAACTGGGCTTGCGTCGTTAATTATTTCGACCTGGGCCCTCGGAAATGGGCTTTAGTGTCGATACACTTCAAAAGGAAAGAGCGAAAGATATATCAATGACTAAAATTGAGCACCAACTAGGTGGGCAGACTCTGTCGGTAGAAACGGGAAAGATTGCCAAACAGGCCAACGGGGCGGTGTGGTTACAATACGGTGAAACCGTAGTATTGGTAACCGCTTGCCGGACCAGTACTCCGGAGGACAGAGGTTTTTTGCCCCTTATAGTGGACTACCGGGAAAAGGGCTATGCCGGTGGACGGATACCCGGGAATATTTTTAAGCGCGAAGGACGCCCGACCGAAAAGGAAACGTTGAGCGCCAGGCTTATCGATCATCCGATACGGCCCCTATTTCCCAAAAAATTTCCCTATGAAGTTCAGGTCTACGTTTCCATCCTTTCATATGACGGTGAAAATGATGCCGATGTTCTGGGGTTGCTCGGAGCTTCTGCTGCATTGAGTATCTCTGATATTCCTTTTGCTGGTCCTATGGGAGCTGTGCGAGTAGGTCGTTTGGATGGAGAGTTTGTCGTCAATCCGACCCATGCGGATTTGGAAGGTTGTGATCTCGAAATCATCGTTTGTGGGACTGCAGATTCTATTATTAGCGTAGAGGGTGGTGCCCACGAGATTTCGGAACAAGAGCTTGTCGATGCTCTTGCTTTTGGACACCAACACATCGTGGAATTAGTAGGAGTTCAGCAAGAACTAATTGCTGCTGTGGGTAAAGAAAAGATTCAAATCGAAGCGGAAGAAGTAGACACTGAACTGCTCGGTGCCGTTTCCGAATTAGCGGCTGATCGTATTAAGGAAGCCAATAGGATTCCCACCAAAGAAGAACGTCAGGAACTCATAGATGGGATCCGCGACGAGGTTCTGGAAAATCTGAACGAGCGTTTCCCCGACTCGGAAAAAGAAATCAAAGCCGAATTGGAGTCATTGCTCAAAGCCGATATGCGCTCTATGATCCTTAAGGAAAAGCGGAGGATCGATGGACGTGCATTGGACGAGGTGCGTGAAGTTAGTTGTGAGAGTGGAATACTCCCGCGGACCCATGGATCGTCGCTCTTTACCCGGGGACAAACTCAAGCTCTTTGCGTAGCCACCTTGGGTACTAAGCTCGATGAACGTATGGCCGATGATTTACAGGGCAAGCGCTTTAAGTCCTATTACTTGGATTACAACTTTCCCGCGTACTCTGTCGGTGAGGTTAGATTCGAGCGAGGACCTGGACGTCGTGATATTGGACATGGCCATTTGGCCGAACGGGCTCTAGAGCCGGTAATTCCATCCGATGAATCCTTTCCCTACACCATTCGGCTGGTATCGGATATTACCGAGTCGAGTAGTTCGAGTTCAATGGCCACGGTATGTGGCTGTTCATTGGCCTTAATGGACGCCGGTATCCCGATAAAAACTGCAGTGTGCGGCACTGGAGTGGGGCTGGTTAAGGAGGGCGATGAATACGAACTCCTGACCGATATTCGCGATGCCGAGGATTTTCTCGGCGATATGGACCTCAAAATAGCCGGGACCATAGACGGCATTACGGCTGTTCAAATGGATATAAAGATCCAGGGCTTAGAACTGGAGATTTTCAAGCAGGCCCTCGACCGAGCCAAGGAAGGGCGCGAAAAGGTCCTGGCCATTATGAATGAGTGTCTGGGTGAGTCGCGTGATGAGCTTTCACGCTGGGCTCCGCGGATTGAGTTTATTAAAATCGACCAGAGTAAAATAGGTGCCGTAATCGGCCCGGGGGGCAAGATGATCCGTGAGATTGAAAAAACCGGGGCTACGGTCAATGTCGATGAAGATGGGACGATTACTATCGCTTCGGTAGAGGCGGGTCCAGCGGATGAAGCGAGGCGAATGATCGAAGGCATCACTGCTGATGCCGAGATTGGCAAGGAATACGATGGATTGGTCAAGCGGGTTATGCCTTTTGGCGCTTTCGTAGAAATTCTGCCCGGCAAGGAAGGTCTCTTACACATTTCGGAACTTGCTCACCGTCGTGTCGAGAAGGTCGAGGATGTCGTCGAGGAAGGCGATAAAATAGCGGTGAAAGTCCTTGAGATCGATACTGGAGGCAAGATGCGGCTCAGTCATAAAGCACTGCTAAAGAAATAGCGCGTGTCTTAACTGGCCCTGGACAGAGTCGGTAGCTACATTAAAAGGAAGAGACTATCGGAATTATGAGGATTCGATAGTCTCTTCCTTTTATACATTGGAACGAATGAGGTCATATGGAGCGAATTCGGGTCGCGGATATCGGCGGGTTCGAAGGCCGGGAAGTAGAATTGTGCGGTTGGTTGTACAATAAGCGTTCTAGCGGAAAATTGCATTTTCTCCAGTTGCGGGATGGAAGTGGGGTGGTGCAATGTGTGGTTTTCAATGGAGAAGTAGAGGCCGAACAATTCGAACGCTGTTCCAATCTACCACAAGAATCCTCGCTAATTATCAAGGGCGAAGTACGTAGAGATGAGCGCTCGCCGATTGGTTACGAGTTAGGAGTTCGCCATATTGAATTTGGGCAGGAAGCCGGGGAATATCCGATCTCGCCAAAAGATCACGGAGTTTCGTTTCTCTTGGATCATCGACATTTGTGGCTTCGATCTTCCCGGCCTACGGCGATCCTTAAAATACGCAATGAAATCTGCAAATCCTGTCGAGACTTTATGGACAAATGCGATTTTATTCTGGTCGATGCGCCAATATTCACACCCGCCGCCTGCGAGGGGACTTCAACACTTTTCGAGACCGACTATTTTGATGAAAAAGCCTACCTGACTCAAAGCGGCCAACTCTATATGGAAGCAGCAGCGATGGCTTTTGGCAAAGTGTATTGTTTCGGGCCGACATTTCGCGCTGAAAAATCCAAAACTCGTCGTCACCTGACTGAATTTTGGATGATCGAGCCAGAAATGGCTTATTGCGACCTCGATGGCGATATGGAATTGGCCGAGGATATGATCATGTATGTGGTCGAACGCGTTTTGGATAAGTGCCTAGAGGAACTCAAAGTATTAGAGCGCGATATTGCTAAGTTAGAAGCTATAAGCAGACCTTTTCCACGCATAGCTTATGATCAAGCTATTGAGCGCTTGGGGACACTGGGAAGCGATATAGAATGGGGAGCTGATCTGGGGGGTGATGATGAAACCCTCTTAGCTGCTGAGTATGATTCGCCGGTGGTGGTGCATCGGTATCCGAGTGCGGTTAAAGCCTTTTATATGAAGGGTGACCCACAGGATAGCCGCTTGGCTTTGTGCATGGACGTTCTGGCTCCGGAGGGGTATGGGGAGATTGTCGGGGGCGGTCAGCGCGAAGACGATCTGTCAATTCTACAGGAAAAAATAGCTGCTCATCAGCTGCCCTCTGAAGCCTTTGACTGGTATCTGGATTTGCGGCGTTATGGTTCGGTAGAGCACGCTGGTTTTGGGATGGGAATTGAACGGGTTGTCGCCTGGTTATGTGGATTAAAACACGTACGAGAAACCATCCCGTTTCCACGAATGATTCAACGGCTTTATCCATAAAGGTCATATAAATATTATTATGTCAATAGAAACAAAAAGCGGAAAATACAACTTCCAGGAAATCGAAGCAAAGTGGCGAACCTTTTGGCTGCAGGAAAAAACCCATCAAACCTCAGCCCCGGGTGATCCCCACTTCGAAGAGGATAAACCGAAGTGTTATATCCTCGATATGTTTCCCTATCCGAGTGGGGCTGGTTTGCATGTGGGGCATCCCAAAGGCTATATAGCCAGCGATATCTATAGTCGCTACAAGCGGATGCAGGGATTCAACGTTCTCCACCCGATGGGTTTCGACAGTTTTGGTCTTCCTGCCGAACAATACGCTATCGAACACAATGTCCACCCGGCAACGGTCACAGAGGAAAATATCGATTCTATACGCAGCCAGTTACAATTCCTCGGCCTTTCTTATGACTGGGACCGTGAAATAGCCACCTCGCGCGAGGATTACTATCGCTGGACTCAGTGGATATTTTCCCAATTCTACAATAGTTATTTCGATGCCGATGAGCGCTGGGAAGATGGTAATGGCCGAACGATAAAGGGACGGGCTAAACCAATATCCGCTTTAGAAGCTCAATTCTCGGCAGCTAAAAAAATTCCCCAAGAACTAGGTAAAACTCTGGGTTTGCCAGCTGGCGCCGATTGGCAAACCCTCAGTTTTGCAGAGCGGCAAGCTGTTCTAAATCAATACCGATTGGCTTATCAGCAGGAAGTCATCGTAAATTGGTGCCCCGGTTTGGGAACGGTTCTTGCCAACGAGGAAGTGACTAATGATGGGCGGAGTGAACGGGGAGACTTTCCAGTGTACCGCAAACCGCTTAAGCAATGGATCATGCGGATAACGGCTTATGGAGAAAGGTTGCTCGAAGATATAGACGCCGATCTTGAGAATCGCAATGGGGGATCTTTTAAATTAGAGTGGCCAGAAGCCATAAAATTAATGCAGCGCAATTGGATCGGTAAGAGTGATGGAGCTGAAGTGCTCTTTGATATACTTAATCCCGAAAGCGGAGAAGTTGCCGGAAAACTGCCCGTTTTTACCACTCGTCCAGATACTCTTTTTGGGGCCACCTTTATGGTTATTGCACCTCAGCATCCCTTAATCGATCCTGCTCAGGACGATTATTTGGTGCCTATGGAATGGCCAGAAGGAACCGTCGATTCGTGGCAAGGGGAGCAGGGCGACATGGAAATTAGGACAGCCCTTGCCCATTATATCAGCCAGGCAGAGAATGCTGCAGCGGTCGATGGCCAGGACAAAGATAAAACAGGGGTTTTCACGGGAATATATGCCCGCAATCCCGTAAATGATGAGAGGATCCCCGTTTTTGTATCCGACTATGTAAGTATGGACTACGGAGCTGGGGCAATAATGGCAGTACCTGCTCATGATGAACGCGATTTTGATTTCGCAACGGCCTTTGATTTGGAAATTATCAAGGTTGTCGAAGGGGAGAATGAAGAGGAAGGGCGCTCTTATTCGGGTGAGGGGGTGGCGGTTAATTCCCCCAAGGCCGGAGATAGTCCTTTTGCGATAACCGGTTTGAAAAGTCCAGAGGCCAAAACTAAGATCACTGCAGCACTCAAAGCTACAGACAGAGGGGGAGAGGCGATAAATTTCAGACTTCGAGACTGGATCTTTTCACGCCAGCGATATTGGGGGGAGCCTTTCCCATTGGCCACGCATCCAGATGGGTACTCCTTGTCTCTTGATCCGCCGGTCTTACTACCGGAAATGGATGATTTCAGGCCAGAAACCTCAGACGATCCGGACCAACCGGTTTCACCGCCATTGCATCGGGCTGGGGAGGAATGGATCGACCTGGTCGTCGATGGTGAGATTTGCCAGCGCGAACTCAACGTCATGCCGCAATGGGCCGGATCCTGTTGGTACTATCTCCGTTTTATCGATCCGAGGAATGAAGAGGCATTTTGCGATCCGCAAAAAGAGGATTATTTCATGCCGGTCGACCTCTATATCGGCGGGGCAGAACACGCCGTCTTGCACTTGCTCTACGCTCGCTTCTGGCATAAGGCCCTATATGATCTGGGGATGGTTTCTACCCCGGAACCCTTTGCAAAGTTATTTAACCAGGGCATGATAACCGCCGATGCTTTTCAAGACGAGCGCGGTGTTTATATAGATATACGCAATGTCGAATTCAGAGACGGGGAAGCTTTTGAGAAGGGGAGCGACAAGAAGCTGAAAAGCTCTACAGGAAAAATGGGCAAGCGCTATAAAAACGGCTTGCCCCCAGAAGAGATTGGTGCGGAATTCGGCGTTGATACCCTGCGCTTGTACGAAATGTATATGGGCCCCCTGGAGGCGAGCGCTCCCTGGAGTATGGAGGGAATCAGGGGAATGCAGCGCTTTTTGGAGCGCGTTTGGCGCAATTTTGTCGACCAGGAACGCATTACTAAAATAGGGGGAGAGCTAGATTCTAAACTCGAGAAGAAACTACACCAAACCATTGCTAAAGTTACAGATCACATCGAGGGCCTACGCTTTAATACGGCGATAGCAGCCTTAATTGAATTAAACAACGAACTGGTGCATTTGGATCGTGTGCCAGAAGAAGTGGCTAAACCATTTCTACTCCTTTTGTCACCCATGGCACCCCATATAACCGAAGAAATATGGGAGCTAGCAGGATTTGATAGGCAGGGAATTCAAACCTGGCCGCAAGCAGATATGGCTAAGACAGAAGAAGAAACGATCGTTTTACCGATTCAGGTAAACGGCAAGATTCGAGCTCAAATAGAGGTGGCACCGGATCTTGGAGAAGAGCAAATCAAAGAAATGGTCTTCAAGGTAGAAAGCATCGAAAAATATGTTCCTGAGATAGCCCAGATCAAACGATTTATTCTGGTTCCGGGCAAGATTGTGAATATAGTAGTTTAATTATAAAATTGACCTATAATAATTAATATGTCAATAACAAAAGAACAGCAAATACAATCATATCTTTATATAATCCGACGCATTATCCAGTAATTTATCGCGATTTTCATAATAACGCATCGTAGTCTTCAAATCCTTATGGCGAAGGTGAGCCTGCACCTGCTGGGGCTTGGCTCCGCCCTCGATCGCCAGGGTGCAGCAGGTGTGGCGAAACATGTGGGCGGTGACATTTTGTGACAAGCCAGCGCGCAGGGCGTACTTTTTGACAATCTGATTAATCGACTGGTCGGTTAGGGCTTGGCCATGCGAGGCGTTGCGCGACAAACTGATGAACACTTTTCCGCTGGTCGGGTATTCGAGGCGTTCCAAAACCTCTCTGTAGAGCTCTAAATGATGCAGAACGGAATCCTGTAGCTTGATTTCTTGGGCCGTGCCTGATTTGGTTAGGGGAAGTTGCAGGATATGAAATACACCTTCGGCGACAATGTCCTCCCAGGAAATAGCTGCGACCTCAGAGCGGCGTAGCCCGCCAAAGGTAAGGAGCTGAAATATCGCCGCATCTCTGGTGCGGACCAGATCGTTTTTTACCTCAGCGATAGTTTCTTGGATCTTGTTAAGGGCTTGATTCGAAATCGCCTTACCGGAAACGGCTTCGTCAATCTTATAGCCACGGACCAGGGTAGAATCAGCGGGATTCTTATCAAGATAGCCGGCTGATACCAGCATTTTAAAGAGCGATTTCAGGCTAGCTAGTTTTCTATTGATGCTAGAGCGCTTATAATCGTCGGCAGCGAGCTGGTTTCTAAAGGCCACTACGTGCTCAAAGGTTATCGACTGCAATTCGGCAAGTGAAATACGGTCGTAGCCAATAAAAGTAAAAAAGTGCCGTAAATCGGCCTGGTAGGCACGCCGGGTCTGTTCGCTTAGCTGGCCGCTTAAAAATTGCTCTAAGGGGTCTTCGGATAATCGCGGCAAATCGCGGGCAGCGAGATCGAGATTAACCATGCGATAGGATTCCTACAAGATAAGTCCGGGGAGCGAGAACGGGGAGCATCTGTATTCAGTTTGCGGGGAACTCAAATATAATATACCTGGGTTAATCTGTCATTACGATTATACCCAATACTAACTATAACAAGAATTATCGTTAGTTAAAAATCTATAGTTTTTTGAGCAATTTATCAATATCACTCAAACGGATCTTGGCCATAACCGGCTTGCCCGTCGGGCTGATATGTGGTTCATCCGTAGCCTGCAAATCCTCGATCAAGCGCTTCATAGCCTCAGAGCTCAATCTTTCTCCTTTGGCGACACTTGTTTTGCGCACAAAGGCTATAACCATTGCATCGCGCCAGGTTCGCCCCGCCTCACGTCCATCCCTGACCTCATTTAACAACTGATAAAAAACTTCGCCCTCACCCCAGGAATCGAGCTCTGACGGAACCGCTTCGACCAACACCGTACGGGTACCGAAATCGCGCAGCGCAAACCCAAGTTTTTGAAACTCCGCCCGCACCTCGTTAAATACTTCATAATCCGCTGCGCCCATTTCTAATTTCAGCGGAAATAGCAATTGCTGGGACTGCCCATCCAGGCCTTCTATTTGGGCCATAGCCTTGGTATAATTTATGCGCTGGTGCGCTGCTTGTTGATCGATAAAGAGCAAGCCATCCGCAACCTGGACGATTATATACTGGTTGTGAACCTGCCAAATACTAGGATTTTCGCCTAAATCTGCCCTTATTGCATCTTTATCAATATGACCGGAATCCCCCTTGGGAACCGAAGGAGCCAAGAGCGTAAAGGCAAGCTGGTCCGATTTACCGCTATCCACACTTCCATACGAAAGAGGCTGACTTGGTCGGTCTGAAATAGCAGTCGAAGCAGACTCTCCTATTTTTGTCGGCTCGAAAGGAGTAGCCCCGCCATCATAGACGAAGGATCGGGTATCGGGCTGCCGCAAACTATTTCTAAGTGCGTCTTCTATAACCTCTTTGACCTTCCCTTCATCTGCCAGCCTGATCTCCCTTTTTGTCGGATGCACATTTACATCGACCTTCTTAGGATCTACATCGAGCCAAATCATAAAGATCGGATGGTTCCCCTCGGGCAGCAATCCACCAAATCCCCGATAAACCGCATCAGCCAAAACTCGCGAATGGATCGGCCGCCCGCGCACGACCAAATACTGCTTGCCCTTACTCTTGCCGCAGTATTCCGGGATGGCAAGCACTCCCTCAACAGTAATTCCCTCAGCCTGATAGTCGAGGGCCAAAAGCCCTTCGCCAGAAACACCCAGCAAATCTGCAGCCCTATCCATACGAGAAGCTGGAGCATAATTGAATACTTCCCTATCCTGATGCTCAAGTTCGAACCCAAGGCTCGGATAACCGGCTGCCAAGTGAATTAATACCTGGGCAACATGTCGGGCCTCCGTATCGATATGGCGAAGAAACTTGCGGCGAGCGGGCGTATTGAAAAAAAGGTTGCGGACAGCAATCGTCGTCCCCTGAGTACGGCCAACACTGTGCATTTCCCGCTCGATTCCACCTTCTATGACCAGGCGAGTACCCTCGGGACTCTCTGCGCGTCGCGATTCAATCGCCAAGTGGGCAACAGCGCCAATACTCGCCAGCGCTTCACCGCGAAAACCCAGGGTTTGGATTTGAAAAAGATCTGCCGCCGAGCTCATTTTGCTGGTAGCATGGCGATGGACGCACATACTTATATCATCCCTTCCCATTCCCACCCCATCATCTACAACAACGATAGAGTGCTTACCACCAGCTCTGATAGCGACGCGGATTGATGAAGCTTCGGCATCAATCGAATTTTCAACCAACTCCTTGACCACTGATGCCGGCCTTTCTACAACTTCGCCAGCTGCGATCTTCTTGATTAGGTTTTCATCAAGGATTTGTATTTTGCCCACTATTTAGACCTCAAAGTTCGGCCCACAATTTCTCGGCGCGGTTCCGATATTCTTCCTCCGTGATCTTGGATTGCTTCAATTCTTCTTCGAGTTCGCGCAAGCGACGCCGGGGGGAACCCTTCCCCCTTCGGTCAAGTTGAATCTGGGTCCATATATGCCACAAGCCGACTCCGATAAGGATTGCGATAAAAACAACCCCTTTCCACCAGGGACTGGCCTTTCCCTCCCGAATCTCTCCTTGCTGATCACGCCATGCCTTCACCTCCAAGGAATCAGGACCCGATAAAGTGATACGGGTCGTCGGATCTTGGCCGCTTTGTCCCTGGATGCGAATCGCTTCTTTTAGTTGCCAATCAGCTCCTTCGGGATAGAGTTCTAAATACAAGATTAGATCCCTATCTTTGATCTTCTCAAATTGCTCTTTATTCACAGGAACTGCAGCAGGTTCGATCTGGTTGAGCACAAGCACGACTGCAAGCAAAAAAACAGCAAGACCAAGAGCGAAATACGTGGCTTCGTTTCGCTCGGACATCAAATCCTCCTGCAATGTCGAACCGAGTCGGAACGAGCCGATTGACGCATCCATTCCAAGAGCCGATAACTCGCACGAACTCCTTCGAATCCCAAAAGTGGCTGTGCTTGACCGCGTATACAATCGACAAAATTTCGATAGTAAACCAAGAGATCATTTTTTTCGAATGACCATTCCCAACTCTTGTCTATTAGGGTTTCATTAGTACACATTTTTAAACGTAATTTGGGTTTAGATCCTGGAAAATCCATCAACTCGATGGCCCCCTCTACGCCATTTCTCATTCTGAGCAATACGATAGCCAAATCCTCCATGCGTCCGAAATGGAAAAAATTTCGCATTCTGCTAAATAGCGTATCAACCGGTCCCCAAGTATCGAGCAGTGCATCGCACAGACTAAGATTCGCCTGGTCTTGTACATCCTCCCGCCGCACCTGACTAAGAGTGGAATCTATATCGAGTTCAAATTTAAAAAAAGACACGAAGTGATTCAGGGGCTGTTCTTGGAGAAGTATATGGCTAAATTGGGAGAATTTACCCTGTGAAAGGATACACAGATGGGCCGAGTCATTTTTCTTATCAAGATCTTCAATATGCCTTAAATCTTTGTGAATAGGATGAGTAGCCATAACGTGAATACCAGCCGTTAATGCTGCTTCAATCCAATAGGATTTATCATCGATATCTAGAAAAACCAACCCATCGACCTTGTTTTGAGCTATTAGATCTTTAGTGTCCTCTTGTGTTAAAAGTCGGACCCCCATCAAACTGCCCAATGCTTCTTGGTGCATGTCTAATTGGTTAGCAGTTCCTAGTATCGCAAGGTCAACCATCGACAATAATCCGTACCTCTAATAATTATCAAAAACGATTAATAATAGCGCGAAGAAGAGCTAGTCGCAACACGTCTTCTCGTCGCCTTACGAATGAAAATGTGAAACTAGGAAGAATGAGCAGTTTTTCCGGTTGCATTCTTGTAGCATTTTATTGTGTAGATAAATTATTGTTTGGGATATGGACTGTGGTTTTTTATATACATAATATATATTATACGTCAATTTATATCAAAAAAAATACCTATTTTGGTTTCCAGCGTTCCATAACATCCTCTCGGATTTCACCTTTGAGCAATGGAGCCAACCTCTTACGGGCCGTCTTGAGGACAATCTCTTCGTTGACTTCTGACATTTGGAGTAATAATGCCCGATCCGCATTCGGATGCTTAACAACTAGAAGTTGAACCCCGACTTCTGTATCTTTTGCTAAAGGTTCAAGAATTTCCAGAGTCGTTTTGGGGTGCTGAGCCACGGCTTCGCGAACAACAGACACAGAATCTCTGGCTAATATTTCCAGCGTGGTAATTGGAGTATTTATGTTTTTTCCCACGGCCTGACGCACTCCAGAAGATGAAGCTTTACTCATCTCCTCTAACCATTCTCCTGCCAGGTTATGGTGGGCCAAGGCAGTTATAACCACCGCTTCATCGTTATCCTGGATCAAATGCCTAAGTGCTGATTTGGGTACTTTTATGTTCTTAGCCAACTCTTCCCTGATGAATGGGTCTATATCCCCTGCCAGAGCAAGATAAGTGGAATCGGGCAGAAACTGATTTTGTGCCAATACCAAACGCACCAGAGGATTCTGATCGGAACTCAAATGAAGGGCAATCCGCTCTTTTAACTTTTTTTCATATTCACCCTCTCTTGGATCGAATTTCAACGAAAGGGCGACTCCCGCTCGCACGAGGGGTTCTAGATCCTGAGCCAGCAACAGCTGCAGATCTAGGGTAATATGGCGATTGGAGGCAACGTAAAATCGCACTCCGAGATCTTCGTCCTCTGCTAGAATAGCCAATTCCTCGGGCTGGCTACTTGACCTAGCCCATTTTTTCTGTTTTTTGTCGACATCCCTTTCTGTGCGCAACAATTGCATAGTGCTCCAACGGTCGATTTTTCTCAATTGTCGGCGAAATTCTTCTTCTAAAGAAAACTCTGCCCCCCTCTTTATCGGCTCCTCAGCCTCAAGTAAAAAAGGAAATAACAGGATATAAAACACACATAAATAAATACTTATAGATGCTTGTATCATTATGCACACCGGATCTATGACCGCGAATTTATTCTTCAACTATACACAAAGAAAGCAACCGACGTGCCATTCCCCCGGGCTCACTATTTGGGGCTTGTATTCTTTTTTATTCGTTCGAGAAGACGCTGGTTAAACTCTTGTGCCGAGTTTTCCCCATCGAGGCGTAAGAGATAGTCCATGGCAATGGTTTCGGCAAGAACGGTGATATTCTTCCCAGGAAAGAGCGGAATAGAAACTTCGGGGATCTCAACTCCAAGAATAAGCGCTTTGCTATTTTCTAAACCAAGTCGTTCATAAGCTGCGTTTTCGTCCCAATCGACCAGGTTGACCGAGACTTCTACTCTTTTTTGCTTCCTTGTTCCGCGAACTCCAAACATCTTCTTAACATCCATGATCCCTATACCGCGAATTTCGATATGATCCTGAAGAACATGAGGACTATGTCCAACAAGTATCCCCTGTGCCTTGCGATTAATAACGACCATGTCATCAGCCACTAGGCGATGTCCTCGCTCGACCAAATCAAGAGCCACTTCGCTCTTTCCAATTCCACTGCGCCCCCTGAATAGCAAACCAACTCCATCCACATCGACCAAAGAACCATGGATCGATACTTGTGGAGCAAAGACTTCATCAAGATAGAAATGGATGAGATGGATGAATTTGCCCGTTTCGAAATCAGATTTCAAAAGCGGAATATCGTGCTCTTCTGCCAGTTGCCGCAATTCGGTTTGGATCCGCCCAAACCCCGTAACAACCACACACGGAATTGAGAATTGAAATATGATTTCTAGCGCTTGCCTGCGTTTTTGCGGAGATAAACTGCGTAAATAATCTACTTCGGTGTTGCCCAAAAGCTGTATCCGATCAAGAGTAAATAACTCGACAAATCCGGTCAGGGCCAAGCCGGGTCGGTGGGTATCGCTGCTATTGATTTTACGATCCAATCCTTTTTCGCCCGCGATCAGTTTCAACCCCAATAACCGACTGTAAGTGGCCAGTAAGTCCCTCATGGTCAGTTCAATCATTGGCACCCAGGCTTTCAAATATGCGCCGGTAACCTTCGTAACGAGATTGAGGCATCTTCCCAGAAGCTACCGCCTCGCGTATCGCACAGTGGGGTTCGTGGAGATGGCTACAATCGCCGAATCGGCAATGACCTAGCAAGGATTCCATTTCCGGATAATACCTTTCTAAATCTGCCCGACTTACCCCCCATAAACGAAGTTCCTTAATTCCAGGTGTATCAGCTAGATAGCCTCCCTGTTCCAACTTAAAGAGATGCACTGCAGTCGTGGTGTGCCGCCCCCTATCATGGCGCTTCATTATTTCCCTGGTCCTCAACCCCAAATCTGGCTCAATCCCATTTAACAATGTCGACTTGCCCACCCCGGACTGCCCGACTACCGCCGATATTCTATTTAGCATTGCTTCCTTAAACTCCACTAAGCCCTCCCCATTCAGCGCACTGGTTTTAAATACGGGAAAGCCCAGTGCCTCGTATGGATTAGACAAGGATCGAGTCTCTTCTACTGCGACTAAATCTACCTTATTTAGACAGATGACGGGCTTGATATTTCCCTTGATTGCCATGACAATAGCCCGATCAACAAAGGCAATTCTGGGTTTGGGTTGGCGAAGAGAGACGACGATGACCAATTGTTCTATATTGGCGGAAAGTATTTGTTCATAAGGACGGGAACCACTGGCACCGCGAGAAAACTTGGAAGCCCGCGGCGATACACTCTCGATAATACCCGAGCGCTCACCTAATGGTGAGACATCAACCCAGTCTCCAACAACCACCGGGTACTGCCCTTCTGCCGCCTTGAGACGACCCCGGATCTGGCACTGCCAATCTTCACTTTCGACCTCAACTAGGCATTTCAGGCCAGATACTCTGATCACTCGGCCCTGCATAGATTGCCTAGTTACTCCCCTTTAGCAAGACGTTCGGTGAGATAAACCGGAAAATCATATTCGGCCATCTTACGTTGGGTTCGCTGGATTGGATACTCTACGCGCTGGAGTTCGACGTATTGGCGGTCTAGATCCCAAAGAGCAAAAGATGCTCGCCAATCCCCGTCGCGAGGTTGACCGACACTACCGACGTTTATCAGATATTGATGGGCACCAATTGCAACCGTTGTCGAGGTCAGGGGTAGAGGACGGTTGTGCGACTTACAATAGATTACGGCCTCGTGTGTATGGCCAACAAAGCAAAGCGACCAATCAAGACGCTCAAAACACCACATGATTTTATCGTACATGTGAAGAGGTTCCCAATCTTCCGGTTTCAGAGGGTTGGCATGAGCAAATACTGCATTGTACTCGACTCTACGCAACGATGCACGACTCAAATAATCGATCTCTTCCTCCCCCAAGACCTCTCGTGCGTGATAAAGGGAGGGACGAGCTAGACGATTAAAAGATTGGATATGACTCGGTTCGACTATAGCCTGATCGTGATTTCCCAATACAGTTTGAGCCTCTACTTCCTTAAGGCGGTAAATACATCCCAAAGGATCAGGACCATAACCTACGATGTCGCCTAAACAGAGAATCCGGTCTGCCCGTTCGCTCTCCACTGCAACCAGGACCGCTTCCAATGCTTCTAAGTTAGCATGAACATCTGCTAGAATGGCGATCTTCACAATTTAACCTTCTTCAACCTTCCCCAGGCTGGTAAATCTGCTTAGACTGGGCAGTTTTCTTAGTCGTCTTTTTCTGATTCCTGGCGAAGACAAACTGTATAATACTCTTGCGCAATTCCGCTTCGACAAGTAAAAACCGATAATGCAATATGAGGCAGCCCCGCTCTTCATCTTTTTCAATCGAACAAATTTGCCCGCACAAGTTTTCCATTGAAAATGGTATTCGCTGGGATTGGCCACGCAGCAATGCATAATCTCCTATGGTCCCGTCAAATGTTGAACTGGCCAGTAAAGATACGCCGCCTGCACTGATATCTCTGATCTGGACTTTATATTGCGACAATTCCTGCCCATTATTTTCTTCACTAAAAGCGACGATCGCCTCCTTGAACTTTCCATCATCTTCGGCGAAACTGCTGACCTCCTTCTCAATTGTCTCTCTATCGATATGGATAATATGTGCATTCCAAGAACAACTGGCTCGCGTTAATTGCCGTCGCTCGTCCAACTGGGTATTCCAACGAACTTTGGTCGTGACCAATTTTTTTCGAATGGATTCAGCGAGAATCAATTGCTTTTCAGATAGTCCGACCTGATTTTGAAATCGGTCAAATACCTTGTCAAAGTATTCAATTGATTCCAAAATCCTCGGGGGACGCTTGACCTTGGCCCTGCGAGCAACAATAGCGAGAAACTCTGTCTGAGCATTACTCAAACCGCGGGTCCGGGCAAGAACTAGAAAAGTATTTAAGGAGGCCTTTTTTTCTTTTCGGGCTGAAAAGAAAATGCCTAAGAGCCGGTATATCAGCAAAAAGGCAAAAATCGACCCAAGGATCGTTAAAAGCCCGTAGACTTCTTTGAAATTAGCGTCTTCTAAGCCCAGATAGGGATTGGCAGCAAGGACGGCCAGCATGTGGGCTACTCCCTCGACTCGAACAGATACCTGCGCGAGTGGATTCAGTTGAATAGGGCGCTAATAGAGGTTTCTTCGTGTATGGCGCGTATAGCCCTGGCAAAAAGCGAAGCTACAGAACACACCTGGATCTGGGAGTGCGTACCTTCTTGCGGCAATGGAATGGTATCGGTAATCGCCAGCCTTTCAAGACCGGACTTATCAAGCCGGTTTATGGTTTCCCCAGTCAATGTGCCGTGGACACATCCAGCATAGACCTTGAGCGCCCCGCGATCTTTTACTGCTATTCCCCCCTCGAAAATCGAGGTTCCAGTGATGATCTCATCATCAAAAAAGATCACATCGCGGTCTTTTACATCGCCTATAACTCCATGCACCCCAACACTGCCCTCACTCCCCCCTTCCCTACGTCGATCTACAACCGCCAGGGGAACCCCAAGCCGTTTTGCATAGGCTTCTGTAACCTTTGCCCGACTGATATCGGGTGCTGCCACAACCAGATTTTCACGATCTAAATCCCCGTAATGATCGCAAATGATAGGCACACCACTCAACTGATCGACTGGAATACGGCTAAACCCCATAATCTGTGGACTGTGCAGTGTCATTGTAAGAATTCGATTGGCCCCGGCTTCGGCGATGAGGTCGGCCACCAAGCGACCCGCAACGGAAATCCTGGGCTCATCCTTACTGTCGGCCAAAGCATAGGGGTAATAGGGCAAGACGGCGGTAATTCTACCAGCCGAAGCGTATTTAAACGCATCGAGAGCGATGAGTAGTTCCATTAAGTAATCGCTCACCGGTGGACACGATGTCTGGATAAAAAACACATCGCACCCGCGCACATTTTCGCAAATTTTCACCTTAATATTTTCGTTGCTAAAGCTAAGGTACTCTATGCGCCCAGGGTCAATACTAAGCGACTGACAGATGCCCTCGGCCAGTACGGTGCTGCTTTGTCCAGCGAAAACCTTGAGTTCGTTGGCCATCTTAAAAGAATCTCCCAGTTCCTACAACATGGCCAGAATCGAACGCGCCTGCCCGGCAATCGGATATTGTTCGAAGTTGGTGCTTATCTCTTCAAGTAGGGACTTTTGTTTGTCCCTATCGCCTAGCGCCCCGAAAACTCGTGCTGCCTCAATGAGCGCCATAGCTCCGCGAATCGACCCACTCTCTTGTGCTGCATAAGACTCATAATGCTTGGCCGCTTCCAAGAGCTGACCTTCAGCTTCGAGACACGATCCCAGACCACTCTGAGCCGCATAGGCCAAAATATCCACCGGTTCGTAGTTATTCATGTACTTCTGATATAATGTCTTCGCTTCGGCAAACCGGCCTTCTGCATAGTGAATATTGGCCAAGAATACCGTACCCTGGGCCGCTGCTGGAGATCCGGAATAGGCAGAGACCAGTTGTTCGCCTATGCGGGTCGCTTCAGCTATTTGACCGCTTTGTTCCGCCATCATAAAATCGCCCAAGAGTATGGTGGCTTCGACACTGGCAGTGTCCCTGGACTCTACGAGGTAGTTGATCAACAAGATCGCGAGCACGACCGCAACAACTCCGTAGGAAAAAAGCTGGGAGCGCTCTTTGACGTATTCAACCGCATCCATGATCCATTCGACGAACTCGTCTTCCCGGAGCTGTTCTTTGCTCAATTTTCCGCTTTCACCTGCCATGAGTTTATCGCTTCCCCGATATGGTGGTTAATAGACTATTGTGCTCTCTAGTTTGTAACCGGACAAAAGATTCCGCCCCTGCAAAAAACCCAACTCGGCCAGAACGCTTATCCCCACGATTTCGCCCCCTAGTTTTTCGACCAAACGACATGTAGCCGCCAGGGTTCCACCAGTTGCCAAAACATCATCTACTACTAAAATCTTTTGGCCTGGTTCGATAGCATCGGCATGTATTTCAACTGCATCACTACCGTATTCTAAATCGTATTCCTGGCTCAAGGTCTCCGCCGGCAATTTACCCGGTTTGCGGACGGGGATAAAACCACATCCCAATTCTATTGCCATAGGAGTTGCCAATACGAAACCGCGCGATTCTATACCCACAACCAATTCCACTGTAACCCCTGCAAAGGGTCTGAGCATAGCACCAATCGCTTCTTTTAAACCAGTCGGATCCTTGAGCAAAGTCGTGATGTCTTTGTATGAAATACCCACTTTGGGGAAATCGGGAACATCTCGGATCAGATCCTGCAAGTTTTTGTATTCCATTTAATACCCAATTGAAAATCCATTAAATGCCTGGAGGACAGGTCGCCAATCGATGCGACATTCGCGGACGGTGCTGCCTGGCGGTCCCTCTCGCAGCACCGCAATAAATTCCTCCAATACCTCCCGCGGCCCCTCCACTAACACTTCAACTTCTCCCTTGAAGAGATTGCGCACTGTGCCTTGTAAATTCAGTGTATCCGCCCACCTTTTTGTAAAATAACGAAACCCAACTCCCTGGACCCGACCAGTGATCAAAATACGGGCGTTTTGTTGTACAGAAACCATAATAACGAAAATACTAAATGGTATTTAAGTCAATGTTTAAAAAATAGATATGGCAAACAAAAATGTCAATCCAAGCTTTATTTACATATTATATATTATAAGTCATATATTAAAATAAAGCGTAAATGAATGGAGCCACGGCCGAACCCTGGGTCAGAAAAATCAGGAGGCCGAGTAAGCACAAAGTGACAATCGGCGGCCCCAACCACCACTTTTTACGAACTTTCATAAAATCCCATAACTCTGATATAATTGAAAACTTACTTGGCATGGGCCCTCCGGCTTTATTTACTCAATCAAACGACTAACAGATTCTCCATGGTGAATGGATTTAATCGAATCGCCCAGCAACCTGGCAACACTCAAGACCTCGATTTTACGCCTGGGTTTATCAGAAGGCAAAGGAATCGTATTGGTTGTCACAAAAACCTCTACCGGGGACTCTTCTATCCGTTCCAGAGCTTTTCCTGAAAACACCCCATGCGTACAACCAGCCAGGATCCGCCGCACACCTTTTTCTTTGAGGATCCGCATCGCTTCAATCATCGACCCGCCCGTTAATACCTCATCATCGAAAAGCAAAGCATCTCGTCCCTCGATATCACCGATGATATTCTGGATTTCCGCCTTTTCATCGTCGGCGTGGCGGCGCTTGTCCATAATGGCCAGAGGCAAATTTAGTCGTCGCGCATAAGCCCCTGCTTCTTCAGCACTTCCCACGTCTGGAGAAACGACTACGGCACCGCTTAAATCTTTTGTTTTCATGTAGTTGCAAATAAGACTAGTAGCCCAGAGTTGATCGACCGGGACCCGAGAAAAAGCTACAATTTGTGGACTATGCAACGTTAGAGTAAGAATTCGGTCGGCCCCAGCTGTTTGGAGAAGATCAGCCACCAGGCGGGCACTTATCGAAATCCGTGGTTCGTCTTTTTTATCGGAGCGGACATAGGGATAATAGGGCAACACAGCCGTAATCCTGCGTGCAGACGCATATTTAAGCGCATCGATGAGCAACAAGAGTTCGATAAAATTATCGTTGACCGGAGAGGAAGAGGTTTGCACTACAAATACATCGTCTTCGCGCACATTCTCTTCTATTTTTACTTTTATATTATCGTTGGGCTCCCTGACTATCGTTCGCCGGGTTGGAGGAACATCCAAATAATCACATATTTCCCTAGCCAATCCGGTGTTGCTTGAACCCGATATTATTTTAAGATAATTTTTCATCCATTAATCCCAATATTTCTACATAAAGTACTCTTCTAATTCGTAGCATTCAAAGGCAAAAAACCCTTGGCAACCCGAGCAAGCCCATCTTGACAACGAACCAACCCCATACTAATTTGCGATTCCCTTAGAGTAATGAGCCTTGCGAAAGGGCCTTATGGCGCGTGTAAATATCATGTTACCGGACGATCTGCTTCTGCGAATCGACCAAGTGGCACAGCAGGAAGGCTTAAGTCGTAGCAAGCTTCTTCGCCTTGCCTTTCTATCCTATTGCGAACAAAGAGATGCAAACTATAACCACCAGCGAAAACAAGCAGATATCGAACACGGCATGGCACTACAAGACAGCCTGCGCCAAGAAACCGGCCCCTGGAATCCACTCAAGATACTGCACCAAGAGCGAAAAACCTCGTGATCCGCTATACCCTAGATACATCCGTATTACTTAGATGGTTCTCTCAAGCAAACGATCTAGATACCGAACGAGCTCTTAGCATCCGCCAAGAGCAACTAGCTGAAAAAGTCGAACTTACCGTACTCGACCAATCCGTATACGAACTGGCCCACGTTTTAAAAGAAAGCCAAGCCTTTGACCAACACCGCTTGGACAATGCGTTAGCAAGTTTAGAGTATATGCACTTGGATATTGTGCCCTACAACCCCGAAATCACCCGTAAGGCTACGCAAATCGCCTTTGAACATTCAATTAGCATATACGCTGCGGGATTTGTAGCCTTGGGCGCCCAACTCCGCTGCCAAGCTATAACCAGCGATAGAGATCTCTACCGCAAGATTTCCAACCTGCCCTGGACCGTACTCTTGTCCACTATGAATTTTTGATTTTCAAAGTTTGTTTAATCCCCGCTCGAGATCCTCGATCAATTCGCTGGATTCCTCAATACCAACCGAATAACGCACTAATTGGTCGCTAATGCCAATCGCCAAACGTTCCTCCTGGCCCAGATCGTAATACGAAATAGTCGCTGGATGGGATACCAGGGTCTCAACCCCACCTAAACTCGGCGCAATATAGGGTAAAGCTAAACAATTGACAAAATCTCGAGTTTTTTCAAGATCTCCATCGATTTCAAAACTTATCAAACCACCAAAACCACGCATCTGTTCCCTGGCCACTTCGTAATCAACATGACTTTCCAGCCCGGGGTAATAAACTCGCCGAATCCGAGGATGGCCTTCGAGATAGCGGGCCACGGCCATCGCTGTTTCATTTTGTCGCTCGACCCTTAATGCCAGCGTCTTTAACCCCCGGATCAATAAATAGCAGGTATTTGGATCAACGATCGCCCCGGTAATTCGCTGGTATTCGCGTATAGCATCAACCAAAGGACCACTTCCGCAGACAACCCCTGCCATCAGATCATTATGTCCCCCCATATATTTGGTCGCACTATGGATAACTAGATCCACCCCGAAATCTAGAGGACGCTGATTCATTGGTGTTGCCAAGGTACTATCTATTAGAAGCTTAAGACGTCTCTCCCTGGCAAAGGCTACCAAGAATTCCAGATCGAGCACATGCAAGTGAGGGTTTGTGGGAGATTCGGTAAAAAGCAAGCGAGTCTCAGGTCGTATTGCTGCAACTAAAGCATCTTTATCACCCGGTTTAACCACCGTAGATTCGATCCCAAACTTGGCCAAGGTCGAACAAAACTTAGCCGTCATGCGATAACAATCTTCCATGATGATTAAGTGCTGGCCGCTGCGCAGGATCGCATAAAGCACTGAAGTTATTGCACTCATGCCGGAGGAAAAAAGCAAGGCTTCTTCTGCATTTTCCAACGAAGCGATTTTGCACTCGGCAACTCTTTGGGTCGGATTGCCATACCGTCCATACTCGTACAGCGACTTTTCCCCGGCTTTAAAGGCCTCGAACTCTTCTAAGTCCTCAAATGTGTAAGTCGCCGATTGTACAATTGGGTTGATTAGGGATTGAGCATATTTATTCCGAACCTCCCCCCCGTGCACAGCCCGAGTCGATTCTCCTCTGAAGCTATCTTCGTTCTTATCCATTCTTCTTCTCTTTTCCTCAACCTAGCTAGGTCAGGTCGATTGCTCCAGCGCCTTGAGGATCGCCGTACGCACCGATTGATATTCGGCGTTGACTTCAATGGGGACATTTCGATGAACAGGATCTATGTCAAATTCTTTTAACTGGTCCTGGTGGTACTTCACTTTGAAATCGGGAAACTTCAATCCATGCGCTGTCGAGATCACAATGACCCGATGATCAGATTCTATATGCCCCGCATCTACCATTTTCACCAACATCGCCAGGGCCACACCCGTATGTGGGCAGGTGAACAATCCACTCCGATCTGCCCTCGCACAGGCATCAGCCAATTCATTTTCAGCTGCATCTGCAACAATTCCCTGGAATTGTTGCAGCGTACGGGTGGCCCGTTCAATACTTACTGGATTGCCGATTTTTATCGCGCTGGCCAATGTGTCCCGAGCAGTTTGCGGTTCGAAGGTGCGGTATTGGTCAAGATAGCTGAGATAGAGCGGATTAGCATTGGCCGCCTGGGCCACACCGATGCGAGGCAATTTATCGATCAGCCCCAGCTCCTTGATTTCTAAAAATCCCTTTCCCAACGCGCTCACATTGCCCAAATTGCCCCCTGGAATAATCACCCAGTCGGGGACTTCCCAGTGAAATTGCTGTAAGAGTTCAATCGCTATGGTTTTCTGGCCCTCAATCCGCAATGAATTCATCGAGTTGGCCAGGTATATATGTTCTTTCCTACTGATTTCTTGCACCAATTCCATACAACCATCAAAATCCGTGCGGAGAGAAAGCGTCAGCGCCCCATTGGCAATGGGCTGTATGAGTTGAGCCGTGGAAATCATGTTCTTGGGCAAAATCACAACGGCCGGTATGCCAGCAGCCGCACAATAGGCAGCCAATGCTGCAGAGGTATCTCCGGTCGAAGCACAAGCCACCGCCGGTATTTTTTTTCCATCTGCGATCATCTGCTTGACCATTGAAACCAATACGGTCATTCCCAAATCTTTAAACGAACCCGTATGACTATTTCCACACTGCTTTATCCAAAGATCTTCCACACCCAAATCTGCACCAAGTCGCTCTGCCCAAAGCAAATTGCTTCCACCCTCATACATAGAGACGACATTTGCATCCGCAACCACAGGACAGACCATTTCCTTTTTGCCCCAGACCGAACTCCCGAAAGGATGGATCGTACTCATATACCGTTGATCAAATAAAGTCCTCCACTCCCCACCAGAACGCTTCTTTAGCTCATCCATATCGTGGCGAACTTCAAGCAACCCGCCACACTTACGGCAATTATAGATTATTTCACTTAAGGAGTAGCGTTCCCCCTCGCAATTAAGGCATTGAAACCAGGTTTTATAAGGCACTCCAACCCACTCTTTTATTCGTTAAACAAGGTTATTTCAACGCTTTATAATCTACCTAACCCAAGTATTTGCAGCAAGAGTACAAAAAAGGGGCCGGCATAATAGCCAGCCCCCAATCTCGCGATGAAACCTTTGAATTCAACCAAAAAGAGCGTCTATTTCATCCTGACTGATTGCTTTTTCTCCATTACCGGCATCATCATCCGTTGAGCTTTTTGCCTTTTTCTTCTTTGATGGGGACTTTTTTTTAGTTTTTGCCGGCTGGGACTCCTCCTCATCACCAAGCAATGCCGCCATTTCATCCTCTGAAATTTCGGCTGGGACTTCTTCCTCGTCCTCAGCATCACCCAGAAGGGCGTCTAAATCACCTGCTTCCTCTTCTTCCTCGTCCTCGGCATCACCCAGAAGGGCGTCTAAATCACCTGCTTCCTCTTCTTCCTCGTCCTCAGCATCACCCAGAAGGGCGTCTAAATC
>CAZFMY010000091.1:0-26154 GCA_964520345.1 uncultured Gemmatimonadaceae bacterium | reverse complement strand
GAGAGCGAACGGACCCTCATAAGTCGTTAATCCGGAGCAGCGAAATCTCGTTCGGTCTCTTGCCTGCCGGCTCAAAGATTCCTCTCTAGTATCCGTCGCAAGAGCATAGCAACGGTCTGGTTCCCGGCAGTCCGATTTGATTTTCACCTGTGCATCCACTGCGGGAAGCGTCTCGTAAACAAATGTCAGGAGCGGAACAAAGGGGTATCCACCTGAGGAGAGTAACGCAATGAGTCGACGTAAAATCGTGATCACCGGCGCCGCCGGCTACGTAGCCGGCCGGATGCTGCCGGCTCTGACAGAGCGCTATGAAACGACACTGCTGGACATCAGGAGCACCAATCGTCAGGGCGAGGAGCTAGAAGGCGTACAAATCGTCAATCTGCTCAACCGCGACCGCGCGACCTACCAGGCTTATTTCGCCGGGGCCGATGCTGTGGTACACTGCGGTTTCGTGCGTACGGGCGAGGGCGAAGAGCGTTTTTGGAATGAGTCCGACAATATCGCTATGGCCCATAATATCTATCGGGTCTGCCAGGACGAAGGAGTGCGGCGGGCGGTCGTGATCAGCTCAAACCACGCCGCCGACTACTACGAGAAATTGATCTGGTCGGGACAACAGGACTTTGTCACCCCCGAGATGCTGCCGCTTTCAGATAATTTCTACGGCTGGGCCAAATCCACCTACGAACTCCTGGGCTTTATGTTTGCCTGTGGCGAGGAAGGCCCGGCCCTCGAAAACGTGCAGTTGCGAATCGGCGGCCCCCGCGAGACCGACATCGACAACTGCGGCGACAATTTGCAACGAATGCACCGAGGCTTAGGAGCTTATCTCAGTGTCCGAGATCAGGTACAATTGGTGGTCAAAAGTATCGAGTGCGAGGATATAAACGACGACAACGAGGTGCCCTTCCAGATTTTTTACGGCATCAGCGGCAATTCCCATAATTTCTGGTCCCTGGCCAATGCCCGGCGGGTGATCGGCTATGTACCCCAGGACAACAGTCAAGTGCGTTTCGCCGATAAAATTGCGGCTCTCACCCAGGCTGCACAGAACCGCGAAAAGTGAGACCGAGCTGCTGGCTGCAAAAGGCCATCGACCGCTTGATCCTTAGTTTTAAGGCGAAGTACCGCTTCAGACTCCTCCGACTTGATTAGGGAGACCAACTCTTGAAAACCATATTCATCATGCTCGACTCGCTCAACCGGCACTATCTCAACGCCTATACTCAGAGTTGGGTGCAAACTCCCAATATCGACCGCCTTGCCACACGCGGCCTGGTCTTTGACAACCACTTCTGCTCTTCGATGCCCTGCATGCCGGCCCGCCGCGACCTCTTTACCGGCCACGCTTCTTTTCTCGAGACTCCCTGGAGCCCGCTGCAACCCTGGGACGACTGTCTGCAGCCCGAACTGCGTCGTCAACGGGGCACGTACAGTCACATGATCACTGATCACTACCACTATTTCCACTCCGGGGGCGAATACTACCATACCCAATTCGATTCCTGGGAATTTCAGCGCGGCCAGGAAGGCGATGTATGGCGTTCGCTGGTCGACGAGCCTCCAACCCCGGAATTCCGCGGCAAAAACCGGCGTGCCTACTGGGCCAACCGCGCACTGATGGACACCGAGTGCGACGAAGACTATCCGACACCCCAATGCTTCCAGCAAGCCATCGAATTCTTGGACCGCAATCACCGCGCCGATAATTGGCATCTGCACGTCGAATGTTTCGACCCGCACGAGCCCTTTGCCTGTCCACAGAAATACCGCGACCTGTACGGAGACAAGTGGCACGGCGACTTCCATTTCGACTGGCCCGATTACGCCCCCGTGGCCGAAGACGCCGCCGCCATTGACCACATCCGCAAATCGTATGCCGGCACACTGACAATGGCCGATTTCTGGCTTGGCAAATTGCTCGACAAAATGGACCAATTGAGCTTGTGGGACGATACGGTCGTGGTCTTCAGTACCGACCACGGACATCTGCTTGGCGAACACGGCTACTGGGCCAAAAATTACATGTTCGACTATAAAGAATTGGTGCAGATCCCACTCCTCATCTGCGCCCCCGGGGTCAAAGCCGGTCGCGTCGCGGCCCTGACCTCCGCTCTCGACCTGATGCCCACTTTCATGGAATTACACGGCGGAGAAAATCCGGCGGCGGTACAAGGGCGCTCACTCTGCCACCTCTTTGCGAGCGATGCAGACCACCACAGCGCGGTACTCTACGGCTACTTCGGCAAGGATATCAATATGACCGACGGATGCTATACCTACTGCCGTCAGCCCCTGCCCGGCTCGCATGTCCAGCATCACACCGCCTCACCCTCGGCCTTCGTCGACCTAGCCACGCAACAAGCTCCCTTTGTCCGACGACAGCAACTGGCCAGCGCCGAGTGCGGAGTCTTTCTCGAACACGCGCACGACATCCCACACTACCGCTTCGCCGTACCCTCGCGCCACCACCACAATCCGCCCGATTTCAACCCGATCTACAATATCGTCACCGATCCAGAACAGTTGAATCCAGTGCGAGATGAAAAACTGGAAGATCGACTCGCTGAACAAATGCGCGAGTTGCTCGAATGCCACAACGCGCCACAAAGTCAATTCGAACGCGTGGGACTTTAAACCTCAATCGGCCCAACCGCAGCCAGCGGAACAGAACGCAGCGACAAATACACATATCCAAGATCTTACCGACCGGGTGCATTCTCCGTATATGGACAACTCGTCCAAACACACCTTCACTAGCAGATGAAAACATTCTCCGGACTCTTGGAATATCCAGCGGAATTGGTTCCGCCAACCCAAACTACCGGCACTCAACTTTGCAAGCGGATCAACCACAGCGCGGCGTCTCCAAAAGAGCTATTTGTATCGGTCTACTCTGTGCCACTGCCATTTCCCTCGGCGAATCCTACGGCGTTCTGGTCGTGCGCGGGTCGGCGATGGCTGCCGATTATTCCACCGGCGCCGCGATCTTTCTGTTTTTTCTACTTACCCTGATCATCAACCCGCTCTCTCGTCTGCTCTCCGGCTCGGGCCTACACGGCGGAGAGCTAGCCACCATCTATATCATGATGATCGTGGCCTCGGCGATCCCTTCTTGGGGTTTCGTCATGAATTTGATCCCTTTCTTAGGCGGGCTTTTCTACTACGCGACACCGGAAAACAACTGGGCCGACATCATCCACCCACACGTCAAAACCTGGCTCGTTGCTCAGAATCGCGCAGCGATCTGGAAACTTTTCGAAGGAGCCACCCAAGGCGAACCCGTACCCTGGAGATTGTGGCACAAACCGATGCTGGCCTGGGGGTTTTTCATCCTCTCTATCTATTTGGTCACGCTCTGCATGCTGGTCATCCTGCGCAAGCAGTGGATGGAAAACGAACGGCTGCTCTTCCCACTTTCGACTTTGCCGCTCGAACTCGGCCAGGAGCAGGAGGGGCGTCTCTTGCCACCATTGCTGCGCAACTACCTGACCTGGATCGGCTTTTCCATTCCATTTCTCATCCACTCCATAAATGGCCTGCACTCCTACTTCAACTTCTTCCCCTTTATAACGCTCAATACCCCACTGCGCTTCCTGCGCGAATCCGTGTACATGAACCTGCGTCCGCGCTTCGAAGTCATCGGACTTTCCTATCTGCTGAGTCTCGATGTTTCGTTCGGGGTATGGTGCTTTGCTTTTCTCGCCCATGTGCACACTGGGGTCGAACGCCTGCTCGGCTGGAGCATCGGGCCATCACAGCCCTATTCCATGCCCGCTTCGGCCAGCGTTGCCCACCTGGCACAGGGCGCTATGTTTTTTCTGGTTTTTTCCAATCTCTGGGCGGCACGCCAGCACATCGGCGACGTGCTGCGCAAGGCCTTTAAATCCGACCCGCATATCGACGACAGCGACGAGTTGCTCTCCTACCGCACCGCCGTATTCGGATTGATATCGGGCTCGATCTTCGCCGTATGGTGGCTGGCACAGACCGGCTTGCCATTCGGCGCTGCGCTTTTTTATTTTCTTCTCTGTCTGGTCACTTTTATTGGACTGGCGCGGATCATCTCCCAAGCGGGCCTCGCCTACGGCGTATCTCCAGTAGCTCCACCCGTATTCATGGTCACGGCCCTCGGACCGAGCGCGCTCGGTCCAGGCGGATTGACGGCGTTGGGCATGAATTTTCCCTGGACGGCGGATCTGCGCACCTTCGTCATGGCCTCGGCAGCTACTGGCCTTAAAATTGCCCAGGTTACGCGGCTGGAAACCCGGCGTTTGTTCTGGGCGATCGCCGCAACCATAGTGGTCACCCTGATCTCTGCAGCGTGGGCCGTCACCACCCTGGCATATAAATACGGCGGCATCAATCTAGGTGGTTGGGGTTTTGGCGGGCTGACTCGTCTGACCGGCAATTGGATCGCACACAATATCAATAATCCGCAGGACTTGTACGGTTGGCACCTCGCATACACCGGCATCGGCAGTGTGGTCATGGCGTTCTTGAGCTATATCAAAGCGCGATTTGTCAGCTTCCCGATTCATCCCATCGGCCTGGTCCTCGGCTTGACTTACCCGATCAGCAATATCTGGTTCTCGGTGTTTATCGCCTGGTTTTTCAAAGCACTCATTTTGAAATACGGCGGTGCCAGAGCTTATCGCCTGCTGCGTCCGCTCTTCCTCGGTATGGTGCTGGGGGCATTCGGCTCGGCAGGCATGTGGTTGATCATCGACGCCTTCGGCGGCAATTCAAACTGGTTTACGATGTGAATGATTCACTCGCCAGCAAAGACCGACACCAGAATCCAGTGCAGCGAGCCGCTATGGGCAGTTCACTTAGAAAAGGCAATTAAGATCTCCGCATCTACGACATAGCTCTACACTCTGCGGGCCGCAAAACAAAATCAGTCCTTCTCAGTCCTTAGTATTGATCTCGACTCACTAAAAAATTGGAGATAGGCGATGCCTGAATATGACAAGCCCAATCTAGTCTACATTTTGACCGACCAGTGGCGTGCCAAAGCAACCGGTTATAACGGCGACCCGAACGCCATCACACCCAATATAGACCGCCTGGCCGCGGAATCGCTCGACTTCGCCAACGCCATTGGCACATCCCCAGTCTGTACCCCTGCACGAGCGGCCCTCTTGACCGGTCGCTTTCCCACTGCCACAGGTATGTTTATGAATGATGTGCCGCTCTCACCCGACGAGCAAAGCATCGGCAAGGTTTTCAAATCGAGCGGCTATGAGACGGCCTATATCGGCAAATGGCATGTGGACGGCCACGGTCGTGCCAGCTATATCCCCCCCGAGCGACGACAAGGGTTCGATTACTGGAAGGTCCTGGAATGCACCCATGATTACCAGCACTCCGCATATTATGCCGGCGATGATCCGACGCTCAAAACATGGCCCGGATACGATGCCTTCGCGCAAACGGAAGATGCGTGCGAGTACATCCGTCAACATGCCGAAGAGTCATTTTTCCTGACCTTGTCTTTAGGCCCCCCGCATTTTCCGCACCACAATGCGCCAGAAGAGTTCCAAGCGCTTTTTTCGCCGAAGGATATACAATTTCCACCCAACGTCGTTTTTGACGATTCCGAGTCCGAAGCATTCACCCGCAACGAAGCCGCCGGGTATTACGCGCATATTGCCGCATTGGATCAGTGCGTCGGAAATATAATTGAAGCGCTCGATGCAAACGGTTTAGCAGAAAATACCATCCTCGTTTTTGCCTCCGACCACGGCGAAATGATGGGGTCGCATCAGCGGAGACCATATACCAAACAAATTTTCTGGGATGAATCTTGCCGCGTACCCTTTCTCCTGCGCTACCCTCCCTGTACCGCCGAGCATCGGGGACGGCAGCTAACAACGCCTTTGGGTACTGTGGATATTATGCCTACTCTGCTGAGTCTATGCGGTTTGGAGATTCCCCAACCAGTCCAGGGGAACGATCTCTCGGCATGCGTCCGAGATGGGGTCGAACTAGACGATCACAGCGCGCTCTATATGAGCGTATCACCCTTTAGTGGCCACAATTACCTCGACCCCGCCTACCGCGCGATCCGCACCCATCGCCATACCTTTGTGCAGACGATCGACGGTGTACGCTATCTGTTCGACGATGTGGACGATCCCTACCAGTTAAACAACCTGGCAGGTACGCCCGAAGCAGCAGCACTGCAAAGCAGTATAGAACAGAAGCTGAAGCGAGAGCTGGATCGGATAGACGACCCTTTTAGAGAAAAAGAATATTACCTGGAAAAGTGGGGATACGAAGTGGGCAAGGAAGGTATCGTGCCTTATACGAACTAAACCTGTCGCCTATCAGCACCAGCGTACGAGCAATTATTATCGTTCAGCCTTCGACGAAGAGATAACTCATGTACCCTATGTAAATGGCCAGCATGACGACTCCCTCCCACCGATCCAATATCCAGCGCCCTCCGGTGAACATGAAACCAAAGACAAACAAATTGGCCGAGATCATAACCAGAATATCGGTATTCATACCCGGAGCGAGCGGCAAGGGGAAAATCGTCGCGCTGATTCCCAGAATAAGAAAGACGTTGAGCAGGTTGGATCCGATCACATTGCCGACAGCAAGATCCACTTTTTTCTTTTTTGCCGCCGCGAAGGCCGCAGCCAACTCGGGAAGCGAAGTACCGAAAGCGATTATGGTCACACCGATGGTTTTTTCATCCAACCCGAAAACTCTGGCCATTTGAACCGCTCCATCCACGATCCAGTTGCTTCCGATAGAAAGCCCGGCCAGTCCAAGAACTACCAGCCCTATCGAGAGTAGGGTGCCCTTTTCTGGCCCATCAGCGCTCTCTTCCTGCATCGCTTCGCCGGTCTGGGCGATACCGAAGAGATAATACATGAAAATGCAGAAGAACATCAGGAGAATCAGTCCGTCGATCCGGGTCAGAGCGGATTCTGCTGCCCCGTCGAATAATGCATCGTTGACCAGAACCGCCAGTGCCAGAGAAGCCAGAAGACTGAAAGGGATTTGCTTCCAAATCGTATCTCCGGTCACTTTGATCGGATAAAGGGCCGCAGTCACACCGAGGATGAGGAAAATGTTGGCGATATTGCTGCCGACAATATTGCCGATCGCAATATCCGTCGTCCCTTTCGAGGCGGCAATTATATTGACAAAGAGTTCGGGAGCAGAGGTTCCGATGGCCACGATCGTCAGGCCAATGACCAGGTCTGAGATCTTCATTCTTTTGGCGATAGCAGAGGCCCCGCTAACGAGAAAATCCGCCCCTTTGATCAAAAAGACGAGTCCGACGACGAAAAGAACATAAGTGAGCATATTTGCCATTCTCGAGAAAGAGCGTCCGAGGCAAAAAACAGAGATAGAATCCAGCTGGGGAGCGCTATGTATATAGGATCTCCCACCTTTCCAGTCAAGGAAGGGCTGCTCTAACAGCCATCCTGCCCATCGGCAAGTGCATCCTGAAAAATCACCGCGAACAACCCCGGAAAATCGTATTCGAGGCTAGGCCTTCAACCCGCCGTCGTTCTAAACCCAAGCCGCAAAAACCAGCTCGATCAGCTCCGGGTTCGCCCCTGCACCGCCACGAATCCCAAAGGGGTCCGGATTCTGCACGATGACCAATTCCCGGCTGGGAAAAACAGCTGCATAATGACCACCGGCCCCCCATGAGTGAAAACCATCACGCGGCAGATCAGGCCATAATTTGCCTTCGGAGTTGCTCCAAAAACCATTGCCGTAGCACCAATCGGCCTCATCACAGTGCTCTTTGATATGGGGAGCGACCTGGGTCGAGTCGCGCATCCAATCCTCCGAAATCAGCTGTCGGTCTTGCCAGCGACCATAGTTCGACCAGAGCCAGCCGGCCCGTGCCAAATCGAGAGCGGTGGTGTGAATCCGGGTGCCGTAACTGAAAACAGCCTGCCTGGCCCGCAGGGGCAAATCCATGGCGTCGGAGGTATATTCCCAACTCACGCCCAAAGGCGCTGCCAGTTTTTCCCGCAGCAATCGCTTGAATCCCGAGGATCCTTCCGGATCGGCCGTATCGTAATCACCATACAGGTGAGCAAGCGCGTGCGAGAGAATGTTCATCCCCCAACTCTGGTAGTGGAAAACCGTACCGGGCTCTTCACCAGGTTTCATGTACCCGGATGTATTGGAAATGAGCTGACGGAAGGTCAGAGTGCGGTCCTTGGCAAAAGCGTAACGACCGTCTTTTGGACCTGTCCCCTCTGGCACATCCATGAAATCAGGCCAGTAATCGTACACGGGCACATCGGCAGACGGCAACCGGCCTTCATCGATAGCGATGCCCAGAACATTGGAAAGCATCGACTTCCAGGTCGATGCCACTCCAACCTTTTGCCGGCCCTCAATCCCGTGATTCCATTCGACGACGAGCTTGCCGCTTTTGACCAGGGCAAAACGATACTGACGATCTTCAACCCGTTCGTCCAGCCAGGTTTTGACCCGATCCAGACGACCCGGATCGAAACCAGCCTCTTCGCAAGAAGTGCTTTGCCAGATCTTCTGTGGAAACAATGTAGATTTCATGAGCTCAAGACCTCCAGCAGGTTGGCGGGTGACCCGGCGCAACACGCATAGTAAACACCAGTGAATTCGCGATTCCATCGCACTGCGCATCCACGCTCAGATCGCAGATTGACCACCTAGCCACAGCTCGACGAGATCGACTACGCATCGATCCGGGCAAAAGCTTCAGCCAGAGCTTCGCTGGCACCCTCGGTCAGCACCCGGTCGGCATCGTCACGTATATAACGGCCCCGATATCTAGCCCGAGCATCCACTACTTCGTAGCCGCCCATGGGAAAACCGATGGGCGGGGTGATATGAGCCCCCCCGGCTCCAGCCAAAAGTTGGACTGACATCTCTAGATCGATCCGATTGCGTACCTGGTAAACATACACCGTACGATAAGCTCTGATCAGGCACCGCGCAACGCACGTCTTGACTCGACCCGTTGCGCCCGATTCTATATACTTGAGTGCACCGAAAAAAACCCGTCGAGATCGTCGCAGTTGCCGCCTTAGCACAGATCATCAGCCAGGAGCACTACCAGTGCAGCTTGAGACCGATCGATTGATCATCCGCAGAATGCAGGATCGCGACCTGACCGATTTCCTCGAATACGAGTCCGATCCCGAGCACACTCGCTACCTGAGCCGGGCATCTTACACCGAAGACCAGGCACGCGAATTCATCACCCGAGCCCACGACCTGCCAGAGGGAGCAGAGGGTCAGTACCTACACCTGGCTATCGAGCTGAAATCAACCACAAAAATGATCGGCACGGTCTGTGTCAAAGTGGTCAGCCAGGCACATCGTCAGGGCGACATCGGCTGGTTTCTCCATCGCGACCACCAGGGTCGAGGCCTGGCTACCGAAGCCAGTCGGGCCCTGCTCCAATACGCATTCGCCACCCTCGGTCTGCACCGGGTCACAGCGCACTGCGATGCGCAGAACACGCGATCCAGATCCATGATGGAGCGTCTGGGGATGCGCCGGGAAGGCTTCTACCGGGGAATCGCCTACTTCGACCAGGTCTGGCACAACCAATACAGCTACGCGATGCTCGAGCAAGAGTGGGCGATAACAAAATCCGCATCCCAATAGCTCTATACTATAAACCGAAGAAGACAATCCACGTACTCACCTCTTGAAGGAGACCAGATGAGCGACGAACCCATCTCCACCGAGCCATTTTACGCTATGACCCGACGCGCCGGCGATACGCTCTACCTCTCTGGCTTCGGACCGGTCGACAATCAGCTCAATGTCGTCGGCGCCGACATCACCGAACAGACGCGTTTCACCATGCGGGCCATAGAGCACACCCTGCAAAGCGCGGGTGCCAGCACAGCGCAGCTGGTGCGGGTCAATGTCTTTCTACTGAATATGGAGGACCGCGACGGTTTCAACGCGGCCTATATGGAGTTCTTCGCTGGGTCGCCGATGCCAACGCGACGCCTCATCGGAGCCGGCGACCTGTACAAGAAGATTCTCGTCGAGATCGATGGCATCGCCTGGTTGGGCGACTAAACGCTACCCGGGACTTACGACACAGCGAAGAGTCGGGCCGCGTTGTTCCAGAATAGGTCTTCGACCTGGCCATCGCTCAGTTTTTCCGACCAGCAGGCCCATTTGATCGAACGCAGGTGCTCCAGGCCGAGGAGCACGGGCTGGATTGTAAGGTGATTTTCCTCCCAGACCGGCGTGTCGGCATTGAGCCAGAGAAAGGCGTCGGCGGCCGAGAGCGAGCGACCGCGCGAATGAGAGACCGGCAGATCAGTACCGTACATCAGTTTGTGGTGGCCACAGAAACGAATGATCGCCTGATGGGCGATCGGCTCACAGTTGGCACTGGTGTCGTAGTATAGATTGTCGAGGTCGGCCAACCGAGCCAATCCTTCGAGGTTGTGCGCGGGCTGAAAGCCGCGCGCCGAATGGGCCAGGATCAGCCGCATATCGGGATAGTGCTCGCAGTAATAGCGGATCCAATGCTGATTGCTCGGATCGGCAAGAGCGCGCTGACGCACCATATGCAAAGTGATGACGAGTTTTTCCTCATGGGCGATACGCACGTGCTGCTCCGGAAGAAAATCGGGAATCTCGGCATCCCAGGTAGGTTTGGTCGCCGCCATAGTGTGATAGCACTTGAGACCGTGCGCTCCAACGCGCTTGACCTCCTGGCGCACCCATTCGGGATCGTCTTCTGGACGGACGAAGAAGAGGTGGCGGCAATCGGCAGATTGGGCCGTGGCTTCGGCGACCCACTCGTTTGGAGCAGTGAAAGACTCGGTTTCATCGGGATGTACCGCGGGGATAAAGAGCGCAGCGACGCGGCGTTGGGGGTGCAGATCCCGCATCAATTGCTGGTACTCGACATAGCCGATATCAGCAGGCGCACCCTCGACCTGCCAGGGGATAAATTCGCGTTTCCAGAGGTGGGTATGGGCATCGAAGACGCGGTCGGGCAGAAAAGCGTCGATCTCACGTGCAAAAAACTCGGTGTCTTCGGGTTTGAGGCGACTCTCGGTCGCAGTCATAGCACTTACCTCGTCGTGAATGTCTTGAATGCTGATCGGAATGAACGGTTGGCTCGGCCAAATTCCCAAGTTATTTCAGCGGCGCACACTCCTCTGCCAATTACCGATCTCCATCACCGCGCCCGGTGATAAGGCTCCGGATCGAAGCCCGAATAGCGCTCGGCCATTGCGGTGGTGAATTGCTCCGTCCATAAAGAATCACCCGGTGGCGGAAAACCGAGGAGTTCGCGCTGACGCGGCGTAGCTTCGGCCATAAAACGCCCCATCGCCTGACCGCTGGCCCCACTTTTATAGGTGAAAGTGCGGCCACCATCCCAGGGCCGGTCTTTGCGGGTAAAACCGACCCACATGACCGGACGATGGCCTTCGGGCGCTGTGAAATCCGAGGCCGAATGGCGGGTGAACACACTGTAGAGACAGACCGAACCACCGGGAACGATCATCGGCACGGCTTCCTCGTCGGGACGGCCATTGGGCACCATCAGAATCGGAGCCATACCTTCTTTCACATCATCGAAACAATAAAAACAGGCCAGATTCATAAAGTCGTCGGGGTCGATCAGAGGCCCCAACGTATTATTTCCATAATCGATGTGAAAGCCGGTTCCGTACTCTTCGCCCGCGTATTTCATCCCCAGATGCCCCTCGGCAAGACGAATTTCGCGAGTGCCCAATACCCGCTCGGCAGCATCGATCAGATCGGGATGGATGGTGACGTGGTTGAGGCCGGAGTGATCCCAGGGAAAGAGTATCTCGCGCGGGGTATCGTTCTGACGGTTGTTGGCGCAATAGCGGTCGTAGGACGGGGAAAAATGGGTAAAGAATCCTTCGAGAGCAGCTTCTCGTTCATCCGGGGTCAGAAAATTTTCGATGATCAAGAAGCCCTGTTCCTTGTAGGTGTCAAGTTGGGCATCGCTAATATGCATAGATTCACCGCTCCTCTTTGTTAATTTCATAATAAGCGCCTCCCACGATCCTGGCAAAGACCAAGTATCGCATCGAAACGTCTTAGTGGTCAATTAGCCCTCATAGAGTGTGTGCAGTACCCGCTAATGGTCGGGCGGGAACGCTCTGTATTGACCCTGGAGAGGCAGAAAATTATTTTGGGGTTATAGCGCAGTAGAACCAAACTCACAATGCCGTTTGCAATCCACCGAAAATGACCGAATCAACTCCTTGGAAATCCCAGCTCGATGGCAATAATGCCGAACCGTGAATATTGGCAAGCTCTGCTCAGCAAGAAGTCTCCCGCCATTCTAGTGCTGGCCGTGCTCGTTGGCCTTGCGATCCGCGTACCGGGCATGGATCGAAGTCTCGGCCACGACGAGGCATTTACCTTGGAGGCCTTCGCATCCCAGCCCTATGCGCGCATCGCCACCTCCTACGCCGCACCCAACAACCACATCTTCCATTCCCTGCTGGTAAGGCTGAGTACTCGCAGTCTGGGCAAGGACAACTGGACGGCCCGGCTACCGGCTTTTGCTGCTGGCGTGATATCGATTCCGGTGATCTGGGCAGTGGGTCGCGCGCTCTGCGGCACCAGCGCAGCAGGTCTTATCGCAGCCTGGATTCTGGCGCTGATACCCGTACACCAGCACTATTCGCAGACGAGCCGCGGCTACTCGCTGCTGATGCTATTAGGCCTGCTTTCCCTGTGGGCGGCACAATCCGGCGTGAGACGAGGCCGACGACGATCCTGGGCCGCCTTCGGCATCTGCTCATTTCTGATGGCCTGGACCATTCCCAGCGGCATATTCCACCTCCTTGCTCTGACCCTCTGGGCGACGCTGCTGACCAGCGGCCCTTCGCGCCGATTACCGCTCCTGACGGGATTGCTCTCGGGCACTCTGGTTTTACTCGCCTATGTACCGGTGTGGCAGGAACTGGCCAGCGCAGGTCAGCGATGGGGCGTAGATATCTGGCAGGATCCGCTGGCCTTGGTCAGTGTCTTCCAACGAGCAGTCGAAGGATGGGTTGGGGGTTGGAGTGGCCTGCTGCCGGCGGTTGCGGCACTGGCCGGTCTGGTGGGAATGACCCGGAATCACCGCCAGACAGGGCTCTATATAGTGCTGAGTTGGGGCGTGGCCTGTGCCGCCGGTCTGGCGATGGGCGTGGCGGGACAGCCAAGGACCTACTTCTTCCTGCTGCCGACCTTCGTACTGGCCGCAGCCTATGGACTCTGCCGCACTCTTAGCGCCGACCGCTGGCGGGTAATAGCGGCAACCGCACTCCTGGCCGGATACGGCTGGATCGGGGCACGCGCGCTCGGCAACACACCTCAACGGGACCCCTTCGCAGACCTGGCCGCCCACCTCGAGGTCTCCACGCAGGCAGGTGATATCGTAGTAACGCCCTCGATCATGGACGTCCGCGTTTGGCCCCATGCCCGCGACACCATCGGTCAGCGGCTATTGGATGCTCTGCAAGGCCAGGGCGTGCACCGTCTGCTCTTTGTCACCAGTACGGCAGATGATCGGTTTGGCCTGGGCAACTACCTGCTCAAGACCAATGCCGCGCCCTCATCGATCGCTTTACCCGAGCAGCATTTCGAATCATTGCAAGACCTCGATCACGTACGGGTATGGCAACTGCGCAGTACGGGCGTGCCCATCTTTGCCACCAACGAGCAGAGCAGCTGGCACTCACGGGTCACTAACAGCGGCCAAGAGCTCTCCGTCTCTACCGAGGCTTCCGTCATCGGGAACAGCCTGACGATCGAGGTACTCAATCCGAACCGCACTCCTTTCCAGCTCTACTCAAGCGCGACATTCGCGACCGCAAAGCCAGGCATCATCCTCTTGGTCTACGCCAAAACGTTCCGCCAGTCCTATGTTTCAATCTACTCTCTTGAGCAGGACGGGCACTTCGCACGACCACATATGTACCGCACCGCAACCTGGCCGGCTCCGGCTAGAGGACGCGACCAATCGATGTGGTTCGTGGATGCCTACCTACTACCGGTCGCAGGTCAACAGGAGTACGGCATCTATGTTCTGGGAGCGGAGGACCCGCAACAGCGCTTCAGCGACATTGCCTGCTACTTCTTCGCATACCCCGATTAGTCTCAGCACCAATCACAACGCGCAATGAGACCAACCACCTGCATTTTGCCGCGCGTCTAATCCTCCACAATGGAATTGAAGCGAAAAATCTCCTGCGCTTCCTCGGACATCTCTTCCCATACCGCACCGGAAATCTCGAGCTGCCGATCGAAATCGTAAAATAGGCGATTATACACTACTGCCAGCATGGTCCGTATGGTCCCGGTCCGGTTGGGCATGCCCCGATGCCACATGCGCATATCGCGCAAGACCAGCGAGCCGATCGGTACCTCAGTGAGAGCCGCAGGCGTCTGCGCGGCCCACTCATCATAGTCGTTGATACCCTGAGGGTAGGATCGGTTATCGAGGTGGGTACTCGGCCAGATCTCCGTCGCGCCGTTGGCAGCGCTAAAGTCGATCAGAGGTATATTGAGCACAATGCTATAAGCCGGCAACGGATGAGGGTGATCCGCGACCAAGGGCGGTGAGTCGCGATGCGCGTTCTGGATACCCGAGCCTGGCCACGAAGTATTGGTATTGTAAAACGCACAAAAGAAATCTGCACCAAGCACCTGCGCTAAAATCGACCGGGCAAAGGGATTGGCGATGATCAGCGGATCCATGAAGGGCATCTCCCGTGGGGGATGCAGACCGAAAATCCCATGACCGACTTTATCGCTATTAAGCATTTGGGGATTGGCTTCGACGTGATCCTGCAGAATCGGATTGAGCGTCTCGCGTATTTCTTCGACCAGGGTCTCGGGCACGGCGTTTTCCAGTACCACGTAGCCCTCAGAGCACAGCGTCTCCACAGCCAGGACAAGGCGCTCCTCACTCAGTTCCCCTTTCTCATATTCTTCTGGCGCAAGCTTCATTCTTCGATCTCTATTTGTTGTGCCATTTGCGAAATTGCCTCACTGCTCAGTAGGGCGACGCAAAAGCGGATAACCAATAATCCATAAAATATAAAGAGTGGATGGGCAAAGAAAGACCAGCGGAGTGATCCGAACCCATTGACATTGGCCCTTTGTCGATCCTATTCTTGACCACCAAAAGCGGAATCGTGTATCTGTAGCGCACAGATACAGACGAACCCGGGATTTTTGATTTACCCGCTGAACATTCGCATCCAACCATATAAATGAGGCGAGGAAATGGCACGTCGAATAAACAAGTGCATCGAACTGCTTGAAGAGGACCAACCATTCTACGCCTCACATCCGTCCGCCCTGACCTACGAGGCAGGTCTTGAGGATGCACAGACCTGGGCCGATATGCTGATGCTCGACTTCGAACACCACCCGTTCGACACCGTCGGCTTGACCCATTATATGCGCGGCCTCAAAGACGGCGGCCCAACGCCCAGCGGTCATCCGACACCGACCGTACTGGTCACGCTCCCGTCCAATGCGATCAGCCCGGAAGAAGTCCGCTACAACGCGTGGCAGGCACGCCATGTGCTGACCGCCGGAGTACACGGCATTCTCCACACGCATACCCGGACAGCCGAGTCGGTCAAAGCCTTCGTACAGATTACCCGCTACCCATTCCAAGAGCTCGGTCGCGAACAGATCGGCGAAGGACTCAGAGGAGCTGGCGGCCAGAGACCAGCGAGCGAGATCTGGGGCGGCCTCAGTCCCGCCGAATACGCGCAGATTTGCGACCCCTGGCCACTCAACCCGCAAGGCGAACTCCTGCTGGGCCTGAAGATCGAGGACCGGCACTGCCTGCCCAATCTCGAGGATATCGTTGCGGTACCGGGTCTAGGCTTCGCCGAGTGGGGACCCGGAGATATGGGAATGTCGTTCAACAAACCCGATGCCCACGATCCGCCCTATCCCGAACTGATGAACCAGGCCCGCGACAAGATCAAGGCCGCACTCGACAGCAAGGGCATCTGCTTCTATTCGAGCTGGGCTGATCCATCGATGTCGATCGAAGAACGCGTCGATTATTCCATCGAGGTACTCGGCGTCAAGATGATGGGGGCCCCGAACAAGGAGTGGGCGGATTACGGGCGGCAGAAAACCGGTCGAACGATGCCGGTCTGAACTCCTTCAGGCGAGACCGCGCTCATTGCTCATAACGCACAAATGAACGACTGGCCTCGGCGATCGATCCGCATTCGCCAGACGCTACCGACGCACAGAGTCCTGCCCCCACGGCCGCTTCTTCGCGATGCGCCGCAAAGAGCACCTGCATACCGAAACGCGATTCGAGTGCACTGCACAGCACCGGATTAAGCCGCAGGCCATTTCCCGAACCCACCAACCGGTCGCGCCGACCAGCTCCGAGAGCAACGGCCTCGGCATACGCCCGGTGGAATTCGTCCGCCATCCCCTCGAAAAGTGCTCTGGCCACCTGCCCCGGCGTAAAATTGCCGGGACGAAGCTGCGAAAGTACACCGGCTGCATTCGCATCGATTCGAGTGCCGGTAAAATAGGGAGCAAAGTGGGGCGGACGATCTTCGCAATCGGCGGCGGCGAGCTCGATCAGTCTGGGGTAGATGGAGGCAGGATCCACAGCCAGTCCGAAGACCGACTCGCCGACCGCTGCGAAAAACTCGCCCAGAGTGCGCAGCGTCCTCCCACCGACCACGCCGACCCCAGCAAGTAAATAGCCGCCGTCGAGAAAGGGCCGCAGCTCGAGCGAACCGTGCTCGGCGACCGAGTCGGCGTGACGGCCCGCAAAGGACCGGGTGCCGAGGCCATCGAGATCGCGCAAATAGACCGTCGATTGTCCACCCGTGCCAACATTGATCGCGGCACTGGTGGAAAAATCAGCTACGGAACCAGCAAAAGAACACTGGTGGTCGCCGGCCGCAACCGCCACCGGCAACCCGCTCGGCAGCCCCATCGCGGCGGCGGCCTGCGCACTCAACTCGCCGCCGAGCACACAGCTGGGGACCAGCTCGGGAAAAAGATCTCGACGCAGTCCGAGCGCTTCGATCAATGACTCGTTCCAGCAGCGCTCGACGAGATCGAAGACGCCCCATCCTACGGCATCGGTGGGGTCGGTCACCGGCTGGGTCGCGGTGAGTTGGCCAACAAACCATTCTGGCACGGTGGTCGCCCTGGCACCGCTGGGCAGCAGAGAGTGCCGAGCCAGCCAGTAGAGCAGAAACGCGGTGTAGCCGGGTACCATCGGGCACCCGGTATTCGGCAAACTCGGCAATCCCGGCGGGCGCGACTCCGCCCCAACCTGCCGCCCGATGAGCGCCAACCACGACTCGTCCCCTGCTGCCTGCTCTCTGAGCCGCTGATCCTGCCAGGAGATATACGGTCCAAGCACGGCGCTCCCAGCGTCGAGGACCTGGAGCCCCTGCTGCTGTCCGGTCACTCCAATGCCCACGACCTCGTCCCCGCTACCAAGCCGGCCAACGAGTTCACGGGCAGTGTCGATCGCGATCGTACCGATCCGGTCGATATCCCATTCCGAACGACCCCGGGCCCTATCGGCGGGCAGAGTCACCTCAGCTCCCTGCGCCGCAGACGAGACGCTGATCACGCTGCCGCAACGGCTATCAATCGCAACCGCTGTGATCGATGTCGATCCGAGATCGATGCCGATATAAATACTCATTCGCTCATCTTCGGAGAGTTTGACCACCCGTTCGCCGCCATGATCCGCGTCGACGACGATCTCTCAGATATCCGATCTGCGCAGCTGAGTTCCGCACAAGCGGCTCTGGTAGGTACCGAGCGATCGATTTCCACCCCAAGGAATTCGACCCAAGTCTGCTGCCCAACCTATTTCCCCACCCTCGATGGCGGAGTGGAGGGGCCAGTGCCCCGATCCCCCGGCCTATCGAGCCCTACCCCCACCAGCCGTCCAAAAATAGATTCCAGGTGCCGTATATCCGCTGCCGGAAGCGGCGGACTCAGAATCGAGGCGATATTCGACTCCAAGTGATCCGGATTTCCCGTTCCGAACAACACCACATCGGTACCCCGAGAATGCCGACAGAAGCGATAGGCCGCGTCGATCAGATTGCGCGCACCACCTTCGTGAATCATAAATCCCAGCGGCTGATCCCGTCCCTTCAGTTCAGCCGGCAGCTGCCCCTCATCGACTAAACCATCGACCACCGATTGCAATCGACCTCGCTCGCTGAAAAGAAGCCGTACCGCAAACATGATCAGCACGCCCATACCCCGCTCGAGAGTGCGGGGAAAAATCAGCGAACCTGCCGATTGGTGCAGCATATGATAGGCAATCATACAAACCTGGAAATGCTCCTCCCGCACCGCGCGCTGCAGCGACTCATGGCCGGGATCTTCCGGCGGCACCTCGGTAATGCCCAGAAAGCGGAATTTGCCCTTCTCCCGCTCGCGCAACAAAGCCGGGACCAGCTCTGAACTGGCGTAATCGTAGGCTTGCGGATGCACCCCGTGCAGATGAAAAATATCAATAGAGTCGGTAGCCAGATTTTGCAGCGATCGATTCAGGCTCGCGACAATATCCTGCGGTGATTGCAAATCGCCAGGCGAGCCCACCGTAGCCTTGGTCGAGAGTACGACCTCATCCCGGTCGCAACCCGCAATCGCCTCACCAAGAATCGATTCGGTACCGTAAGCCGCCGCCGTATCGAAGAAGTTGACGCCCAGATCCAAAGCTCGTCTAACGATCGCCACCGACTCGTTCCTGGTCTTGCCCCCGGCCTGGCCGATCCGGCTGAAACCACCGCATCCCAACCCGGCAACGCTGACCTTCAGACCTGTATTTCCCAATCTTGTATAGTCCATAGCTCCAAACCTTGGACGGCCCATTGATATTCTCTGCTCTTAGCCCTGGGACCAATAACGCTCCCCCAGAACCCCAATTCCCAAACTTTCAAGCACCAGGCCACCAGAGAGCACCTTCTTCCAGGGGACGGACGATTTGGGAGGCGATCCTCATCGGACCCCTTGGGAGTTGCAATTCCGGACGCGTCCATTGACGTTTCCGTTCCGCCATTTCATCGGCACCGACGCGAACAAAAAGCGACTCGGTCTTTCCATCCAGTCTAATGATATCGCCCTCCCGGATCAAAGCAATAGGACCACCGCGCCAGGCCTCGGGCTCGACGTGCACAACCAATGTCCCGCGCGAAACACCCGATAAACGTCCATCGGTTACGATCGCGATTCTGGAATCGCTGCCCATACCGCTCAACGCACTGGTGAGACGGAGCGATTCCGGACAGCCGATCGAAACGCCCTGATAACGCAGGACAATAAGATCGCCATCGACGATTCTCCCCTCGAGCACTGCAGCCACCGCCTCGCTCTCGCGATCGAAAACGCGGGCGGGCCCCTCGAACTCCAGCTCCTGAGCATTGAGTTTAAAAACCGAGCCTCGCGGTGCGATACTGGTGGTCGTTGGCGTCGAGTGATCTCCCTTGACGATGACCAGCGAGGATCTGGACTTCACCGGTGATTCTAACGAGCGTATAACATCATTCTCCGGGTCCTCGAATACTGGCGGGGCAACCCCATCCAGCAATTCACCGAGCGTTGAACCACTTATGGTCCGAGCGCTGAGATCCAATAGGCTATTATCGGCCATATAACGGGCAAGGACAGGCAACCCCCCAGCCCGCTCGTACAAGTCCACCATCACGAATTTTCCCGCCGGCATCAGATTGAGCAGTACCGGAGTCGCGGACTTCGCTCTGATTTCCTCTAGGCCGTAGGATAAACCGAACCCTTCGGCTATCGCCGGCAAGTGAATGACCGCATTAGTACTGCCGCCTATAGCGTGCAGCATGGTGGCCGCATTGTCGAAAGACCGCCGATCGATCAAATCCCCTAAGGCGATCTGGTTCTCGCACATTTTAACGAGCAGATCTCCAGCCTCCCTCGCCTCTGCCAATTTCGCCGCAAAAATCTCCTGATGATCGGCTTCCATCGCCGGAGTACTGGCACTGCTGAAAACCGATATCCCCAGCGTCGACGCCAAAACAGCCATGGTATTCGAGGTCGCCATCACTCCACATCCTCCCGGCGCAGGGAGGGCCTGAACCAGGATCTCGTCGTGCTCCTGCTCGTCGATAGTACCCGCACTCAGCATCCCGGCCGCCTCGGCAGCGGTTTCGATTTGCACCGCTCTGCCGCTAGAAGTACACCCTGCCCGAATGGTACCGCCATGCAGCAGAACTACCGGCAACTCCTTCAGCCATGAAGCGGCCAGCATCCCGCCGGCAACGGTCTTGTCGCATCCAGTGATTACGATTGCGGCATCCGCGCGGTTGATTTCCACTTGCTGGACCACCGAAGAAGCAAAGAGCTCCCTGGAAAAGAGGGAGTGTCCCATTGCAGATAGGCGTGGATCCTCCTTGTAAGAATGCCCCATCGCTATCGCATCGGTGACCGCAGCGACGGGTTCTATAGCGGCCAGCCAGCCGCGAGAGTGCCAGAGATGGGCCGCGATATGCTCTGCCAACTCGCGATGGTGCAAGTTGCAGAGATTGGTCTCCCCGCCGCCGTAGAAAATCAAGACAATCGGCTGGTCATAAGCCCCTGTATAGGCAGCCTGCTCACCCCCGCGAAACTTTGCCTGAACCGCTTGCCGCATCCAGCCATTCCGCATCGCCAGCGGGCAGCCGCTGATTTCGCTGAAAAAATCACTTCTCTTACCATCATTGGAACTCATTGGTTTTACCTCTCAATAGCCCTTGTTCAGCTGCTGCACCAATTCCCATATAGACCAGATCACACGAGTGCGCTCGGCCCGCAAAAAAACGCTCAGCTCTGGGGCCAGAACTGGTCCCAGGCCGTCATCCAGCCGGCGGCGTGACTTTCGGCTGTCAATGCCCCGGTTATCTCAACGCCGGCACGCCCCTTGAACTCGGCCGTTTTATCGACGCTGCCCGTCTCGATCTTGATCGTGGTCGGCGAAGACGGCACATAAGGATCGACGGCAGGAAAACTAACCAGTGCTTCCCTGGCACCGTCTTCGATCATCTGGCGGGCGCGCACCGGAGCCACCTGGCGCGCACTGAAGCGGCTCAGTCCTTTTTTCACCGCCACCGTGGGCAGATTTTCTCCGAGCAACTCGCGGGCCTCGGAGCAGACTGCTTCGTCGCCGGTTACCAGGACTACAGGCACTCCATAATGACCGTTGAGAGCCGCATTGACTCCGGTCTCGCCAACCAGGTCGTCATTGAACCAAAGATTGCGATACTGCACGCCCGATATGGTGTGACAGAGAACGCCATCAGGCGTGTTGTTGCGCGCATGCATCCCTATCAGCAAACACGCATCACAACCCTCCTCCCACATTTCCGTATAGCGACCCCAGGCGTGATGAGCGACCCACTCGCACTCCGGTTCTAGGAGTTCGGGGATGAGCGAATTGAAACTCCAGCCCTTGCCGGCACCATGGCAGTCGACGACGACGATGTGTTCGGCACCGGCGGCCTTCGCACCGCGTACCGCCGCGTTGATTTCCTCGGTGTAGAGGCGACGGCCCTCTTCGAACATCTCGGCACCGCCAAGGACCTGCTCCCAGGCGACGATGCCGCTGACTCCTTCCATATCGGTCATGATCAGCACGCGCATTTCGATTTCCCTTCTCTCAAACCTATAGCGCCAATCCAATTTTTCATTCGCCCCGACTGCACTGAAGAGCAGTCGGGGCCTCAAGTGATTTGCTACGCTATTTCCTCCACCGCCTGCAAAGCCGCGTGAATATAGCCGAAGGTATAGGCAAACCCGACTTTGCCCGGTTCGGGTCCACCGATGCCGGGGACGTGATCGGGCATGATCATGTAATCGTAACCGATGTCCTTGTAGACCTTCAGCGCCCGGATCATATTGATATCTCCTTCATCGGGGAATACCTCTACGAACTTACCCAACCCGCCTTTGATATTCCTGAAATGCACGTTGAAGATCTTCTTGCGCTCGCCGAAGTAGCGAATCACATCGAAGATTTCCTCCGCCGGATTCTCAAGCGCTTCGGACATACAGCCCTGGCAGAAGTTCAAACCGTTGTAGGGACTGTCGTAGAGGTCGATCAGCTTCTTGAAGCCCTCGACCATGCCCAGAGGACGCGCCACGCCTCTATAGGTCTTGCCAACGCCGATACCCGGGTCCGAAGGATGACAGGCCATCTGCACCTTGTACTCCTCGGCCACAGGCATAATCTCCTGCAGCCAGTGGTTTATCCGCTCCCACATCTCATCTTCATCGGCCGGTCCGTCCTCGAATTCACCCAGCGAGTGATCCAGCTTGTTCAATTCAAAGGTCGATACCGTCGCACCACCCCTACCCGTCTTCGACGGCGTGCGCAGATGTCCCAGAATCGTGATATTGTAGTTGAGTCCTCGAATTCCCGCTTCACCCGCCATCCGCACCGTCTCTTTCATCCAATCGATCTGCCGATCCCGCTCATCGCTCGGTTTGAGGAATATCGCACCGGCCTCGTTGTCGTAAGCGCTGCGCGAACCCAGCGGGATATGAATCATCTCCATCGAGATATCGTGTTTGGCCCACCGCTCCTTGATCTCCCGCAAGAGATCTGTCGTCCATTCCTTCCAGGGCTCTGCAGGGGTCTGGTCGACATTTTTGACACCCAATTGGGCCAGCACTTGCATTTCTTCGTCCGTTTGGACACCGAACTGCGATCCGATATACATATAGTACCTCCTGATTGTTAATTGAGTGCAGGTGATCTATGAAAAGAAGCCATCGGCACGCTTCTTATTAGTCACTTGTAACTCGCTCCTCCGTTTCCATCCGCTGTCAGATACCGCTACCAGCGTCCCTCTGAGTCGATTTGTCCGCTGTATTTTGATGGAGAACCTACAAGAAGTATCGTCCATTGCCGCCAGAGTATAGGAATTGCTGCAGCACCGCGCCAACGATCCTGGAGCTTTGCACGAGACCAGTTCTGGATTGCCAAGAGGATGTCGATCTGATAGAACCGGGTCCCCTTAAACGGCGCTCGCTCCGTACACCTGCACTGGCGCACCTGCATACCAGGGTGGGTCAGAAGCAAGCAGTAGCGACGCAGGTTTATAATACCTAGATTGCGGTTGATTTACCCCGGCGCATTCTCTGAGTATTTTTCCCTATGCAACGAGATAAACAAGGAGCCATTGAATATGGATGAAGAACAACGCTTCTCCTTCGATACCTGGGGCTTCCTCTGTGTCGAAGAGGCCATTAGCCCGGAGCAGGTCAGAGAGCTCAAAACCACCGTTGATGAAAAGGGGTCGGATCTCCACTCGCAGCACGCGGACAGGGGTGGTTTCTGGTCACAGGCTTTTGTCGATCTGCTGGATGTTCCGGTGATTTCCGAAATTTTGCAAGAAATATACGGCGGAGCATCGGCGAATGGGCTCCCGCCCTTCCGCATCGACCATATCAACATCCACACCCACGGCACATTCAATAAAGATCTCGCCGGAGGCACCCTGCACGGCGGCAACGGACGCTTGCTCAATCCCCAACGAGCGCCCGAACTCGTCACGCACTATTTCGCCCGCGATACAAACCGCCAGACCTTTGCCAATGGTCTGGTTACCGTGGCCTACGAACTCGAAGATACCCTTTGCAACCAAGGGGGATTCGGCTGCTTAGCGGGATCGCATAAAGGGCATTTCCCCGTCCCGGAGTCATGGCGCGATCTAGCCAAAGGAGTGCATCCAATGATCACCCGCGTCCCTGCGCGAGCCGGCTCTGCCATTATCTTCACCGAAGCATTATTTCACGTCACGCTGCCGTGGACTGCCCCGAGCACGCGCACCACGCTCTTTTACAAGTACACGGGACGCGAAGAATCCTATTCCGGCCCGAATAATTTTTTCGCCCCATCCGACGCCGATCAGTGGCAAGGAATCGATGAACGCAAGCGCACCATCCTGACACCACCGCCGCAGGCCGTTGTCGAGCGCAAGGCGGAACTCGCCCGGCAGGAGCAAAACGCGGACGCGGGGCAATGAGGGGCTGACGGCAATCGGAATCTCAGTGCTCTCAGCCAGACGCCCGGACCGAGACCTTCATCAAACGGTTTGAAAAGGCTCCCAGGCCCCACCGGCAGCCGCGGCCTGTCGCTCCAACTCGGTGCGCCAACCCGCCACTTCCCCGGCTTTGATCCTGGCGACGTCGAAGCCCGCATAGCGATCCTCGAGCGTATCGCCCAAGCGCTGCGTTTCGGCCCAGCGGTCCCACGCGGTCTTCATCCACTCGTGCGGCAAGGCTTCCCGCACCGCCGGATCGAGTTGCCACGCATTGCGCGCATCTGCGACCGCGGGCTCTCCGCTGAACGGCCCCGACCATTTCGACCACCCGATAGAGAGCGTATTGCGCTCGCGATCGGGTACCATATGACCGGTGTGGATCGTGGTCCCATTGCGAATCAGCGCCTCCCCGGCCTTGAGTCGGATCGCCACCTGGCCCGGCAGCGGATCCTTGCCGTTCCAGCTCGGCGTATGCGGCACGCCCTGATCCTTCATCGCCTGTGGCAGCAGCACGTCGTGCTCGTAGGGCGTGCGCCAGCGGTCGTGGGTCCCGGGAATGAGTTCGTGGCACTCGTCATCGACCAGGGCCAGAAACATGCTCACTCCATTCCGCTCGTGGACCTTCTTTACATTATCCGCACGGATCTCCTCCCAGCGCTTCTTTTCGACTTCCTCCGAATAGTCCTCCAGCTGATCTCCCCGGTCATCGCGCTGCGAAAAATAGGCCTTGCCGCTACCCCACCAGGTCGTATCGCGATGCCAACTCGGCCCCATCTCGTTGCGCCGCGGATTACACCACAGGAGCATCCCGCCAAGGATCGTATCCTCAGGCCCGAGCCCCTCGCACCAGGAAGAGACGAAATCGAGAAAGTCCGATGAGCCATGGAACTCGGCAAAGTCCGGTTCCTGGAAAGCCGGATGGATCAGCCCGCGTATTGCCCACGGCTCGCTCTCAGCAGCGCGGTGCACATAGCCTTTCGAGCAGTCGATTTTGCTATAACCATGCTCGGGAGCGCACGCTTCGGTAACGCGACGACCGGCCTCCCGCAGGATTGGAATCCACGGATTATCGACAAAGTCGTTGATGATTACAAATCCATGCTCTTCCAGGTAAGCCAAACGCTCTGGCGTAACCCCTGGAGCCGACAGCTCGGGCTTGGCATCGGCAAAAGCCGAGGCGCGATAAGAGTTGGAAGCCTGGCCGGAGTCTAACGAGGTTGAAGATTGATCAGTGCCCATTATTATTCTTCCTGATGAGGTGTGCGAATAGGATATTTTCCGCTACAAAGCCATAGTGTAAAATGGCTGAAATTCCCTGTCAATGAGTAAATCGCGACCGAAACTGAAGCCCGGTTTTTCAAGATTCTTCTTATATTGACGACGTATTCGACCGAATCTCCACGATCAGACCGCAAGGGTTTGATCCGTATCTGTTACTACGGTTTGCCGTACAAAAGCAGATGATGAGCAGTGGGAAACCCGGTGTCTAACCAAACGAAGCGGCAACGGCCACCCAACGAGCAGCAGTATATTTATGATGTAGACGATTGAACGTGACCGAAAAATTCGTATTAGTAAATCCCGTATGGGAAAAGTACAGAGGACGACCTGATCCGCAATATTAATTCGACATACTGGAACTTGTCATCCGCTGTATCTGAAGCTACTATGTCCAAGAACCAATTTTTTTATGCAGATAGATCTCAAAGAGATCGAGATCCATTCCAAACCCCAGCCACCTGGCGCCAATGACTAGGAAAATATCCGCTCTCGCCATCCTCTTTTTGACCCTACCCGCGCTGGCGCAAAATGATTCTGCCCTTCCAGTCGATCATTTCCCTGGAATGACGCTGGACGCCCCTTTGCAGACCGCTCTTGCCACCGGAGAATCCATTAGACTGAGCGGTGCCCTGAGCGATTCCGACCTGACCCGGATCCTCTTTCGCTTCACCCCCACAGCAGGCGGCGAGCCAATCCGCTTCTTCCTCGATGTGGTAGAGGGTCGCTTCGACCAGTCCATCCTCTTCAACCACAATCAGGCCAACGAATACGAACTCGAAATATTCGCCGGACAGCAGGGACAAAGCCT
>CAZFMY010000090.1:0-26219 GCA_964520345.1 uncultured Gemmatimonadaceae bacterium | reverse complement strand
ACTACTCGACCTCCCTTGATGACATAGATCGGTTCGAGCCAGTGCTCGACGGTTTCAACCTGCCCGATGCTGTCCTCTAGCGGTCGCTGACCTTCGCAAAGGCGCAGCACGACGGCGTCGGCAGTGGCGCCGACTTTGAGCGTGCCCAACTGGTCCTGCATCTTGATGGTCGCGGCCGGGATGCTGGTGATACGGCTCAGAGCTGCGCTGAGATCCATACCGAGGTGAAGAAATTTGGAGACGGTTGTCGCCATGTCGTAGACCGGGCCGTGCAGGTTATAGCGATGCAGGTCGGTGGAGATGGTGTGGGGAGTGATCTCCTGCTCCATGGCTGCGCGGGCGACTGCATAGGAAAAGCTGCCCGCTCCGTGTCCGACATCGAGGTGGACGCCGCGCTCGATTGCTGCACGGACCTCGGGAAGCACCTTCATGTCGGAGTCGAGGATACCGCTGGAGTGGGCGTGGAAGCAGTGAGTGAGAATATCACCGCGGCGCATCTCGGCGAGGATTCGGGGCAGGCCGAGCGTAGAGCGGGGCGTGTGGATCATCAGCGGCAAGCCGGTGGCGTCGGCGGCCTCGCGGGCCAGGAGCAGCGCCGAGTTCTCGTTCTTGCCGCCCGCTGCGAGGTTGTCGCTGAGGCGAATCTTGATGCCGAGGATTCGGTCGCGATTTTCTTCGATGCACTGGATAGCGGCGGGCACATTGAGGTGTCGCAGATCTTCGAGCTCGCCGATTGGCGGGTCCAGTTCGGCACCGGTGACCAGTCCGATGCGGCTGATATTGAGCATTGCATAGAGTCTGGTTTCCGAGGCTTCGATGACGAATTTGCGAAAACCTGGCCAGACCGCTGCCCCGGCTGAGCCGGCATCGAGCGCGGTAGTAACGCCGCGTTCTAGGCAGGTCGGGTCGGGGGGAATACCGTAGTGCGAGACCGCGTCGAAGACATGCACGTGGAGGTCGATCAGACCGGGGACGACGAGCAGGTCCTGGGCATCGATGGTCTCGCTGGCCTCGGTGCCGATCGATTCGGCCAGTGCCGCGACCTGGCTGCCGTCAAAGGCGAGGTCGAGGGACGCGTCGAGGTTTTGGGCAGGGTCGATCACTCGGCCGTTGCGGATCAGCAGATCGTGCATAGAGCCTCGGTATTGTTTAGGGGAATTCGATTTCGATCCAATCCAGCGTTACGTAGCCCTCGGGCAGCCGCGAACGCCAGACGGGGTAGTCCTTTTCGGGTCGCAGCCGATCCCGGTCTCCATCTAGCGGTCCCATCGGCGCGATGTCCAGCGGGAAGAGGATCAGCATAATATCGCAGTTGACGTCGCTGAGGACTTGCTCTAATCCCAATACGCCGTAGTAGTCCTGTCGGTCGTGCCGGGCGCCCATCGCGGTCCACTGCGCCGGGTCCGGGGTACAGGTGATGGTCTGCTCGGACCAGTCGGGGCCGACGCTCAGGGGCTGGCCGGTCAGGGACCAGCACGAGGTGGTCTCGCCGACTGTCGCCTGTGCCAGGAATACCAGCTGGGCGCCCTGGGGATGGAGCTCGCCTTTAAGGCGCAGTGAAATTCGGGCGTGAGTGTAGTCGCTGGAGAACCCGCCTTCGAGCAGGCGATGAGGTCCCCCCACTTCGCGGTAGTGTTCGCCTATAGGTCCGCGGGTATAAGTGCAAAAGAGCATGTGCAGGTAGCCTGCTCCGGGGGGCGCGTGGTTGTAGTCGATCCACCACGGGCTGCGCGAGGTCAGGGTGCCGGGGCTGTATTCGAGGGCTCTTGGCCCTGCCGAGTTGCTTTCCCAGCCCCACCAGCCACCCGGATCGGATGTGAAATCTTCGCGGTAGTGTTGGCTCATATCGGTTCTCGTGCGGTTGAATTTGAACAGGACGATTAGATGAGTTATTGTAGGCAAAGGGCATGGTGTGACGCAAGTTGGATTTAATACGTTTATGGCCCTTGATCATCTCGACCGGCAACCGCGAGCGATGCTCGCCGCACATCACCGAATACTTAAAAACCAAGGAGATATCCGATGGCGACCAATTCGGGTTTGACTCATCAACAGATAGCGCACTTCCAACGGGATGGCTATCTGGCTCTGCGCGGTCTCTTGCCGCAGGAGGATCTCCAGCCCTTGATCGACGAGTTGGCCGCCCGGGTCGAAATCGGTATTGAGGAGGCGATTGCAGCCGGTGTATTGGCTGCGGAGGATGTGTATGAGGGTGCGTCATTTGCACAGCGACTGGAGCTGGTGTCGGCGGCCTGTGCGGAATCGGGGTGGATCTGGGAGCGCCATTTTCGCCAGCAGAAGATTCGCAGCGCCGGAATGTTCGTGCTCAGGACCTCGGAGGTTCTGCTCGACGCGGTCGGCTCCCTGATCGGCTCCGAGATCTACGCGCATCCGCAGTTCAATCTTCGCGCCAAGATGCCGGAGCAGGAGGTCACGGTCATTCCCTGGCATCAGGATCTGGCCTATCTCAATCCCGAGGAAGCCGGCGAGACCCTGGTGGTAAACGCCTGGATCCCACTGGTTGCGGCGACGCTGGACAATGGGTGCATGCAGGTGATTCGCGGATCTCACCGCCTGGGATTGCTTGCGCACAACTACAGGGACGAGACGCCTGGTCACACCGGGGGCAGAGGCATTCGCGAGGAGGAATTGCCCGCCGGCGATGTTTTCAGCGCTGAACTAGATGTCGGCGATGTCTTGCTGACGACAGAGCGACTGGTGCACCGCGGGACACCGAACCGCTCGCAGACCGTGCGCTGGAGTGTAGATACCCGCTACTCTCAGCTCGGGTTGCCGACGGGACGGGAAAGCGTCCCGGGCTTTGTCGCCCGCAGCCGCCAGGACCCCGCAAGCGTCATCCGCGACCACCAGGAGTGGAACCGGATCTTTGCCGCCGTTTAGCAGCCTGGATGCATTGTGGTCCGCGTCGATTGATAGGAGGAATTTGGCTATCCGAGCAGGCCGGGTGAGTGTACAACCATGTCCTCTTCGAGGCTCCGCTGAGTGGGGATACCCTTCTTTTCCAGCGCTTCCCGGTAGAGTTTGACGCCTTCTTCGGGGCCGACCAGGCCGTCGGCGACCTGGCGCAGGACCTCGATAAAAGTCAGCGGGTCCTCGCTGCCCTTGATGCGACGGCCGAAGAGGGCTACGCGCGCGCCGTGTTTTTTGGCCTCGGAGATCAAGAGCAAAGCATCGTAGGTGGTGCTGGCACTGCCGCCGAGTATGCCGACGACGACGCTCGAGTCGTAGGCGACCAGATCCTCCATCGCCGCAGGTCCGTTATAGGCGATTTTGAGGAATGCGGGCCGCGAGGCGCGCGGAATGCCGGCCAGCATCCGGGCGATCTGGTCGTTGACATAGTGGGGGATCTGTGCGGGGTCGATGCCGCACTCTTCGATGTTGGGGTTGAATACTTCGAGAAAATAGCGGAAGCCCTTGCGCGAGGCCTCGATGCGAAACTCCTTGAACCGCTCTAAGGTCAACCAATCGGCTTCGAGGTCGTTGTTGAAGGTAACCGAGTAGAGACCGAGATCGATATCCGGTCGCTGATCTGGGTCTGGAGTGAGGGTGCCGTACTGGGCTTCTGCGATGGTGGTGGTGGCGAAGGGTTTCGACGGGTGATCGGCATAGTGGGCACCGCGGGCTTTCCAGATATCGGTCGTGTCGTTGGCGCGAATGGCCGGGGTTACGGACGAGCGGTCGAAGACTCGTTGCTCCCGGGCCAGGAGGTCCATATTGGCTACCGAAGCGAGCAGGATGTCGATCCCGCCCTGAGCGACTAGGTCGGTGAGGTCTGCGCAATAGTCCTGAATCGATTTGGTGCCGTCGTCGAGTGTGGCCAGCCCTCGGGCCATATCGGAGTCGGCTGCATAGGCGATGATGAAGGCCTCGCTGCGGGGGGTCTGGCGGATCTCGGCGAGTTTAGTGTCGAGCGATTTTTTCATATTAGATTCGTTTCATTGATAACGGCGCAACCCGGTTGGCAGGCCCTCCTGGTCGCAGGCCAGTTTTTCCGGCGCGCCGCAGGGCCAGCATTGGCCGCCGGTATGTTCGTAATCCTCGTTGCAAAGCCAGCTGAAGAGCCGCGCGGCTTCGATCTCGAGTTTGAATTGTTCGAAGTGGGGACTGCCGCCGGTGTTGGGCCAGGAGAGGTCGAAATCGGGATCGACGATCCAGTCGCGGCGTGGAGGTCGGCTACGCCAATAGTTGTACTTAAACATATTGCGGATGCAGGAAGCGGTGCTTGGGCCCTTGCGGTGCCAGATCGAGTAGACGGTGAGGAAGATCGTGCCGGCGGGGGCGGTGGTTTTTTCGGCCAGCCTGAGATTGCGGAGATGGGCCATATAGTTGGCCTTGCCGCGCATGAAGTGCGAACCGGGGATCAACTCGGTCGGTCCCATCTCGGGCGTTACCTCCTGCGGGTAGTAGAACACCTGGAGATAGTCGAGCTGCTCGGTGTAGATCGAGCCGCCATCGCGGTGCCAGCCCTGGGCCGGGGCCGGACATTCGACGCGGTGGTTGCAGAAGTTCTGCGGCAGTTTGAAATCGGCACCCAGAAGGGAACGGACTGCTCCGGCGGCGGCCGGATTCTTGAAGATACCATCGACGAACCATGGCTCGGTCAGTAGTTCCATCGGCTGGTGTTCGGTGTGCCCGGCGATGTAGGACATCGTCTGCTGGTTGATCTCGTCGGGGACGACCCCCTCGAGGATCAGGTAGCCCTGGCGGCAGAATTCGAAGACCTCTCGGTCGGTGAGGGTCGGAGCACAGTCGTATGTCGGGGCGATCTGCGGTGTCGTTTCCATCGTCAGCTCAGTTTCTCGAGGATGAATTCGCAGCCGAGGCCGTAGGTTTTATCCTCCTCTAGCAGCAGGGCCAGTTCGGGAAATTTGACCACCCGCCAACCGTCGTCGATCGCGGCGAGTACGGTCTGGTAGGGCCAATCCCGGGGGTCGGTGGGACCTTCGCTGATCTGGCCGTCGGCGACCAGCGCCATGCCGAGTACCTCGGACTCAACGCTGGTAGAGGCTGCCTGCAGGTAGAGCAGGTGCTGGCGCTGCGAATGATGGTCATCCAGTGCCTGCTGCAGATCGGATTCTTCGAGCACGCCCCGGCGCAGTTTGTCGATCCAGTGTCGGATCCGATCCTGGTCGTTCATTCAGAAGTCGTAGCTGATCGACCAGCTCAGGGTTTGGTTTTTGAACACCGTTCGCTCCAGAAAGGGTTCCCAGGAGAAGGTATTGCGGTTGCCCCAGATCGGAAAGAATCCGGGGATATAGCTACAGCTGGCTGCGATCAGCCCGACTAGTGGATGCTTCTGCAGGACGATCAGCGGTGTTGTGGCCTGGTGGTCGAGCGCCAGGAAGTGGCCGGCCTGGTCCCAGCCGGGCCAGGCTTTGCGGGTTATGAACCCGTTTTCGCCCAGGGCGTAGCCGTCGTTTTCGCTCAGATCGACCGGGATATTGAAACGACAGAGTTCGTCAGTGCTGTCGGGTTGGGGGAAAAATGGATGCGGATACCAGCTGATCGGTATAGGTCGGTTACCGGTGTTGTCGAGCTTGATTGCGGAGCGTACGGTGCGGCCGATCAGCGTCAGATGGCGTTCGAGCCGGAGAGCGAAGTCGCCGAGCTGCTGCTCGGTGCGCAGGGTTATCGAAGTGTCGGTGCGGGTGAGATCCCAGCGGCAAAATTCCGTGACCGTATTCGCTTCCAGATCGCAGCGGCCGATGCCAATGACCAGTCCCTCATGGTCGCTTGCTTGCTGCTTTAGCGGGTTGTGGCTGAAAGAGTCAGGTATGCCCTGTCCGTCGAAGACATTGAAATCGTCGGGGTAGGTCGGCCCCGAGAGCAGGTTGCCCAGGCGAGAGTTCTTTACCTGAAAAATATAGCCGCCGGTGCAGTAGCGAGTGCCGAACCGCTCGTGGTCGGCTAGGGGATCGAGGATAGATACTGAGAGTTCTTCGTTGTCTAGTGTATGCACGGTCTGCTTTCGATTCGGGTGGAGCGGCCCATCGCAACCAATTTATTCAGGCAAAAACCGTCAGGCGTACCGGGTTGTCGGGATTGACGGCCCAGAGTTCGTCGGCATCGTAGAGCCTTGGTGCTTGCGGCGGTTCGGTCGGCATCTCCCACTCGGGATTGAAGCGCTGGATCAGGGCGGCGAGATTTTTGTGGGCGATGCGGTCTTTCAGTTCGTCGTCTATCGGGGCTTCTTCGATAACCCGCTGCAGAACCCGGTAATCGTAATAGGGCAGGTCGGCGCCGAAGATCAATCGCTCCCGTCCCACCTTGTCGGCGAACCACGCGAAATCCCATTCCGAGCCCTGTCCGTCCGGGTATTGAACCACCTCGAAAAAGACGTTGTCGTGTTTGGCCAGGTGTTCGGCGCCCCAGGTGCTGGCGTGCGAGATAAAGGTGCAGTGGGGAAAAATCGTGGCGATCCGATCCATCAGCGTGTTGTGCATGTGCAGGTTGACCAGACCTTCGCGGGCCGCGGCGGCCTCGACGAAGGGGATACACCATTCGGCGATTGGTGGGTGGCCGACGATACCGACCAGCCCCAACTCGCTCATCGCCTTTTCCGCTTCTTCGATGCCAAGCTTGCCGAAGCGCTCCTCGATGAGAGCCAGGCCAATCGGGAAGACGCCGGGAAAGTCGCGGCAGGCGCGGGCGATGACTTCATTCTGATGGCGGATATCTACTATGCCGCGGTCGATGGGGCTGCCGACGGCGGTGGGCATCGAGATGGCGGCGTGGATCTGGGTTTCGGCAAAGCGCGCCAGGCACATGGCGGTGTTCTGGCCTACGGGGGGGACGCGGTCGATGGTGCGACCGATGTGATTGTGACAGTCGATGTAGGGACGCATTTAGATCTCCGTAATGTCGATGGCGCGCCGCGCGTCGCTGGCCATGCGCGCCGCTTCGATGATCGCGAGATTGTGGAAGGCCATCGCGCCGCTGATCGGCGGTGGCGATTCTGCGGCGAGGGCGGCGAAGGTGGCGGTGAGGTACTCGGCATGACCGGTGCGGTTGCGCTCGGTGACTGCTAATTCGATGGCGGACCACTCGTTGGTTGCGCGCGCGAAACGGTATAGTTCTTGGCCTCGGCCGACCATGCGCAGGCAGTCGCCCCGGGTATGGACCTCGCATAGACCGCCTAGCTCGCCGGCACCAGCGCCGACCATGCCCCATGAGGTCGAGACCGTCGAAAGGGCACCGTTTTCGTGCTCGAGCAGCAAAAGCGCCACATCGTCGACATCGATATCGAAGAATCGGGTTTGTACCCTTGCTTCGACATAGCGCACCGGTGAGCACATCAAGGTTTCAAGCGAGTAGATTTCGTGGTAGGCCGTATCGCCGATGCAGCCGCCGCCCGCTGCTTTGGAGGCCCGCCAGATCCTGGCTGGGCTGGAGCGGTGATGGTCTTCGCTCATGGGAAAGAGCGACTTGGCTCGACCTACCTGAGGGCCAGGCAATTCGCCTTCGCGCAGCAGCTCGCAGGCGCGGAGGGCGCCGGGGGTGAAGACGGCGTTGTGGACAATCGTGTAGGTGACGTCGTGGCGTGCGACGGCATCGAGCACGGCCGCGGCTTCTTCCAGCGAAGTGGCCATCGGTTTCTCGCTGATGATGGTCAAGCCCGCCTCGGCCGCGGCGATCACCTGCTCGGCATGCAGGTGATGGGGAGTAGCGATGACGACGGCATCGAGAGGAGCTTTAGCCAGCATCTCACGGTACTCGGCATAGCGCTGGTCCTCCGGGACCGCAGTGGTTGTGCCGACTTTGGCGCGGTTCTCGTCTAGAGGGTCGGAAAGAGCGGTGATCTGTACTGTATCGAGTTCGAGCAGCGTTGGCAGGTGTTGCTGCTGAACGATTCCGCCGCAGCCGATGAGGCCAAGTCGTATGGAGGTTGGCATGAATCCTCTTTGCGCCTTTGTCGAGTGCTTGAACTCGTCGTGTGGACCGACCCTTTAAATCCTTTGTCTGCGAGATGTCGGATCCTTTAATCGCGCGAATAGTCGTGCGCGAAACAGGGCGTAGCAACAACCTTAGAGAGGTTGCATTTCTCCCTTGCGTGAGCGTTCCTGCAGATCGTAGAGCGAGACGATCGCATCTTTGTACAAAGGGATTGGAAAGGTGCGGTCCTCGAAGCGCGCTTCGTGCGGGAATTGGCCGCGGGCCAGGCGGGCGTGGACTTCGGTCTTATGGGTCATTTCGCCGGCGTAGACGGGAAAAGCGTCTGCTCTGCGGTAGCTGAGGATCAAGGTCCGGCGCGGTTGGTCGGAGGTATTGGCGATCGAAGCGTGCGGGGTCATGGCGTGCATGAAGATCACCGTACCCGCCGTACCCGGAACCGGTACCGCCAGCGACTCATCGACGGCTTCGGTGACTCGGCCCTGAAAGAATCCGTCGGTGTTGTGCGAGAGCAGATCGTCCTTATGCCGACGGGGAATGACCTGCAGGCACCCGTTTTCGACCGCCGCGTCGTCGAGATAGAAGAGGATACTCACTGAACCGCGGTTGGTCAGCGGGTAGTAGGAAAGGTCCTGGTGCCACTCGACGGGCGAGCCGACACCGGCGGGTTTCATATTGATCTTTGAATAGTGGTAGACGAGGTCGGGTCCGAGCAGCGATTCGACGGCGTCGAGGAGCTTTTGCGAATCGGAGAATGCGCGGAATGCTGGATACTGGCCGCAGGGTTCGTAGAGTCGGCGGACCTGGGTGCCTTCAGGGGGTTGATTGGGCTCCATCTCCATGCGTGTAGCATCGTGGTCAGCGAGAGTATTGCCGGCGCTGATCGAATCCATTTCGGCGAGAAAAGTTGCGACCTGCTCGGTGCTGAGAAAGTTGGGGACGACAATATAGCCTTCGGTGTGGTAGTGGTCGACCTGTGCGGATGTCAGCATGGGGATTCTCCTTTTACCATTTCTCGATTGCGCCCATCAGCATTTTCTGCTCGTCGGTGCCGGTTGCGCGGATTTGCTGCGCGAATGGACCATCGAAGGGTTCGCGGGATTTCATCCAGGCGGTCTGGTAGCACATCAGGCAAACCCGGCGCTTTTTTTTCGATTGGTTGGCTGCACCACGGTGGTAGAGGCAGCCGTCGAAGAGCACCGCCTGACCCGGTTTGGCCAGTACGCGCTGCTCCTCGGGAAAACGAGGGTAGCCCTCGGGAGGGCGAAAAAGCGCGCGGTGGCTGCCGGGAACGATGACGATCGCACCATTGTCATCATTCAATTCATCTAAATAATAACCACAGTTGATCTGTCCGGGCAATGCTCCGTAGGGCGTGCCGTCGGGATCTACGGGCCAGGGCACATCGCGGTGCCAGTTCTGATCCTCCTGACCGGGCTCGGTGATGCGAGCAGTGGCACTATGCAGCTGGACGCAGGTTCCCAGAATAGCTTGCATGCGCGTTAGTACGGGTGGGTTGTCGAGGAGGAAGGCGAAAGATGGGTCTTCCTCGAGAAGCTGGTGGATAAATTGGGTCTCGTGGCGATTGAAGGAGCGGTCGAGTGCTTTGCGCAGGGTTTTCACCTTTTGCAGGGTGATCGCTCTATCGACGATGAGATAGCCCCACTTGCGGAAAAAGGCCACATCCTTGGCCAGTTCGGGCGCCAGGTCGGGATTGAGGTGTTGTGGGTAGGGTGGCTGATTCATGGTCGGTAAGGGACGCGTCGGTTCTGGTGTATTTATGGAAAGATCAGACTTTAGTACATATCGACTCCGAGGGCTGTTGTCAATGGAGTCGATCAATGCGAACTCCGGCTCGGGTTTGCGGGAGATTCACCTGAAATCTGGACCCGGTTCCCTGTTCCAGGCTACGGGTTCGGCCTGGCCCTCGTACCTGGGCACGAACTCGGCGGTCCGGGCCATGGCCTCGTCGTCCCAGCCGGACCATTCCCGCGGCCGGGCGATAGCGGCGCGGAGTCCGTCGGAGAGCAGGTCGAAGTAGGGAAAATACCAGAGGGTAATGACCGTGCGGCGCTGGTCCGATTTGTTGGCATGGGCCGAGTGCAGGAGTCGTGAATCGCCAATGACCAGATCGCCGGCGCAGACCGGAACATTGACTTCTTCCGCAATCGACTGGTAGGCCGGGTGGTCGGGGTCGCTCATGCGGCGCAGGTCGTCGGTGTGGGCATCGGGGACAGTGTCGTGCATCTGGTGTCGCTTCAGGTGCGAGCCGCGCAAGAGGCGCAGACAGCCGTTGTGCGGCGTGGTATCGACGAGGTAGTACATCAGGAATAGCTGCTGGGGCAGTGGAGTATAGCTGGAGGGATCATTCCAGCCCCACCAATCCTGGTGCCAGAAAAGGGCCGGACTGCGGGGGGGTTTGCTGATCACATAACCCGACATCCAGCGGGGGCGCAGGAAACCCAGGGTCTCTAGGGCGGTTCGCGCGGGTGAATGGGCGACGAGTTCGGCGAATATCGGATGAACGCCGACATCGATCATGCTGCCGGTGGAGCGTTGACCGGCACGGACCTCCCCGCCTTCGGCGTCGAGGAGCTGGTCGGTTATTTGGCGAAGCCGAGTGAGCAGGTCGGTGTCGAGGACGTTTTCTACCGTGCAGAATCCGTCCTCGATGAGCTGGGTGTATCGTTCTCGGGGATTGCTTATTGGCGTGGGCATCGGCGTTTTGTCGTCTTTGCATGGGCAGCTTGCCAATTTTGGGGTCGCTGCGGTTGCTGGTTTGAAAGTATTTTATCAGCCAAGGTAGCGTACGAGCAGTGGATCGTCCAGGTTCGGGTTGGATAGAGCAGGGGCTTTGGTTATAATTCAAAGTTGATCGACTACAATTGCCAACAAGGAAAGGTAGGTTATGAGCCATTTAAATCCTCGTGCGATTTCCATTGATACGCCGATGCCGCCGCCGGCCTGGGCGGTATTGGAATGGGAGTTGATTCGGGCGCAGACCCGGGGTTGTACAGCGTTTTTCGACAAGTATTTCGACGAAAGGGGATATCTCGAATGTCTGCCGCGTTGGGGGGGGAATGACGGCCCGGATGACGCGATCGAGAATCTGGTGCACTGGCCGGTGCTCTATGTGCTTGGAGGAGCATCCCATCTCTACGATATGTGTCAACTGGCCTGGGAGGGACATTTAAAACAGTACACCGAGGCTAAGACGACCGAAGTACCCTTTGCTCGCGATGGAATGTATTACCGCGAATTCCCGGTAATGTTCGACTGGGTCCACAACGGGGAGGGGCTGACGACGTTTAATCTGCACGGGCTGATGGATCCCCACGAGCGCGAATTCGAAAGTCGGGTGCGGCGCTTCGCTGGTTTCTATATGGGCGACGATCTGCAGGCGCCCAACTACGATCCCGAGCACAAGATCATCAAAAGTCTCTTCAACGGCAGCCGCGGGCCGATGCTGCGCAAGGCCACTGCACTCGACTGGGCCGGCGATCCGCTCGACGAAGTCCAGGAGCGTTTTATTCCGTTGCACGGCGAGCGCAATTTCGAGGAAATGCTGGCTCACTTCAAGGATTATACCGACGTGGTCGGCGACCATCCGCAAAATATGGTGGCGACGGCGCTGGGGATTAATGCCTACGCTCTGACTGGAGAGGATCAATACAAAAGCTGGGTGCTCGACTACGTAGAGGCCTGGCGGCAGCGCACGCTCGACAACGATGGAGTCATCCCGACCAATATCGGTCTTGATGGGACGATCGGCGGTGCATGTGACGGCAAGTGGTATGGTGGCTGTTACGGCTGGGGATTTACGGTTGAGGTTCCGCAGACCGGAGCTATGGCCAACCGCAATACGCACGGGTTGGGACTCTCGGGTTTTGGCAACGCACTGCTGATGTCGGGCGACCAGGGCTTTGTCGATATATGGCGGCAGATGATCGACAAGATCAATGCGCAGGGCAAAGAGGTCGATGGTCAGATGATGTATCCGCATATGTACGGAGACGAGGGGTGGTACGGTTATAGCCCCGCCCGCTATGCGCAGGGGGCTCAAGAAGTCTACTATTGGTCGATGGACAAGGCCGACCTAAAGCGCCTGGATGCCGAGGGGGGCTGGCTGGGTTATCTAGAGGGCAATAACAGCGCCTATCCGGAAGCGGCGTTGCAGGCCGATTTCGCGCGGCTGCGCGAGCAGATGGAGAAAGTGTATACGGATCCGACGACGCCGGATACCAGGCTCTCCGACAATCCCAATCCCTTCAATCCGGCGATACCCGGCGGATTGACCCAGTTGATGATGGGCGGGTTGACGCCGCGGCACGGCTCGCCGCTGCACTGCCGAGTGCGTTATTTCGATCCCCAGGCCGGTCGGGCGGGCATGCCGGAAGGCGTGGGGGCACTGGTTGAGCAGCTCGGGGATGAGTCGATGGTGTTGACACTGGTGAATACGGATCCGGTGGAGGGCAAGGAAGTAGTGGTGCAGGGGGGGGCGTACGCAGAGCACCAGTTTACGAGTGTGAAGATGGGTGGGAAGGAAACGACATTGGACGACTCGTCCTTTGTGGTCGAATTGGCGCCTGGGGCGGGTTCGACGCTGGAGATCGGGATGAAGCGGTATGTGAATGGGTTGACCTTCGCATCCCCGTGGGATAGATAAAGGGTGATTGAAGGGCCCCGATTTTGCACGCGTGCGAAATCGGGGCCCGGATTCAGCCGGTTTCCGTACTATCTCGAAGCGATTGTAGCCCTGATACCCCTTGGGGCGGCGTCTAAATAGGCAGTTTTTCTCTCCGTATTCTCCCCAGCGAAACTTCGTCTGGTATCGGTGGTACTGCATTTTCCCCGGTTTGGATTGCCGTCCAGTGCAGAAGGTGTGCTTACTCTCGACCAACTGATGCTCGACGTTTCGCAATCTCTTGTCGCTGGAAAAATAGTCCAACGATCGAATTTGCGAACCCATTTGCTTCTTATATAGAAAGAGAAAATTGAGATGACTAAAGCTGAGCAGAGCCTCGGTGCTGCCGACATCGAGTTCTTTCACCGCGAGGGTTATCTGGTCCTGCCGGGCTTTATCGAGCCCGATTTCAACACCCGGCTGATCGCCGAAGTCGATGAGCTGATCGAAGATCGCAAGGCCGATGACCACCGCTTCTTGGTTTCCTATAAGGAAATGGGTCTGCTGACCTCCTATCCTCCGCTGATGGATCGGCTGGAGGTGTTGATGGGGCCGCGTTTCGCCATGCACCACATTCACTCGGCCCGGCACGACCCCGGCAACGGCGGCGTGCATTGGCATCAGGACTACGAGCAATATCCGCAGACCAACCGCTCGCATATCATGGTGCACGTGTTCTACTACTTGAATGGACTCAATGGCGAGATCGGTGATTTGTTGATCCTGCCGGGCTCGCAGAATACGGTTATTGCCAACGGGGGCTTGCAACTCTTTGGCACCGAGGATCTGCCGAGTTCGCGCTGCGTCGATGATTTGCCGCCCGGCTCGGCGATCATCGTTCATTCGGCGGTTTGGCACGCGCGCCGACCCAAGCCCGGGGGTGAGCAACGGCCGCGTTATTTCATCGATGTGTCCTACTGCCAGCACGGGGTCCTGTGGCCGGCTTACGGCCGGATTGAAGAAATTAACGAGACGGCGCTGGCGATGGGCCTGGGCCGTGACGGGCGCTATGATTTCGTATACGACTCGATGCAGTTTTTCGATCGCGGGCCGATTCGCGAGGCCTTTGAAAAGAACAATGAGGGCAGTCTGGCACCGAAGCTGAAGGATTTGCAATGAGCGCGAAAGAAGGCAAAATCGTCCTGGTGACCGGAGCCACCGGCAAGGTGGGACAGAATTTCATTCGCCGCTTTATGGCCGATTCCGCGTGGCGGGGAGCCAGTATTCGCGCTCTGTGTCACAACCGGATGCTCGAGCCGGCAGAGCGGCTGGAAGTGGTTAAGGGTTCGATGGCCGAGCGTGCCGACGTAGCACGAGCGGTCGACGGCGTGTCGCATGTGGTACATCTGGCGACCTGTAAGGAAACGCCTGCTGAGGTCATGGATGTGGCGATCAAGGGGATGTTCTGGTTGCTGGAGGAATGCCGGACCTCGGCATCTTTTGAGCACTTTGTGCTCATCGGCGGCGACGCGGGAATGGGTCACTTCGTCTATCCGCATCCGGTGCCGGTAACGGAGATGCAGACGCACAGTGCTTATGCGGGATGCTATGCACTGTCCAAGGTCCTGGAAGAAGTAATGCTCGAACAATATTACATCCAGTACGATTTCAACGGTTCTTGCCTGCGGGCGCCGTGGATCATGGAAAAGGACGATTTCAAATACGCGTTATCGTTCGGTGAGGATGTCTTCGGAGGGCCGCGCTGGCGCGATCTGGTCGGCGTGGAAAAGGCCGATGAGCACGTTCAAAGCGGAGCGGTACCGGTGATGCTCGACCCGGATGGTCAGCCGGTATTGCGCAATTTCGTCCACGTCGAGGATCTGGCGGAGGCAGTGATGGTCGCGCTCGACTGTCCGGCGGCGCGGCAAGAACTCTTCAATATCTGCATGGACGAGCCGGTCGATTACCAGAAGATGGCCGACTATTTGCACGAGACGCGCGGCTTGCCCGGAGTCGAGGTGCAGACGGACCATCACCGCACCTGGCTAGACAATACTAAAGCCAAATTCTTGTTGGGATGGCGGCCGGAGTACGATTTGCAGCGGATGATCGATAGCGCGTGGAATTACGAGCGAGGACCAGATGATCCGCGGATCGTCTGGTATCCGGGATGAACGATTGCCGCGAGTGCGCGTCAATTCTGTGCGCTGCTCGAGGCTGAAAATAAGCGGCCATTCACGTTTTCATTCCGCTCAAACTGATCCCCCCCACCAGATAGCGCTGTGCGGCCAGAAAGAGCGCTATCAACGGCGCTGATCCCATGACGCTGGCGGCGAAGATCCGCGGCCAATCGGAGCTGGTCTCGGCGCGAAAAAAGCTCAGGCCCACTGTCAGTGGGTAATAGTCCTGATTACTCAGGACCACCAGCGGCCATTCGAACATATTCCAGGCGCCCATAAAGGTGAATAGCCCCAGAGTAATGAGTGCTGGTTTGGACAGTGGCAGCACCACGTTCCAGAGAATGCCCCACGAGCCGCAGCCATCGATCCGCGCAGCCTGTTCGAGTTCGGCGGGAATATTGAAAAAGGCCTGGCGCAAGAGGAAGACCCCGAAGGCGCCGGCGAACCCGGGCAGCAAGATGCCCCAGAGCGTGTCGACGAGCCCCAGGTCGCGGACGACGATGAAGTTGGGCACCAGCAACACAGCTGGAGGCACCATCATCGTCGAAAGCAGCAATGCAAAGAGGGCTTCGCGTCCGCGGAATTGCATTCGTGCAAAGGCGTAGGCGGCGAGAATATTGAAAAAGAGCTGGGCACCGGTGATGAGCACGGCGTAGATGAAGCTATTGGCCAGGTAGCGGTCCACCTGGCCGTAGCGCACTGCATCGACGTAGTTCTGGTAGAGCGGCCATTCGGCACCAGGCCAGTCGCGGGCGCTTTTCTCGCCGAGTAACGAAGCGACAACTTGATCAGGTTGATAGCGAGTGGGGAGCAAGGTTCGACGATCCTCGGCGAACTCCTTGCGGGTCTTGAACGATGAGCCGAGCATGAACGCATAGGGGTAGACCATCACCACCGCGCCGAGGATCATCGCCAAGAGCGCCAGCTTTGAACCTCTATTCGTCATAGATCCTCCGTGAGCGGAACACGCGCATCTGGAAGAAAACGAAGACGAAAACCACCGCGAAGAGCAACCAGGCCAGCGCCGAGGCATAGCCCATTTGTCCGGCGACGGCAAAGGCGTTGATGAAGATGGTATAGGCGATGACTTCGGTGCTGCGCTCAGGGCCGCCCTGGGTCATGATATAGACCGAGGTGAAAACCTGGAACGAGCTGATTACCGTCATCACGCTGACGAAGACCAGAGTATTGCGCAGCAGCGGTACGGTTACGTGGCGGAAGAGATGCCAGCGTCCCGCGCCGTCGATTTCGGCCGCTTCGTAGAAGCTGCGCGGGATCTCGGTGAGTCCGGCCAGGAAGATGACCATATTATAACCGGCTCCGGACCATACGCCGAGCAGCGCCAGTGCGGGCAGCGAGGTCCAGGCATTGTCCAGCAACTGGCCCCAGACGCCGAAGAGGTGGTAGAAGACGAGGGCCAGGACCACGCCGGGGGTGATCGAGGGCAAGAAATAGAGGGTGCGGAAGAGCGACTGGTAGCGCCGGGCCTTCTGGCAGAGCAGCGCCAGGGGCAATGCCGTCAGCAGTACCCCGACGACGCTCATCGCCGAGTAGAAAGCGGTGTTTCGGAGCGAGATCCAGAAGTAGCTGTCATCGGCAAAAAGAGCGCGGCGGTAATTATCCAGTCCGGCGAATTCCGAGGCGCCGGCGAAAGCGTCGTAGTGGTGGAGACTGGCGAAAAAGCTGATGCCCATCGAAACGAAGCTGAAGACGATGGTTACGGCAAAGGCCGGGGCGATATAGAGGTAGGGTTTCAGATGACGCATCAGCGATCTTCCCGCTGGGCCAGCCAGCGCTCGACCTGTTCGTTATAGCGGCGGAAGACGCCGTTGGCATTGCGCTCGGCCTCGCTGAGTGCAGCTTCGACCGACGGGTGGGGGCCCTGTCCGGCTTCGATTTCGGGAAAGCGCAACAAGAGCGTTTCGATGACCGGGTTGACCTGGTGATTGACGGCGATGATCTCGGTGTGGCGCAGTTTGTCGCCGGCCAGGCAGATCTGTTTGACGTTCGATAGATAGGGACGCTCTTGCATCGCTTGCTGCCAGCGTTTGGTCTCGTAGAAGTCGTAGCGCGGGCCGTTGTAGCCGAGGATCTCGGAGCGCAGGAGGTTGCCTTCGAGCCCGCATACGAACTGAATATAGCGCCAGGCGGCATCGAGATTGGCAGAGCGCCGGGTAATGACCAGCATATTGCCCCAGGTCACCGTCTTTTGCATGGTGCCGAGCGGTCCTGGGGGAAAGGCGGTCTTGGCGAAATGGCTCCACCCGAGGGTGTTGCGGATGATATCCTTGCCGGACCAGGTGCCGGCGACCATGCAGGCGACCTTGCCCTCCTGGAAGAGTTCGGAGTCGGAGATTTGCCTGCGGAAAGGCGGGCAGACCTTATCCGTCCAGTAGAGCCGGGCCATAAAGCGCAGGGCTTCGATGCCGGAGGCGCTGGCGAAGAGGGCTTTGGTGCCGTCGATGTTCTGGTAGCGGCCCCCATTGGCTGCGAGCCACGGCGAAAACATGCCCGCGCCGCCTCCATATGCATGGATGACGAATCCGGCTTCTGCGAGCGAACCGTCCGGGGCGCGGCGAGTGAGCTTCTTGACCAGACGTCGGAAGTGCTGCCAATCCCGCACCGCATCGAAGCGGATTCGGTCGTAGTCGATGGTGCCGTCTGCACGCTGGACGAAGAGGGCGCGGATCTCCGCATCGTTGGCGGCCTCGCGTTGCAGAATATCGAGATTCCAGATCAGGCACTGGGCATCGATGATCTGCGGTATGCCGAATATGGTGCCATCGCGGGCCTGGTTGTGGCGCCACGCCGAGGGTAAAAACATCTCCTCGGTGATCCGCTCGGGCGCGGGTGCTTTGGCGTTGTGGTCCAGCAGGTCGTTCAAAGGCCGTATCATGCCGCGCTGATAGAAACCCTCCGCCCAGTAGACCGATGATTGGAAGAGGTCGGGCGGGGTGCTGCCCACCAGCGCGGTCGAGAGCTTCTGCACGTAATTGCCGAAGGGGACGATCTGGTAGACGATGTCGACGTCGGGGTTTTGTGCTTCGAAGGCCTGCTCGAGCGCCTCGAAATACTGCCCGTATTCCTCATTGCTGGCGGGGCTCCACCAGTCCCAGACCCGGAGTGTTATAGGGCGTGGAGTCTGGCGGGAGAAGAGCTGATCGACCAGGGAGCGGGTGAGGCCGGCGCGAAAAAAGACACCCACCAGCACCAGGATGCCGAGCAGGATGAGGGGGATTCGGGTTTTAGTCAATGGGATCCGTCTTGCGTGCAGGGCAGTAGCGGATCGACGGTACTATCAGCGATGAACCAGTCCTCGGTGTCGAAAGCGTCGCTTGTTGTCGGGTGGGCATGGGTGCATCCTGTTGAGATCCGTTCTCGGTTATTATTACTGCTTTCTGCAGGCGATTGCCACTTAGTAGACGACCGAGACGACCCGCCGTATGTGCTCTTTTTGCGCATCTCCTTCAATACTCAAATCCGCGATATAGGCGCCTGGTGCTACGCGGTTTTCCAATTCATCGGTGCCGTCCCACACCAGAGACTGTTGGCCTGCCCGAGTGTATTCGAGGTGTTCGAAGACGATGAGGCCGGCCAGATCGTAGATACGCAGACGCAGAGGGCGGACTTCTAGTACATTAACTAGGTCTACGGCGATATGCAATTCCTCATTGATGCCATCGTTATTGGGGGTGATGATTGCGCTGTTGAAGTTTGGGTTGGCGAGGAGGTTCTCACCGATCGGGAGGCGGACGATATCGGAATCGCTGGCGATAGCGGAGTTGGCATTGCCGGGGTCAACGCGCTGTCGGCTGCGATCGTCTTCCAGAAAGGCGGTGAATCGGGTGGATTGACGGAAGACCGCAGTGGTGAAACGGACTTCGACGAGTTGATCGCTGCGAATCGGGTCGAGAAAGTGCAGCTTCAAATATGTGTTACTGGAGTCGACTTCGATTTCCACAGGGTCGTCGTCGATCAGGGCTTCGACGAAGTGGAGGGTCCCGGGGGATTCCAGGCTTATGCGGTCGAAACCCTGGGGTGCAGAGCGGGCCTGGAGGTAGTAGCTGAATTCTCGCTCGACCCCGGGTTCGACTTCGGAGGGGAAGATCTCGCCGAAAACATCGGTGGCCAGCGGGGGCAAGAACTCGACGGCGATATAGTCGAGCGCGGCGCCCTGTGCGGGGTCGTCAGAAATCAGGCGGACGTCGAGTTCGAGATAGCGGCGCGGTGAAGGCGAGAGAAAGGCTTCGCCTGAGAGACTGTAGATTCGACTCCACGCACTCCAATCGGCACCGGCGGAAAAGGCGGTATCGATTTTGCCGCGGAACGAGGGGATGAGTTTGTCGTAGCGGGCTGCTGAGACCACTTTGCCGTTTTTGTCGTGGTGGGTGATATCGAGTTCGAGTTCATTGCCGGCGCGGGAGCGGATCTCGACCGCAGTGCCGGGCGGTGTTGCGGCATCCCAGTGTAGAGCGGTGATGTTTTTGTCGGTGCCGAGGTCGATCAACCCTGAGCCGAATTGTACTTCGCGCGGAAATCCCCGGCCATAGACCATCAATTCCTCGATGATTCCCGAGGATGCTCCGCAGTCCCCATCGCAGTTGGCATCCCAGATCAACCAGTTGATGCGCAAAAAACGGGTGGGTGTGGAAGGAAAGGCGTGGTCGGCGAAACCCTGTTGCCGATTGAGAGCGGAGCGGCGATCGAGGAATTTGCGGTCCCAGATGAAAGTGCCGTCGGGTGAGAGTGAACCGTCGGAGGTCAGGACCTCGTAGAGATTGAAATCGTAGCGGCGCAACGAGAGGATACGGGTGCCGATGCTGCCGACTGTGGCCCCGCGGGTATTGGTTGGTCGGGGCACGATGCCGCTGACCATGCGAATCCAGTCGATCCAGTAGACCGCACCCAGGTCGAGGGTGATCTCGCCCCAGACATCCTCGGGGCTGCGCACCGCGCGGCCGTAGCGAAAACGGGTGAAAAAATCGCCGTCGGCCAGTTGTATGGCATTGCCGAGTGGTACGTTGTCGTCTTCGCTTTCGCCGATTTTGATACCGATGCTGCCGCTGCGCTCGAGCAGCTTGAGGCTCAAGTTGTCGCCAAAAGCCGCAACTTCGATTTCACTTAAGCGGGCTCCCGCTACCGGTAGAAGATTTTTGACACGCAGGTAGCGGATCGGAGTGTGGTCTTTTTGATTCAGTTCGAAGACTACGCGGTGGTCGCTGTTTTCTTTGAAGCGGTGCTGAGTGCGAAAGGTCAGCACATCGTTGAAGGAGGTGTTGCTCAGGTCGATCTGCGGTTCGCCGGTGGAGAGCAGCAGGTCGAAGAGTTCGAATGGTGGGGCATCGGCGGCGAAGTGGAGGACGATGTGGGTGGCGAAGACTCCGCGGCCGAGATCTAGATCGAGGAACCAGGTATCGGGCGGATCGTTCGGATCGGGGCTCCAACCGGTCTGCGGGTCACCGTCGATGGTTCGGTCTGCGGCGAGGGAGTTGGAGCCGGCTTCGTGGATGCCGCCGTCAAAGTCGGCGAGATTGGCGACCGCATCGATGTTGCGGTGCACGGCAGCGGGTTGCAGGCGGCCGTTGGCGCTCAGCTCGACAATGCCACGGGGCAAGGACCAGCTGCGCCATTCGCGCGCCGAATCGAAACGGATTTCGTCTGCCAGGCCGGGAACGGCCAGCAAGAGGCCCAGTATCAGCGCGTGGATCAAACGGCGACCGATTCCAGCCAGGCGTTGTCGACGTCGATACCGAAGCCCGGTGCATCGCTGGGCACCAGGTAGCCGTCCTCGATCGCGACGGTACCGGGCAGGACCACGGTGTCGGCCAGCGGCACGCCCCGGGGTGAGACCCCGCCCGATCGCTCGCCCCAGGTGGCAGCGGGCATCGCCGCGACGAGATGCTGGCCATAGGGCCAATTCATCCCGCCGTGGGGGACGACGGTCAGGCCGTTGGCTTCGGCGATGTGGCAGATCTGGACGCAGGCGGTCAACCCGCCGGCCCAGAGCAGATCGGGTTGGAATATATCGACGAGTTTATTTCTAGCTGCAGCGGCAAAAGTTGGAGGCAGATACCAGTGTTCGCCAGTGGCCAGGGGCTGGTCGGGTACTCTCTGGCGCACTTCGGCAAAGCCGTCCATGTCGTCGGGCAGCAAAAAGTCCTCGATCCATTTGAGTCGATAGGGTTTGAGGACTTCGGCGAGGCGCACGGCGTACTCGACGTCGAGCGCCATCCAGCAATCCAGAGCTAGTTCGATTTCGTCGCCGATAATTGTCCGGCTTTGGGCCACCATCTCCTCGGCTTTTTTGAGACCTTCGATGCCGTCCAATGGACTGTAGGGCATGGGTAGTTTGACGGCTTTGAACCCGAGTTCGAGATACCATTCGAGATCGAAGCCGGTGGCGTAACAGAAGATTTTATCTTTTTGTTTGCCGCCCAGCAGTTCGTAGACGGGGCGTTGGAGCACTTTGCCTTTGAGGTCCCATAACGCGAGATCGACGGCGCTGATAGCCATGGTTGGTAATCCCTGCGCTCCATAGGGGGCGGCCAGACGGGTCATGACGTCGAAATGACGTTCGATGGCCATGGCGTTTTCGCCCTCGAGATGCGGGCGGAAATGGTCGTTGATGATTGAGAGGATAGGGCCGGCGGCAGTGGTCAGGCCGAGGCCCCACGTGCCGTCTTCGGCTTCGGCGATACAGGCGAGAGTTTTCCAGGGCGCTCCGCCGGCGGAGCGCGTATTCCTGTAGCGCGAGTAGCGTTCGAGGGGACCAGCGGGTTGCAGGCTTTGACGCTGGTAGGGTTTGGTGCCGGGGTTTTTCGCCCGGGGTTCGATTTCGATGGCGCGTATGGATTTGATCTTCATCGGTGTTTTCAGTTCCTGATGGGTCGGGTATGGGGCATTGCGGTCGCCCATCCTGCGTTGCAATCCTGCAAGGTTTCGATGGTGCGTTGTGAATGAGGCTGTGCTGCGAATCCGCCGCTCTATCCGTTCGGAGAATCAGCCTATTGCCCTGCTTTTGGTGCTTGTGAAGGTTCAAAATCGGACTGGTCAAACCTTATCTATATAAAAGGGGATTGTCAATCGATTATGAAGAAGGGAAATTAGGAATAACTTTCACAGGAGAAATGGGTATGGAATTAGATTGGCAGGTTATTGACCGGTGGATATTTGGCGAGGCCTGGACGGGGTCAAAGGCAGTGGCGCATGCGGAGATCTTGTGTGAGGGCATTGGGCCGCGCTGGGCTTCTTCGGAGGAAGAGTACAAGGCCGTCGAGTATATCCGGGGAGAGTTTGCAGAAGCGGGACTGGAAGGAGCGGCTGCAGAGCAATTTCAACTGGATACCTGGGCCTATGAACGGGCGGTGGCGTCGGTGGATGGGATGGAGATCGACCTTTTGCCCTACAATCGCTCTCCCGCCTGTGATCTCGAGGCGCCGATCGTCGATGTGGGGTATGGCGTGCCACACGCATTGGATCGAGTGCGGGATCAACTCGAGGGGAGCGTGGCGGTTATGCATCTGGCGCTGGAGCCGTTTACGCCGCCTTTGCCGCCCAATGTGCGGCTCGAGGCGCTGGCCGAGGCGGGGGTTGTGGCGGTGGTGGCGATCGATCCGAAGGATGGACGGCGGGTGGAGTATCACAATGGGGGCGATTGGCGCGAGCCGGAAACGGCCGAGGTACCTTTTCCCGCTCTAACGACTTCGCGCGAGCACGGTGCGCGATTGCAGAAGTGGGCTGGGGAAGCTAAGCGGATCAAGCTCGTGGTAGAGAGCCGGTTTTACGAGGCGCCAGCCCACAATGTGGTCGCTGAGATCAGGGGATCGCGCTGGCCAGCAGAGCGGCTGGTGCTGGGGGGGCACCACGATACGGTCTATGGTACTCCGGGCGGTAACGATAACGCTTCGGGGACGATCGCGGTGTTGGAGACGGCGCGAGTGCTGGCAGGATTGAAACGGGATCTGGGTGTGGAGCCGGGGATGAGCCTCTGCTTTGCGACCTATAGTGCGGAGGAGCAGAAATTCCAGGGTTCGAGCGAGTATGTGCGTCTACACTGTGCCGAAAAACCGCGCTTGGCGATCAACCTCGACGAGTTGTCGGCCGGGCATATGAAAGGGGTGGTACTGGCCTTTGATCATCTGCACGATTTTGTGCAGGAGCAACTGGATACGATGGGGGATGGACTCAAATGTCACGTGATGTCTCAACTCGACGCGACCTCGGACCACTTCCCTTTTTTGCGGCAGGGCATCGATGCGGCGCATCTATGGCGCTGGCGCTTTCGCGGTCGCCACGCCGATGCCGACTACCACCACGAGCCGGCGGATACCGCCGACAAGCTCAATGTGCGCGAGACGAAAGAATACGCGGGACAATTGGCACGACTACTGCTTCGGCTCTCTCACGTGGCACCGGAAGAGTGGCCGCAGAACGCGATGACCAAAGAAGCTGTACAGGATCGGCTTGAGGCGGAGCGGGGTACGGTGGTGCGGGTTTTTTAGCCTCAGTACAAAGGCTGGTTTTAGTGCGGCTACTGTCTGAACTGGCGCCGCAATTCGTCGGCTAGGTCTTGTGTTTTCTCGATTGTTTGTTGTTTCATGCGGCGTTGCCGCTCCAGCTGTTGATAGAGTTCGTACTCGGCATCAGCGCGCTCCCGCTGGCCGGTTTTGAGTAGTAGATGGGCCAGTGAGCGGCGGGCCTGCAGATCCTGAGGGTTGAGCTTGAGGATGCGCTGAAAGCGCTGGATGGCCTTCTTGTACTGACCCCGATTCGCCTCTAACTTACCTATGCTGCTCAGGGCGTGCAGATTGTCGGGATCCAAGTCCAAAGCCTGTTGCAGATGTCCTGCTGCACGATCTTCGGCACCGCGCCGGAGGAGCAGGTCGGCCAAGTGGCAGAGCCCGGCCAGGTGGTCGCGGCGATGAACGAGCAATTGCTGATAGGTCTGTTCGGCGCGCTCGTTTTGTTCCCGTCGCTCATAGAGTTGGGCCAAAGGATAGTAGGCCAGCGTCGAATCGGGGTCCAGATCAATAGCTCTTAGAAGGTGTGCCTCGGCCTGGTCGAACTCGCCCGTAGCGGTATAGGTCCTGCCGAGACGGCTGTGGAGAAGAGCTCGGTCGGGTTGTGCCGAGATTACTTTGTGGTACTCCTTTAGCGCTTCCGGATGCCTGCCGAGCATGGAGAGCAGATCCGCTAACTGTAAGCGGACATTGTCCTGTTCGGGGTAGTAGTGCAGATACTGTCTCCAGGTAGCGACGGCGTCATTATAGCGTTGGCCCATGCCGTACATACTGGCCAGTCCCAGCAGCGCGCGGCCGTGATCCGGCCTGGATTCAACGGCGCTGCGGTAGTGCTGCAGGGCGTTGGTCTCCATGCCCTTGCTTTCGTACGCAGCGGCCAATGAGTAGTGCTGGAAGGCGACCAGTCGGTTATTGGGGGTCTGGGCGTTGCTGTTGGTGGCTACAAGTAATAGCACCAGTGCACCGGCAGATAAGTATAGCGGTCGTTGGCGCAAGGTCGCCAGAGTGCAGGCTCCGTAGGCGGCCAGTATCAGCAGGCAGGGTACGGCTGGCAATCGGTAGCGACCCGTGATGAAAAACAAGACCACCGAGAGCATATACGTTAGAGCAAAAAGCAGGATCAAATCCGTAGCTGGTGAGCGATCATTGGATCTTATCATCAGCCAGGTAGCTCCCAACAGAGCCAGGGCTGAGACAAGGCCAAAGGGGAATGCCAGGCCGTATTCCCACAGCAAAAGGCGCAGCAGCGATGAGTATTGTGCGGCGAAATAGGGATCGAGGTTGCGGGGAATTTCCGACCCTTGCCAGAATAGATAGGTTTTGCGCAGGAGAAGGGTCAGAAAATCGCCTGGAGAAGTGCTTATATAGTCCCAGGATTTGCCCAGAAAGTAGCGCGATCCAGCTCCTGGTTGGGTGATCCCGGCCTCGTGTTCGGGCAGGTCGACCAACTCGCGCCATCCCTCGCCCGGACGAATTGTCACCGTGTGGTCGTAATCGGGGTTGTTACCCAGGTAGAAATTGATACCTACGTTGAAGGAGATTAAAGTCCATTCTTCGCCGACAAGTCGGTTGCGCAGGGTTACTGGTCCAATGGTTAGCAGGAGGCCTAAGGCAAAGGCGCCTACTAACCGGCCCCAGCCGGGAGCCGAGTCAGTGCGAAAGCGCCTCGACCACCAGATTGCCACCGGGGCAAAGAGCAACACATTGGGTACAATAAGGGCTCCCAGCCCTAGGACGAGTCCGGCGATCAGCCAGGGGAAAACTCTGCCCTGAGGCCCTGCCCAGAGCAGTACCAGAAGCAGTACCGCGTCGATTAGTACGGCCCAGCTCGTGGGTAGGAGTTCGCCTTCGAAGTAGAGAAAGGGCCCATATAGAGCAGCGCCTAGGGCGGCCAACCAGCCCACCTTTGGCGAGAAGGCTTTGCGGCCCAGTTGCAGTATCACCAGACAAGTGGCGGTGCCTGCTAGGGCCTGAAGCAGGCGCGGCAGATAGTAGTTTTCCTCGAAGAGAGAAAAGAGAATACCTAGAAAATAGGGGTAGAAGGGGGCTTGCCAGAACGGCATTGGAAGCCCGGCCCAAGATCCAGCTGCCAGTTGACGAGCGTATTCGGTATAGCTTCTGGCGTCTACTACCGGTGTATCGAAAAACGGGGATTCGGCCGACTGGAACAAGTAGAGCAGGCGGAGGCCCAATGCCAAAGCCGCCAGGGCTAGTGTCGCTAGCCTGGCCTTCGTGTCAGATCCTTTCACCAGTATTCTATTTGCCCAAGCCGGCGTACGTGGTGATGAAACCCTGCGTTAAGGTTTCCGCCTCGCGTCCTTTGAAATTGCGCCAGTCGATTTTGAGACCGACCTGCGCTGAGACTTCGTAGCCCATATAGTAACTAACGTTGGATAGTTGCAGAGCACCTGCAACGCCGGTGAAATCGTTGTTGTCGCGGATCATGTCGTTTTCGAAAGAATATTCGATTCCGGCCTGGATACGGGTGCTATTGAGGACGGGAAACCCGACCAGCAAGCCCATAATTTCGGTCAGCACTCTTTCTTCACTGGCGGTGAACAAGCCCACAGTCTGGTGGCGGAATTCGCTTTTCCAGCGCGGTTCAAACTGGAACTTACCCAGGTCGTAGCGATAGCTGAACTTATTTATGAGGCCGAAAAAGGAGTCAGTCCCGCGCAGCGCATCGGCGTCGCGCTGATGGAAAAGTTCAAGGTTGAGGTAATTGTATGTTTCTATACCGCCCTGGTTGTAGATATGTCCGAGCCAGGTAGTATTGATCCAGGTATCCTGAGCTATGAGTGGGTCTACTACTTTTTGCAATTGCCCATCGCGCTGGGTGTTTTGAGGAAACCACTGCAGCAGATCGTCGGCGATATTGTCCTGAGCTGATTTGACCATTTGCATAAAGCGAACGCGTCCCCAGCGGGGAGTGTGCTGGTCCATGCTGAGCAGGGCGTAGGAAGTATGGTTGCGTTTATTCGCCGA
>CAZFMY010000089.1:17476-26825 GCA_964520345.1 uncultured Gemmatimonadaceae bacterium | reverse complement strand
AAGAGGCGGCGACCCGCGTGTGGGCGACCACGATGGGCGACGAGTTGGTGTTGGCTTTTGCTGCTGCGCCGCTCGATATGGTCGGCGATGCGGAGGGGTTTGTGGTGAGTGCGGGAAGAAACCGCTACCGCCTGGATCTGGCGCGAAGAGGGCGGGAGATCCTGCGTTTGAGTTGAGGGGGTATATGCCTATGGGCCCGGAGCGGAGGGGTTTTGGCCTATCGCTCCGCCTCGGCTTGCCAGCCATGCGGATACTGCACCACCTGGTTTCTTGTTCGGGGGTCCAGGTAACGTCGTGCCGCGCGCTGGCCAGCGGCTATGGTCAGGCTGTCGATCCGGTCGGCGTACTCGAGTATCCCCACCGGATCTGAGCCGAAACGCATAGCATGAATCAGGCTCTGAGCCCAGAAGGTGCTATTCCTGAGATTATACGAGTGCTCGCGTCTGAGCTGCTTCTGGAACTGGACCAGGTGCGACGCGCTGGGACCCTCCTCGCGCAGGGCCTCAACCTGGCTCAGGACCGTTTCGATCAGCTCCGGGACGCGCGCCGGCGCGCACTCGAAAAAAACTCTGATGGTTGCGTAGGGTGTTTGCGGGACCTCGATAATTCGGGTCCTGTCGAGAAACGGGTGCTCCTCGTACCTCGATCCGAGTGATCGTTCTTGGACCTTAACAGAGACCTCATAGGTCCCTCCTGCGGCCTCGCGCAATTCGTCGAAGAGGCGCAGGCGGAGCAATTCCGCCGCCAGATCGGCTGGGTTGGGGCGGTCGAGGTTGGAGAGTCCGCTTCCGCTACTATGGGCACCGCTGAAGGTGATGGAGACCCGGCTGTGGAGCTCTTGACCTTCGTAGACGGTGCGCCGGACGCGCTGTGGCAGCGCCGCGAATTGCTGATCGGGCAAGGGTTCGCGGCGGTTCGTCGAGGGAAGACTGCCGAGGTAGGAACGGACCAGCGGCTCGACTTGCTCGAGGTTGAACGAACCAACGAGTACAAAATCAAAGTTGCCGCCGTCGCCGAAGCGGTCGCGGAATAGCTCGAGCGCGCGTTGCGGGTCTGGTTGCGCTTTTGGATCCCAGCAGCGAATACAATCGGGATATTCAAGATTATTTACGGTAGCCTTGAATTTGCTCCAATATTTATAGCGTGTGAATTCCGTCAGGCGGAAGGTGAGCGGATCGATCCGTGGGGCGGTAAAATACCGATGTACGAGAGCCAGCAGGGATTCTAGTTCGTAAGCGTAATTGGGGCCACTACTTTTTATAAATGATATTTCACGGTTAATATTGAGTTCAAGCGAAAGTCCGCGATTTTTTAGGACCCGCTGCATGGCCCGGCGGTCAATGGATCCGGCGCCGCTACCGCGTACCAGATAACCCGCTTTCCAGCCTGAGAGCCGATCTTTTTCCGGTAGCGTCAAGAAGCCTCCGTGGCGAAAAGCGTGGAGCGCGACGCTATTATGAGTGTCGGGCTTGAGCCAAACCTCGGCGCCATTTTCAAGACGCCAGATATGGAGGCCGAGTTCGGGGATGGTGTGGCGCTCGACTATGGCCACCCAGGGCAGCAACAGTTTGATCTCCTCTGCTGCCACAGTCTCTATTGCGTGGTCGGTGCTGTGCTCCTGGTAAGGGGCGACTTCGGCTGCGGCTAATCGGGTCAGCAGCCGGGTGCGGGCGGCGCTATCGGCGAGCGCCGGTCCGGGCGGGTCGGGTCCCGCGAGGAAGATCAGTCGATTCTCGGTAGCAGAGCGTACCGGGGACCAGTCGTTCGCCTCATCGAGGGTGATGCCCGGTAGCAGCGCTTCGGAGAGGTGGTAACTCTGCAGGTGACTCATAAATGGGAAACCGCTATTCGCGTGGTGGACGAGCCGCTCGGCTTCGCCGAGCGAATTGTATGTTCCTGCCAGCACGTGCCGCAGCATTTCGAAGAGTCGCGCCTTGTATTTCCCGATCTTCAACCAGTCGAAGTAGCGGAGTGTGTTGGGTTTCCACACTTCTCGGACCTTGCGTTCGTACCAGCGGCGCCGATCCTGGATCTCTCGCGCCAGTTCGTCGCTGCTGAAGCCGTGGACGTCGATTCGGCGAATCTCGGTTAAGAGCGCGGCCAGCGCAGCGCGATAATCGCGGTCCGTGTCCGCCTGCAAGTATAAAAAGACACCTTTATTGCGCGTTATTCGCCCGACTCGCATTTGCAGAAATGGCGGGTCCGTCTCGTTGATCCGCGCTTCGAGTCGCTGACGAAGCATTGCCAGGCGAATCTCCTCGATCTCGTAATCGCGCCACTCGCCTATGGTCTGGTAGGAACGGGGCGCTACGCGGTAATAGAGGGACGCCGTTCTGTAGCGGTATGCGCTATCGACAAAGGCCGCGAAATGCGTCTCCAGAGCGGCTGCGAAATTCCACTGGGGGCGCGGCGGCAGAGGTGGTGGTTGGACGGTTCCCCAGCGTTCTAGGAAGCCCAGGGGAAAATCCCCGGCGTTTTCTCCGACCGCGATCAAGGTCGTATGCTCGGGTCGGTACCATTTCTTGTAGAATCGCTTCAGTGTGTGTGCGGACACGGTGTCCAGCACCGATCGCCGGCCGATCGGATTGCGGTCGGCATAGGGTGTTCCGGCCCAGAGCTGCGAATGCAGATATTCGTTGCTGCGGTGAAATCTGCTCTGCTTCCGGCGCCACTCTTCGATGATCACCCCGCGCTCGCGTTCGACTTCCTCCGGGGCGAAGCGGACCTCGTAAGCCCAGTCGTTGATGATCCTCGATGCGGTGCGCCTATTCGAGGGTAAGCGCCAGGACCTCTTGGCAGATGTTAGTGGCACCGGCACCGCCAGCTTGTAGACCGTGGCGTCTGCGGTAGTAGTACCGTTGAGATGCTGGCGCACTCCCATCTCCCCTGCAAGAGCGAAAATCTCTGCTGGATCGTAGTGGGTTGTGCCGTTGAAGGCCATATGTTCGACGAAATGGGCCACCCCGCGCTCGCCTTCGCTTTCGACCATCGAGCCGACATCGATAACCAGCCGCAACTCCAGATGATTCGACGGCCAGCTGTTTTCGCAGTGGATGAACCGCAGTCCGTTGGGCAGGGTATCGACGACCATGCGCGGGTGGACGGGCAGGGGGTCGTCGAGCTGGTATGTGCAGGCGTTCAGCAGCAGCAGGCCGAGGGTCAGGTGGTAGCGAAACGCCATCTGGCTGCGACGCGGCCTTGCGGGGCTATTCCGCGCCTTGGTCTGCTCGTTCTTCATCGCCATCCTCATCGGTCGAACCAGCGATCTTGCCGAAGTTCTTGGCGAGGATCCAGAAACCGATTAAACCGAAAAAAGCCGCAACCGAGACGACACTTACGAACGAGTCCATTTTCTTGCACCTCCTCGAGCTTCTTCGAGCTGGGCGATGGCCAGAGCAGTACCCGCGCCGGAGTATTCCAGGTCGGACTCGATGCATAGGGCGAGCAGGTGGCCTGTGGCACAAATCGCCCACCAATATTGCCGAGCTGTTGAGCCGCTTGAAAACGCCGGGCGTGGTGGCCTAGAGTGATCAATTCTAATCAATCGGACTGATTCCAACAACCAGTTCGGGAGTCTCATTCAGATGGATGATCTAGCGCGTAAAGAAGTGGACCATTGCTGCCTCTTATTTCTCAGAACCTATTGACTTTATAAGAGGTTGAAGGTTTTTTTAGTAGTATGAAGAATTTATTTAAACAAAAAAAGGAAGGGAAAGAAAATGAAACAGATTTTCGGTTGCCTGTTGATAGGCGTCTTTTTGACCGGGTGTTTGGACGAAGAAGACAACCCATTTTCAGCTCTTACGGCAGACCGGGATGACCTTATTGGAACGTGGATGGTAGACGTCGACGACCTCAAAAAGCTAGAAGATTTCGAGGGTGTCGATTCATTCGAAACGACTTTCAAAGATGACGGTACGGTTGTCGATAGTATCGGCATGTTAGGAGAGATTGTCGAGATTGAAGGGGAGTGGTCGTTGAAGGGAAATACGCTGACGCGTACTCAAGACGGCGAATCGTTCGATCTGATAATCGTGATTGCCGGCTCGACATTGACGATGACCGACGCTGACGGCGTTCTGATCCACTACACCAGGAAGAGCTGAACCAGAAAAACGGGGCCACCGCTGCTCGATATTCTGCCAATCATTGGGATTCGAGCTGAAGATCTCCCGCTCTTTTGCACCATCACCAACACTCCGCTCGAGCGCATAGCTAAGTGCTCGAGCGGAGTGTTTTTATGGACAACGATGATTTTCGCGTATTACGCTGGTCTCTTTTTGTGGTCGAGCTGCTTTCGCAACGATGTTTAAAATCGAGGTCCCTCTATAGCGGAATTTCAGATCCTTGCTCGGTGAGCCCAGGGATGGTGCGGATTTTCGTCGCATACCAGTCGACCATGATCTTTATCTGCGAGGTTGCCCCACGCGGTTTGTATGTGTATTAGTACGGGCACTCATTGCCATAGAGGAGGCTCAGATTGCACACTCGAGAAACGACCCATGGGGATTATATCGTCCGCGATACACCGGTGCTGCATTGGTTTGTGGTGGCCGTTTTTTTGTGTTGCAGTGGAATAACATATATCCATGATGGTCCGTGGTGGGTCCAGATCATATTGGGATTTCTAATCTTGATGATGCTGATGCGAAACAGCGCTTTTACGATCACCACCACCTTTTCACCCAACGATCTCAAAATACGCACCGAGCATAGAAAACTCTTTGGCATCAAGCGGCGCGAGGTGGATTTCAGTTCTGTGCAGAAAGTCGATTTTGAAATCGAACGCTGGGGCAGGCACCGGACAACACCCCGTGCCAATCTGACCCTCTGGACGCTTGATGAAGAGATAGATAATGATCTATTCGAGGTGTTTGTCATGGCTAACCCGGACCAGGGGAAAATTGTGGCCGATCGAATCTCCGATATACTCGACCCGTACCTGGCCCCTGAAATCCCGGAGACGGCTCCGATTCCCCTCTGGTTTGGCAGTGACGCTCCATCGCGTCTATACGATCTGTGTCGTACGCATTCTTCGGAAACCTGCTTTTTTGTGAGCCTGGAGGATCTGGACCAATCCCGACGGACAGCTATGGAGACCGAGCTTTCGCTGCCCAAAGACGAAAAAATCGTAGCGTTTCACGATCTGACCAAGGATAGAAGCGCAGAGCGGGGGATCGCTGTGGGCTGCGGCGGTTTGTACTGGGCGAACAGCTTATTTACCGGTTCCAAAAGCACCTGGATCAGTTGGGAGAGGTTCGTTGATGCTGGACTAAGAAAGGATCCCAATGATGCCGATGTATGGATAGACCCGTTGATGCAGATTGGCCTGGGAGAAGAATCGCGACAGAAAACGGTCTACGAATTACTCCTGGCCATTCAGGGTGAACTCCGGCAGATGCGAGATCAACACGCTTAATCTAGCGCATAAATCACTATGAAATTAATCTCCAGTACCGGCAGTGAACGGGCCACAAACGATCCGGCCAAAATCGTTGTATATGAAAATACCATGCATCTGACCTGGCAGGATATCGATGCAAATGGCTACCAGAATTATTGTGCATCTATCGATCTGAGCAACGGTACAATTTCAAAGCCGTTTCACCTCGATACGGGAATAGACAACCATGCTCGTTCTGTAATTACAGTTGATTATGAGGGCTATCTTCACGTCATAGTGGGTGGGCACAATTCTCCTGTCTACCACCGTCGTTCGCTGCGTCCTAATGAGAGTTCGGAATGGGGCGAAGCTAAACTGGTAAGCTCCAAAGGGACATATCCGGTCATCTTATGCGATATCCATAATACGGTCTATGTCCAAATGAGAGGACGTGTTGATGGGATTGCTGCGGTTGAGTTCTTTGCCTGCGAGAGCGGACGGGACTGGGAAAAACGCAGTACACTGATTCTGAACGCCGACACGTATAGCAAATTTTATGCAGCCTACCCAACTCGTATGGCTGTGGATACTAAGGGGACCATTCATGTCCTGAGCAGTGTGTATGAAGGCAATATCGAACTGGGCCGCGGTTATCATCAGGCATTGTGCTATAGCAAAAGTATGGATGGTGGGCGGAATTGGTTAAGGGCTAATGATACAGATGTGGTTGAATATGCCCGGCCTGAAAACCTAGATTGCCTTTTGCAAAGCAGTCGTCCACGCGTTGAAGCAACACCACCACCGGAACTAGTCCCTGTAGGCTTAACACTAAACAGTCGTGACCACCTACAGCTTTTTTTCCTGTCCCACGATCAGTATCCCGGCGATCTGTTCATAGCTGAATTTAAGGAAGGATGCTGGCAGCGTCGATCGATCAGAACCGTTCTGGATAATGCGTACCCTGAAATGCGTACAAAAGCTGCCTGGGTAAGCATGCGCAGTGATGACAGTATATGTATCTTAGTGAACCTTGTACCGTATAACGACGATTGGATCAACGGTAAAATCACCCGCAAAATGATAATGAGTGAAAAAACAGACGAACGTCTGTTGTGGTTGATTTCGACAGATGGCGGTGAGACGTTCAGTATCGAGACGGTTCTTGATCCCGGCGTTTCGTTTAATAATCCGAGCGTGGAGTTTCCATGCGGTGCGAATCGAATCGATGCCTTTCGCAATCCTTTCATACTGTACTATGATGGAACGAATGCGTATCCTGGGGGCGAAGAATATTACAACAAGCCGATAAAAGAAATGCTAGCAGATGGTGATTATCGCACAACAAACGTATGGCTGATAGAATAAGATTCCGGGTGTTTATTTTCACAGAGTTTGCCAAGATAAAGCGATGATTCGCTAGTAGACCTGCTCCTGGCGATAGGTCAATGGCTTCTGGACATATCAATACGTCGAGCGAGACAAGCCAAGGTAGTTTGCCACATTCAGCTTGGCGCTTAACAAACGACTGAAGATCGGATTATAGTATGAAAAGTCGCATTCTTGGGAACACAGGTGAGGATGTTAGAGAACTCGGCCTGGGCACCTGCTTCATGGCAGGTCAGGGCCAGGAGGGTGTGAATGCCTGCGTGGCCCGTGCAGTTGATCGGGGGATAAACTATTTTGATACGGCTGCCGATTACGGCAACGGCAATGACGAACGGATGCTCGGGGAGGCCCTTCGCGGTCGACGGGATAAGGTTTTTTTGGCGACCAAGGTGGGAGGGGTGGAAGATTCTGGTGGACACCGCAGCACTGAATCCCTGATGAAGCAGTTTGAAGCAGGTCTTTGTCGGCTGCAAACCGACCACGTGGACCTCATTCAACTGCACGAGGCGGATCAGCGAAAGTGGTGGTCAGACGATAAGGTGTCGAAAGAGGTGGCCGTGTCGCACGGCGGGCCTTTGATCAGGGACGAAGAAACGTTCGATGTTCCGGGTTCACCGTGTGTCGAATTTCTTCATAAGGCCAAAGAGCAAGGTAAGGCACGCTTTATCGGGATTACGGGTAAAGATGCACGGCGCTTGGCTCGTTTGGTTAGGGCTACTTCGTTTGACTCGATGATGGTAGCACATCAGTATAATCCTATTTATCGGAATGCCAGCCGTTTTTTGTTGCCGTTGACCCAGAAAGAAGGTGTGGGGGTTGCCGGTGGTGCCATGTTTATGAAGGGATGGCTTGCGGTGGTCCAGACAGATTGGCGCGGCCAATCTCCTGATTGGATGGATGAGGACTTCCGCCGGGCGTATTTTCGCTATTTGGATATTCAGGCAGCGTCGGGGGTTCCCCTGCCGGAACTCACGTTGCGCTGGTTGTTGGGCGAGCAGCGTATCAACTGCATTGTGACGGGATTTCGTGAATGGAACGAGATTGAGTCGAATATTAATGCGATCGAGCAAGGTCCTCTTCCGGCAGATTTGCAGTCCGAGATAGACGCAGTTGGCATTGTACACCCCTTGATATACCAGAGAAGATCGACACTTTGAGTGGGACTTATAGACGATGGCAGATCAAGAAACCAAGACAGCTTACGAGCGGTATAGTTAGGTCGGAAGTACGGTGACATGGAGTATGTCGATCCGGGTAGCCCGTGGCAAAACGGATAGATCGAGAGTTTCCATAGTCGTTTTCGTGAAGAATGCCTGTGTATGGCCGACTGATTGAGATTCAATTTTCTATTTTTACAGGAGCTAGAAGATGGTAAAATGGGAATACAAGAATATCTATCTTAAAGGCACTGGGTTCAGAAACCTTACGGACTTAGACCAACTGGATGACCTTATGAACTCTTTGGGAGCAGAAGGGTGGGAGTTGGTTTCGACGATAAGAAAAGGCCAGAATCTTTCATTTGCGATCGCGATTTTCAAACGTGAGCTAAGTGATTGATAGTTCCGTCCGTGTTGGTCAAAAAAACCGACAATAGCTCAAGCATATTTTCAATTTGGAAAACTGACTTGGTAAGTAGTGAATTCCAATCAAACTGAGTGAAAAATTCTGATCCGGTTTATAGGAAAACACGAAAATCATGGCACACCTTAGCCAGGCACAACAAGACCTATATGAGAATGATGGTTTCGTAGTAGTACGGAATGCGATTCCCCGCAATGTGATCAATAATTTTATTGGCGTCCTCAAAGAGGTAGTGGATTCCCAGACCAGGGAAATGTACAGGAACAAAAAGATCTCTGATTTATATCAGAACGAACCATTTTCCACCCGCTGGTATAAAGTATGGCTTGAACATGGTGGTGAACCCGAAGATCGCACCTGGCACGCTGCGGTCTTTGGTCGCCCACTCTATGCTCTCATGACAGATCCCGCGATTCTTGATGTCGTTGAATCTCTGATCGGTCCTGAGATACAGCACAACGGGGACTGGATAGTACGTCCAAAGCTTCCAGAGATGACTTTACAATCGCTGCCCTGGCACCAAGACTCAGGGTATATGGTGAACACAGAACAGTACCACTGGCCTACAGTATGGGTGCCATTTGTGCCTGTGAATAAAGAAAATGGGGCGATGCAGTTAATTCCTGGCACTCATAGACTGCCTATTCAGAAACACGACAGAGAAACAGAAAATCAACCCACTCCAGAGACCGATCCTTCAGCAGGCAGAGAGGTCGTGATGCCTGAATTCCAACCGGGTGATTTTATTATATTTCACAACCATACTTTTCATCGCTCAACAACGGGAGATGCTCCCTCTGTACGCTGGTCTATGGATTTCCGCTTCAGCCCTGCTGGTACGCCCATAGACGAGAAGCTCTGGTTCAGGGAAATGAAGCATATAGTACGCAGCAAGAAAAACCCTCGGCAAATCCCAAACTGGGAAGAGATAATGGCGTTGTGGGAAAAAAGCGAAGAGAAAAAGAGAAAATCTATTTAATCCTCTAAGAATTATCGCCT
>CAZFMY010000089.1:0-17376 GCA_964520345.1 uncultured Gemmatimonadaceae bacterium | reverse complement strand
GCCGCTTTAGCTCAATTGGTAGAGCACCTGATTTGTAATCAGGAGGTTATCGGTTCAATCCCGATAGGCGGCTCCACTATTTTATAAGAGCTTACGACATTTTCTCGTAAGCTCTTTTTCATGCTAATAAGAATCGGATTCGTGAAACGCACCTGCCGCGGTTGATTGACAGGTGCGTTTCATGGGTTATGAGGTTATGGCGTAGTTATCCTCGACACCATGTCGATGATCGATGATCTGTGCATCATTTTTTCACTGTGATGAGTTTAACAGGAATGAAGGGTTTCTTGCGATCGATCAGTCTGTGAATATCATATCAGCCCAGGTACCGTCATGGTCCCCCGAACCAAAAAGCTGTAATTGCCCACCAAAAGGTTTCCTACCACCGTCAGGATCCGTGTGCACGATCATCAATCCTACCGTGTCTCCGGGTTTCGGCGTTTTCATCCAGTTCTCTCCGAACGGGATAAAGGCTTCGATGGTGTAGCCCGCATCATCTCCGTCATTGAGCTTTACTTCATGTTGCCACCGCCAGTGGCCGGGCTCTTCTATCCAATTCTTACTCATGCGCCAACCTCGACCTCCCCAATTCTGATTTCAGTTACCGTTGCATCCGATGAGTCTCCATGGCGCCACCACGTACTATTAGCCGGATAGGTGTCATCTGCGACAAACGAGAATACGTGATCCCCACTCCAAGGCATCCAACCGTCTCCATCGTGCGGAATATCGAAAAACCAGGAGCACCCATCTTTCAAGTACCAACCCCAAGGAGTACCATCATCCGCTATAACGTCATGCACATTGTCTTGTGCTTGAACTGCCAAATAGATTCCCTGATCGTCCCAGGCTATATAGTATTCTCCAGTGATATCCCGGCTGGTATTTGCCGTCCCTGGTGGTTCCACTCCTGAGTCGAAAATATCCATGGGCCACGGGTTTTCGACGAACCAAGCTTGTTTTTGCATCCGATTGAGATCCCACAATCCACTCGACCAGGCCTGGGACGAAAGATCCGACAGATCACCATCAATTACCACAGGTTTTTTCAGCTTTGGGACCTCGACGATCGTACCATCATGAGCAAAAGAAGAAGACGAGAAAACCATCAGGTGTATTGCCGTGAATGAAAGCAATGCCACGAGATAGACGACTCTAGTGCCGAAATGGAAATTTTTCAAGAAAGACCTCCTGCCAAAGGAAAGGTTTAAGAAATGAGTGAGCACACCTATCGCGTGTTCAGTTCAGGAAAATGGAATTATCTATAGTGGAATTGTGTCCAAGGTTCACCTTCTGCCAAAGGCGTAGTAGATTCCGTCGAACTCTGCTGCAATTTTGCCCAATCGTTACAACAACTAAGCGAAATTTGGATTTTCATGCAGCGATTGAGTTTGGTTGTATATAAAGCCTTGTTTTATTTGATGCGAGTACTCGTATATCACAACCCTATGATATGGACTAGAAATGTGAAGCCGAGTATATTCTTGATAATTCTGTATATCATGCACAGACGCAGTAATCCGGTAGCGAATTAGGGTCTGATCGGCTGTCTCCGTTATTTTCCCAACCAATAATATGGTCCTCCTTCACGATGCGTGTTAAGCGCAGATTAGTTTTTCCCCTGTCCATTCTGCCATTCGCCGGTCTGCTTTGGCCATTGGTGAGCCTTGCCGATATCACTGTGGATGCAGGGCGGGGACCGGTCCGGGTGAATATTCCACCCTCTTATGAGACTGGTACGTCACTGCCATTACTGGTTTTTCTGCATGGGTTCACCAGTAGCGGTATCGAGGCCGAAAGCTATCTTCGTTTCAATTCGCTATCGGACCAATTAGATTTTTTCTACGTTCATCCGGACGGCGAAAAAAATTCTGCCGGGGCTCCGTTTTGGAATGCAACGAATGCCTGCTGCGATTTCTTGAATTCGGGTACGGATGATGTTGGGTATCTTTCGGCCCTTGTCGATTCAATAAAATCTGTGCTCTCGGTCGACCCGGATCGCATATATTTTGCCGGTCATTCCAACGGGGGATTTATGTCCTATCGCATGGCTTGTGAGCAATCAGAATGGATAGCCGGCATTGCGAGTCTGGCCGGTGCGACATGGGGCGATCACGCAGAGTGTGCGGCGACTGATCCTGTGGCCGTTTTGCAGATTCATGGAACTCGTGATGCGGTCATTCGTTACGATGGGGGTACTATCGGTTTTAATCGATATCCCGGCGTCCTCGAGACCGTCGCCTATTGGGCCGAATCCAATCAATGCGGCTCAACACCCGCAGTGGCTGATTCGCTCGATTTATCTGTGCAGTACCCCGGTTTTGAAACCGTTGTTACCCAGTACTCCGGTTGCAAAGAGGGAGGAGCTGCCGAATATTGGACCATGCGGGGTGCGGGTCATGTACCCTTGGTCGCTCCTGCGTTTTCTCGGCACGTTGCTGAATGGTTGTTGAGTCATTCCAAATCAGAGAGTTCAAAGACCCTCGGGGCGCTCGCTACCTGGGGTGAGATCAAGCGCTCCGTCATTGCTGTTCCTCCAACCGACTAATCGAGTTTTGGCCCATGAAAGTTATAGCAGATCTTTGTGTAGTTCCAATCGGCGTTGGTGTTTCGGTCTCAAGGCAGGTCGCAGCTTGTCAGCAGGTCCTGAAAGACGCTGGTTTAGAGATCAATCTCCACGCCTATGGCACTAATATTTCGGGAGAGTGGGATACTGTCATGAAGGCCATAAAACGGTGCCACGAGGTCGTGCACGAGATGGGTGTGCCGCGGATATCGACGTCGATCAAGCTGGGCACACGTACGGATCGAGATCAAAGCATGATGGACAAAATCTCGAGCGTGGAACAGAAATTAGATAACGCTTGACCTTCGGAATTAAGTGGGCTGGTTGTGTTGCTAATCAGGTAATCGGCAGGTAGTGGTGGGGCGGCATCGAATTGCGGCCTCGTTATTTTCTTGGCCTCAATTATTGCTCGATCTTCCAGGATCACTGGCCAGACTTGTGGTGATTTGGCGCACAGTTTGAATTCCTATATGGATTAATTTATATATTAGCTAAGCACAAAGGCTATCTATAAAATAATTGTGGTTCGAAGAGATTATTCAAGGAGTGCAATCTAATGGATAGGTATTTAACAATATTGCTCAGGGGTTTATTTGTCACCTGTATTGGTTTGAACACAGCCCTGTCTGCAGCAGATGAAGAGGTTGCGGTCAATGGTCGCAATGTACGGAAAGTGAGTACGGGCGATTATGGTGCAACTTTTGTCAATGTAGAGGGTCGGATCTGGCACGAGTTGCGTGAGGACGGATCGCTGGCGTTTGAATTTACCGAGGGCGGACGCGACGAATGGTCGGTCTATCTTTCAGATGAAAGCCGGGGTGTTGGTCTGCAACTCGACCTGTGGACCAAAGACATCATCTATTCCGGAGGCCCGGCAGTCAAAGGCCACAATGTACGGAAAGTGAGTACGGGTGATTATGGTGCAACTTTTGTCAATGTAGAGGGTCGGATCTGGCACGAGTTGCGTGAGGACGGATCGCTGGCGTTTGAATTTACCGAGGGCGGACGCGACGAATGGTCGGTCTATCTTGCAGATGAAAGCCGGGATGCCGGCCTTCAGATCGACTTGTGGACCAAAGATATCCGCTTATCTGAAAAAGGTTTACCGGCTTCTGTTTTGGCTCGGGTTTACGAGGCGTTTGCCGATCCATCGGCCGAACCGACCGGCGAGGCCTATAACTCGGATGGTTCAACTTTTGTTTTGGCCAAGATTGATGAGGCGTTTGCCTCTATATCGCCCGAAGATGATGATGGGATTCGGAGAGAATGGGCTGATCGTGCATATGGGCTGAGAGGATCTCAGGACGATTACGTTCGGGTTATGGAATCCGATGAACCGGAAGAAGAGTATCACGCCATAGAACGAGAATTTGGTCGCGAAGAAGGCGTTGAGCCGGGTAGAACAGCCGGGTTCGATCACGGAGGTCGCGGGGCTAAGATGCCTACCGATATACCTCCACTCTCGATCGACGAAATCGTTGAGTGGGCCCAAGCGTACAAGGAAGAGCACAATAAATGGCCGCGAGCTTCCTCTGGCCTGGTTGAGGGAGTTCCTCATAAAATGACTTGGGCCATGGTCAATTCGGCATTGAGCAAGGGGCTGGGTGGTTTGTCGGGCGGTTCCTCGCTGGCTGAACTGCTCGAGGAACATTTCGATGTCCGAGGTCCCGCCGATTTTCCCGACCTCAGCATCGCAGAAATACGCGAATGGGCTCAGGCTCATCGCGAGAAGCACGATAAATGGCCGCGGGCGTCTTCTGGTCCCGTTGAGGACGCTCGATTTGCGATCACTTGGTCGATGGTCAATTCGGCGCTGAACAAAGGTCTGGGTGGTTTGCCGGGTGGTTCATCACTGGCCGAGTTGCAGGAAGAAGACACCTTCTGATTCCCCGGCCTTTGCAGGGGCTCTAATCCGACTAGGAGCCTTCAGTGTACCTCAAGCTCATGTGTTTATTGGCTGAGACGAATTGAAGCACGTCCTTGATCTTTCCGGCTGTGCAGGCCCGGCGGAATCGATTTTTTCCGCCGGGCCTTTGTTTATCTATTGGCGATGAGCTGGTCGACGACGGCTGGTTCGGCCAGGGTAGAGGTATCGCCGATGGTATCGATTTCGTCGGTGGCGATCTTGCGCAGAATTCGCCGCATGATCTTGCCCGAGCGCGTCTTGGGCAGGCCGGGCGCCCAGTGGATCACATCGGGTGTGGCGATGGGACCGATCACCGTACGCACCTGCTTTTTGAGCTCGTCTTTGAGCTCGTCGGTGTATTCCTCGCCCGAATTGAGTGTGACATAGGCATAGATGCCCTGGCCTTTGATATCGTGCGGGAAGCCGACGACCGCCGCCTCGGCGACTTTGGCGTGCAATACCAGAGCGCTCTCGACCTCCGCAGTGCCCATGCGGTGACCGGAGATATTGATCACATCGTCGACGCGGCCGGTGATCCAGTAGTAGCCGTCCTCGTCGCGGCGACAGCCGTCACCAGTGAAATAATAGCCTTTGTATTGCTGGAAGTAGGTGGATTCGAAGCGCTCGTGATCGCCGTAGACGGTGCGCATCTGGCCGGGCCAGGGGGCGCGGATCGCCAGTACGCCGGAGACATCGTTGCCCTCGATCTCGGTGCCCTTCTCGGGTTCGAGTAGAACCGGTTCGATGCCGAAGAAGGGGAAGGTCGCCGAGCCGGGTTTGGTCGGTGTGGCACCGGGCAGCGGGGAGATGAGGATGCCGCCGGTTTCAGTCTGCCACCAGGTATCGACGATCGGGCAGCGCTCCTTGCCGGCGTTGACGTGGTACCAGCGCCAGGCTTCGGGGTTGATCGGCTCGCCGACGGTGCCGAGCAGGCGCAGCGAGGGCATTTCGTATTTGGCAGGCCACTGCTCGCCGGCGGCGGCAATGGCGCGGATCGCGGTCGGAGCGGTGTAGAACTGGTTGACCTCCCACTTCTCGATAGTCTGCCAGTAGCGGTCTGGATTGGGATAGGTGGGGATGGCTTCGAACATCAGAGTCGTGGCTCCGTTGGCCATCGGACCATAGATGATGTACGAGTGGCCGGTGACCCAGCCGATATCGGCGGCGCAGAAGTATATATCGCCGTCCTGATAGTCGAAGACGTGCTTATGGGTGGTAGCGGTGTAGACCATATAGCCACCCGTGGTGTGTTGCACGCCCTTGGGTTTGCCGGTGGAGCCCGATGTATAGAGGATGAAGAGCGGGTCCTCGGCATCCATTTCTTCGCAGGGGCACTCGGCGTCGGCCGAGGCCATCAGATCGTGCCACCAGAAGTCGCGACCTTGCTGCATATCGACGGCGAAATCGCCTTCGGCCTTGACTCGTTCGACGACGATACAGGTCTCGACCTCGACGTCCATCTGGGCATCGGCGTCGGTCATCGCCTGGTCGGCGACCGGCTTCATCAGGATCGGCTTATCGCCGCGATGGGTGCCGTTGCAGGTGATCAGAGTCGTGCAGGTCGAGTCGACGATGCGGTCGGCGAGGGAGTCGGAAGAGAAGCCGCCGAAAACGATCGAGTGAACCGCGCCGATGCGGGCACAGGCCAACATCGCGACAGCCAGTTCAGGTACCATCGGCATGTAGATCGAGACGCGGTCGCCCTTCTTGACGCCGCGCGATTTGAGCACGTTGGCAAATTTGCAGACCTGTTCGTGCACTTCGTTGTAGGTAAGAGTCGAGTCCTCGCCCGGCTCGTTGCCCTCCCAGATGATCGCGGTCTGATCTCCTTTGGATTCGAGGTGCCGGTCGAGGCAGTTGTAGACAATATTGGTTGTGCCCCCTTCGAACCATTTGATCTCGATGGGCCCCTGATTCATGTCGTAGTTGTAGGAACGGACCGCGTCCCACTTTTTGAACCAGTGGAATCCCTCAGCTTTTTCGGCCCAGAATGCTTCGGGGTCGGCGATAGAGCGCTGGTACTCCTCCTGATATTCGTCCATGCTCTTGATGTGGGCCCCGGCTCTGAAAGAGGCATTGGGCTCGTATACTTCGGACATGCCGCTGACTCCTGACTATGGGTGGGAATATTTCTTTAGCGCTATGAATAATATTGCAAAGACGGGTCGCGTTCAAGTCTCGGTCCGACCTGATTCGCGAACGAGTGTGGGAGTACGGGGCGGCGATAGCGAGGTTTTCTTTGAGAGATGAGTTGCGATCGGGATACTCGCCATATGAGCAGAGTGGATTCTATCGAGTGGGATTCAGGTTGATTGAGCCTCTGAATCAAAAGCCGGGTGCTATGGGAAAAAACGCACAAAGGTCCGGCTGCAAAGAGCCGGACCTTTGTATTTGGTGGTGTGAATCGAGTGCCTATTTGCTGGCGGCTACCGGCGGAAGTGGCCAATCGTCGCCGGCCATAAAGCCGCCGTCGACGTAGATGCACTGTCCGCTGACATAGTCGGAAGCGGCGGCGGCTAGGAAAACTGCGGTGCCGACCAGGTCTTCGGGGGTGCCCAGACGGTTGAGCGCAACCCGGCCTTCGCCCCAGTCGCGCATGGTCTGGTCGGCCCACATTTTTTCGGTGAGCGAGGTCAGGATAAAACCGGGGCAAATGGCGTTGACCTGGATATTATGGGGACCGAATTCGACGGCCTGGCCCTTGGTCAGCTGGCCGACGGCGCCTTTGGTGGCGGTATAGACCGAGACTTTGGCCAGTGCGTAGCCCGTGGTTAGCGAGCCGATATTGATGATTTTGCCGCCATTGCCACGCTCGATCATTTGCTGGCCGACCTTCTGGCTGAGAAAGTACAGCCCCTTGAGGTTGACGGCCATGATCTGGTCGTAGTTTTCTTCAGTAACTTCGGTGATCGGTTGACGAATATTCATACCGGCGTTATTGAAGAGGATATCGATCGGGCCGCATTCTTCGATCGCAGCATCCATGGCTGCGAGGTCGGACATATCCATCTCTATCGCCCGGGCCTTGCCGCCAGCGGCTTCGATGGCGCTGACCGCGTCATCGAGTTGACTGCGGGTGCGGGCGGCACAGATGACTGTGGCTCCGGCGGCGGCCATGCCTTCGGCGACGCCGCGGCCGATGCCGCGGCCGGCACCGGTGACGAGGGCTACTTTTTCAGCGAGAGAAAATAAGCTCACGATGTGTTCCTTTCTTTGGGTGAGGTAAGTCCTGAACGCTGCGCGGCTGGTAGTGGTTTGCGCAGGTCAGAGCGACCTGGCCTGCTGTGCGGCACAGTGCTGGACTTTTGTCCTAAGTGTGTACAACGAAATTCTTCAAAGGCTGTAGACCGATTCGCTCGCTCGCCATAATTCTTCCCCGCCGTCGTTCCAGGGCAGGTGCGGCCATTAATTCCACTCCACTTTGACATCGAGTTCACGCCCGCAGGCTTCGAGTTTAGCCAGGGTGTCGAGAGCCATCGGCACGCCGTTGCGAGTATATTCCTCGGCGTTGCGGTCTTCGATGGTGCCGGGCAGGGTGGCTTCGTCGAAGCCGCGTACGGGTTCCATATTTTCGCGCACACCGCGCACCAGGTTGTCTATGCCCTGGCGGAAGGCCTCGGGCGCAGTGAAAGCACCGATATCCATGACGATGATCAGGCCGCCGTTCTTGGCCCGGGGCCACGCCTGGGCAATGGCTCGTGCCCGGTCGCTGTTCTGGCCGACGAAGGCGCCGCCGAGAGCCAGGGCCGATCCGGTATAGCCCATAGATTTGAAGAAGGCGGGGGGGATCAGCTGTTGCAGCGCATCGTATTCGGGGCCGCGGTGGTAGTCGGCCATGATACAGGTCGCCGCGTCGAGGATCAACGGCGGTTCCTGGTCGGTGGGAAAACCGAAGCTGATCGGCGGATTGCCCCAGTAGGCGGATTGCTGGCCCTTATTGCCCCCGCCTTCACCGAAGTAGTCGGGGTCGGCCCCCTGGACCGAGAACGCGGTGCAGCCTGCTTCCATTGCGCGGCGGACATAGTGACCGGCCGAGCCGTAGTGGCCGTGGTGCACGGCGGCACCCAGGGCGACCCGGTGCTCTTTGGCTTTCTCAATGGCTTTTTCGGTAGCCTGCATCATTGGTGCATAGCCCAGGCCTCCGTCGCCGTCAACGAGGACGGTAGTGGGAGTTTCCTGGAGGATCTCTAGCTCGGGGTTGGGGTTGACGGTGCCGTCGCGGAGCCGGCTGCAATATCCTGGAACGGCGCGGGTGCCGTGCGAGTGCACGCCGCGCAGGTCGGAGTTGGACAAAAGTTGGGCTAACTCTTCGGCGTGGTCGGGGCGCAGACCAGCGGCCTTGAGGCAGGCGGTGGCGAAAGTGCGCAGCTGGCTACTGGGGATGTGTTTAAATTCTGCGGGAGGACGGTTCAAGGCGCCTCTTGGTCTAGAAAATCCGTCCGACGATCTGGACGGTCACTTCGTCGCCGCCGGCAACGTGCTGATTGGGTTCGAGAACGACGAAGCCATTGGAGTTGAGCATCGAAGAGATCATGTGCGAACCCTGGTTTTCGGCAGTGCGGGCCAGGAGCCGGTCCTCGGAATAGCTGAGCGTGGCGCGCAGATATTGGCGGCGCTCGCCGTTGTTGTGGACGGGATTTTCGAGCTGGGCCCGCGCTTCGGGCAGAGGCCACTCGGCCTCGGGGTAGCCAGAGGCCTTGCGCACCGCTGGACGCACGAATTGGAGAAAGGACATCAGACTCGATACCGGGTTGCCGGGCAGGCCGAAATAGGGCACGCCTTCGACGATGGAAAACGCCAGCGGCTTGCCCGGTTTCATCGCCACGCGCCAGAATATGGTTGCGGCTCCGAGCTCGTCGAGGACCTTCTTGACGAAGTCGTATTCGCCGACCGAGACGCCGCCCGAAGAGACGGCGAAATCGGCCCTCAGGGCCGAGAGTATGGCAGTGCGGATCGCCAACTCGTCATCTTTGGCGCTAGGCAGCATCACCGGCTCGGCGCCGTGGGCGATACAGAGGGCGGCCAGGGCACAGGTATTGTTGTTGACGATCTGACCTTCTCCGGGTGTTTCCTCGATTTCGACGAGTTCATCGCCGGTGGAGAGGATCGCGATCTGCGGTCGGCGGTAGACCGAGACAAAGCTCTGCTGCACTGCGGCGAGTACGGCTACTTCGCCGGGCCCGCACTCGGTGCCGGCACTGAGTATCGGCTCGCCGGCGCGCATGTCTTCACCGCGTTGGCGAATGTGTTCGCCGCGCTCTTCGGCGCAGAGGATTTCGACCTTGCTACCCGTGGTTTTGGTGTCTTCTACGGCGATGACCGTATCGGCCCCTGCGGGCACGGGCGCGCCGGTCATGATCCGGCTGGCCTGGCCGGGGCCGATAGCCCGCTCGGGGATCTTGCCGGCCGGGATTTCTTCGACGATCTCCAGAACGGCGGGTGTTTCGCTGCTCGCTCGGGCGATGTCTGCGTGGCGCGTGGCGTAGCCGTCCATCGCCGAGTTGTCGTAGGGCGGATTGTCGCGGCGGACCAGCACATCCTGGGCCAGTACCCGGCCTGTGGCCTCGAGCAGAGAGACTCGTTCGGGTCCGAGGATTTCGACGTGGTCGAGAACCGCGGCGCGGGCTTCTTCGGGGGTGAGCATGCGGTCGGGAGTCATAGCGGCGTTTGGCAAGAGTCGGGTTTGTTGAAAATTCATATCCAGATCACAGAAGATAAGGTGGAATAGCGGTGATACAAGTTCTCTGGCGCAGTATCAGCTTGAGAGCGACCTTAGTTAGCGTTATGAACGCACGACTCATACTATTTGCCGCGTCCATTCTCGCCCTGCTTTTGGCTGCTTCGCTCTGTGCCCAGGAGAGCGATGGCTATCGCCTACTTTTTAATCAAGTGCGGATCAACGAGCCCGAGCACTGGCGGGCTTGGGATGCACCGACTGGAGTCCAGGTGGTACGCGAGGATGGCACGGTCGAGCCGCGCTTTTTGCACCGCGGGATCGAAGTCGCGCACAACGCGCCGGACTTCGTCTATATCAACCCTTTCGTCTCGCAGGATACACTTCAGGGTGGAATCAGTGAGGTTGGTACTAATCGACATCAGGCTCCTTTGGTTCTGGACTCCAATTCCGAAACCTATTGGGAGCCGCTGCGGACCGCGCCTCTAGACCAATGGTTTTTGGAAGTCGACCTGGGCCGGGCAGTCATCGCTCATCGCGTGGTGCTGCGCTTTGCCGCAGCAGGACAGGGTGACCCGTTTTTGAAATTTCGAGTTATGGCCTCGGATGGATTGCGCTTTGGCCAAGGTCGGGACCAGCGTCGGCGTTTTTTCCGCGTCGGGTTGGAGACCAGACCCAACAAGAATCAGCGCGAATACACCTTCGAGATCGAGAGTGAACGCCCGGTGCCTGCGGGCATCGAGGGCGAGATCATCCATTTCCTGAGGATCGATATACTCGATACCGACGGTCCGCGGGCGGAGGAAATAAATGCCGAAACCTATGCTCTCTTAGCCGAAGAAGATCGGGGCGCGGTCGATTTTTTTCGCGTCACTGTGGGGGGACGCGAGATCCTCATCGCCGAACGAGACTACTTCGAGTTGCCGGAGCAGGAGCGCGGCCCGGTACGCTATTATCGCCACGAACGGCCCCGTCTGGCCGAGGTCGAGGTTTATGCTCTGGGCCAGAATATAGTGCAGTTGACCCAGAGCGAGATCGAACGCGGGGCCGATGAGAGCGGTTTTGAGTTTCTCTTTCGCAAAATATTTTCCGATGGACTGTACAGTTCGAGTTTCGACGTGCCGATCTACGATCCGGTGGCTGATGAACACCAGTTGAAGATAGATCTGGGTGCTCAGTATTGGCTCGACCGCATCAAGCTGCTCTCACCGGCCAACGAAATGCCGCCGCTGGCCTATCAGATGCGGGTCTCGGACGGGTCGTTGAGCCCCAACGGCGAACGGATCTGGACCAGCTTCGGGGAGCGGCGAAATCTCGGTGGTTATCAGCATCTAGAGGAGCGCTTTGCCCTGCGGGAAGTACGCTTTATCGAAGTGCGGCACCTCGAATTCAATCCCAACGAGCAGGTCGATGGTTTCCTAAGCGAGATTCAGGCTTATGGCGAGGGCTATGTCTCCGAGGTCGAGATGACCTCTCCCTTCATTGCGCTGGATCGGCCGCGGTTGTTCTCGACTGTGGAGTGGGAGGGGGAAGAGCCACCGGGAACCCGGGTCGAAGTGCGCACCCGCAGCGGCGATGAGGTCCTGGAGATCCCCCACTACTACGCCGTTACTGGACGCGAGATCTCTCGTGCGCTCTGGGAGGTCCTCCCCGAGAATCGTCGGCCGCCGGTGGTGATCGAAAAGGTCGCCGGTCCGAATTGGAGCAATTGGAGCGAGATCTACGAAGCCTCGGGTATTCCCTTCAAGTCGCCGAGCCCGCGCGCCTTCGCCCAGGCTCAGGTGCGGCTCTTTTCGCGCGAGCCGCTCAGGGCGGCCAAGATTCGCGACCTGCGTCTGCGTTTTGAGCCGCCGCTCATCGATAAGATGGTGGGTGAGATTTGGCCTGTATGGCAGGTTGAACCGGGGGTGGAACATGTGTTTACGCTCTATTTGCGTGCCGAGTTTGCTGCGGGGAATCCGGGCTTTGACCGGTTGCGATTGCGCTCTTCCTCGGCGGCACCGATCGAGTTGCTCTCGGTGCGCACTGGGGGGGATGCGGCCCTGCGGACCGGTGCCGGGCGGGATTTATGGCCGGGCGAGTTGGATTTGGAAGAGGGTGCGGAGGGCGAGATCGAACTGACCTTTCCCGAGCCGGTTTTGCGCGGTACTCCGATCTATCAGATCGAGTTTCGCACCAAAGTATTTTTGCAGAGCACGACCTTCAGTACCGAATTGGAGCGAGCGAGTCGGCCAGGACGGGTTCAGATGGTCAGCAGTGGCGATGCCAGCTCGCTCATTAGCAGTCAATCGCTGGTGGTGGTTTCGGATTTGGAGCAAACTCGACTTCTGGTTGATATGGCTGTGGTGCCAGCGGTATTCTCGCCCAACGGCGATGGCATCAACGATCGCACGGCAGTGGAATTGTCGATCTTTCACCTGGAAGGGACCAAGGAACTGCGGGTGGTAATTTACGATCTCTCGGGTCGGAGAGTACGCGATCTCTCGGCCAATACCGGGCATCCGAGCGGTGAGCGCCGAATCGAATGGGATGGCCGCGACGAGGCCGGGGTAGTGGTCGCGCCTGGAATCTACCTGGCACGGGCTGGTTTTTCTACCGATAGCGGTGCTGAGGGGACGCAGGCATCGAGGGTGGTGCAGGTGGTTTATTGATGCGGATAATGAGGGGTCTATTGCTGCTCTTTTTGTCGATATCCTCGGCGGGTGCCCAGGCCTTTGATCCGCTGCGTTGGGGGATCGACCGGATAAATCCACATGGTGAAACCTTCGAGATGGCCTATGTGTCACCGGCATTGCATAAGTGGTACGAGCCGCGCTATTTGCCCGAAAGCTATATGTCTCCCTGGTATGCGCAGGGGGTCCATTTCGCTCGCGATGCCTATTTGCGCTATATCAGTCTGATTCTCGAAGGCGACGAGACCTACGATTCCTTCGGTAATCCCCTGGGTCGCGGATGGATGGTGTACAATTGGACTCAGCAAGAGCCCGAATCGCGCGGCAGTTTTATCGACAAGCGCCGTGGTGGGCTTTCTTCGATGGATCTGAGGGCTAATCGGCGTCCGGCCTACCGCGATTTTTTCAATCGTCTGGTCATCGCCTCCGACCAGCGCGGTTCGTCTTCGTACCGACTGATGGTCGGCGATGAGATTTTTACCCGCTTTACTCCGCTGACCTTCAACAAACCTCGTTTCAACGGCGTGCGTTTGGACTATGCGGCCGAGCGTTATCAGGCTAGTTTACTGCTCTCGCGGCCGAGCAATCCCGACGATGAGGCACAGACCAATTCGACAATGGTAATGGGCAGTCACCTCCAGTTTCAGGCGACCCCGCAGGCTAGTCTGGGGCTGAGCTATGTCAATGCCCACAACGTGCTGACGCAAAAGGAATTCGACGATGGCAACCCATTGCACGGGATTTTGACAGCGCTCGAAAATCAGCCTTTGGACAAGCTCTGGGTGCGTATCAGGGACGACTCGCCCGGCCACGGCCAGGTTGGAGTGGCGCTGGCGGGTTTCGATATCGCGCTTTTGGATACCAGTGGGCGCGAGTTGAGTGGGCGCGAGATTGGCTTTTTGCCGCAGCGCGAGGGCGGGATCCTGGAGGGTGGGCGGCTCTTCGCCCGCGACGAGGAGAGCATCCTGCTCGAATACGATCTGGCCGGTCTGGATTTCGACGGTTTGCAATCGGGTGATTTGCGGGCAGTGCAGATCGAGCTCTCGCTGGCCAATGATTACCGGATCGAAGTCGCCTCGAATCTGCAAACCGATGGTCAGCGGCGCAATGCCGAGATTGTCTTTCTGCCCGTTGCGCGGGCCAGGGGCAATGTGCAGGACAACAGCAATACCCAGATCGTGCGCATCGACTACGGCTTGCCGACGGCTAATGAGTTGATCGGCATCGACTGGAATTTGACCGAGTGGAGGGGGCTCTCGCTCTTGGGTGAATGGGTGCTCAATCGCCGTTTTTCGCGCTATCCGAACCCCAATATTTCGTCCCATCACCAGGTGGTCACCAGGTCCTATGCCGGCTATCTCAATGCGGCCTACCACTTTGGTCCCTGGAGGTTATTTGGTGAGGGTTTTTCGATTGCCGACGATTATAGCACTCGCTACTGGCTCACCGATCGCAGTGGGCGAATCAAATTCAAGAACCCGGTGCCTCAGGTCTACGAATTCGTCGACGATGACGACGATCTCAACAGCCTGACCGAGTGGGAGCGTCCTTTCTTCGTGCGCTGGGGTGGGGTAACCGAGTCGGTGACCTCGTCTGCGAGCAGTATTCTCTCTTCTCAGCGCGAAGTCGCCTGGCCGGGTTTGGACGAAAACGGCGATTTTATCAACGACAACAACCAGAACCAGAACCTCTTTCCCGACTACGAGGAACCTTTTCTGCGCTTCCGGGCGGATCGCCCCGAGTTCCTCTTTGGGCTCGATATGAACCACAACGGAATTATCGACCGTTTTGAGAATGATTTAGAACCGGATTATCCTTATCGGCGTGATCATCGCGGCTTCAATACCTATCTCCAGGTGGAACTCATACCAGAGCTTGAACTGAGTATCGGGCGGCAGGCGATGCAGCTGGTCGCCGGCGACGGCCGGACCCGCGCCTGGTATCTGCTGGGCACTTGGACTCATCGCTTTAAGGGGGGTAGTCGGCTGCGAATTTTCGAGTATGGAGTTCGAGTTCGCGACAATATCCCCGATGATCTCAGGCAGTGGTTCCAACCGATTGGGGCTCCGGGGGGGATGCTCGATCGGGTCGATATTCTCCCGGGACTAAACACCTGGAAGAATTCCCTCTATCTCGATCTCGATCAGCATCTGGGGTCGGTGCGTTTTTTGCACCGCTTTAAATGGGATCGGGTCGAGCAGCAGGATTCAGAGGCCGAGGTGCGGCTTAGAGAAGGCCGTAAGAGCAGCGGTTTTCTCGGTGTGATCAATAAGGCGGAGTGGACCATTCCGGTAGGCCTGGGGGTTCTGGAGCCGCGTTTCAAAAGCGAGTTCCGCCGCGAGTGGCCTTTCAGTACTCGTCGCTCCGAGTCGACCAGTCTGGAAGAACTCTTGATTCTGATGTGGACCCAGCCACTCTTCGCCGAGTCAGTGGGCGTTAGCTACTTTCCCCGCTATGGACGTCAGCTTTTCAACACCGAGCTGCAGGTGGGGCTGGAGGCCGGCTGGCTCTGGCTTCTGGACGGTACGCGGGAAGAAGTGGACGCCGATTTCTTCGGCTGGACGGTCGTCTGCCAGCTTGAAAATCGCACGGCCTACCAGGGTTATCAGCTGGTGGGAACGACCGGCGTGCAGTTCCAGCAGCGTCGCTTCGAGGGGCGTCCTGCTCAGGAGGCGAGTTTGATCTTTATGACCTTGTATGCGGGATTGCGTCAATGAGGAGTTGGCTGTGGATTATCGTGCTGGTGCTGCCTGAGAGCCTGTGGGCTCAGCCGGCGCAGACTTATGTACTCGGTGACCGAGGTGCTTCCTCCTGGGAGAGCGGCGGCAACGGCGAGAAGCCGGAGATTGTATCCAATGCCGTGCTCGGTCTGATCGATCAGACCAATGCGCCGGGGGCGACCATTGATTTCGGCTATCGACCGGGTTGGATCGGGCCGTTGCGTTTTGACGAGGACGAGAATATCGCCGCGCGGGTTCTCGACTTCGGCTCGATCAACGCGCCGAATTCCGGTCGCGGCTACCGGCTTCAGCTCGAGGGCACGGTCAACGGCGACCACCAGGTGGCCTTTGAGCGCAAACCGACGATCTTCGAGCCGCGTGTCGCCACGCGTGGAATCTGGCTGATCCTCGACTTCGCGGTGCCGGTGGGGGTGCAACGAGTGATCTTCTACCCGCGTAACACGGTGGTGGCGACCCCTGCGACTCCCTTTCACAACGACTTTTTGCGCAGTTACGAGTTGTGGATCAACGAATTCGAATCCGGTCAGCCCGATGTACTGATCCAGCGCGATTTGCAGAACGAGGAGCCGGTGGTCGCTATTGAGGTGCCGCCCCAATACGCGCGTCTGGTCAAGGTCAAATCGCTGGCCGACGCACCCTTCGAGATCGACGAGATCGAAGTCTACGGCACGGGTTTTTTGCAGCAGGCTCTCTACCTGTCCAATATCATCGACCTCGGCGATCGGGCTACAGTAGGTTTCGTCGAGTGGATCGAGGAGGCGGTCGGCCATCCGGATTTTTCGCTGCTGGAAGTTCGGGTGCGGACGGGTACCGATCCCACGCCGCTGATCTACCGCGAGAAGATTCTGATCGGTGAAGGGGTCTTCGAAATGGAGGAGGTCTCACGCGATCGCTATGTCGACCAGCTCATGCCGGCCGATCGGGGCGGTATCCGCGACGATACCGAACACTGGAGTCCGTGGTTTGTGGTACACACCGGTGAATTGGTGCTTGCGCCGACGCCGCGCCGCTATATCCAGTTCCGCTTCGAGTTTGTAGGCGGACTATTCGAGGCGCGACAGCTGGACGAGTTGCGGTTCGATTTTCTGCAACCGCCGATCGCCGGCTCGTTGCGCGCCGAGGTTTTTCCGCGACTGGCTCGAGCGGAGGAGCCGGCGACGTTCCGCTACGCAGTGCGTTTGGGTGCCGGGGGCGAGTTGCGCGGTTTCGACCGTCTGGAGATCGATACCAATGTGCGGATTTCGGCGGTGCGGGAGGTCGTGCTCGACGGAGAACCGGTTGATTTTACACTCGACTTTATTCGCGAGGACGGCTTCGGCTTCAGTTTTCCCTTGATTCGTCGCGATGGGGCCGTGCTGGAGTTCAGTTTCGATCTGCCGATTTTTCGTTTCGGTACGACCTTTTCGGGTCGGGCTTACCACAGCAGTTCGGGTATAGTACCCCAGCGTCTCGAGCCGGGTGAGGCGACGGATTTTGGCCCCGGGGACTTCCCCGAATTATCGAATCTCTCGGTGGCGATTCCCAAGGTGCAGATCGGTAAGCTGGTCGGCGAAATCGCAATTGAGTCGTCTGTTTTTACGCCCAATGACGATTCGGTCAACGATTCTTTCGGTTTCTCCTTCAATATATTGCAGTTGACCCGGGCGGCACCGGTGCACTTGGATCTGATCGATCTGGCGGGACGAAGGGTGCATGAAATATTTGCCGACGAGCGGGGGATTGGGCCGGTAGTGGTGCAGTGGGATGGTCGATTGAGGGATGGAAGCTTGGTGTTGCCGGGGACCTATTTCTGGGTTTTACGAGTGGGGGCAGATGCG
>CAZFMY010000088.1:0-27090 GCA_964520345.1 uncultured Gemmatimonadaceae bacterium | reverse complement strand
GGATACCGAAGCGGTCAAACGGGGCAGACTGTAAATCTGTTGGCTCATGCCTTCGTAGGTTCGAATCCTGCTCCCCCCACCATAAAAGAGAAAGCCATTGCCTTTAGAGGCAATGGCTTTCTCTTTTATGGTTTTTCCCAAGCTCAGACTTACCCACCCGATCCGAACAGTGTAGCGCGCGGATCATTCGCAAACTCAAAACCAAAGCAATGCTTTAGTTTTCGGGTATGACCTGACCGCCGGCCCGGTGCTTGGGTTTAGGCTCTAAAAAAGCCTCCGCAACGGCTTGTTTGATGCGATGGCTTTCGTAATACCCATCTTCAACCCGCTGCCTGATCCAGAGCAAGCGCTCCTCTTGGCTACGAGGCAACCCATTTTCACTGCGCAGATGGGAGGGTAAATAGTTTTCTTTTTTGAAATTCATACGGATCGCAATACGATATCTTTGGTATGTTATTGATATCGGCATTGCACTCGATCCGGCCACTTTCTATTTAGCTTATTTTTAGTTTTTTTCCTCTCGCGCGAGCAATTTTTTTATCGCTAGCAATCTATCCTGATGTCGAATCGAAATATGGCCCAGGGACTCTCCGACAAAGGCCAATACCACGCTGAATACTAGACTGATAATCGCAGCCACCACTACACTCAGAGTGCGGCGTGGCCAACTGCGATACACCGGCGGCGTAGCAGGATCGAGGACCTGTACCGCAGCAACCGGTTTGGCCTGTCGCAACTTGGCATCTTCGAGTTGAGCAGCGAGGAAGGTGAGGGTGTGTTCACTTAGCTTGAGACTCAGACTCAACTCTGCAAACTCAAGACCCAATTCGGGGAGTTCATCAAGCGGCGGTCCCAGCACGGCAAAAGTGGTCTCAGCCTCGGAACCAGCCCTTACTTCATATTCTCCAACCACTTGCGCGAGTTGCTTGCGCAACTCCTCTACTTCCATCTCGAGCAAACGGAGTTCCTCATGGTCGGGATGCATAACCCCCCGAACAACGCCGAGCCTTACCTCCCGCGAGGCCAGGGATTGGACAATATGTTGTGCGACCCCGACGAGCGCCTGGGTCTGGGCTTCCAGGTCGACGATTCCATACTCTTCCTGCAGGCTTTTCAACTGCAGGGCTTTCATCTCGATTACGCGCTGGACGCTGTCTAAGCGAACTTCGAGAAAAGAGCGATCTCCATAGGCCAGATCCCGCTTCTGCTGGCGGATTACTGCGTCCAGTTCAGCTACCATGGTATTGGTCATTTCGGCCGCCAGCTCGGCACTCGAAGCCTCGACCCGGACGATGAGCGCTCCTCCGCTGCCCAATTCGGTCTCGATATGTTCGGCCAGTGTCTCGATCGCCAAGTCGCGATTGGGCGATCCGTAATCTTCTATTAAGCCAAAGCGATCGACCATTGCCCCGAGAATCCTGCGACTTTTGAGGATGGTCACCAACCGCTCGTTGGGAGTGCTCTTGCCCAGCAAACCACCTAGATTACCCGGCACTGCCGCATTCATCAGCATCGTCATATCATAGCGGGCCGACTCCTCCTCGTAGGGCAGAAGCACGGTATTTGCCGTCCACTTTTTGGACACCAGCAGGGTGACCACAACTGTAGCCAGCGTGACGGACAACACGCACGCGATGATCATCCGCCGCCATTTGACGAGAACGTAGATATAATCTAGCAGACTGCGATCTTCTTCCATCGCCTTTGACTAATTACTGGTTAAGCTCGCAACGAGCAGGACGACCGTCGCCACCTCGCCGACGACACTCATCGTCTGGGTGAAAATCGTCCAGTAATCGCGTTCGGGTCTTTCCCTGATCCAAATCCGGTCGCCCGGCTGAATTTCGACCACATCCTTGACCCGCTTCTTCTCACCGCTCAGCGCCTTAATGACCATCACATCCTTCGAAGCTCGCCACCCGAAACCACCCGTGCGATCGATATAGTCCCGAACCGAAAAGTCCGGATCGAAAATCACCTCGCCAGGTTGGGCTACCGCCCCACTAACAGTGACCGTGCGCTGTCGAGTAGGTACGACAATCACATCGCCGGGCAAAAGCGTGATATTATGTGCTTCATTGCCCTTGACGTAAAATTCGACCAGATCCACCGACATCTGCCCAGGCTTCTCGCGGCTCTTCATAATGAAATACTGGTCGTCCAACTCGGAGCGGTCGCCAATCGGCACAAAGCGCAGGCGTTCGAATTCGGGATCGCCCTCCGATCCTTCTCCAATGAATTTCTGCCGTTTTATCCGGGTCTGGGCCAGCGAGGCATTTTTGGTAAACCCACCGGCCAGCGTGATGAGTTGGTCCAGCGAAATGCCCTCCTGCCCCACTATGTAATGCCCCGGGTATCTGACTTCGCCACTGATAAAAACCTGACTATCCAGATGGTATTCCGGAATCGCGCGAACATTGAGCCAATCGTCGGGCTCGAGGATCATATCCGCCTCGGGATCTCCAGCCAATACGGCGCTGAGATCGACATCTATGCTAATTCGAGTAATCAGATCCTCCAGATAGCGAAAGAGTACTACATTACTCTCATCGTAGGTGCGATTCGGCCCCATTGAAAAGAGCATCAGATCGCTGATCCGGTCGCCCGGCAAGAGTTCGTAAAAAGCTGGGCGCTGTACCGCACCGAAGCTGGCGACCTGACCAAACCGGGGCGGAACCAAAATCAGATCCCCATCCTCGACAAAGGGATTGTACTGCGAATCGCCCGTGAGTTTGTAGCGCACCAGGTCAATGGACGCCACCGAAAGATCTATCAGCGCCTCAAATCGACCTGCACTGATATGGTTCTCGATCTCCGCTCGTTGGTCGCGGTCCAACCCTGCGGTCTTCACAATGCGGATGTTACGAGATGAAGCGGAACCCTGCAACCCTCCGGCCTTGTCCAATATCTGGCTAGCGCGCTCCACACCGGTGCCCACGATGACACCGGGATTCGCAACCAGGCCAACTATCGACAGCGGAAACTGCCTGGGCTGACTTAATTCTAACTCGATCTCGCCCACTTTCATAACTTCGCGAAACCGCCTGCTCACCTTGTCGTGAACTTCCTTGATCCGCAGGCCGCCCACAGCTACCATCCCCACCTCGGGAATGAAGAGCCCCCCTTCCGAAAGAACTTTGGAAAAATACGGTCCCTCCGTACCCGAAAGATAAACCATGAACTCATCGCCCGGGCCGACGAGATATTTACCCGTCGCCATAACCTCGCGATACGCTTCGAGGCCAAAGACCAAGGTCCTGGACTCTACTTCAGGTTGGATTTTTTCAATTCGATAACGGCTGACAGCCTGGTCATCGCCGGAAGTTTCCTGTCCCCAAACGCCCGTAGCGCCCACTAATACGAGGCACAAAATAAACCAGGCATCCAACATCGACCCCAGACGCCGACAACCTCGCTCAAGCAGCGACATATGCTCGATCCTCCAGAATCTTTTCCAGTTCCAGGCCGAGGGCGTCGGCCAGCACCAAACCCGGATCGGTCAAATACAAGCGCTGCCCTTCCAACCTGGCGTAGCCAAGTGCAACCAGATCAGCAAACCGTTTGCTCTCTTGCATTTGTGAAACCTCGCTTTCGCTCAATTGGATCCCATTTGCGGTGCGCAACCCCAACCACAGACGTTCTCTGCGGGCGGTATCCGGATCTATGAACTCACGTCCTTCTCTCGGGGATTCCCCATTCTCGAGCGCTACCAGATAAGTATCTAGATCGCGCGTATTCCAGCTTCGCTCGTCAGCGATGAAGCTGTGTGCCCCGAGTCCAACTCCCAAGTACGCAGCACCCGTCCAATATCCCCAGTTATGGCGCGAATGATAACCCGTCCTGGCGTAGTTGGATACCTCATAGTGCTCATAGCCCGCCGCAACTAGCCGCTGGACGGTCCATTGCATAGTAGCAGCCTGTTGGTCGTCTGCAACCGGCACCAACCGACCCTGGCGCCGTCTCTCGGCAAAGAGAGTACCCTCTTCTATAATAAGGCTATAGACCGAAAGGTGCTCCGGAGCGAGATCGATGGCCCGATCGACGCTATAGCGCCAACTGGCTGTGGTGACCCCCGGCATGTCGGCGATTAGGTCGAGGCTTATATTCGCAAAGCCCGCCTCCCTTGCCGCGACATAAGCCCTGGTGATATCATCGGCGCTATGAACCCGGCCCAGGAGTCGTAAATCGGCATCGCTAAAAGCCTGCGCACCAATGCTCAACCGATTGCATCCCAAAGATTTTAACGCGGAAAACTTCTCCCGGTCCACAGTTCCGGGATTGACTTCGACCGAAATCTCCGCCTCGGGGCGCACCCCCCAACAAAGCCGTACCGCAGCCAGGATCCGAGCGATGAGTTCGGACTCGATCTGAGTGGGAGTTCCCCCACCCAGAAAGACCGTATCCAACGGTCCTCGCAGATGCCGCCAGGATTCGATCTCTCGACAGATCGCCTCCACATAGGGCAGGTGGCTTTGCTCCCTGCCAGCAACCGAGGCAAAAGCGCAATAGGGGCAGATCTGCGGACAAAAGGGCACGTGAATATAGAGGCCAAACGCATTCATTGCACCCAGATCCCTATCCGCTGCCAGCGGATTCGATTCCATAAACCCCATATCCAGTCACCCCAGCCAACCATACCAGGCTCCTGAGGCATAATCGACCAGTATATGCAAAGGGCCCTTCCCACCACCAACTCCAGAGGAAGAAAACCCCAATGGCGACTATCGCGGCTATTATCCCGGTTATCGCCGACAACAAAAATCGCCCCGGGAGGGACTTGGGCGGGTCCATAATTATCGCGCTCGGCTGTGTCGGCGGGAAAAATACGCGCATCGATGTACTTCGAAAAGGGCGAGTCGATCTGGCGCACCCCATCGACATAGACCACCTTGTTGCGAATCTCCACCACCTGCCCCGCCACCGCCAGACAGCGTTTGACATATATTTTCTGCGGATCGATCGGATATTTGAAAACGACCACTTCCCCGACCTGTGGCGATTGGAAAGCCGGCAGACGCCAGTCGATAAAGGGCAAGCCAGCTCCATAGGTCATCTTGTCCACTAATACGCAGTCGCCAACCTTCAGTGTGTCCTCCATAGACCGCGAAGGCGTCCTGAAGGCCTGGATAACGAAAAGCCGCAATCCTATCGCCACCAATATCACAGCAACAACAACCCCCGCTACCCGCCGCCAACTCCTCCTTTTGCCCCCCTTACGCCCAGCACTAACCCGCCCCTGCGACCCCTTCGCGAGCGTTTTGCCCATCCTTCAATCTTCCAACTTGAGCGCGGCGAGAAACGCTTCTTGGGGAATTTCAACCTTGCCGAATTGCTTCATCCGCTTCTTGCCTTCCTTCTGCCGCTCGAGCAACTTGCGCTTGCGAGTCACATCACCACCATAGCATTTGGCCGTCACATTTTTGCGGAAGGGTTTAACGACCTCACGTGAAATCACCTTGTTGCCCACTGCTCCCTGGATGATCACCTCAAACATCTGTCTCGGAATCAGCTCCTTGAGCTTGGAACACAACTGCCGGCCCCATTCGTAGGCCTTGTCGCGATGGATGATGACCGAAAGCGCGTCCAAGGGCTCGCCATTGATCATAATATCGAGTTTGGCCAACGGACCAGCACGCATCTCCAAATGCTCATAATCAAACGAGGCGTAACCCCGCGACACCGACTTCAGCCGATCGTAGAAGTCGATCACCACCTCGGCCAAAGGCATCTCGAAACTCAGGATTGCCCTGCTCCCATCGAGGTACTCGGTATTGCGGTAGATCCCGCGGCGATCGGTGCAAATTTTCATCACCGCACCGATATAATCGCTCGGCACCAGAATTTGCACTGAGAGAATGGGCTCACGCACTTCGTCGATCTCAGCCACGAAAGGCAACGACGAAGGATTATCGACATGAATCACCTCGCCATCTTTGGTCAGGATTTCGTAGAGCACATTGGGTAAGGTATTGATGATTTCTACCTGATACTCGCGATCTAGCCGCTCCTGAATAATCTCCATATGCAAAAGACCCAGGAAACCGCAACGGAAACCAAAGCCGAGAGCCGGCGAGGTTTCCGGCTCGTAGGAAAAGGCCGCGTCGTTGAGTTTCAGCCGCTCCAGAGCATCGCGCAGTACCTCGTAGGCATCGGGGTCAATTGGGTAAATTCCACTGAAAACCATAGGCTTGAGCGCCTGATAACCCGGCAAGGGCTCTATTTGCTCACATTGCGCATCAACGACCGTATCACCGACATGGGCTTCGGCAAGAACCTTGATCCCAGCGATGAGGTACCCCACTTCACCGGTTTTGAGTTCCTGGGTGGGAATTCGATTCAGGACTAAGTGGCCGACCTCCTCGACTTCGTAGAGCATTCCAGTCGAATGGAAGCGAATCTGCTGCCCCTTGCGTATACTCCCATCAACGACGCGGATAAAACAGATTACGCCCCGATACTGGTCGAAGAGCGAATCGAAGATCAGTGCGCGCAGCGGTTCCAGCTCTTTTCCCGCCGGGGCGGGCACCCGTTCGACCACCACCTCCATCACCTGCTCGATCCCAATCCCCTCTTTGGCGCTGATTTGCAGGATCTCCTCCGCCTCGCCCCCGAGTAAATCGAGAACCTGCTGCTGCACAGCCTCAACCTGGGCAGCCGGCATATCGATCTTGTTGAGCACCGGAATGATGGCCAAATCGTTATTCATCGCCAGCAGTACATTACTGACCGTCTGCGCTTCAACCCCCTGCGTGGCATCGATGACCAGCACCGCCCCCTCACAAGCAGCCAGACTCCGCGATACTTCGTAGGTAAAATCGACGTGGCCCGGCGTATCGATCAGATTGAACTGGTAGATTTGTCCGTCGGATGCCTGGTAATTCATCCGCACGGCGTGGGCCTTGATCGTAATCCCCCTTTCGCGCTCCAAATCCATATTGTCGAGTACCTGCGCCTGCATCTGCTTGGCCGTCAGGGTTGCGGTCTTTTCCAGCAGGCGGTCAGCAAGCGTCGACTTGCCGTGGTCAATATGGGCGATAATCGAGAAATTGCGTATTTGAGCGATGTCCATTGGGCTGATCGACAGGATTAGGGCAAGGGATTCAACAAGTTGAAAAACAGGGAGAAACAACAAAGTAAATAACGGGTAGGCCCCGATTTATGTCAAACCATTTGCCTATTTGAGACGCGGATCTTGACGCAGTTTTCTCAGATTAACCTGCGCTTGTCGATCGCGGGGATCGATGGCGAGAATCCGACGACAAGCGTCAATCGCCTCCTCGATCCGTCCAGCAGCTGCATACTGGCTCGCCAGCCTGCGCCAGAGTTCGAGCCGCTGTGGAAATCTATCGGTCAAATCACTATAGATTTCCACGACATCGAGCCCCTTACGACGCAGACGGAGCATCTGTAAATTAATCGCTGTATCCTGGTTTTCCGGCGCCAGTTCCAGGGCCCGCTCGAGGATTTTTTCCGCAGCGTCTAAACGGCCCAGATCCTGGTAGGCCAGACCTAAATTGTTATATGCTTCTACGGTCAGCGGCCCTGATCTGAGAACTCGTTCATACTCGTGTACAGCCTCTTCGAGGCGGCCTGCACGCTGGTGGGCCAGCCCCAAACTGGTCCGGGCTCCAACCGCATCGGCATCCAAGTCCAGCGCCAACTCCAGCTCTTCGATTGCCGCTCCATAACGCCCCAAGCCCAGATAATGCCGACCTAAATTGGCGCGGATCCCTACCAGATCCGGGCGCAGATCCAGCGCCCGACGATAGGCCCGCTCTGCTCCCGGATAATCACCCAACCCCTCGTAGACCAACCCCAGATTGCTCCAGGTCCGGGCATAGCCCGAATTGATCGCCAGCGCGTGCTCCAGCCCATTCCTCGCCTGTTCCAGCTCGCCACGCTCATAGTGCGCCAACCCCAGATTGCTCAGCACTCTGAACTTCTTCGGCGCCTTGCTCGCTGCATCGGACCACAGACTGAACTCATCCCGCCAGACCTCGTTGCGCTGCCAGGTCAGCAGCATCAGCACGATGAGCAATCCCCAACTCGCCCCGAGAACCGCCGAACGATTCGGTTTCCAGATCCCGACCAGTGCATAAAGGAGCCCGAATGAGGCCAGGTAGACCCGGTGTTCGTTGACCAGCACATTCAAAGGTACCAGAAAGGGGATTGCCAAACCGAGGCAAAAAACACCAAAACCGAGAGCGGGGGCCGAAGCGCGGCCTTTCCAGATCCAATACAGGAGTGAGAGGATCAGCAGCGCGGCGAAGAGTACCGGCCCCTCGGCAATCGATTCGCTTTCGTCGAGAGGATGTTCGATGCTCAAGCGGGCCGGTACGACAATGAGATAGAGATAATAAACCAGCGCTTTGATCTGAGTGTAGAGTTGCACACCATGGGAGCGCAGATCTTGGGCCAGCGATCGGGTGAGAAACTGGTTGGCGCTGATCAACACTAGATAGAGTCCACTCAATGCCGCCAATGGGACCCAAATCCGCGGAGGCGGCTTTTTCTCTGCCCAGAGAAAAAGCAAGGGCGGGCAGACCAGGGCGATCGATTTGCTCAAGAGCGCCAGAATATACGCTGCCATCCCCCGCGTACTCTTGCCCTGCCCGAGCCAATAGAGCGCGGCAAAAACCCCCAATATCGCCAGACTCTCGGAGCGAGAGCTGATATAATTTACGACCTGAGTATGGACCGGATGGACCGCGAATAAAGCCCCGGCCCACCAGGCGGGCATCAAACGGCCCAGCTTCGCGCTGATCAGCAGGTATACCAGCACCGCGACCACTCCGTGCACCACCATATTGAAGAGGAGATAAGGCCAGGCCAGATAGCCAGCGAGAGCATAGGCCAGCGCGTAGGTCGTCAGGACTACGGGCCTGTACATCGCCATGCTCGGTTCGCTGGAAAAGGTTGCGGGATCGGCGAAATACCCCGGAATCTCTGCCAGACTCCGCACGTGGTAGTTTTCGACGATCGAGTGCAGATCGTCGTAGTGGAAATCGCCACCCAGGCTATTGAGGTGGGTGACCAGCGCCAGGAGAAATACACTGGTGCCCAGCCAGACTCTTTGCGTCATTGGGACAGGAGTTCTTCGACGATCTTCAGGCCATATCTGGGATTGTTCATCTCTCCGGGCGGACTCAATTGCATCGACTGCTGAAAATAGCCCACGGCCTTTTGCAGATTCGCCCGGCGCGATTCGTCGCCTGGAGCGGCCTTTTGCCCCAATGTAGCGTAATAATTCCCGAGATTATTGAGCAGGCGATGGTTGCGCGGGTTGAGATAATGCGATCGTTCGTAGGCCTTGATGGATTTGGAGTAATCACCCATTTCGAAAAATGCCAACCCCATATTAGCCCAGGCATCGGCATGATTGGGCAAAAGACGCAGTGCCTTGCGGTAATAGGAAGCCGATTCGGAAAATAGCGCCTGGGCCTGCTCTCGATCCGGATTCATCCGGGCTTTCTCGTGGTAAATCGTACCTAAATTGACCAGCGCATCAGCGTATTGTGGATTGATCTCGACCGCCTGGCGGTAGGCCTTTTCGGCCGACTCGATATCTTTGAGCACAAAGCTTACGGCTCCCAGGTTATTGAGCGCGCGCAGAGCTAAATCACTTTGCGAATTGAGCGAGATGGCCTGAGTATAGGCCTTTCGCGCTTCTTCCCAGTGCGTCATTTCCTCGGCTTTCTCGCTGCTGGCAAAAGCTGCATCCTTGTGCGCATTACCGAGATAAAGATGATTTCGCGACATTCCAGGAGCCTTGGCAACGGCATCAGACCACAGACTAAAATCATTCTTCCACATGGTATTACGATCGACCGTTATCACCCCATAGACCAGGATCAATACCAGGGCTAGCCCTCGCCCGAGGGACACTTTGCCCAAGTGCCGCTGCAGGTATTGCGAGTGCAGCAACAATGCCAACCCCAGGCAAAACGCCGCGCAAGGCAGATAGAGTCTCCGCTCGTTGACCAGAACATTGAGCGGCATGACCACGACCGGAGCCAACGCCAAGAACACCCAGAGGTTGAGAAAGAGCGGCAGATCCCAACGCCGCCTATAAGCCCAGTAGAGCGCCAGCACCAATCCGATCAGCAATCCGCCGGCGAGCAGAACGGTCGGCCCGACCTGCTCCCGGGCGAAGAACTGATGTTCGACGTTGAGTTCGACCGGCCAGACCAATAATTTGAGGTAATAGGCAAACGCCTCGATCTGGGTCAGAAACTGCGACCAGCGCCCGCGCACCGGCTTGGCAAGCGATTTGGTTAGAAAGCGATTATTGACAATGGCGATCAGATAGAGGCCGGCCAGGACCCAATAGACCAGATGCCAGCGCAAGAAGCGGCCCCGCAACACCTCCAATCGCCTGCGGCTAATGCACAAATAATCCCAAATCAGCACCACCGCCGGCAGGGTGAAGACGATGGATTTGCTCAAGAGCCCTGCGACCAGTGCCCCCCACGAAAGATAGAGCCATCGTCCCCCACCCGACTGGTTCGCCCGAATAAACAACGCCAATCCAGCCAGGTAGAAGAATCCCGCCAGCCCTTCGCTCCGACTGCTGATATAGTTGACCGGCTCGCTGCAGATTGGATGCACGGCAAAGAGCAGCCCCGCACTCAGAGCTAGATCGGGACGGCGGGTCATCAATCGCGCCAGCCAGTAGACCAGACAGGCGCTCAGAGCGTGCAAGATCAGATTGACCAGGTGATACCCCTCCACCTCATAGCCGCCCCAGGCAAAATTGAGCGCATAAGTGACCAGCAAAATCGGTCTGAACATCGCCTTGTCGTGATCGACAGAGAACGCGGAGGGGTCTTTAAAGAAACGCGGAATATTATCCAGGTCGCGGATGTGGATATTCTTCTCTATCGAGTGCTCGTCGTCGTAGTGAAAACCGTTGTCGAGCGAATTGGCGTAGACGGCAAAACTGACCAGCAGGATGGCAAGGACCTCTTTCACGGCATTCTCTCTTCGAGCGCATCCAACCGCTCGCGTCCAATTTGTCCCATCTCCGCACTGGATGTGCGCTTGAGCAGGGTCTGGTAGGTACTCTGCGCTTCTTCGAATCGCCCACTTGACTCCAGTGCATGAGCCAACTGTAATAACCCCTCATCAAAATAGGGATAGCGTTCCACCAGGCGCTGGTTTTCGACGATACTTTCGCTGTATCGCGCCTGGTAAAAGAGCGATACCGAGAGCAGGAAACCCGCATCGCGATGATCGGCATCGGCTGCCAGAAGGACCCGACACAGCATTTCGGCACGCCCGAACTCGCCATTTTCAAAGAGTACGTGGATCCGATCTAGCGACTGGCGGAACAAACGAGTGCGGTTGGCCTGAGCCTGAACCAGTTCATCGGCGCGTCGATAATAATAGAGCGCGCTATCTACTTTTCCCATTTCCTCAAAGAGCGTCCCCAAATTGTTATCGGCCAGCGGGCGATGCGGGCTATCCAGAGGCAGGGACTGATACTGGGCGCGGGCTTCGTCGCCGCGAGCAGCCACTTGCAGCACTCGCCCCAAACTATAGTGGAGATCGGTCATCTCGGGATGGTCCTCAAGCAGTTGCACAAAGATCTCAATAGATAAAGCATAGTGCCCCAAATCCTGGTAGGCATTGCCTAGATTGGCGCGTGCAGTCGGATGATTGGCCTCCAGTTCAAGCACCTGCCTATAATAGCTTGCGGCCTTCTGCGGCTCGCCCTTTTCCCGGGCGGCATTGCCTAGGTAGACAAGAGGCCGAACAGAATCTGGATTTTTGCGCGCCGCATCGCCCCAGAGCGCAGCCTCATCGCTCCAAACCCGATTCCGCTCCCAGGTCAACAACGCCAAAAACGCCAGCAATAATGGCGCACCCCAACGCAACCCGCGCACCGCCTCCAAGGAGCGCATACCCAACAGTGCGACGACCAACCCCACCAGCGGCAGATAGAGCCGATGCTCATTGACCAGTACGTTCAGCGGCACCAGCAACGTCGGCGCCAAAGCCACTCCCATCCACAAAACGCCCACCCGAAAAAGCCCACCCATCCACAATAATAACGAAGCCAATGCCAGCGCGCACAGCCAGACCACCGGGGTGCCAAGATCAGCAGGGACAAATGCGTGGTCTATACTGAGTTCGAAGGGGGCGAAAAGGAGCTGTGCGTAATAGATCAACGCCTTGATCTGAGTGCCCAACTGCTCCGGCCATGTCCGCACCGGTGCCGCAAACACGGCCTCGACCACAAAACTCCACACCAGCCCCACATAGCCGAGCGCAATCAGACCATAGGGCCAGAGTCTGGACCAGGACGCCCTGAGACCACCCCGATGCCACTCGAGGATGAGAATCCACAACGGCAGAGCCAGGGCAACGGACTTGGCCAGCAAGCCGGCGGCGAAACAAAGCGACGATACGCCGAGCAGCCAATAGCGCCGTCCGGCATGCAGATAGAGCAGCAAGCCACCGAGCAACCCGGCAGCGGCCATCAATTCCGAGCGACTGCTGATATAGTTGACTGGTTCGCTGGCCACCGGGTGCAGCGCGAAAAACAAGGCCCCCAGCAACGAGAGGCAGGGCGCCTGCACCAGCTGGCGGAGAATCCCCCAGACCAGGAGAGAACACCCCAAGTGCAGCAATATATTAACTATGTGGTAGGTTTGAGGATCGTACTCGCCCCAGGCATGATTGAGCGCGAAGCTGACGAGCAGCAACGGCCGATACATCGCTTTATCGGGGTCGCGCGAGAAATACTCGGGCTGGGTAAAAAAAGCGGGAATATTACCCAGATCGCGGAGATGGTGATTTTCGACGATAGAATGGCGGTCGTCGTAGTGGAAGGGGTTTTCCAGTGAGTTCGCATAGACCATCAACACTGCTGCGGCGATTAAAAGCGCTGAGGCGTCCCGGCGGGAAACGAGGGCGAAATAGAGTTGCTTCACTGCAAACGCTCCGCCAACTGGCTCATTCTGCGGCGAGCCCGAACATGACCTGGATCTTGCGCCAAAACTCCCTGCAGCAGATCGCGCGCCTCGGCCCATTGCTCGAGTGCTTTCCCCCTGCGCCCCTGCCCCATATCCGCCTCCCCCAGCACCAGAAGGACCTCTGCCAGATTATAGCGGCTCGCGATATCGTCAGGCACCAGAGCAATGGCCCGGCGATAGGCCTGCCCCGCCTGGCCCAGGCGACCCAACCCGGCCAGAGCGTTGCCCAGTTGAGAATGGGTCTCGGCGTCCTCCCCCAGCACCAGAGCCCGTTCGAAATACGGCACGGCCGCGCTCAGTTGCCCCAGTCTAACCTGCAAAAGGCCCATATTATAATGAGCCTCAGCCTGGTTCGGTTGCCGTCTAATCGCCCGAGTCCATATCTCTTCGGCCTGCGCGTATTCGCCCAGCATCATCTGGGCGCTACCCAGATTATTGAGCGCTTCGACATAGAGGGGATCGCGAAGCAGCACTTCTTCGTACTGACGCACCGCCTGCCGCAGATAGTCTGCGTGGTTAATGCTATCGGATTGCGCCGCTTCGAAGTAGATGTTGGCCAGGTTGGTGCGCGCCGGGCGATGATCCGGCGCCAGGACCAGAGCCCGTTCATAGGCTCGCCTGGCCGCGCTGAGATCTCCCCGATCGCGCAGTGCATTGCCCAAATGCACGTGGACTCTGGGCATCTGGGAGCTTTGGGCGGCGGCTGCCGACCAAAGGCTCAATTCATCGCGCCATTCGGCATTGCGCTGCACAACCAGGCCGGCGCAAGCTACCAGACAGACCACACCCGGCCACAAGAGCACCTTCTTGCGCGCACTGCCCTCCCACCAGGCCCCCACTCCCAAGGCCAACCCGGCCAGCGGCAAATAAAGCCGGTGCTCATTGACCAGGACATTTAAGGGGATTATCAGCGTTGGAGAGAGCGCGACTCCAACCCAACCCAGGTAGAACCATCCACGGCGCGTCTTTAAAATCAAATAAAAACCCGAAGCAATGAGCGCCGCGCTGGCCAGCACGACCATCGAGAATGTATCGGCAGCGGCGAACTGAGGCTCGACATTCATCCCGACCGGCCAGAATACGAGCTTGAGATAGAAGACCACCGCTTTGCATTGAGTCAGCAACTGAGCGTAGAGCCCGCGCGGCGCTTGAGCCAGCGAGTCGGAGAGAAAGCGATTGGAGACGATGATCGCCAGATAGCCCAGCGCCACAACTCCGTAGGGCAGCAACCGGCGCAGATCGCGCTCATCGCGAGTGCACTGGTGCAGTACCAGCAATCCGGGCAGGACGATCGCCATCGACTTGACCAGCAGCGCAGCGGCATAAAACAGCGGTCCCAGCACATTCCCAGCACGATCTCGACGCAAATAAGAGAGCATCGCGCTCAAAAGAAGCGCCACAGCCAGCGATTCGGAACGGCTGCTGATATAGTTGACGGGTTCGCTCAGTACCGGATGCAGGGCAAAAACCAGGCCGGCACAAAGGGCACTGTGGCCTCCCAGGCGAATCGCCAAACGCCAGACCAGCAGGACACAAACCAGATGCACCATGAGGTTGAAAAGATGATAACCCAGCACCTGGTAGCCGCCAAACGCGTAATTCACTGTATAGCTGACCAGCAGCAGCGGTCGGAACATCGCCTTTTCTGGATCGGCGGAAAACAATCCGGGATCGACGAAAAAATCCGGGATCTGCTGCCAATTGCGAATATGCGGATTCTGCACCAGCGAATGAAAGTCGTCGTAGTGGAAACTCCCCGTCAGCGAATTGGCATAGACCGCAGAGGCGACCAGTACCAGCAGAGCCATCTCCCGCCATTGAACAGCCATCAGGAATCGCCCTCCAGCGCCTCGATTCGGGCGTGTACCTCCCGGGTCCGCGATGCAGCACCCTGCCAACCGACTAGGAATTGTCGATAGGCCTCCAGCGCAGCCGGCCCATCTCCCACCATCTCCAATGCCCGTCCCAAACCGTACCAGGCTCGACTATAATCTGCCTTGTCGTCCAGGGCACGGCGAAACGCGGCAATCGCCGGCTCCCAAACTCCTCCCTCACTCAACAACTCGGCACGCTGCACCCTGGCCCGGGCGTGATCGGGGGCTAGTTTCAGGGCTGCACTGAAAGCCTCTTGCGCCACCTCGCGCCTTCCGGCCTCGCGTTCGAGGCGCCCGAGGCGATAGTGCCAATCGGCGACGGATGGGCGCAGGGCTATCGCCTCCTCAAGCTGCTGACGTCCCGCGTCAAATCGACCCATCGACCGGTAGAGATCACCCAAATTGGCCAAAATCTGACCCCGGTCTTCCGGGTCGTATTCCAAAGCCTGTTCATAGAGCATTTCGGCCTGGCTATACTGATCGCGATCGACGTGTATATTAGCCAGATTATTGTAGGGTTCTGCCTGGTTGGGCAGCAATTCGATCGCCCTCCTCAATGCCGCTTCTGCCGCTCTCAGATCACCGGCCCTATAGAGGGTCAGACCGTAATTACTCCATATATCGCCTTTTTCCGGGTCGATATCCAGGGCCCGGCGATAAGCGACCAGGGCCAGATCCAAGTTCCCTTTCTGCGCATAGGCGTCACCCAGATTCTGGTGAATCTCCTCCATATTCGCATGGCGTTCAAGAGCCCGCAAATACCAGACTATCGCCTGGTCAACTTCTCCTCTCAGATGATAGAGCGTAGCAATGTTGTTATAGGCATCCGCATGCCGATCATCGATAGAAATCGCACGGTGATAGGCCGCCAATGCCTCCTCTTCCCGCCCCGCCATCTGTAATGCCTTGCCCCAATTGGACTGAGTACGGTACATTCGCGGCGCTTTATTTACGGCATCTCTCCAAAGATACAATTCACTGCTCCACAGGGTATTACGGGTCAAACATAATACAATTGCACAAGTTAACCAGGCCAACTGCCAGCGCCATTCGAACCGGCGACTGAGATACCCTACCCCACAAGCCAAACCGGCCATGACCAGATAGAGTCGCCTTTCGTTGACCAGCATATTCAGCGGCAGCAAAACAGTCGGCAGCAAGATCACCATACTCCAAACCAAGACCCATCCAGGAATCCGGAAGCGCCCGAACCAGGCCAGAAACCCCAACGAAATAACAAGGCCCGCACCGGCCAGGAAGGCTCCGTCGAATGGGTCGGCAGTCTCGAAAAACTGATGCTCCACATTGAGCTCGAAAGGCATCGCAATCAGATACAGGTAGTAGGCTGGCGCCTTGCACTGGGTCATCAGTTGCGTAGTCCAGTCGCGGACCGGGGCCGCAAGGGAGCCCAGCAGGAAACGATTGTAGCTGATCAGCACAATATAGCCAAACGCCACCCCGACGAAGGGCATATAGCGACGCCAGTCCCTCCCTCCCGCTCGCTGCCAGCGATCATAAGCCCAGAGCAAGACCGGCACGGTGATCACCACTGATTTAACCAGCAGGCCGAGAGCAAAGCAGACGAGCGCCGACGAGCGCCGACCCCGAATATGGAGCAGGACCGTCGCCAGATAAAAAGAGGCCGCCAGTGACTCGGATCGACTGCTGATATAATTGACCGGTTCGCCAGCCAGAGGGTGTGCAGCAAAAAACAATGCCCCGACCAGGCCCGCCCGCGGATCGTCCAGCACCCTACCCACCAACGCACCAACCAGCAGGCTGACCGCGCAATGAATTAACCAGTTGCCAAGCAGATACCCCAGCGGCTCAAGACCGTGCAGCGCATATTGAACCGCATAGCTGACCAGTAAGAGAGGCCGGTACATCTTCTTCTCCGCATCGCCCGAAAAGGCGCTGGGATCGGCAAAGAACGCCGGAATATTGGCCAGCGAACGGATATGCGGATTTTCCACCAGCGAATGGAAATCATCGTAATGGAATGTGCCCCCGCCAAAATTGATATAGCAGAGACCACAAACCAGCACGATCCCCAGGCCATCCCTGACTCTCATCGTTCTCCTCGCAGGATTTGGCGCCGTTCGGCCACCCGGCGGCCATAAGCCGGATCCAACACCGCAGCCCGTGCGTAGGCTTCGAGCGCGCGATCGGCCTCGCCAACCCGCTCATACGCATAACCCAAATTAAACCAGGCACCGGCGAAATCTCCCCGCGCGTTCAGCGCCTCCTGGTAACGGACCATCGCCTCATCGTAGCGCTCGAGCATCAGCAGCGCATTGCCCAGATTGACTAAGGTTTCGGCATCGCCCGGCACCAGGGCCAAAGCCTCCCGGTGCTCCACCAATGCCTCGTGCGGTCGATTGAGCACCTGATAGGTATTGCCCAGATTGTTGCGCAAAGACGCTACTCCCGGCGCGAATTCAACGGCTTGCTGGTAAGCGGCGAGGCTCTCCGGCCATTGCTGGCGGCTCCGATGCAAGTCCGCCAGCCCCATCCATATATCGGGACTTTCTCGATCGATGCCCACTCCCTCTTCGAGTATCGCCTGCGCCCGATCGGCTTCTCCCTGTTCCAGATAGAGTTTTCCCAAGCGCGCATAAGCCGGAGCGAAGTTTGGATCGCGGCGCACCACGTGATTAAAGGCCGCGACCGCCTCCTCGACCCGCCCATCGCGGGCATAAGCCTCACCGAGATAGATAAAGGGGCGAGCCATCAAGGGCGCTTTGGCCGCGGCATCACCCCAGAGCGCATACTCGCTCCGCCAAACCGCATTCCGCTCGACCGTCGCCCAACTCGCGACCACCAGTATCACCAGCCCCAACCCAGCTACCCATCGGTCCCCCACCTTTGGCCGCAACGCCAAACCCGCATAGGCCACAACCAGCGCGAAAGCGGCTCCCGGCACATAGAGCCGGTGCTCGTTGACCAGTACGTTCAGCGGCACCAGTGACGCCGGTGCCAAAGCGATGAAAAACCAGCCCAGTCCCAATAAGGGCACCGGATGCCGCCGACGGTTATAAACGGCGATCCCGATCAGCGAAACCAGTGCGCATGCCGCGCTGCCGGCGATCGGGTCGAATAGCGTATCCGAGAGTAGAAATTGGTGGTCCACACTCTGACCGCTGGGCCAAAAAAGCAAGTGCAGATAAAAAACCATCGCCTTGATCTGAGTCCAGAACTGCTCGGCGAAGGAACGCACCGGCGCGGAGTAGGTGGCCTTTTCCAGCCACGACCAGACCCCGATAACGTACAACCCTCCCATAGCCCCGAGCAGGGCGAAAAGCCCCCGGTCCGCAACCGGGAGTCGACGTCGGCAGACCAGTTCATAAACCAGGAGCAGTGCCGGCAGGACCACCACCGAGGATTTGCAGAGTAGACCGGCGCCATAGGCGACCCCCACCCAGAGCCAGCGCCGCGGCCCTGCGCGCAGATAATTCCAGAAACCGAGCAGAAGGAAAAACGCCGCCAGCACCTCCGACCGAGTGCTGATATAATTCACCGATTCGGTGTGGATCGGATGCAGGGCAAAAAGTGCTGCGGCGAACCAGCCAGCCCATACTTCATCGAGTATACGCCGAACCAGGCCTCCGACCAGCAGCGCACACCCCAGATGCAGAACGATCGATACCAGATGATATCCCCGCACTTCATAGCCACCGACGGCGTAATTGAGTGCGAAACTCGTCAGCAGGAGCGGCCGATACATGGCGTTGTCCGGATTTTCCGAAAAGGTCGTTGGATCGACGAAAAAGGACGGAATTCGCTCTAGATCGCGCAGGTGCGGATTGTCGACGATCGAGTGCACATCATCGTAGTGAAATGGGTTATCCAGCGAGTTGGCATAGACCGCCAGAGTTACGGCAGCCAACAAGAGACAGCCCAGACGAGATTGGGTAGCCGACGTCTTCAAGGGGTGCGCTCCCCAAGAATTCCCAATCGCACTTCAGCCTGCTGGCTGAAGCGCGCCGCACCGCGCCAATGGCGAATAAAAGCCCTATAGGCTTCTATCGCCTCGATCCGTTCTCCGGCCCCTTCGTGCAATAGGGCCAGATTGTAATAGGCCCGGGCATAGGTCGAATCGATCTGCAGAGCCCGGCTATAAGCCTCCATAGCCCCAACCAGCTTACCCTGTCCTTCCAACGCCCCGCCGAGATTGAAATAAAGTCCGGGCCGCTCGGCGCCCAGAGCCAGACCGTCGCGCAGTACCGATTCGGCCCGAGCGAAGTCCTCCATCTTCAAATACGCCGTCCCGAGATTATTGTAGACCTCAATTCGCTGCCCGCCCAGAGCCAGTGCCCGTTGATAAAGTGGTAACGCCTCGGCGAAACGGCCTTGATCGCTATGGAGCGTCGCCAGGTTGATCAGAGCATCGGGATAATCCGGCAGCAGTTCCAAAGCCTGATTATAGGCGGCCCCGGCAGCCGAATGATCGTTCGTCGCGCGGTAGAGATTGCCGATATTGTTATGGGTCGGCGCGTGATTCGGATCGATTTCGAGGGCCAGCGCATACGAGTCCGCGGCAGTGGCAAAATCGCCTTCGGCACGGTATATCGCTCCCAACTGGACATGGGGCCGCACCATCTGCGGGGCCCGGGTCCGCGCGTCCTCCCACAGGCTTTTTTCGCTCCGCCAAACGATATTGCGCTGATGAGCTATGCTCATCAACCCCAGGCTCAACACCAACACGCCATAGCGCAGATATGGGCCCCAACATCGATTCTGCACCAGCCAGATGCCGATACCGATCGCCGCCACCAGCGGCAGATAGAGCCGCCGTTCGTTGACCAAAACATTCAAGGGCACCAACGAAGTGGGCAATAAGGCAATCGCGACCCAGCTCAACCAGAAAAGCAGTGGCCGCAAACGCCGAGCACGCCAGAGCAAATAGGCCAGAGTAGCCAAAAACGCCAGCACCGACACCAATACGAGATCGGTCGATGAATCAGCCACGCTGAAGGGGTGTTCGACACTGAGCGGATAGGGAAAAGACAAGAGCTTAAGATAATAGACCAGGGCCTTGAGCTGGGTGCCCAATTGCTCGGCCCAATCCCGAACCGGCGCTGCGACTACCGCCTCGTGCACCAAGCGCCAAGTGCCCCAGAGATAGATCGCGGCCAGCGCGCCGAAAGGCAGCACCCGCCGCCAGCGAAAAGGGCTTCCCGCCTCGCGAATCCACCCCTCATAGGCTATCAACACCAGCGGCAGAACAATCGCACTGGATTTAGTCATCAGCGCCGCCGCAAAAGAGCCCAGTGCTCCCAGGACCGCCCAGGATCCCCGCCCCAGGTATGACCACAACCCAACGAGGAAAAAGAACGCAGCCAGCGACTCGGAACGACTGCTGACGTAATTGACTGGCTCGGTGACCAGCGGATGAATCGCAAAAAGCAGAGCTCCGCCCAGTGCACTAGCCTGCGCCAACCCCAGCCGCAGGTACAGGGCATAGACGACCAGTGCCACCAGGAGATGAATCGCAATATTGCCGAGGTGATAGGGACCTGCGCGGCCCCCAAAGAACTCGTAGGTAAGAGCGTAAGTGACGAGGACCAGCGGCCTATACATCTCACTGCCGATATTGCGGGAAAAAAGCTGTGGGTCGACGAAAAAATCAGGCACCGACCCCAACTGGCGGATATGGGGATTGGCCACCAGAGAATGTTGATCGTCGAAGTGGAATACTTCGTGTAGCGAGTTGGAAAAGGTCAGACTGACGGCGACGACGATCAGCAAGCTCCCCCGAATCTGCGCGGCACTCATCGGCGTCCCCTTCTCTGCCTGGGGCTCAATCGAAGAAATTGCGGAACCACAACTCGAGCGAGATCAGGCCCCAGACCGTGCGGCCAAAAGGTTTCTCTGAACGCAGCGCGCGCGCGACGGCATCGGTATTGAAAATCCCCCTCTGCACCGTCTGTTCGCCGAGCAGGGTCTCTTCGACAAAGGGACGCAACTCGCCGTGGAACCATTCGAAAATCGGTACCGGAAAACCCATTTTGTCCACCCGTTGCATAACTGGTTCGGGCACGATATCGGCTACCGCCCGGCGCAAAAGGTATTTGGGTTTGCCGGCGGCAAAGCGCTGCGCGGCAGGAACGGCGAAAACACGCTCGACCAGCCGGTGGTCGAGCAGAGGCAGCCGCGATTCGAGTGAAACCGCCATGCTGGTACGGTCCTCCAGATGCAGGAGCGACTGCAAATGGTCCTTGATATCCATATAGGTCATGCGGTCGATGAGATCATCGGTCTCAGGCGCCATAAAGGAATCTCGGAACGCTGCAAAGGTCGAATAACCGTCGGGCTTGAGATCTGGCGACAAAATATCATCCATTTCCTGCGATCGCCGGGTCGAGAGCAGGAGCCGATAATAGCGTTCGGCCGGGTCGGCGAAGAGCCCGGAGGCAAAAAAGTGCTGCATCATCGGCTCGTAGCCGCCGAGATAATCCAGATTGGGAGCGATATCCTCCAGCCGCACCGATCCAGCCATGGGGGCGGTTCCATAGATCGCCCGCTGCAGGCACGATTCCAGATAGGCGATCAGATAACGGGCATACCCGCAGAAAATCTCGTCTCCCCCCTGCCCACCTAAGACAACTTTGACGTTTTCACTAGCCAATCTGGAGAGAAAATACTGCGGAAAAACCGCAGCTCCGGCCACCGGTTCATCGAGCCAGTAGACCAGTTTTTCAAAGGTCTCGGCCAAGTCCTGCGCACCGGGAAAATACTCGTGATAAGCCGCACCGAGATGGTCGCCCACCAGGCGCGCATAGCGGGTTTCGTCATAGCGGTCAGCGTCTTTGAAGCCGCAAGTGAATACGTGCAAATCCCCGGTTAGCAATTCGGAGGCCAGACAGGAGATCGCACTCGAATCAAGGCCTCCGCTCAAATGGGCCCCCACCGGCACATCGCTGCGCAAGCGGAAGCGCACCGCATCGCGCAGCAGATCCTGCAAGTGTTCAGTAAAGGCCTCGATCTCAAAATCGGCCTCATTGGCAAAGCGCAAATCCCAATAGCGACGGACCTGCAGGTGCCCCCCTTCCAGGGTCAACGAGTGCCCTGGCTCCAAGCGCTTGATGCCCTTGAAAAGGGTTTTATCGCCGAGGCAGTACTGGAGATTCAGATAATCTTCGAGCGCCTCGCGGTCGATCTCCGCCGCGATACGGGGATGCTCGAGCAGTGCCTTGGGCTCGGAGGCAAAGGCGAATAGCTGGCCATCCCAATAATAGTAGAGCGGCTTGATGCCCAGCCGATCGCGGGCGGCGAAGAGCTTTTTCTGCGCTGCATCCCAGACGGCAAAAGCGAACATTCCGTTCAAGTGCGCCAGACACGCCTCCCCGTACACGGCGTACATCTGCAACAAGACCTCGGTATCCGAGTGCGTGCGAAAACGAAAACCCTTCGTTTCCAGCTCGGATTTCAACTCGATATAATTGTAGATTTCCCCGTTGTAGGTGATCCAATAAGAGCCTTCGCCGACCTCCATCGGCTGATGGCCACCAGCGATATCGATGATACTCAGACGCTGGTGACCGAATCCAGCACTTCCCTCGCTCCAGAGCCCAAAGTCGTCGGGACCCCGGTGGCGCAACTTTACCGCCATCTGCTCCAGCAACGACCGGTCTACTGGTTCGCGCAGATTGGCGTGGACAATGCCTGCAATACCGCACATAAGTTGAATTCTAGCTCAACGCGGACCCCTTGCCGAGTTCCGCAAACTTCGGGAGAGAATGGATGAGAACCAGGGGAGTTAAACGCAATAACCAATTGATAATCAGCGTTTTATCAAATATATAAATTTAGCGATTTAGCACACTCACCAAATCGCAAAACAGAATTTTTAATTTCCATAAATAATTGTAATTAAATTGCTTATTCATTTTTCATTCGAGGAACTCCCGAGCCTTAAAATCGCCTGCTGCGCCCGTTCGGCGTAGTCCTGGAACTCCGATTCTGGCACTAATAGTTCATAGGCCCGGCGAAAAGCTTCGAGCGACTCCTCTCGTTGGCCGAGATTTTCATAGGCCATTCCCAGATTGAACCAGGCCCCTCCCAGTTCGGGGTCCCGCACGACTGCCTCTTGATACTGGCGCAATGCTTCGCCCAGATCTCCTTCCTTTTCGAGCGCCTGCCCGAGGTTGTTATAGGCATTGGCAAAATCGGGATTGCGCTCCAAGGTTTGTCTATAAAAGTCAATCGCGAGTTCTAGTTCTCCACGGCCCAGCGCCAGATTCCCCAAATTATAATAGACGCCCTCCAACGAGGGATTGCACTCCAGCGCCAGACGATAAGCTCGTTCGGCCAATTCCAAGCGCCCGAGTTTGTGGTAGATATTGCCCAATTCGACCCAGGCATCGGCGTAGTCGCCCTTGATCGCCAGGGCCTTTTCGAGTTCTTCAATGGCTTGCTGCCAGTGCTCTTTTTTGGCATAAGCCAGCCCCAAGTTCGCCCGGGCGCGGAACATTCCAGGCCCCTTAGCGACTGCATCTTGCCAGAGCGATATATCACTGGACCACACCGGATTCCGCGCCCACACCATCATCGTCATAAAAACGCAGGTAGCAGCGGCAGCAGCCCATCCCGCCCGCGGTCTCCTCTGCGCAAACCGGCCCCAGGACCAGACCGCAATGGCGACCAGACCCGCGCTGGCCAGGTAGGACCGCCTTTCGCTAACCAGGATATTCAATGGCATCAGCGTGGTCGGCATCAGCACCAGGACGAAAAAAGCGAAAGCCAGTGCCTCGACCCTGCGCCGACCGACCAGCGCCAGCCCACCCAGTGAGAGCAGCACTAAAACAGAGAGTAAGACCGCGGGATCCGACAAACTTCGGGCCACCGCAAAGGGATGTTCGACGCTGAGTTTGTGCGGCATACAAAAAAGCCACAGATAATAGACCAGAGCTTTTAGCTGGGTCCATAAGTTCAGGTCGAAGGAACGCGGGGCCTTGGCCAGCGAAGTGGTCAAAAAGCGATTGGCGACAATCGCCGCCAAATAGAGACCACTCAGCAGCAATAGTGTACCAACAAAACGCCGCCCTAAACGGCTGGAGGATTGCCGCAGCCAGTCCCACACTATGACGGCCACCGGCAATGTGATCGCCACCGACTTGGTGAGCAGGGCCGCGGCATAAGCCAGCCCGCTTCCCCAGGGACGGCTCACCACCAACGCCAGGGCCAGCAAATAGAAAAAACTCACCAGCAGGTCCGAGCGACTGCTGATATAGTTTATCGGTTCCCCGTGCAAGGGGTGAATCAGGAAGAGCAATCCCATTGCCCAGGCCATCTTGCGGCTACCGCCATACCGAATAACGAGTACGAAGAACATTGCAGCACAGCCTGCGTGAATCAGGAGATTGACCACCCTATACCCCGGCACCCAATTGCCATGCAGGGCGTAATTCACAGCGTAGGAACTTAGCAGCAAAGGCCGAAACATCGTCCCCTGCCGTTGGCTGGAGAAGGTGCCTGGATCGATAAAGAAGTGCGGAATATTGGCCAGCGAACGGAGGTTGGTATTGTACTCGATCGAATGCAGGTCGTCGAAGTGGAAGGGGTTGTCCAGCGCATTGGCATAGAGCCCTGCCGACAAAAGCGCAAAAACCATCAAGGCACTTGCCGCTGACTTAGTCAAAATCGGTCCTCTGCGCCTGCAATACGGCAATCCGCTCCCGGGTGCTCTGCTGCAACCCTGCCGGAACCTGAGGAAAGCGCAAAAGGGCCTGATACGCTTCGAGCGCCGCCCTCATTTCGCCGCGACGCTCGTGGACCACCCCCAATGCCTGATAAATCTTCGGATGTTTCTGCACAACTAGCGCATCGTTTAAGGCTACCAGCGCCCGCTCGATATCTCCGCTTATCAGAGAGGTCATTCCCTGCTGATAACGCGATTCGGAGTCCGGATCCCAGACCGACTCTCCGAGCGCCGCCAAAGCCTCGAGGGCATCTTTCGCTTTAGCGTAATCGGGGTCGATTTTCAGCGCCCGCCGGTACCATTCAGCCGCCTCTTCATTCTGTCCCATCGCCAGATAGGTCGCCCCGCTATTATTGTAGAGGGCGAGCAAATCGCCCCCGCTGAGAAGCTGGGGATTGACCGACAAAGCCCGGCGATAGGAAGCCAGCGCATCCTCATTGCGCCCCTGCTCTCGATATACATCGCCCATGTAGAGGTGGGGACGCGGCATTTGCGGCGCTTTTTCCAGGGCATCGGCCCACAAGGTCTCGGGCGTGCGCCAGACCTGGCTTCGCTGCAGGGACAACCCACCATAGCTCATGACCAGCAAAGCCATGATGGGTAAAGCCCTCGGCCTCGGGATAGAGTGCGTCATCAGCCAAGCCAAAGAAACAGCCAAACCCATCGTCGGGATATAGAGGCGATGCTCGTTTACTAGGACATTAAGTGGCACGACAAAAGTCGGTAGGAGAAAGAGAGAGGGCCATACAAGCCAGAAAAAGACCTTTCCCGACCTCCTCCAGACACCGATCAGACACCAGGCAAAGGAGCCCAGCAGAGCAAGAGCTGTCCACACCGCAGGATCACCAAGGCCACTTGCCGGGTTGAACTGGTGTTCGACATTCTGACCGACGGGTACCAGCAGCAACTTGAGATAGTACACTATGGCCTTGGCCTGGGTGAGAATCTGCACCCCCAGACCACGCACCGGATGGTCGACCAGGGCCGCTTGCAAAAACTGCCGCATCCCGAGCAGGTACGCGACACCGACCAAACAGAATGGAATCAGGTATTTGACTACCCGCACTATCCGACGCTGAATCGAAGTCCCAAAACTCGCTTCGTACAGAAAAAGCACCAGCGGTAATACCATACCCACCGACTTAGCCAGTAGTGCGCCAGCAAAAGCCAAAACACTGCCCGTATATCGGGCTGCCCCTCCCCTCACCCCCATTCTTGTATAGAGTGCCAAACCCGAAAGGACGAACAAAGCACAAAGCGATTCAGAGCGGCTGCTGATATAGTTGACCGGCTCACCCGCTATCGGGTGCAGGGCAAAAAGTAAACCACACGCCAATCCGGTCGCCACCCGTCCTGTGAATCGACACGCCATCCCACTGAGGAGCAAACTATTGACCAGGTGGATAGCAAGATTGAAGCCGCGAAACCCCTCAACGAGATACCCACCCCATGCGTGGTTGAGGGCATAAGTGACGAGGAGCAGTGGTCTATACATCGCGCTTTTAGGTTCGACCGTAAACATCTCCGGCCGCGAAAAAAAGTCATCGATATTAGCTAGCTTGCGCAGATGGGGGTTTTCGACGATCGAATGCAGATCATCGTATTGGAAGGAGTGATCCAGGCCAGGGAGATAGACGGCCAGGACTGCTGCCGCGATAACCGCCCGAGCAGCCCAGCGCTGACCTAGTGCGCTCGATGACCCAAGCATATCTCTACCTATGTCGCCACCGGAGTGAATTTGGCATCAGGATCCGCGTTGGCGGTACAGGTTCTCATCAACGACGCCAGCCATTTTCTGCTCGTCCATCGGTACGGCGAGAAAATCGCTGATCCTGCGACTTTCGCCGAGCGGGTCTTCTAATACGGCCGTGTAATCAATATAGAGTACATCCATTTGGTCTTGAATTTCCAACCATGCTCTGAGTTCACGCAAGTGACGGTCGAAAAGCATTGCCATCTCCTCATCGGCGACTTCATCCCCTCGATGGCCCCTCCGGATCAGCATCGCGCGTTGAGAGGCCAAGATCTCTTGCATCGACCGCTCTAAAAATAATACCTTGTACTTCATATCTCTGGGCAAGGTCTCCAGCAACTGCGAGATCACTTTGACCGCCTTCCCCATCGCCGAATCTACCCAGGCACTCTCTTGTTCCGCGTGCTTGACCTGCTCGAGTTCGTAATAGCCGCCAGGATTGTCTTCATCAGCAACCCGGATCCCGTCGGTCAACGGTTCTACTCCACCAGCCTCGAGCATCTTCATCACCATCGAAGTCCCCGAGCGCGGCAGACCGGAAACAACGGTTATATGCTCGCTATCACTCTTTGAGGCACCGGATAAAGTGGTCGAACCAGATGCCTTGAGTACCTGACCCACTGCTTCTATAACATCCTCCACATCCTCGTCGCTCATACTAACGCCTAGGGGTAGGGAAAGAGTGCGGTCAGATATGTACTCCGCCTGGGGAAAATCTCCCCGGCGATAGCCATAGGTCCGCGCGTAGTACGGATGTAAGTGCACCGCAACATAGTGGATCCCGGT
>CAZFMY010000087.1:0-27382 GCA_964520345.1 uncultured Gemmatimonadaceae bacterium | reverse complement strand
GGTATCCAGCCACCCATTGTCGAAATGCAGGGCCAGGGCTTTGGCGGGCAGGGGCGTCCCTCTCTCCAACCAGTCGACGATCTGGGTGGTCGAGAGTGCGGACCAACCGCCAGAGACGAGATAGTCGACCTGGCGCCGAAACTCATCCTCGCCCAGGATGCCCCCTCCAGTGCCGCTAGCCGCCTGCTCCAACTCAGGGGTTCCCCTGCGATAGACGTGGTGGTAAACAAGTATGGGAATGCGCTGATCACTCATAGTATTCGGCCTGGCTCGATAGATATACTACGCAACGGGTTGACCAAGTTCAAATCGCGGGCGATCGCGGCGCGACTGGATCGCCTTCTTTGCATTTACTATACTTTTCCACCTGCCAAAGAGTGGGAGATCCCCGTCGCAACCGCACATAAAATCGGAGAGCGAGAGCAATGACTCCAGAGACCGACAACCGTTCACAGGTACCCTACTATACCTTCCCCGACACCCTCGCACAACAGGAAGAAGCCCTCTCCACCAACCCGCTGATGCAACGCATGCTCGCCGCGCGCCAATCCTACGTCGGCGATCCGCACCGCCCGATCTACCACTATATCAACCCCGAAGCCAGACTCAACGACCCCAACGGACTCTGCCGCTGGCAGGGGCGCTGGCACCTCTTTTACCAGGCCTATCCGCCCGAGGATACCCGCCAGCACTGGGGCCACGCCATCAGCGACGATCTGGTGCACTGGCGCGACCTGCCCTACTGCATCTACCCCGACCCCGAACGCTGCTGCTACTCGGGCGCTACGCTGGTCGAGGAAGATCGCGTGATCGCTATGTACCACGGCACCGAAGTCGGCAATATGGTGGCCACTTCTTCCGACCCGCTGCTGCTCAACTGGAAAAAAGTCGCCGACAAGGCCGTGATCCCCATCGCGGCCGGTCAACCCTATCGCGTCTTCGATCCCTGCATCTGGAAGCAGGGCGATACCTATTACTCGCTCTCGGCGGGCACCAAGCCCGAAGGGCCCGCTGGCAAACCGATCCGCGCCAACTACCTTTTCAAGTCCACCGACCTCGAGCATTGGTCGTATCTCCATCCCTTCATCGAGGACGACGCCTATACCCTGGTCGGCGACGACGGCGCCTGCCCCTACTTCTGGCCGATCGGCGATCGCCATATCCTGCTCTTCTACAGTCATATGAGCGGCGGCCAGTACCTGCTCGGCGACTACGACACCCAACGCGAAAAATTCGTCGTCACCCATGGCGCCAAATTCAATTTCGGCGCTTCCGGACCCTCAGGCGTCCACGCCCCTTCGGCGACCCCCGATGGCGAGGGCGGCGTAATCGTCATCTTCAATATGAATCCCGGCAAACCCACCCAGGGCTGGGATCAGATCATGACTCTGCCGCGTCGGCTCACCGCCAAGGGCGACGAGCTGATGATCGAACCGGCAGGCGACCTGGCATCACTGAGGCGAGACCACCAGCACATCGGCCCCACCACCCTCTCCGCCAACGCTGAACTGGTCCTCGATTCGATCCGCGGCAATGCCATCGAGATCAAAGCCGAAATCGACCCTCAAAACGCCCCGCTAGTTGAGCTCAACGTCCTGCGCTCTCCCGACAAAGAGGAATGTACGCGGATTGCGTTCTTCAAAAACCGGGGATTTCACGACCGGGTCGCCGGCACCGGCCGAGTAGAAAGCCTGATCACCCTCGACACCTCTTATTCGTCCATCGCACCCGATGCCCTCTCCCGCGCCCCCGAAACCGCACCGGTCCAAACCGCCGCAGACCAAACGCTCAAAGTGCAGATCTTTGTCGATAAAAGCGTGGTCGAGGTCTTTGTCAACGGCCGACAATGCGTCGCCGCCCGAGTCTACCCCGAGCGCCAGGACAGCGTCGGCGTCTCGCTGCGAGCCCAGGGTCAGGCCGCCGAACTGCTCTCTCTCGACGCCTGGCAAATGCAGGACATCTATGGTTGACCACTGAAGCCCAAAAATTTTGGCACGTACTCGGCAGCGAATAACCGCTTGAAAACTATTTCATGCTGGAGCATTTCTCCGTCTTACAGACACCAACGATTGAGAGCGAATCGGCCCACTTCCCCCCGTACCTAAACGCCTCGGGCGCTCACCGACTTGTTTTTGTCGGCGCTCTAGGTATTTTCCATAGTGTCCATTATATCACACTTATGAGAGGAGCCACTACATCATGAAACGAATCGCAGCCGCTGCCGCACTGGTGCTCGCCATCGGTAGCGTAGACCCCGTCGATGCCGGTTGCGGCAAATGCGGGACAAACACAGATCATGCCGAAACCCACCATAGCGAAGGCGCCGAAGCGAATCACCCTCAGATCAGTCCCGCCGCCCAATGTGCCATCGGCACCTTCAGTAAATTGGGGGAGCAACGCGCTACCCTGGTTTCCAAATCCCAGGGCGGTTGCGAGAAATCCCACATGACATTGATGAGCGACGAATTAGAGTCCATACAATCGATGATCGAAGCCCTGGAGGATGAGGAATCGCTCAAGCTAATCAAACTCGGTATGATGCTGGCGCAAGGAATGGAGCTGAAATTGGGCGAGGCAGATGGGCCCGATGGAAAAAATGCGATTCAAGGCTTCTCCAATCCGCAAGAAGCCACTGAGCCAATTCCCGGCGATGCCCATATCGAAATACCAGCCGAAGCACAAGACCGGATCGATGACGCTCTGGTGAGCGTAAAAGATCACTTGAAAGAGCAGCTGGTTTTACGAGATGACCAAAGTACGCAACCGTAATTTTTGCCACGATTAGATCGAACAACGGTCTAGTGCTAAGCGGGACGCCATTCACTGACGTCCCGTTTTTCTTTGCTCTTCGAGGTGGCTTCAGTCACTCCACTCATCTACCACCGCCAGCGCCCAATGGGGGACCATCAGATCCGCTGGATGATCTAGGCCCCCCCGGCGGCGGACTATTCGTTTTCTTTGTGCGATCGCGATGTCGTATATTGTCGACCAGTATGCCAACCTCATTATATGGAAATGCACGGGAAGTCGTGGGACACCTGTTTATAATAGCGGCTCATCTCTTGTTTCTAGCAGGCTGTTCGGAGAACGCTTCGAACCCTGTTGCCCAAATCGATACCGAGCCTCGCGTCAACGAGTTCAATTTTCCCATACAGGAATGGGACGGTGAGAATTGGGTATATTCTCAATCGCAAGTCTTTACCGAAACAATATGGAGAATTACCGGATCGGCCAGAAGGGCCGATGGCCGTTTTATCGTGGCCGGCGGATATGTGATAACGATGACAAACCCCAATTCGCGCCGGGTCAATATTACGATCGGCGAGTTGCGTTTCCTCGATTCAAACGATATTACAATCGCCGATTACGATGTATCTCCGGACGATGATTTTTCGCTAGATCCAGGAGGTTATGTGCGCAGATCTGGCAATTTCGAAATTGTTTTACTCAGTCTGGACAGTCTGGACTTAATTGTCTTCCTGGGCATTATGGCGAAAAGCAGTTTTGAACTATCTAACTCATAGCGGGAATAATACACATGCGCAGCCAACACCTGGACCCCGAAAACGAACGCGAGACCCTCATCGCCATCGAGGGGCTCAGCCGCGAATGGACCCTGATGCAGATCACCGACAGCCATATGGCCGCCGCCGACCAGCGCGATCCCGATGCGCTCGAGGCGGCGATCCACTACCAGGCGCTATTTGCTGAACGGACCCCCGCCGGCGCACCGACGCGCCAGATCTTCAGCGAAGTACTCGAAAAAAGCAATGAATTGGAAGTAGACCACACAGTGCTGACCGGAGATATCATCCACTTCCCATCCCACGCCGCGCTGGAAATCCTCGCCCAGGACCTGGGATCGCTGCGCGGCGAATACCTCTACACCCTGGGCAACCACGACTGGTACTTTCCCCATTTGGAATGGAGCGATGAAACTCGTCTGGCCCACTATCCCCGCCTGGCCCATCTGACTAAGGGGACGCCCGCTGCTCAGGCCGTAGACCTGGGCGAGGTGCGACTACTCGCCGTGGACAACAGCAATTATCAGATAAGTCCGGCGCAGCTGCACTTCCTGCACCAGCATTTAGACACCGGGATTCCCTGTCTGCTCTTCGTCCACATCCCACTCGCCCTTCCTTCGCTGATGCCGGCCATGGCCGAGGTCTGGGAAGATCCAATCGTGATGGCCGCCAGCGGATGGATCGAGGAAAACAGGATCAGACGTTCGATACGCGAATCGGATAAGAGCACGCTGGCCGCTCATCAGCTGCTGACCGATCAGGCCGCCAACCTGGTCGGCATCTTCTGCGGCCATATCCACTTCCCCCACGCCGACCCGCTGCAATCCGGCGGCTTCCAGTACGTGACCCGGCCATGTTATGAAGGCGGCTACCGTCTGATCCGACTCAAACCACTGCACTGATCCCAAAATCCGGATCGAGTCTTCAAACGAGCCATGATCTGGCCGCGAACCATACCGCAGCTAACGGCGTTCCTCCTGCGGCACGGCCTCTCCATGCGTGTGATTCCACAAATGCCCCCGGCGCTTCTGGCCTTCGAGCCCCGTCTCGAAATACACCGATTTGACCGGTTCGGAGACCATCGGAAAATCGTGGTGGAAGCCCATGCCCGTAGCTACACAATCCCCAGGCCCGACCTCGTACGAGTGCCCTTCGCTCACCGCAACCCCACAGCCCTCGAATAGAATCCAGTACTCGTCGCAGTCGTGGTAGTGCGCATCGAAACTGGTCTCCTTCAGATAATCCACCACATCGCCTTTGTCCTCGCGCCCATCGCTCTTGGCAACGGTGAAAATACCCGACGAGGTCTCGGCCGCCCAGTCGCCGCAGAGCCAGACCAGCGTGGTCGGCCCACCGATCGCACTCAGGGCAAAATGGTCGTCCTCGTCGACCAGGTCGATATTGGTCCCGTATTCCCCCGTCACCACCTGCCCACCCGATTGGATCCGGCATTGACCGGCGCCGACGATGAGTTTCTCCCGTCTGGCGCGCCGCAGCAGCTCCCTGTTCTCATCCGTCGCCAGCGTCAGCACTTCGAAATAGCTCAACTCGCACCAGGACGGCATCTGGCCCCGACCGCTCTTGGTAATCGGCATCGTGCTCCGCTCCTTTACTGGAAAGTTGGGAACTCAAAAATTCCGGCTTGTAGCACCCGGTGTTGGAGCAACTAGTGATGGCCGATGCCGGGTTTATACTCCGGCTTCGGCCCGCACCCAAGTACCTCACTCACTGCGGTCGGTGATCTCGAGCAGGTGGTAGCCGAATTGCGTTTTGATCGGACCGTGCACCACGTTCAGTTCGTCGCGAAAAACCACCTCGTCGAACTCCGGCACCATCTGTCCCTGGCTGAAGGTGCCCAAATCACCACCGCTGCGACCCGAAGGACAGGTCGAGTGCTCTCTGGCGATAGCGGCGAAATCGGACCCGCCTTCGATCTGGGTTTTGCAATCGATGCAGGCTTCTTCGGTCGCTACCAAAATATGGCGGGCTTGTGCGGTAGGCATTACTCACTCCTTGCGTTGAAGTTGGGACCTGAAGATAGGTAATTCTTGGCCAATCGGCGAAAGTATTGTTACTATATATTTTCGCCCTAATGACCGTCCACCCGCCAATCTACGGAGAAATATCCCATGGCCAAGCCACACGACCTCAGCGGCAAAAAAGCCTTTGTCACCGGCGGCAAGCGCCGCATCGGTCGCGGCATCGCCCTGGCCTTCGCCGAAGCCGGCTGCGACGTGGGAATCAACGATCTGGAAAACGACGACGACGCGGAACAAACTCTGGCGCAAATCCGCGCCATGGGCCACGAAGCCGAATTCTTCGCCGGCGATATCTCCGACAGTGCACAGGTCGAGACGATGTTCGCAGCCTTTCTCGAGCGCTTCGGCCGTATCGATGTACTCGCCAACAACCCCTACGGCGGCACCGGCCAGCCCTTTCTCGAACTGAGCGAAAAAAACTGGGATCTCAATCTCGACATCGGCCTTAAGGGCTTCTACCTCTGCTCGCAACAGGCCGCCCGTGCTATGGTCGCCCAGGGTGACGGCGGCGCCATCGTCAGCACCTCCTCGGTACACGGTCGCCGCGCCTGGAAGACCGACACCGCCTATGGAGCCGCCAAGGCTGGCGTGCTGCGCCTGACTGAGAGCATGGCCGTCGACCTGGGCGAATACGGCATCCGTTGCAACGCCATCCTGCCTGGCCATATGAATACCGACCACGTTTTCAACACCCCACCTCCGGCTCTGGGCTCAATGGAAGAGACCCACCACGAGGCGATTCCGCTCAGACGCCGCGGCACCCCCGAGGATATCGGCCGCGCCGCGGTCTTCCTCTGCTCTCCGGCAGCCGGCTGCATCACCGGGGTCTCGCTACCAGTTGATGGGGGCTTGCTTGCAACGGCCGCCCACTAAATTCGCCCCTTGAATAAATCGCCTTTCAGCTACAAGGGTCTGCTGGTCGGGATACTTCTCTCGCTCTCGATCGGCTTACTCGCCCCGTACGGAATCGTATTCAATTACTACTGGATCGGTTTCAACCCTTCTTCACCGGGCGCGCTCTTTTTCTTTTTCGTCCTGACCTTTGTAGTCAATACCATCGTCGGTCTGCTGAACCGACGCTTTGAGTTGGCCAAAGCCGATCTGGTGCTGATCTACTGCATGCTGCTGATGGCCGTTACAGTACCGACCTGGGGCCTGGTCTTTTTCCTGATCGGCACCCTGGTCTACCCCTTCTACTACGCCACCCCCGAAAATAATTACGCCGAGCTCTTCTACGATTTCATCCCCGCATGGATAGTACCGCAGGATTTTCAAGCCATCAAAGACTACTACGAAGGCCTGCCTCAGGGTGCATCCATTCCCTGGGCCGTCTGGGTCGAGCCGATGGGCTGGTGGCTCTCGCTGATGGTAGCGATGAGTTTTATGCTGATCTGTATGAGCGCGATCCTGCATCGCCAGTGGTCGGTCCACGAGCGCCTGACCTATCCGATGGTCCAGCTGCCGCAGAACATGATCGAAAAAGGAGACGATGCACGCATCGCACCGTTCTTCAAGAACAAGTTCATGTGGCTTGGTTTCCTGGTGCCCTTCACGCTGCTCACGCTCAACGCCCTCAACCACTACTGGCCGATTGTGCCGCAATACAGTCCCAGCGGACGGTTCTCACTCTTTGACAATACCCTGCACCTGCCCATCGCCCTCAACCTCGCCTGGGTCGGCTTCTTCTATCTGGTCAACCTCGAAATCACCTTCAGCATCTGGTTTTTCTATGTCCTTTCCAAAATCCAGGAGGGTGTCTTCAATATTATAGGGATCGCCAGCACCGAAAAACTGAGTGCCTACGAGTATTCCCAATCGGCCGACCTGACCCACCAGGCCACCGGAGCAGTGATCGTACTGGTGGTCTTCGGGCTTTGGAGTGCGCGGGTTCATCTCAAGGAAGTAGCGCAAAAACTCTGGGATCCGCAGGGCGGGATCGACGACAGCGAAGAGCTCTTGCGCTACCGCACGGCGCTCTGGGGTTTCTTCGCCAGTCTGCTCTATACCGCCGCCTGGCTCTGGCGCTCCGGTATACCCATTGTGGTACTGCCGATATTGCTCATCGTCAGCCTGATCTTCTTTATCCTGGTCGCGCGGGTCGTCGCCGCCGGCGGCGTCGCCACCGCCCGCAGCCCTATCGTCCCAGCCTATTTCATCATCTCGGCCCTGGGCACCTCGATCCTCGGCGCCAAGGGCCTGGTCGCGATCAACTTCACCTTTATCTGGCAAGGCGAATCGCGCACCTCGCCAATGGTCGCCGCCTCCAACAGCCTCAAACTGGCCGAGATGATTCCCGGTTCCAAGACGCGGCTGTTCTGGGGATTGATGCTGGCCCTGGTAATCAGCCTCTGCGCCGCCGTCTTTATGACTCTCAAACTAGCCTATACCTACGGCGCGATCAATCTCTCGCTGATCAACTGGGCCGGTGCACATGGCTGGCCTTATATCGGCCCCACCATCCTCGATATGCCCGAGGCCAATATGCGCGGCTGGCTTTTCAAGGGCATTGGCGCAGTGGTCGAGGGCTTTTTGATGTGGGCGCAGCACCGTTGGTTCTGGTGGCCTTTCCACCCGATCGGTTTCGCCATCGCCGTCGGCTGGCTGACGAGTCAAATCTGGTTTTCGGCCCTCATCGCCTGGGTCTGCAAAGGAGTCATCGTCCGCTATGGCGGCGTCGGACTCTTTCAGAATCTGAAGCCCTTTTTTCTCGGACTGATCCTCGGCGAGGTCGCGGTTTCGGGCATTTGGGGAATCATCTACCCGCTAACGGCCGAAAAAGGCCGCTGGCTGACCAATATGTGAGAACATAAAACCTCCGCTAGGGTGCGTCGGCCCTCAGCACCATATGTCCGAATTCGTCCACCTGTACCTGGTAGCCAGGATGCACTGTGGTCGTAGAATCGATTTCCTCGACAATCGCCGGCCCGACGATCGCCGCCCCCGCTCCGAGTGCATAGCGGTCGTAGATCGGACACTCGACAAAGCCCTCGTTTTCGGCAAAATAAACCGGACGCGTCGATTTCGCCGTCGCCTCACCCTCTGCCGGTGCCAGAGCCGCCATCGTCGGCTTGGCGATCTGGCCGACGGCCGAAAGCCGAAGATTGACCAGTTCCACCTCTTCTTCCGGAGCGCTGAACCCATAGGCCCTTTCGTGCTCGCGATGAAATTCCTCCAGCATCGCCGCCAGATGAGTTGAATCGAGAGCACCGCTGCCCAAAACGACCGTCAACTCGTGACTCTGCCCCAGGTAGCGCAGATCCGCCTGGCGGCGGAAACTCATCGCCGACTCGGCCATCCCCTCGCGCTGCAGCGTCTGCCGGCCATCCATTTCCAAGTGCGCAAAAGTACGCTCGAGCGTTTTCGGATCGACCCGATCCATTCGCTCGATCACCGTCGTCGCATAATCGTGCTTCAGGTCGGTCACCAACAGGCCCATCGCCGAAGCAGTGCCCGGGCTCTGGGGGATAACCGCCACCGGGATTTCGGTCAGCGCCGCCAGGCGATTGGCATGAGCCGGACCAGCACCACCAAAAGCCACCAGCGCAAAATCTCTCGGATCGTAACCGCGCTGTACCGAAACCAATCTCAGCGCGTTGACCATCGCCGCATTGGCGATCTCGACGATCCCATGCGCCGCCTCGACCACCTCCATACCCAGAGGCCCGGCGCAGCACTCCGCTATCGCCCGCCGCGCGGCATCGGTGTCCAGGCCGATTTCGCCGCCCAGAAAGTACTGCGGATTCAGACGCCCCAATACCAGGTTGGCATCGGTGACGGTCGGCTCGGTGCCGCCCCGACCATAGCATACCGGCCCCGGATCGGCCCCCGCACTCTGCGGGCCCACCCGCAAAATTCCTCCGGGATCGACCCAGGCGATCGATCCACCCCCCGCACCGATCTCCACCAGATCGATCACCGGAGTGCGGATCGGATACCCCGCCCCGCGCGAAGCCCCCACTCCCGACTGCGCCGTCGCCCCCACTTCGTAGTCCTTGGTGATACTCGGTTCACCGCCCTGCACCAGACCGGCCTTGGCGGTGGTCCCGCCCATATCGAACGAAATTACCTGGTCGTGGCCCAGCGCCTGTCCCAGGTGCGCCGCGGCAATCACCCCGGCAGCAGGACCCGATTCAACCATGTAGACCGGCTTCTGCTGCGCTGCGGCGAAGGAGTAGACCCCACCACTGCTCTGCATCACCAACAACTCGGCCTGGATTCCCGCCGCCGTCAAGCGCTCCTCGATCTTCTGCAGATAGTTGGCGACCACCGGACGGATAGAGCCATTGATCACCGTGGTGCTGGCGCGCAGATATTCGCGGAATTCCGGCGCCACATCCGACGAGAGCGAGACCACCGCCTCCGGGAAAACTTCGGCCAGAATCTCCCCGGCTTTTTGCTCGTGCAACGGATTGGCATAAGCGTGCAGAAAACACACCGCAATCGATTCCACCCCCGCATCCCGCAATTGCTCTGCTACCTGCCGCAAACCAGCCTCGTCGAGCGGCACCAGCACCGCGCCCCGTGCATCCAGGCGCTCCGACACTCCGAAGCAATGCTGACGCGGCACCAGCGGCTGCGGCTTCTCGAATTGCAAATTGTATAATTCGGGCCGAATCTGCCGCGCAATCTCCAGCATATCGCGAAAACCCTCGGTAGTGATAAACCCCGTAGACGCAACCTTGCCTTCGATGATCGCATTGGTCGCTACCGTAGTGCCGTGGACGATATAGGTGACCGCCTCGGGGGCGATCGCCTCTTGCTCGACCAAGCGCTGTACCGCCTCCATAAACCCGCGCGATGGATCCTGCGGCGTGGAAAGCACCTTGCCGTTGAAGATCTCTCCGCTCGCCTCGTCAATGAGCGCGACATCGGTAAAGGTCCCGCCTATATCCACCCCGATCCTATACGCCATCTTCCATCGCCTCCCGCAATTCCTGTGTAGCCTCCCGGTCCACTTCCCCGGTCCGTTCGTCGATCACAACCCCGTACACCGTCCGTGCCCGTTCCAAACTCACTTTGCCCTCGTGCAGATCGCGCACCACAGCCTGCACCTCGCGCCGCTGCGGAGGGCCGTAACCACCCCCGCCGCAGGTGCGATAACTGAAAATCGTATCCGCTTCGAGCGCAATGGTCACCTTGGACCCCAGAGCCTCGTTGCGCCCGTCCGGATCGAGGAGGTACTGCGCAGGGCGTCCCGCCCGACCACCCGCCAACCCCTCCGGCCCCCAGCGATCGCGATCCGATAACACGGTAAAAGAGACTTCGTGGTCGATAAAACGATAATCGCGCCTCAATCCCAGCCCGCCGCGATATTCCCCGGCTCCTTCCGAATCCTCGATCAATTCGTAGCGATCGATCCGCAGCGGATAGTTGATCTCGATCTCTTCTACCGGCGCATTTTCTGTATTTTGGCCGTGGCACTGCACCGCATCCGGGCCATCCTTGCTGCTGCGCCCCCCATAGCCACCAGCCATCGTTTCGTAATACGAATACAAGTGGCCGGTATGCGGATCGGTACCTCCGAACCCCACCTGGCACATCGTCCCCTTGGTCGCAGCCGGGATCCGTTCGGGCATTGCCGGGTGCAGCGCCCTGAGAATGATATCGGTGAGCCGCACCTGGGTCTCCCAACCACCGACTACCGGCGAGGGTGCACTGCAATTGACCACCGTGCCCTCCGGCGCGATCAGCCGCACCTCGTCGTAAAAACCGGCATTGACCGGCACGTCCTGATCGATCAGGCACTTTAATACATAGGCACAGGCGGCAAAGGTCTGCGAATAGGTGGAATTGACCGGCGCTCGGCGCTGCGGATCGCACCCCGTCAAATCGAAAAGAACGCCCTCTTCATCGATCGCGACCCGGACCGTCAGGTGCACCGGATCGTCGCTGAACCCATCGTTATCAACCACCCCCGCAGCGGTATATTGCCCCTTTGGCAGCCGCGCAAGCTCGGCCCGAGTTCGCTTCCGGGTATAGTCGATGAGCCGGTCCATATAAAAAGACACCGAGTCAAATCCGATCTGGTCTACCACGGCATCCAGCCGACGGATACCGGTGTGATTGGCCGCCACCTGGGCACGAAAGTCGCCGCGCGTCTCTCGTTTGGAACGAATCTGGGCGATGACCAGTTCAAAAATATCCTCCACGATCACCCCGCGCCGCACCAGCTTGACCGGTGGAATGATGATCCCCTCCTGGTACACTTGCTGGAAGGCGCCGATACTGGCCGGCGCGCCCCCGCCGACATCGACGTGATGAGCCAGGTTCGCCACATAACCAAAGAGTTCCTCGCCGCAATAAACCGGCGAAATCAGCGTGATATCGTTTAAGTGCACCCCGCCTCGATAGGGGTCGTTGACCAGGATCGCATCGCCGGGCTCCAGATTCTCCGGTCCGTATTCGCGCACCGCGCGAGGGGTCAGGATCGTCAACGAGCCAAGGTGCACCGGTTGGGTAAAAGCCTGAGCGACCGGGCGCAGTTCCCGGTCGAAAAACGCACAGGAGAAATCGGCTCGAGTTTTGATATTGGTCGAATAGGCGCTGCGCCTGAGCGCAATCGCCATTTCCTCGGTAGCTTCGAGCAGGGCGTTGCGAATCACTTCGAATTGGATCGGGTCGATCTCTTCGGACATAGTTTTTCTCTTGGTCAATAGAACATTGAATCCAGAACTTGTGGGTGGACGAAAAAATGTATAGCCTTGTGCCGTATAGAAAAACAGGTCGATCCGCGAGTGCTGATCGGCTCTCAACCCCAACCTTAACGAGCAGCAACCCGAAGAGCCAAACCGTATGCACAGCTCAGAACTGCGCGATAGCGATTTCGAGATCATCGACGACGGCGTCCTGGTCCAACCGGCCGACTATTTCAACGGCCATACCCAGACCAGACGGCTCGGCATCCTGACCCCCGACCGCGTCGAAGGCGTGGGCGCCATTACTCTGATCATGGCCCATGTAACTGCCTTCTACAACACCTACCGCGCCACCGGCGAAGAGTTCTTCGCCTACCCCGACTATTTCACCTTTCAAACCCAAGAGCCCAAAGCGGCCTATGGCCAATTCGATATCTGGCCCGACCACAAAAGCGTAGTGGTCGGCAACGATCCTATCGATCGCCTCAACGCCATTACCGACCGGGGCACCAATATTCTCCTGGTCCCCGAAGGGCACCCTACCACCCATGAATATCAGCGCCAGCAGCTGGCCGCCGCGACCCGCCTGGTCGACACCTGCTATCTCTACAGTCCCAGCGGCAGCGTTGCCGATCCGGATCTGACCATCCGCTCCCAGCCGAGTCCCTTCGGCAAATGGATCCAAAGCGTATTCGATTCGGTACCGGATGGCGCGCACACCGCAGCGGCATGGTGGGCCTCTCGCGACCGCGAAAGCATCATCGAACAATCCTTCCGCCGAATTTCCCTGCCGGAAGCGCTGGCACTGCTCTAAAATCCTCTCCTAATGCCCTTCAGACTTTAGTATCCTTCAGTGATCGCTCAATTTTCTCAGAGCCCGAGCCACGACGGGTACGCAATCATTCTCCCCGCTAGTCAAGCCCCAGAATCCGCTCAATATTCCCCGCCAGCACCATCTGTTTCACTCGATCATCGACACCCAACTCCAGGACCCGCCCCACGTTGACAAAATAGTCCGCTCCCGGCAAATCGGTACCAAAGATCACTCGCTCCGGCCCCAGCAATTCCAGCCCCATCTGATAAGCCCCGTTCTCATTGATGCTCCCCGCATAATCGACAGCCACATTCGGACAATCGGCGATGGCCCGCAACCCGTGTTCAAATTGGGCCCCCATATGGGCCATAATAAACTGACCGTGCGGGAAATGCTGCGCCAGGTCGGCGATTTCCAGCGGCGTCGCCTCATTCGGTGGCGCCGCACCGTGCAGCCGATAGTAGGCGTGGTAGAGCACCGGCCATCCCCGCGCCAACGCCGCCTCGGTCACCACCCGGGTCCGCACGTCCGTCGCATGCTGGCTCACCCAGAGCTTCAACGCGCAAAAACCCTGTCGGTGCCAGTACTCGATCTGCGCCAGAGCATGATCGGTATGCGCGGCATTAACATAGCAAAAAGGCAGAATCCGCTCTCCAACCGCCTCGCGCAATCGAGCAGTGGCCGCATTGCTCTCTTCGATGCCTTCGGGATCTGGATCGTATCCCCCGGTCAAATTGCTCAGAATGACCATGGCTTTTAACCCAAAGCGATCCAGGCATTGGACCAGATAGTCGGTCTCGGCGAACAAACTCCAGTTGTGCGCGTGGGCATCGATGACCCGGAAGCGTTGCAACTCTTCGATCAATCCCATCCGAACACTCCCAGCGCATTTTGGCCCAGAATACCTTGCTTTTGCTCCGCGCTCAAGTGCGCGCACTCCAATCCCAGTCGCGCCCCCTGCCAGTAGTAGAACGGTGCCCCACTGCCATAGAGTGCCCGCTCGAGCGGGAACCATGCACCCAGTTCATCGAGCGAAGCAACACTCGGTTTGCAACAACCGAAATCCACATACACATGCGGCAAGTTCGCCCAATCTACAGAGAGTGCTTTGAGTTCGCTGAAATAGAACATCGACAGAATGATCCGCGTCTGACCACTGCGCTGCAAAAATCCACTCACCGCCTCCAGCGTCGGAACCTGCTGATCGACAAAGCGCGGGGCCACCCGATCGTCAAAAATCCGCGCCATTAAATTAACCGGCAGCCCGGATTCGCCGGCCAGGGCCACTGCCTCGCCGACCGCGGGCGCATCCAACGCATAGTGGTGCAACGCCGGCACCAGGCGCACTCCGGCCAGACGGCGATCCGCACTCGCTCGCTCGATCATCGCCGTCCAGAGCGGAAACTCGGGATTGACCACCGCATCGAAAAAGAGCCACTCCGCCAGGCTCTCGTATTCGGCGAGATCGCGCTCGAGCCCGGCGAGCGGGTCGTAGTACAGCAAAGAGGCGAAGCCCGTCGCTACCGCCCGGTCGAGCCCAGCCGCCACGCGCAATGCGCTGAGATCGGCTAGCGACGACGGCAAGTGGCGAAAAGGACAGCAACCGACTAGCAAGCTGGTATCGACAATGGTCATAGCTCAGCCCTTTTCTCCAGCGGAAAAAGCCCATCCCCCACCATCGCTTCCAGCGCTTCCCCCATCGCCGCCAGCGCCGCTTCGATATCGGCTGACTGGTGCGAGAAATTGGGATAGCAGACCGAAAAGACAATCAAGCCTCGGCGCAGTACTTCGGCGTTGAACTGCATGAACAATTCGCCATTGCGTCGGGCATCCTTCCCATCAAAGATCCATTGCGGCATCGGCGGCAAACCGCATAATCGCGCCTCGATTCCCAACCGTGTACAATGGTCGTTGAACCCCTCCTTTAACCGCCGCCCGCGCTCCCACAACACCCCGATCACATCTTCCGACTCGTAGGTGTCGAGCACTGCCGAGGCAGCGGCCAGCCCCAGCGTATCGCCGCCAAAGGTCGACGAAATCGATGCCTCCTGCACCTGGGCCATCACTTCGCGGCGGCCGACATAGCAGGCCAGCGGTACGCCATTGGAGATTCCCTTAGCGAAAACTGCCAGGTCCGGCACCACCCCGAAATACCCTTGCGCACCTGCGCGGTCGAGGCGAAAGCCGGTGACGATCTCGTCGAAGATCAGCAGGGCCCCGTGCCGCTCGGTCAACTCGCGCAACTCGGCGAGAAAATCTCCGCCGGCCTCGGCTTCAGCATAGGCGCAGGCCACGCTCAGTGCGGCAACCTCGCCCTTGCGCAGCAGCTCTTCATAGGGCTCGGGATCGCCCCAAGGCAACGGACGGCAGAGCGCCTTTGTCGCTTCGGGCACTCCGGCCGAGTTCGAATTCAGCCAGCCGTGGTAGCCGCAACTCAACACCAGATCCCGTCCGGTAAAAGCCCGTGCCAAACGGTGCGTCGCCGCCATCGCCTCACCTCCGGTCTTCAGGAAGCGCACCTGCTCGGCACAGGGGATCCACGCCACCAGCCGCTCGGCCAACTCCAACTCGAGCGGATGCGGATAACTGAAAATGATTCCCTCGTCCAAGCGCTGGCGAATGGCTGCATCCACAGCGGGAAAGGAATAGCCCAGCGTTATAGGCCCCAGCCCGTTGCGAAAATCGATGTACTCGTTGCCATCCACATCCCAAACCCGGCAGCCCTTGCCCCGTAGTAAATAGCACGGCTCAAGGCCCCGCAGTGCTTCCCGCGGCGCCTTGGAATGAGTCTGAGTAGCCAGCGGGACAAACTCCAGTGCCCGATCGTAAAGTTCCCAGGAGCGATCGACCTGTCGTTGCATCCTATGCACATCCTCTATGAGCGATCAAGAGCGTGGTCCAGGTATCCATCTGCGGCTAAGCTCCCAGTAATCGCTGCATATTGCCCCCGAGAATCAGCTCTTTGTCTTTGTCTGGGATAAAGGTGCAGTGTGTCCTGAATACTTCCAGCGACTGTTTGTAGGTCATCGACCAGAGCACCGGCGGATAATCCGAAGCCCAGCAGAGTCGCTCAGGGCCATACTGCTCGTACAGTTTGCGCACCATCCAGTGCGTATCCGAATAGGGGTAGTCCCAGTCCACTTGCGAGACATAGGCGAAGCCGGAGAGTTTCAGGTAGATATTGGGCACCGCCGCCGAGTTGAGCACCTCGTCGAAGTTCGGATAGGGCGGTTGCTCGTTGGCCCGGGTCCCGGCCATGTGGTGCCCGATGAAATTTACTTCGGGAAAACGCTGAGCCAGCTTGCGCACGTGTGCATGCCAGGGAGCGCCGAAAGCCAGGCTGACCACCAACCCCAACTCGGCGGTTTTGGCGAAGAACCGCAGCCCCTCATCCGACTCGAACCACTCGTAGTCGTCCTTCAAGTACTGCGTATACCCTTTGAGCTGATACTTCTCGGCGGCCTCTGCCAATCGCTCCGCCGCACCCGGTGCGTGATAGGTATCGGTCCACGAACAGTCCACATCGGCAAATTGCACCAGACGATCGGGGTATTGTCGGACACACTCGGCTATATAGTCGTTGTTGTGCGGGTTGTGCTCTATGCGCGCACAGACGATAACGGCCTTATCGACCCCGTTCTGATCCATCTCCCACAGTAATTTTTCGACCCGGCCGTGGCTTTCGGGATTCGGCACCTGCGGTTCGTAAGGCCAATAGTCCCAGGCGTGGGTGTGGCAATCAATGATCATCTATCGCTCCTTTGCTGAACTGAATAATTATTTGACGAAATTACACCGTACCCACACACCGCCAACCCGTGTTGCCGGTGCAGGATCCGAGCATTCCCGATGCTATCCCGACCTCGGGACTAGACCTCGATCCGCGCCAGATAAATACTCGTCCGCCCCTCGTGCGACGAGTAGTAGCTCATCCACAGCAATCCATCGTGATCGACCATACCCGGATAACTGCAATCGCCGCCACTGGGCAAGCAGAGTAGCGGTTCATAAGTACTTGGCGTCATTCGCGCGAGCACCGTCGCAGCACCCCCTTCGGGATGACGACCGCGAGCACATGCCCACAGCGTCCCGTCCGCACAGCGAATGAAATTCGGACCGCCCATCTTCTCAGCAATCTGCGTCCACTGCCAATCGACGTAGGGCGGACTGCTCCGTCCGATCCAGTCGGGCCGCACCAGAGCCACCATGGTACCATCGGGCATGAAGCGCAGCGTCGTTTCGCTGGCGGTCCAGATATCGTTGGGCAAAATAAACTCCACCAGCCACTGCCAGTCGAGACCGTCGGCACTGGAATAGAGAAAACCGCGGCGCGGATCACTGCCCTCACCCAGTTTCGATACGCTGTAGGCCCTGCCCTCGTGCCAGGTCGCCCGCCAGAGCCAGTGGTCTTCGGCCAGTACTTTCTGTGGACGGGTCCAGGTATAGCCATCAACGGAGAAGGCGATCCGCGGCGACCGAGTTAGATAGCGAGATCCTGCATAGAGGATGCCTCCGGCGACCAGCATCAATCGCCCATCGGCAGCCACCGACAATTTGGGATCGCGCAGATCCACATCGCGTTCCTCCAGCACCGCCGCCGAAGTCCAGGTCTCACCATCTGCCGAGCAGATGACGCGCACGGTCCCGATGCTCTCTCCGTGGTCTTCGGCCTCGCGGAAGGTGCACCACCAGCGATCGTCAAAGCGCACCAGATCGGTAAAAGCGTTGTGCGGACCGCGGTCCCAGATCTTCTCGAGCGAGACGATCCGCGGCAGCGCAGCGGATTGGGATGCTGTGGATGTACCCATCTTTTCCTCCTTTGTCGCGCCGAAGTGCGCACCCCGCAATCAAGCTCTGGACAAATTGCGAGCCAGATTCCGGGAATCGGTTGCGCGTCGAGCGTCGATCTTTATCTTAGCCCTCTATCCTAGACAAGGCCTCGTTTGGGCCATATCGAACCCTGCCCTCGTAATCCTCCTGCATCCTCCTGCGAATAACACCAGAGCAAAAATGATGCGCACTCTGTGCAAACGCGAAATAGAAACGTTCCGGGATCAGGGTTTCCTCATCGTGCGCAAGGTCTTCGGGGCGGACGAACTCGCCCGACTCAACACCGGATACGACTATATCCTCCAACTGGCAGCTCGCACCGACCTACCGCAGGATGTACTGCAGGGCCGGGACGGCGAGGTGCATATCCACTTCCAATCGCCACAGCCGGTCCGCGGATCGTCGGCACTGCCGTATCTGCGCAAAGTCCAATGGCCGGCACTCATCCATCCGGCCTTCGAGGAAATCCGCACCAGTCCCAAATTTCCCGCTCTGCTCGAACCACTGATCGGCACCTCGCTGAAGCAGTACATCAACCAGATCAACTTCAAAATGCCAGGGGGTGAAATCTCCTTCCCATGGCACCAGGACGTCCGCCCCACATCCACCTTCCGCGATCAGATCAACAACTACGTGCAGACGATCATCGCGGTGGACGAAGCCACCGTCGCCAACGGCTGCCTGCACATCGTCCCCGAATCGCATAAACGCGGTGATCTCGGCGTCAAACGCTATGCACAAGGAGCGATCGAAGACCAGATCGATACCTCGACCGCCATCCCCTGTGAGGCCGCGCCCGGCGACCTCATTCTCTTCACCTCCTATACCGTGCACGGATCCGTGGCCAATTCGACCAATCGGCCACGGCGCTCCTATATCAACGGTTTCGTCCGTTCGTCCGCGTGCACCGTCGGGAAGTGGGCCTTCCGCACAGGCGAGCCACTAGCCGCTACCACTAGCCGCGATTATCGGAGTATCCGCGCCCCGCACCCATAAGATCGATGGCAAAAAAACTCGGCCCGATCACGAGCCAGCTGCCCCCATCGCTCCATCCCAAGCAGATCCAATACTGAAACCCGGTCAAACCCTAAAATTCGACATCTTGTTCGACAACTCGCCTAGATCTTATCCCGGTAGCGAATCCAAATCCGAACGTCTCGCAGCGATAAAGGCCGCACTGCCCCATAACCTCGGCGCACCAAACGAATATCGAGCTGATTTTCTCCCCGTCCGAGCCAGGCGGCTTCAAGATCGAATTCGACCGGCGTACTCTCGAAAGATACCGTTATCACTCGCGACGGGTAGGCGGCCCAATCCGCTGCATAGGCTGCCCGCGCCCACGGCGCAGCAGGTCGGCGCTGCTGATCCCAGACCAGCACCTGTCCGTTGAGCCTCAACTCCACCTCGTCTCCTTCCGCCAGGTCGTCGAACCCCAACCCCAGCACGCAGGATTCCAACACCCCATCGCGCTCGGCAGCGGCGATATCATCGGCCAGCTCGAAGCGCAACGAAGCCGCGCGACCAGCACGCGTCTCCTCCAGCCGCAGCGGCAACTGCTCCAGCGGCAGGCAGTAGCGAAAGGCATGTCCGATCTGCGAATCGGGCTCGTACCCGCGATCCTTGTCTATCTCGTAGATCTTGTCGAGTCGCGAGAGCAGAGCCGGATCGGCGAGTTCGCCGACGACGTTCCGCTTCCATTCGGCCGACATGCTGTAGAAGTTAAAAAAATACAGTCCATCGGCACCAGCATCCCAGTAGCGGGCGGCAATCGCCCGTAGCACTTCGGTGTCCAACACCGGCCTCAGCGCTTCGAAACAGCCCAGAATCCGGCAATCGGTGCCCTGAGCAGCAGCGGCGAAATCGTCAATCCTGGCTGCGAAGGGATTGAATCCCAGCCCGACGACCACCAGGTCGACCAGCCCTTCTTCAATCCACACTCCGGCTTCGAGCCCCAGCCGCTCCGAGTCTTCCAGGGTTGGAGCCACCCGCACCGCCAACTCCAGATCGCGTCCGCGGGCCTTGCCGATATCGTCCATGCGCCGACGCAGGTGCTGTACCATATCGGTGAGCAGATAACGATGGGCATAAGCCTCATCCGGACGGAAATTTCCGGGATGGCGCATAAAATCCAATTCGATCCCATCGACATCGAAACGCTCGACCAATTCGGAGGCGATATCGTTCATAAAATCGCGCACCGCCGGAAAGGCGAAATCCTTGCCGGTGCGCAATCCCCAGAGCAAGCTGCCCGGATGCAGTTCCTCGTCGGAGCGACCGATCAGCCATTGCGGATGTTGGCGGCGAAAACTCCCATAGCTCAAATCGTCATCGGCGGTATTGTAATGCGTATTCATCCGCAGCGAAGCGAAAAACTTCATCCCCGCCTGGTGGCAGAGTTGCGAAATGGCCGTCACTGGACCGCCGTGTTCGGCAATCAGATGGCGCAGGTTTTCGGCACGGATCTGCGCTGCTGGATCCGCGAAATCCCCTACATCCTGCGCAAAGCGCTCGCCGATCTCGGTCTCGTAGGAGAAGACCTCGCGCCCACCGACACTCCAGGTAAACGTATCGAAGGGCGTCCCTGCATGCGGAGCCACCATCTTGTCGCGCAAATCTGCAACGCTGATTTGCGGACCGTATGTCGATAAGATCCATCCGTCGTCATTGGTGAGAACTCGAATCGGTTTTTTCATCGCTGGAACCATATCCTCTCGTATCTCTACACCCTATACCATCCAGCACGCGCTCTGGCGGCATCGGCAACGATCAGCTCACTACCAGATAGCTGAACCATCCGTCGTATTCGAGATTGGCCATCTGGTGCACCACTCCGGGAGGCAGGTAAATCACATCGCCCTCCGAGACCCGGCGCAGATCGCCATCGCTGATCAGCAGACCTTGCCCTTCGATGACGTAGTAGACCTGCTCGGTTTCTGCGCATGCACCGACCGCCGAAGTTTTGCCCCGCACCAGAGCCCGTCGTTCGACACCGCGAAAGCCGAGCAAACAGGGCTGATCGGTCGTCGGCTCCTCAGCATCGATCGGTTCCAGCAACGACCAGCTCACGGCAGCAGCGTGGTCACCTGCCGTCGGCGTAAGATCCCGCCAGTTGACGACGCGGGGTTGACTGCCCTCGCGATCGACAGGGCGGGTAATGATCAGATGCTCGACCCCTTCTTCTTCTTTCTCGGCAAAAAACTGATGCGGCACACCGGGCGGGAAATAGGTAACAGATCCTTCACCAACTGCAACGCGTTCTTCGCCGATCAGCACTTCGCCCCCACCGGAGAGGATATAGTAGAACTGCTCGGCACCATCGTGCCAGTGGTGATCCGAATTTTTGCGCCCCTGCAGGAAATGGCGAGCAAAGCCGCTGAGCTGCTGCATACAGGCATAAGGATCGGTATTTTCGTCGCTGTGCTGCGCCAGGATGGCCCAAATTACGGCGCTTTCATGACTGACATAGGGATCGGCATCCCGCCAGTTCCGCACTTTGATTCCCACTCTGCTCATAACATCCTCCAATCACCGAGCACTCGACACCCGGAGTTACCGTATAGGACCTATTATTCCAACCTAGAGCGAAACGAGCAGCCGAACGCCCCGACTCAAGACAGAAAATCTCAACACCAACCTGCATCTCACTGCAGCGTTAATATAGTTTGGACACTGCCCTGCGCATAGCATCTCCTATTCTGCAAAGATGCCTTGACTCCACCGGGAAAATATTCTTTATATTCTGCAACCCTCATCGGAGCCCGTTATGACCGACCTGCATTCTCCTAGGCTAAGCCCTGCTGAACTCGAAGAGTTTCACGCCCGAGGCTATATTCGCCTCGGCCACGTCGCCGCCCCAGCGGAAATCGAAGATCTCTGCCAGCGCATCGATCAGATCATGCTCGGCGAGGTGTACTACGACAATATGCTCATGCAGCTTTGTCCCTCCGCCGGCCAGACCGAGTTATCACGCCAGACCAAGGAGTTTAAGGGTTCCTCGCTCAAGTACCGCAAGATCCAGGATCTCGAGCAGGATCCACTCTTTCTAACCTATCTGCAAAATCCCCTCTTCCGCGACCTGACCCATAAGATCGTCGGCCCAGCGATCTCGATTTTTCGCGCCATGTTCTTCAATAAGCCCGCCGAACAGGGCGTCACCATCAACTGGCACCAGGATGGTGCCGGTGGCTGGAATTTGAGTATTCCCCCCAAGATCACGGTCTGGACCGCGCTCGATGCTACCTCGATCGCCAATGGCTGTCTGCAGATTATCCCCGGCTCGCACCGGGATACGATCCCCGAGAAGGGAGACCAGCTCTCGGAGCAAGAGCGGGCAATCCATGCCCCCGACGAAAAGCGGGTCTATCTCGAAATGGAAAAGGGTGAGGTGGTACTCCTGCACAACTGGACCTTGCACCGCTCCGAGACCAATAAGACCGCAAAGCCCCGCCGCGCCTTCAGCGTCTGCTATATCGACGCCGCCACCCGCCAGAAGACCAGCGGACACGCCTATCCCCAGGTCTTTCCCGAATACCAACCCATCGCAGCCGATCCAGCAGCAGAGCCCTCAACGGCCTATTGAGACAGACCGCGCAGTAGATTTATCTGGATTTCGTTGGATCTAATATAAAAACGGGCTCGAACCAACCCTGGACGGTATAGCCTATATTTAAGGCTTGCTGAGCAACTCGCTTTCAACTCGACGAGCCCGGATGTGTATATCTGCCGTAGAGGTACCTGGTCCCCTGGTATACCGCAACACAAAGACCCGCCTGGCCATAAAAAACTCCTGCTATACGTAATTAATGAACGCCACCTTGTGCTCGGTAAAGAACTCGATTCCGGTCTTGCCCGACTCGGGGATCCCGTGTCCCGAGGCCTTCACTCCACCGAAGGATAACTGCGGCTCGCGATAGGCCGTCATCATGTTCACATGCGTTAAGCCCACTTCGGTCTGGTCTAGGAACTGAAATGCCCGTGAGATATCTTTGGTGAAAATCGACGACGCCAGACCGAATTCCACCTGATTCGCCATCTCCATGGCCGCGCCGAACTTATCGGCCACCATCACGCTCAAAACCGGCCCAAAAATCTCCTCCTGCGCAATCCGCATCTCTGGCTCGACTCCGGTGAAGACCGTCGGCTCGATAAAACATCCGCGATCCAGACCGTCGGCCAGCAGCCGCTGCCCACCCTGCGCCAGCTTGGCCCCCTCCGCCTCTCCGATCTCGATATAACCCATGATCGTCTCCAGCTGATCGCTACCACATACCGGCCCCATATCGACCCCATCCGCCCGACCATCGCCGACCCGGATCGACCGAACCCGTTCCAGCACTTTTTCGGTGAAGACCTCTGCCACTTCGGTAACCACGATCGCCCGGCTCGTAGATGTGCACCACTGTCCGGCACAGGCATAAGCCGCCTTGACCACGGCATCCGCCGCCAGATCGAGATCGGCATCTTCGAGAATCACCGCGGGATTCTTGCCACCGAGTTCCAACTGTGTTCGGGTCAATGTCTGCGCCACGCTTTGCTGAATTCCCTTGCCGACCCCGGTTGAACCGGTAAAGGAAATCGCTTCCACCAGTGGGTTAGTGATCATTTCCTCGCCCACGGTGCCACCACCGCCGCAGACGAAATTCAACACCCCCGGCGGCAAGCCAGCGGCGACAAAGACATCGACAAAGGCTTTGCCCGCCCTGGGCGTCAGACTCGCGGGCTTGAAGACGATCGTATTGCCGCTGATCAGCGCCGGGGTGCACTTCCGCCCCGGCACATTGAACGGAAAATTCCAGGGGCTGATAATCGACGCCACGCCGACGGGCCGCCGCACACTATAGGCGAAAACTCCCGGCTGGGACGACGGTACGGTTTCGCCGCAGAGCGAAATCCCCTGGGCGATTTGAAATTCCATTTCGCGCACCGCCGACCCGACCTCGGTCCGCGCCTCGTCCAGGGTTTTGCCGTTCTCTTCGGTTAGAATGGCGGCGATCTCCTCGGTCTGCCCCTTCATCACCTCCACCGCCCTGGACAGATACTCGGCGCGCTGGTGCACCCCGATTCCGGCCCACTCGGGAAATGCAGCATGCGCCGCCTCGATCGCCTCTTTGGCGTCTGCGCGGGTGCTCTTGGGCCATTCTCCGGTCAAGTGTTCGAGATTGGCCGGATTCCTCTGCTCAAAGGTCTGCCCATCTGCAGAACCCACCCATTGGCCATTGATATAGTTTTGGAATTCCATTTTTGCTCCCTTTAGATTGGATTCGAAATCGCGTAGACTAGGTCAAACCCTTGACGCAGACATGATCGATAAAACGACGATATATCTCGACGCCACGACGCAACTCCTCGAGTTCGATCCACTCGTCTACCGTATGAGCCTGAGCAATGTCGCCGGGGCCCATTACAATCAATTGTTTCATCTTGGTACAAAAAGCAATACCGTCTGTGCCATAGGGCACGGTCAGCGGCTTTCTGGTCCCGGTGATTTTTAGCGCCGTGCGCACCAGCGGCGAGTCCGGCTGCGTATAGAGCGGCTGGCCCAGGCGCGAAACCTGGCATTTGAGCCCGTGCTTGCGCGCGGCGTTCTTGGTCCGCTCGATCAGCGGCTGCACATCGATGCCGGGCATCAGGCGATAACTGATTCGACACTCACTCTCCACCGGCGAGACATTCATCGCCACATTGTGATCATTGACGCTGATGCTCCACTCCGAATGGGCGGGCTTGAACTCGTCGTTGCGGTAGCGTCTGGAGCTCAGCACCAGATCGTTGATCTTCTTCATCTCAGCCAGAAAGGGAATCATCTTCAGATTGGCATTGACGCCCCGCAAGGTGCTGGTATGTGCGGCGCGGCCCTTGGCGACGATGCGGATACCCATCCCGCCCTTATGCGCATAGACCACCCGCATCCGGGTCGGTTCGCAGATCAGGCCATAGCCGCTACTGGCCTCTTGAAAAAAGAGCGAACGCCTGGTGACATCAGCAGCACCCGCACCACTGATCTCCTCGTCGGCGGTAACGACGATATAGACCGGCGCCCGCAGGTTTTTGGCCTTGAAACGAGCGGCGGCGCAGATCGAGGCAGCCAGAGGTCCTTTCATATCCGCAGCACCACGGCCATAGAGCTTGCCTTTGCGGACCCGAGCCTCAAACGGGCTGCCGGTCCAATCCTCGGCGTTGACCGCCGGTACTACATCATTGTGGCTCATCAGGGTCACACCGCCGGTTCCAGAACCCAGCTTGGCGACGATCGAGAGCTTGTCCACTCCGTGCTCATCGGTATAGGGCAATTCTTCAACCGCAAACCCCTGGGATTTCAATACTTCTGCCACGTGAGAGCTAAGGGCTACATTGGAACGCTGACTGACCGAGTCATAGCCAATGAGTTCTTTGCTGAGTCTGACAACCTCAAGTGCCATAGCGGCAAAAACCTTTCCGTTTTGTAGACATCGGATACACCGCAGAATGAGGTGCAAAGCTAAAGAGGAAGCCGCAGTACGGCAAGGATCTCGGCAGTGCATCGAACAAGACGGGAAAATGGATTTCACCAAGCGAAGCCAGGCCCTGTCCCCCTTGAGAACGCAAGCCCGAACAACCGGAGTTCAGATCTCAAAATGCAGCCTACCGCCACTCGTTGTCCCAAAATCCCCAGTCCAGCACTTCCCCCCCGGCGTAGACCAGATAGTCGGGCAAAAGCTGCATATCGAGATGGCTGCCCCAGCAGATCGAATCGGGCGCAGTACCCCCATGGACGGCGAGGTAGCGAGCCGGGTTCAACGGATGGGGAAAAACCGCAAAAACCGCGGCCCCCGGCTGCGTATAAGTCCTGCCAACCAGGTCGATCCGATCGGCGCCTAAATCCAGGGCTAAGTCTCCTGCAAAGCGGGCCAGAATCGCATTGCTGGTGCAGCTGCCGTACAGGAGCAGGTTGTGCTCCGTCAGCCGCTGCTCGTCCAGATCCCGATCGAGAATGCTGGTCAATTCGATCGCATTGTGTCCCATGATTCCGCCGCGGTGCACACCGCCATTGCGCTGTGAATAGTAGCTGCGGGCATTGTCGGCGCACCACTGGTTGAAGAAAGTCTCCTCGTCGGAACCCGCCGTACCAGGCACCAGCAACAGACCATCGTAGAACAGATCGCCGATCGGTCCTGAGACCGCATGATGCTTCTGGCCCGCGAGATCGCCCGCACCCGCTTGCCAGACACCATCCGCACTGCGCCGGAAGGAGTGCTGCCGAGTACTCAGATCGAAAGGGCCCAACGACTGACCGTCGATGGCGACGGCCAGCGAATGGCGATCGGCTATCGGGCCCAGTGAAACCGCCCGCACCCGCTCGGTCTCGACGGCCAGCACATCACCTTCGTTCACTGCCGCTTCGACCCTGGCTCTCTCGCCATAAACCTCCAATTGATCAATGCCCAGCCAATATGCCCGATTGTGGCGCAGGGTGTAGGTAGCCAGCGAGACGCGCTGCGGATCGCGCTCCTTGCGCTGGTCCAGGAGCCAGGGAACGATCTGCTCCCAGAGATCGGGCTGTCTACAGCTGTGTCCGGTACGCGGAACTTCGGTGTACTGGTAATCATAACCATGCGCCTCCAGCAAAGCGGCCATCTGACGCGAGTGTTGCACCGGGACTCCTCCCCCCACGGCCCGGTCCCATTCGCCATGCACGATCCACAGCGGAGTATGGCGCATATTCTCCACTACCGAGGCCGCCGAACGGGCGCGCCACGACGGTTCCTCCCAGGGGTGCATATGAAAAGTCAAACCGCCGGGCTTTTCCCAGAGTCGATAGTCGCAATAGCCGCAAAAAGGCGCCGCAGCCGAAAAAAGATCCGGATAGTGCGAAATCATATACCACACCGCAGCCCCACCCATCGAGGCCCCACTGATGCTGATCCGATCCCGGTCAATGGGATAATGAGCCGCGACGTGTTCGATGGCTTCCAGAACGTCGATCTCTCCGTAGTTCTGATAGACCGATCCACCACCGCGCCCGGTCGGGCGCAACGCTATACAGGAGCGCCCCTTCCGAGCGGCAATCGCGGCGATTTCTTCGCTCAGCGCGACCGCACCCGGCAAATTATCGAAAGCTCCCGGACTGAGTTCGATGAGCAGGGGTTTCGGCTCGGCCCCCTCATCGGTAGCGCAGACGGCACAGGGATATAGCTGGCCATCGACGGGCGAACGAAAATACTGCACTTGACCTTTGCTTGGCATAGTTCCTCCGGCTATCGCCCACCTAGCGAGAGCATCCTCATCGCAGGACAGGCGGCTGTGATTGCGGCAGGATTGCGCAAAAGAGCTATCTTTTGTCGCAACCTAAGAGTGCGTTCCCCTACACCCACAACCCGTATTGAAGATGAGCAGTTTCGCCCTTTCCCAAATACTGGCCGGAATCGCATTCACCTTCGGCCTGGCGTCGGTTCAATTCAAGACGCGACGCAATGTCCTGCTCTGCCTCTTTGTCTCTACGACCTTTAACAGCGTGCACTTCTTTCTGCTCGACCGCCCGGGACCGAGCACGCTGATGCTGCT
>CAZFMY010000086.1:0-27821 GCA_964520345.1 uncultured Gemmatimonadaceae bacterium | reverse complement strand
TTAATGGTGAGCCCACTGGGGATCGAACCCAGGACCTACGGATTAAAAGTCCGGTGCTCTACCAGCTGAGCTATAGGCTCAAATGCACTTTTCCAAGCCTGAAAAAGTACGCTTCATTATTCAGATAGTCAACACTCCCACATCTATCCCACGCGGTACTTCTCCACCGCCTTCATATCCATTTCGATACCCAATCCGGGTGTGTCTGGCACCGTAACCAGCCCATCTACCGGAGTCAAAGCCCCACCAATCAAATCGTTCTCACGAGTAAAATGCAGACTGTCCGAAGGTATAGTTGCATTTGGAATCGTCGCGTGAACATGCGTGCCATACGCGCCCGAAATTCCCAACCCCAAACCAACAACCTGCAACCATACCGGCATACCCGCCGCAGCCGCCATCCCGGCCATAATTTGAGCGGATTCAACGCCCCCACCCACATTGAAGCAATCCGCTGCCTCTGCCCGAATAGCACTCATCATCATTTTCGGGTCACCCAGATGCGGCGCCAGCGGGATCCGGCTATGCCGGCGGAAATCCCGATATTGATACCAACCAGGCAGATACTGGAAAGGATCCTCGAAAGCCTCGATATTGTACGGCTCCAACTCCTCGGCAAGGCGCAAACTGGTACTCAAATCACCAAAACTAAAATTGGGGTCCACGATGATCCCAAAGTCGGGCCCAGCGGCCTTGGTCATCAACTTCACCGTCTCGACAATATTCCAGGGACGCGCCTTGAGTTTGTGAGTCTTATAGCCCAGTTTGGCCCCTTCTTCGGCCATCGCAGCGAATTCGCGCGGCTCCAGCGGCGGCGACCACCACCCCACCGGCACCCGATCCCAGTGCTTCGACCCCATCAATTTCCAGGCCGGCACCCCTAGTGCCTTACCGACGATATCGTAGAGCGCCATTCCCATCGCGCCCCCCGAAGCCCCGAGATTGGCCGCCAAAGGATCGGACCCGATCCAATCGGACTCGAGACTGGCCAACGACCCTCCGCGCCCCCCTTCCCCAACACCGCTGATTCCCTCATCCGTATCGACCTTGATCACGCTGATCGGCCGCTCCTGATAATCACCGGGCCGACTCTTCTCTATCGATGGTATATGCGGTACTGCAGTGACGAATTCCTCTATCTTAGTGATTTTCATGGTCATTACCCCAGGTTTTGGCGCAACCAGGCAAGCTTGCGCTGCTGATGGAAAGTACCACCGCCTTCTCGTCCGTTATAGATATATACTTCGACGCTCTTCACCACACCTGCAAGCAAATGCCTGTACGAAGCATAAACGACCGAAGTCGGACAAACATTACTCCGCAACGCCTGCAACCTCGACCAGCCATTCTTCGGGGATTTCGATCCCGAATCCCGGTCCATTCGGCAGTCCGAGCAGACCGTTGCTGGGCATATTGGTGCCCGGCGGCACCTTGTAGTGGCGCTGCCCCGAAGCAGAGGGCGTGCCAAGGTAGCATTCCTCGAGCGGCACCCCCGGCAGCGAGCCCATGAAAAACTCGATCAGCGGCGTATTGGGCATTGCCGCGGTCCAATGCTGACCATAGGGATCGTTGGCTCCGGTGTGCAGACACATCTGAATCCCGCTGGCATCGGCGTAATGAGCCAGCTTCATCGCCTCGGTAAAACCGCCCACCCAGTAAATATCGGACTGGATCAGGTCGACCAACCGCTCCTGCACCGCCCGCATCCCGGGGTGTCGAGTCGACCAGTGCTCGCCATCGGCCAGGGTCTGCCAAGGCACCCGGTCGCGCAGCGCCCGGTGTCCCTCCCAGTCCTGGGGCATCAGCATCTCCTCCATCCAGCGCATGCGAAAAGGCCTGAGCGCCTCGCAGATCCGCACCGCAAAATCGAGGTCGAAGGTCATCCAGCAATCGAGCATCAAATCGGCATCGGGCCCAATCAATTCCCGGGCTCGGGCCATCAATTCGACGGTGCCGTCGATCCCGGCCTGGCCGTCTACCGGCCCGTGCGGACGCGCCAGCTTGAATTTGCGAAAACCCAACTCGGAGTACCAGTCCAGATCATTGCCGGTGGCATAGACTTCCATCTGCGTGCGCTGAGGCCCCCCAGCAAGGCGATAAACCGGCTGGTCGAGGACCTTGCCCCATAGATCCCACAACGCCAGGTCCACCCCGGCCACTGCTCGGGCCGTAAGCCCCTCGTTGCCGAACGAAAGCGTTCCCCGCCACATCCGATCATTGCAAAGATCGATCGCACCCACCTCCTGACCGATGACCAGCGGAGCCAGGCACTCTTCGATGATCGGCCGGGTGACCTTGCCCGAATCGGTACGCCCCAGACCAAAAGTCCCATCATCGGCAATAGCCTTCACCCAAACTACGCCGCCCGGCTTGGGCGCGCCCCTGCTCTCCACCGGAAATTTATCCATTGGCGTGGCTTGCCCCGGAGCCCAGAGCCAGCCCTGATCCCGCAGCGGCCTGGTCCCTTCTTCACTGGGTGGAGGAGGTGCTAATTCGTAGACCTTTACATCTACTATCTTATTCGCACACAATTTATTATACCGCTAACCTTATAAATAAAACCATCCTGAAACTCAGACCTAAGAACGCCCCTGCCAGCGATCGCGCACCGGGTGCTGCTGAGCCCTGGCAAAGAGCTTCTTCCACTCCTTTGAACCATCGTCCTCCCAGGCTTCGAGCCGGGTCCCCTCGGCCTGGGCCGGGCCGTGTCCGGCTCCGAAATACCCGTAGCCCTGGCTCGATGCCGCCATGTGGACACAACTGCCGTCCTGATAGACCACGGTATTGATGATCCTCGGCTTGGGCCGGTCGTAGACGCCCCCCTTCAATTTTTTCAGCGTCTTAGCGGGAACCCGATATTTGGCAATTGCCTTCTCATCGACTTCGACCCCCAGACCCGGACCATCCGGCACCTGGTGATACCCGCCGACGACCTCGATCTTCTTTTTCAGCAGTTGATGGCTGTAGAGATTGACGCAGGAGATCGTCGGCCAGGTCGCGTGGGTCAGCACCGCTCCCAGGTGAGCCGCCCAGGTGGTGGTCAGGCCATTGCCGACCAGTTGCAGCCAGAACGGCATCTCGGCCTCGGCACTGAGCGTGCCCTGACGCATCACCTGCGACTTGCCGGCGCAGATCACATAGCCGTCACAGACCTCTTCCCGCACCTGCGTGATATAGGGCGGCGAGCCGAAGTGCATCGCAATCGGCCGGTTGATCGCAGCCCGGATCTGCCTGTTGCCCAGCACATCGTGCTGCGGTATCGGCGATTCGTACATCGCCACATTATCGTAGGCTTCGAGCTTCTTGATGATCGGAATCGCAGTAGCCGCATTCTGCCAGGTCGCATTCGGGTCGAGATCGAGCTTGAAATGGGGCGGAACCACCTTGCATATCGCCCCGATCTGGGCCACGATATCCCACCAGGGCCTGGGTTTGAGCTTGAAACTGGTATAACCGGCCTTGACCGCATCTTTGGCCTCGGCAGCCCAATCTTTGGGCGATGCATCGATCGACCACCAGGAGAGCGGCACCCAATCCCGACACTTACTGCCCATGAGCTGGTGAACCGGCACTTCGAGCACTTTGCCCACCACGTCGAAGAGCGCCATCTGCAACCCGGCTCCGAGCGAATCGTCGTGCATGTGCAGAGCAGGGCTCTGACCGATAACCCGCGCCACCGACTCGTCGCTGACCCGCGCCCAGGTATAGTGAATAACCGTCTCGCCCCACCCCACATGGCCGGTATCGGTCTCGACCCGGCACAGCTCGAGGATCGCCCAATTATAGACCTCGCGGGCGGTGATCTTCTGCTGACGACGAGTAAAGGGTACATCCACTACGATCCGCTCGACATCGACGACTTTCATAGAGTCTCTCCTCTCAAACTGGGACGCCGGTTTAAAGGTCTATTTGACGACCCTCTTCGGCCGCCGAATAGGCCGCTTCGACAAAACGCATCGCCTGCTGGGCATCCTCCCCATTGGTGACAAAATCTCGCTCCCCGCGGCTTGCGGCGATGAAATCGGCGATGAAATCAAGACCAGTCGCTCCACCGTAGCCGGGTGCATCGGCGCCAGAGCGACTCAACTGAGTATACTCGTCGTCGGCCCATTCGCCGACCTGGCTCTGTACGGTGAGCCGGTCTGCCCGACCGCCCGCGTCGTACATCTCCCAGGTCGCATCGCCCTTGGTGCCGCGGAAACATAGAAAAATATCGCCATAGCGGCGCGGCAGCACATAGCCGGCATGCAGGGAGCCCAGAGCGCCATTTTCCAGGCTGAATGAAGCGGCCAGCACGTCTTCCACATCGATACCAGTGCCGCTCAGCGTAGCTTTATGAGCAGCCACGCTGCGGTACTCCAGACCGCTGATATAGCGAATCAGATCGACGGTGTGAATCGCCAACCAGTGCAGAATACCTCCACCGGCCTTAGTGCGATCGAAAAGCCAGTGCTCCGGGTTGCGCTGCTGGACGGTGCTGGTGACCATTCGCCCTTCGATCGAGACGATCTCCCCCAGTACTCCGGCAGCGACCAGCTCGCGCATTTTCAGGGCGATAGGATGGCAGCGGTTCATAAAGGCCGTGGCCCAGATCCGCCCTGCGGCAGCCGCGACCTGATTGAGTTCGATGACCTCAGCCAGACTGCGGGCAACCGGCTTCTCCACGATGACCGGGATCCCCGAGTTCAAGAGCTGAGCGGCCAGTGCCGGAGCGCGGTCGTTGCGGGTGCTGACCAGTGCGAAATCCAAGGTCTCTTGCGCAAGGAGTGTATCGATGCTGCTATAATGCTGATCAACCCCCTCACACTCCTCCTCGCTGCAGACCACCACTCGGCCCACAGCAGGGCAGTGCTGCAAGGTCGTCAGCCAGCCTCCACTATGCGGATTGTCGAGCCCGATCAGCGCAGTGCGAGCAGATTCACTCATGATAGTCTACCTGCTTACCTTCTCGGGCCGAGGCGTATATATGCTCGAGCAGCGCCACCGTTCGGCGCCCTTCACGACCATCGACTCTGAGTGATGTCCCTTGTTCCAGCGCTGAAACCACATCCTCGACAACATTGGCCAGCGGGTTTTCGATTTGCTGCAGCTTTTCCTCGAGCCCATCGCCGAAGACCCTCATCTCGCCCGAGAGCGCTGCGTCAATCAATACCCCTCCTTCGCTGCCGTGTACTTCAGCGCTGAAATACGGGCTGGCGGGAAAAGTGGTGGTACCTAGAATCCCCCCTTTGGCCCCGCTTTCGAAGTTGAGAATGGCCTGGCCGATATCTTCGGTTTCGATCTCGTGATTCATGATCGCGGTTTCGCCGTAGACCGTCTTGGGCACCCCCATAAACCAGAGTAGCAGATCGATCAGGTGCGAGCCCTGATTGGCCAGCGAACCGCCCCCGTCCATCGCCCAGGTACCGCGCCAGCCATTGCCGTGCTCGAAATACTCCTGCGCTCTGAACCACTTGAACCGCACTTCGCCGAGTATCGGCTTGCCCAGCAACCCCTCTTTCAGCGCCTCGGCGACTCGAACATTCGTATCGACATAACGGCTTTGATAGTCGACACCAACCAGTACTCCAGCTTCGTCGGCCGCTGCGATCAGTTCGTCGCAAGCCGCGGTGCTGACATCCATCGGCTTGGTGGTAATTACGTGCTTGCCCGCTTTGATCGCCTCGACGCCGATCTTGGCGTGTAACCCGCTCGGGGTCATGACGAAAACAACCTCCACATCTCCGCGCCCCAGCGCGTCGTCGAGGCTAGTGCACCAATCACAGCCCATTTCGCCCCCAACCTCGCGCGCCAGCTCTTCGTTCAGATCTACGACGACCCGCAAATCGGCTCCAGCCGTATCGATCACCTGCTTGGCACGGTTGCGACCCATGCCCAAACCCACTACCGCAAAACCTGTCATTTTAGGATCTCCTCTCTCGAGGGCTCTATTATAGAAGGCGCCCTATTCGTTGTCAACCAGCGGATTACAAACCCGCTTCGACGATCTGCAAACGCTGGTTTGCTGAAATATTCTCCACTCGCTCTATCCCTCCCGCTGGCCAGTGGATTTCGAGCAAATCCACCTTTTTCGCCGTTCCGAGCCCGAAAATGGGCTCGCGCTGGCTGGTCGATAGAAATCCCGAACCGACTTTGACCTGACGGGACTGACGCTGCTCTCCAACCCAGAGATCGATCCGCGCCCCCACGGCATCCCGGTTGCTGGCCTGGCCGACCAAGTGCACCTGCAGCCAATTGCCGTGCGAACCATCGTTGCGCAATAGCGCGAAGCGTCGCCCGTTATTGGCCAGTCCAAGATCGAGATCACCATCCAGATCGATATCGCCGAAGGAGGACCCCCGCACCACGTACTCGACGGCCAGACCCGGGCCTAGATCTTCACTCACTTCGACGAAATTTCCCCCGCCTCGATTGCGAAAGATCTGCGCCCGCTGAGCATAGGTCACCAGCTCGTCGTACTCGCCGATATTGTCGTGCACATGGCCATTGCCCACGAAAAGATCGAGCCGGCCGTCATTGTCGTAGTCGAAAAACCCCGTGCCGAATCCGAGATAGTTGAGGCTGATCTCGCCGATTCCGGCCTTGAAACTGGTCTCGGAATAAAACCCACCGTCGTTGCGATAGAGGCTGTTGGTCTCGAGCTGGTAGTTGGTGACGAAGAAATCGAGGTCGCCGTCGCGGTCGATATCACCGGCGTCAACCCCCATCCCCGCCTGATTGGCCCCATCCGCACTCAAGGCCGTCCCGGTCAGCAAACCGTCTTCGACGAAGGTGCCATCGCCCTGGTTGAGATAGTGAAAATTGGGAGTCAGATCGTTGGCCACATAGAGATCTTGATCGCCGTCGAGGTCCCAATCTCCGGCGACCACGCCCAGTCCATTGCCCCGGCTCTCGATCCCCTGCTGCGAGCCGACCTCGACGAAGCTGCCGTCGCCTTCATTGCGGTAGAGCAGGTCGGCGGTGGATTCGAATACCCGCGGATCGCAATAGAATCGCAGCCCCATATCGTCGCGGCCACACCAGGGCTGAGCCCCGAGCTCGAAGCGGACATACTGGGCGGCGAAGAGGTCGAGATCGCCGTCGAGGTCGGCATCGAAGAACGCCGCGCTGGTCGTCCACCCCGTATGGCCCAAGCCCGCTTCGGCTGCAACCTCGGTGTAGCGACCACCCTCCAGGCGATACAATTGGTCCGGCCCCCAGGCCGTCAGATAGAGGTCGGGATCGCCATCGGAATCGTAATCGGCTGCGGCTACGCCCATGCCGTACGATTTTCCGGGTGCCCCTCCGGCATCGGGCACAGGGAAAAAGACCGAACCATCATTGCGGTAGAGCCGATTCCAGGCCTCGCCGCGGCCCCTGGCCATATGACCGCTATTGACCAGGTAGAGATCCTGGTCGCCATCGCCGTCCCAATCGAAAAAAGCACTGCCGGCCCCGTTGGTTTCCGGCAGCCGTTTTTCGGGCGAAGTCCCGTTCTCATGCACAAAGTCGATGCCCAGATCGTCGGCCACGTCGACAAAGGCGACCTGACCGGCAGCGGCAAGCGGCCAGACCAGCACCAACAAAAGCAGCCTCACTAGCGCCCCTTGAGAATGGACTCGATATGGTCCTTTGAACGCAGCAGACCCTCTTGCTGCAATTCGGGCGTGTTCTGGAAATAGTGATCTTCCAACTCGACCGAAAGTACCCCGTCGTAGCCAAAGTCCTCGAGCCGCCGTACTACGAAGGTCCAGTCGACCTCGCCCTCGCCCGGGATCGTATAGCGCCACCAGCCCTCGCTATGAGCATAGGATTTGGTATACGCTTCGCCCAGATTGCCGGACTCGTAGAGTTTTTCCGGCATGATCTCGGTGTCCTTGAGATGCACGTGGTGAACCCGGTCACCAAACTCGTGCAGCACCCGCTGATAATCGATCTGCTGCCGCACAAAGTGAGACGGATCGTAGCAAATCCCCAGATTGGGCGAGGGACAGGCCTCGAAGATCAGGCGCAGGCTCTCGGGCGAGCAGCCCAGACTCGGGTAGTAGGGGCGGCCACCCGGATAAGGCTCGATCGCGATATTGACCCCGACTTTTTCGGCGTGGGCGACCACCTTGGGATAGACCTTTTTAAAGATTTCGAATGTTTCCGCCCGGGGTATACTCGGATCATCGGGCCCCAGGACCACAAAGAGCGTATGACCGCCGTAGCGGGCTATGGCACTGAGGCATTTCTTGTACTCGCTAAGTCCCTTGCGGCGCGTGGCCGCATCGCGGCTCAATACACTGCCACCCCCATCTGTAGAGCCGATGGCAAGCCCGAGGCGCTCGCAGGTGCGGGCTATTTCCCGGGTCATAGACGGAGTATCTACCGCGCCGAAGCCGTTTTCGGCCAACCATTCGGCATATCCATCAAAGCCCATCTCTCTTGCGAAGGAGGGCATGCGGGTTCCGATTTTCATAGGGTATTCCTTTCGCTAATTAGATTTTTAGACTAAACGCCTAGGCGACGGTTGCCGTTCCGCCCGTCAACGATTGTTTCTCCGGGTTGAGCCATTGAGTGACAACCAGCGAAACCAAAGCCAGGATCGCCCCGCTGATGAATATGATTTCATAACCGAATACCAGCCAGGCATAACCGCCGATCAGGGGCGCGGCAACCGCGGCGACGTGATTCATCGTCACCCCCATCGAAAGAGTTGGCTTGAGCTCGTCGGGAGGCGCTATTTTATGCGCATAAGTCGTCAGCGCAATCCCGCCGAAAAAGATCAGATTATCGAGGCAGTAGAGCGCGTAGAGGCTCGGGCGATGGTCGATCAGCGCATAACCCAGGAAGACGCCGGTCAATACGATATAACTCACGCTGAGCATTATCCGCTCGCCGTAGCGATCGACCAGCCGGCCCATCCAGGAAGCGGTCAGCGTGATCAGCACCTGGTTGATCAGGACCAGCACCATCGTCGTCTCCACCTGCATCCCGTGCACTTTAACCAGCGCGAATATCGCAAAGGTTATAAACATCTGCTTGCGCAGCCCCTGGAGAAAATTCAGCGCATAGAAGAGCAGATAGCGGCGTTTGAATACCATACTCTTCTCGCCCGGCGGACGCTCGGTCCTATCGACGAAGAGCAGAGCGAGACCTCCCCCGGCCGTGCAAAGACCGGCCAATACAAAGACCCCTTCATAGCGCAAATACTCCAATCCCACCATACAGACGACGATCGCCACCAGCCAGGCCAGGCTGCTGACACTGCGCAACTGCCCCAACCACCGCCCTTTATCGGCCGTGGGTCCGTAGGCCAGACCCATACTTTGCTCGAGCGGAAGCCAGGAGTGGAACCCCAGGCTCCACACCAGCGAGAAAGACGCCAGCAGAAAGACCGAACTTACCTCGGCATAAGCCGCCAGCCCCAGTCCCATGACCACCAGCGAAATCGCGGCGACCTTCGGCGGAGCAAAGCGAATAATCAGCGCCAGAAAAAACGCATTGAGAAATCCCGGCACTTCGCGCAAAGCCTCTACATAGCCCAATTCGTGCGGCTCGATATTCAGGCGTTCGACGATGAAATTGTTGAAGAGGGTCAGCTGGACCCCGAAAAACACCCCCGTGCCGGCCACCGCCACCGCCAGCAGAGTGAAATTCTTGGTCCAGGATCGAAATGGATTTTCGATAATCTTCATCTAAGGGCTCAATTCCAGGCTCTAATTCCTAAAGCCTCTCTTCATTAGTGTCAACCTCGGTTCGTTGCCGGGGCTCTTTGTACGCCCTATATTCCCCACATCCACCCGGTACCCTGCTATGCCCAATTCGCCACCCCAGCCTCTGTTCCTCGCGATCTTGCTCGCTTATCTGGTTGCCCTGACCGGATGCGATTCGCGCTTGCCATCCAAAGTGCCGTCGACTGTTCCCCGCCCGGCTCCAGTTCCATCAATCCTGCTCTCACAGGCCCGCACTCTGCTGATCCAGGGCGATCATCGCCGAGCCGCCGACCTTTACCGTCAGACTCTGAATAGCCATCCAGGCAGCGTTCCGGCCTATATCGGTCTGGCTCAGGCCTCGCTCCGGCTCGGCGATTTTCCGGCCGCGATCGCGGCCTGCACCACGGGTCTGCAGCGCGATTCGACCGCGCTGGAACTCTTCAATTCGCTGGCCGCGGCCTATTCGGGCACCGGACGCTATGCGCTGGCGATCGAAACGCTCGAACAATGCCTCCACCACCACCCCGACTTCGACCTCGGCCATGTCAATATCGGCGGCATGTACGGAAAACTCGGCCATTATCAAGAGGCCGAAAAGCACTTGCTGATGGCGCGACGGCTCAACCCCGACAATCCAGTCACCCACCGCCGACTCGGCGAACTCTTTCTCAAGACCGGACGCCCGGACTCGGCCCTGAGCGAATTATCTACCGCGCTGATCTCGCACCCCTCGAGTGAAACCCTTTATTATCTTCGCGGACAAGCACTGGAAAGGACTGGCCGCCAGGTCGAGGCCCTGCAGGACTACCAGCGCGCCCACAACCTGGACCCGGGCTTTGCTGAAGCCCACTACCTGACCGCTACCTTGGGTCGACGACTGGGTAGAACCGCTCTGGCAGATTCGGCCCTGCAAGCCTACCAGCAACTGCGAGATATAGGCCAGCAGGATCAGCAGCTCAATAAACAATTCAAAGCACTGCGCGCTTCGATTCTCGACTCCCCGGAAGATCCCCTGCATCATTTCCAACTCGGCCGCTTCTTCGCCCATCAGGGCTTTGACCGCGCCGCACTGCATCGCTTTCGCCGGGTGCTCGAACTCAACCCCAACGATCTGCGCGCCCATAATCAGGTCGGCCGAATCCTCTTGCGCGGCAGAAATCCCGCCGCTGCGCTGCAACATTTCGAACGTGCTCTGGCCCTTGACTCGGCCTACGCTCCCGCGCGGATAAATGCCGGCAATGCCTGCATGCTCCTGCGCCAATACCCCCGGGCCACCACTCATTATCGAGCTGCCGTCGAACTGAGACCAGAAATGACGCTGGTCTGGCACCATCTGGCGAAAAGCCATCTCGCGATGAACGAGAAAGGGGCCGCAGCCCAGGCGCTGCGCCAGGGACTGGCCCAGGCGAAGCCGGATGATAAAATGCGCGGGGCGATACAGGACTTACTCACTCGGATCGAATAGCTACCAGTAAAATAGATGGTTCCCCGTCATCCCGGTAAAACCGTCGATCAGGATCCACAGCCCCCCCGCCGCATAATGCCCCAGGATCAACCCCAAAAAGAAAGGGCGGACCTTGCGATAGAGAACGACGCCCCCATAGTGCAGAACGACGCTCTTGATGACCCAGGCCAGAAAGATACTGGGCATCAGATGATGGGTGGTCCAATACGCGCTGACCGGAAAGGCAATCGGGTGTACAGGCCACCACAAAAAACGCGAATTGGCCAGAGTCAGCGCCAGTTGCACCAGCCCGCCGATCAGCGACAGGAGATAAAACTCTTCGCTAGCTGAGCGGAGATTGCTCAGGTGGTAATCGAGAAAGGTATAGGGCGCTGTGGCCGATCCCACACCAAAGAACCAGACGCTCAAATTCAATGCCCCGTGCTGATAGCCGGTATAGAGCACGGTAGCCACTGCCGAACCAAAGGCGACCGCGCCCGCGACCACTATGGCGAAAAAGAGCCGGCGCCGATGGGTGATCGTATAGCTTTCCGCCAGCTTCAACCCGTGTATCACCGCAGCCATCATCGTGGTACGCATCTGGCCCGCCCAGGGATAGCTCATCCCCAGAGCCCCGAGATTGGCCGGACCCAGGGTGCTGGAGCCAAAAGCCCCGACCATGACATCATTGGGCATTATCGTCGGCTTGGTCACCGCCAGACCTCCCTCGCAGACGACCCGGGTAATACCGACCATCAGCATAAAAACCACCACCAGAAAGGTCGGTGCCAACCACCAGCTCATCCCCGACAAAACGCACCAGACCGTTATCGTCGCACCCGAACCGAGCAGGAGCCAGGCCGCCTGGCGAAAGGACAGGATCTCCCGGCTATCGTCGAGGTCGGAGCGGGACCGCCAGAGGTTATAGAATACATCGAGCAAGTGGCGCCGGCCGACCCATACTGAACTGAGAGTCAAAACCATCAGGGCCCCAAAACCCTGATAGAGCAAACTCGATGAACCGAGCGATGATCCGACCACTCGTTCGCTACCCGAAAGACCAAAGTGGTGCAGCGCGGCATGTTCAAACATCGTCAGCAGCCCTAAAAACCAGAGACTGAATCCCAGCTTGACACTCAATAGATAACCAAATCCCACCACCGCGTAACTGAGTGATAGCCGCAGCCGAAACTTGTTGTTCCAAAAGTAGTAGGACTCCGAAATCGGCATCCCCTCCGGGATGATCGGAAAATAATTGTGCAGCGCGCGCTGGCTATAGAGCACCAATGGGACCAACACCCCGATCCACACCACCGGATTCTTAAAAAATCGGCTCACCAGACCCTGCTCCTCACCCTCTTCGCCAAGCATCGCGATCGGCACCTGCACCAGCGGAAAACTGAGCCGCTCGTGTTCGACCCACTGCCGTCGCAGGATCACCATCATCGCCGTCATCGCGGCGAAGAAAGCCAGAATCAGCACCAACCAGGCCATCAGCGGTACCATCCAGGCCTCCCAGGGGATGGACTGCCCCCGGGGCAATCCCTCGTAGAAAGACTTTATCGCCGCCTCGTCTTCGACCCGTAGCCAGGAGGGTATATTGGGCAGGACCCTGGCCCGCCAATCGTTTTCGACAGTGGCGAAATAAGTGCCGGCGGAAATATGCGGGATGAGGACGCAGACCAGACCGATGGTGGGTACGGTACAGGCCACGGCCCCCATGATATAGACCGTAACCAGTTCGGGTCTGGAAAAAAGCCAGCGCCGGCGCAAAGAGCCCAAGAGCGGATTGACGCAGACGAAAAAGAGGAAAAAGAGAAAGACTGCGGCCGGGGTGCTGTAATCCAGATGCAGGGGCGAACCCGAGATCATCAGGTTTTCATAAGGGGCCCCTACCCCGAGTAGTACGGAGAGTACGACCCCTACCAGCAAGGCGCGGTAGGTTATCTTGTTATCGGGAGTATCGGGGTCGCCGCTCAACGGCAATTCTATTTCACCCTGGCCATCAGTTGCTGGGTGACCCCGCCTTCCTGCGTGAGCGCAAAGACAATGGTATTGACCGTAAACTGCAGATGGCGCCTACCATCGGCCGCGACCTGAAAATTGCCGGTGCCCACTTGAGCCGATTCGGTCACCACCTGGCGAGCTCCGGTGATAAAGACCGCCAGCCTTTCACCGATCATAAGCCCCATATCGCCCACGTGTGCGCGGAGTTTCTGATTGTCGCGCACCGCCATATCGAAATCGAAAAACGAATGATAGAGCGGGTGGGTCGGTTTTAGATAGGTGAAGCGCCAATCGGCTCCTTCGTTCAATCCCTGACCTTTGAGGGCTTGGCGGAATTTGTCGAAGAGCACTCCCTTCATTTTCTCGTTGGCCCCTGCCGCAACAATGGCGAACCCCCCCGACCCCAGATAGAGCCCCAGATTCTTCAACTCTTGCTCGCTCGAGGAATGCACCTCGCGAAACCACTGCGGCAGCAGCAGCCATGGCACCTGATGCAACCGGGGATCGTCGAGTGGTATCGGGCCCAGGTAGCTGGCTTCGATGCCCGTGTACTCGTCTAGGGCCTTGATCAAGTAGTCCAGGCTCTGGTACTCGGTGAGTTGAGAAGTCAACGTCGCCGCCCCCCCCGATTCATGGGCCTCGACATTGGGAATCGCTCTGCTGCGGGTAAAAGCCTGAGCCAAATAGATATATCCGCTGATTTTGCGCCGGTCATCGGGGTCCTGGACCACCATCGCCTGATATTGGCCGGTGTCCATATCGCGAATACTGAGCATATCCAGCGTCATATCGATTTGCTCGCTGGTTTCCTTGACCCCTTTTACATCGACTCTGCTCAATTCGGGCAGGGCCAGGGCCAGAGCAGTCGCTTCACTCCCTTCGCCTCCCATACCAGACCCGAGTCCCATCCGCGCCTCTGAACGAAGCGAGGGTGGAGTGATCTTGGTAGCATCCAGATCCTTGATCAGGGCATCGGTACGCAAGGCGGCCAGCGCCTGCACTTCCCTCACCCGAGTTTTGGCGACCTTGGTCTGCTGACGCAGATAAAGATCACGGGGCACAGGTCGTTTGCGAAATTCGAGCACCCGCGTGGTCGCTCTTGGCGCCTTGTAGAACATGCTGGGCGGAGGTGGAGGCTCAAAGGTGATACGGTGAACGACCTCGCGCACTCGTTCTCCCAACGCCAGATAGCTGCTGAGAAAGACCAGATGCAATCCGGCCGATAAGGCCAAACCGACCAGGAGCCATCGGGGCTTGCGGATAAGGACGCCGAAACTACTATCGCGGATCACCTGAATGCTTTCGAATAATAATACAGTCTGAGGGGGCTTAGGAACCCCCTCAGACTGTGGATTAAGCGAAGTGGTTAAACTAGCCTACTGATACAGCTTCTTGACATCGCCCCAGGTGCTCTTCTCGACCGCTGTCGGCATCGAGAGTTCGTCCTGGAGAACGAAGCGGGGCCAGCGATTATTTTCGCCCAGGTTGGTCTGATCACCGCCAAAATAGGTCTGACCGTAGAGGTCGTCGCCATCGGGATCGGGAATGATGAAGCGACCGCGAAAAGCGAAACCCTCGCCTACGCTACCGCGATTGTCGGGATCAAAGAGGAAAACCAGATCCCACGGCACGCTGGCTTCGAGCTGATAACCCGTGTCGTTGGGCCCACCGAAAAGCTGGGCGCCCAGATAGTAATCGGGATCGTCGCCGTAATTGACCTGTGTACCCTCGCCGTCCTGGTAATGAGCGATCTGCATCGAAGATACCGCATCGCCGGCATTCATCGGCATGCAGCGAAAATCGACGATATTATTGCCGTTATTCGGCCCATTACCATCGCTGAGATCCATGGTGATCCAGAAGGTATCGCGCTGCCAGAAGGCATTGTCGTTGACGCCATCGGTGCGATTCTCGATCAGATCGACGTGATTATCGATATTGTTGGCGCCAATATAGAGGTTGTCCTCGTCCCAACTGAAATAGTAGTTGGTGGTCAGATCGGCATCGGTTCCATTCTCGTCGGGATCCTCGCCATCGGCCAGATAGAGATTATTATCGACATCGATCGCATAGACGCGGATACGGCGGGATTCGAGATCGGAATCTTTCGAATAGCCATAGGCATCGCCCCAGGCCCAGATATCCGAAGGGGCCCAGGACAGATGATAGGCACCAGACTCCATATCACTGGGGTTGCCATCGATATTCGGCGAGTACATCGGGACGCCACCGTCTCCCGATTTCCAATAGACGCCGTTGCCCATCAACTGGGCGCTGGCGGTCGTAGCCATAAGTAAAGCTACAGCCATAGAAGTATATAAAACGCGTTTCATTCAAAACTCCTTAAAAGAGGTTTTCCTGCTGTGAATTTAGAAACAGACGATCTACTCCTTCACCTCCTTTCTAAACCGATTGCTCGTATTTCACCATATCTGGCGATCCGAACGTCGAGGTTCCTTTAATCAACAACGGCCATCGCAGGCTCGGGCTCGATGATTTCACCATGAACGAGAAAATTAAACTCCAGATCTACTCGATCTTTCGGAGTGTCATAGATGCCGAATTCCAAAACCAGATCATCGAGGTGCAGGTTCACCTCACGCGCATCTGGAGCGAGTGGATCAAAGACCAGCAATCCCCGGTAGGAACGGCCTTTGAAAACCGGGGCATCTCGGTGGTACAGGGCCCCGCGCAGAATCCCCATTCGCTCGAGATAGAGTTTTTGCTTATTGCCGCTCTGCACTCCGCGCGAAAGCCAATAGGTCTCGAAATTCCGCTCGTCCCCCCTTGCTTCGGCCCGAGTCAATTGATAGGGCCGCATAATTTTCCCCCGATCGGTCCGCAGGAACACATCTTCGGGCTGCAAAAGAACCTTGTCAAAGGTAGGATTGTTCAAGACGACCTGGAAAACGGTAAAACGCATCGGCACATGGCCCAGCTTGGGATCGACCTCGCCGCGGTAGGTAAACGGATTGCTGGAATCGGGATATTGCGCATTCAATTCTCGGTCTGATAGATGCCGTACTTTCAGCCGCAACCCTTCTTTGGCAAAAACCGCTCCATTATCCACTTGGTCAATTTGGTAGGAACGGCCATCGGCTATTGGTTCGAGATCCATATGGTAAGCAGCGCGAATCGGCGTCAAGGTCATGCAGCCAACCACTAAGACGGCCAGAGATAAACCCGCTGCCAGACACCCGCGATCACTCTCTATCATCGCTTTCATAATAGGTTTCATAAGTTGTCCAGACGCAAGGCGACAAATTCGGCAATTGTAGCTAGTTCGGGATTTTCGGCAGCCACCTGCAAGACCTGCTCATAGGTGCCGCGTGCATCTTCGCTATTGCCCAGATGCTCCAGAGCAACTCCCTTGTTGGCCAATGCTGCCAGCGCCGAATAGGAGCCGGGGAAATGCTGGTAAATCCGCTCAAAACCGCGCACGGCCTCAGCGTAGTTGCCACGATCGAATAAAACAAAAACCTCGTCGTAGGCCCGACTGGCCAGATCCTCGTCGAGGTCGGCAATCAAAGCGGCAGCTTTAACGGCTTCCGGCTTCTCCGGATAGCGATCTGCGACAAGACGATACGCCTCCTGAGCCCGCTCAAGCTCTTTCTTACTATAATAGTAGTCTCCAATGGAAAACTGAGCAAAGCGGGCGTAGTCGCTTTGTGGATATCCGCCGACCAATCGCTCCATAGTGGCAATACTCTCCTCCTCGCGACCCAGATCCATATAGGTCCAGCTCGCCGAGTAGAGCGCTTTAGCGGCAAAGGAAGTCCGGCCATAATCGCTGCCGACGCGGAGATAGGCCGCAAGCGCCGGCTTAAACTGGCTGGCGTTGTATAGATTCTCCCCTTTGCGATAGAGGGCATCGGCCGCCAGCGCATCACTCGGATCGCCGTCGACCAAGGCGCCGAATGCAGCCGCAGCCTCTTCAAAATGACCGAGAAATTCGTGGCAATAGCCCTTTTGGTACAGGGCCGAGGTGCGATCATTATGACCGGGATAAGCGGCAATGAACCGTGCAAAAACAGTCGCGGCCTTTTCGTAGCGCTCGAGAAAAAACAAACTCCGGGCCTCCACCAATATCAGCGTCGGTCGGTGTTCCGAGTCGGGGAACCGAGCCAGGGCCTTTTGCGCTGTATTCAACGATTCGGCGTAGCGCTCTTCTTCCAAGAGCAGCGAGACGAGAACGAAATACGCTCGTTCGGCAATCTTGCGCCCCACCCCTTCTTCCTCGATGATCGCCCTGGCAACCGCTTCGGTCTCGTCGAGTTGGTCCTGGTCGTAGTAGAGTTCCATCAACATCAACTTGAACTCAGCTCGCTCCACCGGATTCGGTGCCGAGGCGATGAGAATTTCATAGGTCTTCACCGCCTCGGCAGAGCGATCCAGACGAGTCAGGGCAACGCCCCGGGTACGGTAGGCTACCCCGCGCACTTGCGCTGCCGGACTTGAGGCCAGAAGCTGGTCCAGATCCTCCAACGCCGACTCGAAAAATCTCCGGCCCGCAAGAGAATCCCCCTGCGCATCGGCGGTCCCGCCCCGCCGATAATAAGCCAGACCGCGGAAAAAGAACGCATAGGCCCGCAATTGCTCGTTCTCGCCGTGGGCCAGCGCCTCACTCATATGCTCGATCTCGGCCTGTGGCTCTCCCAACTCGCGAGCAATTCGGGCCTGTATATAGTGTAATTCTGCCCGGGTTTCGCCGTCGCCGGCACTGGCTTCTATCGCCCCTTTGATATCGAATTGAGTCTCGAATTCGTCCAAGCGCCCCGCCGCCAGCAGCATCTCCCCAGCCTCGGCTTGGACCTTGGTCCATACCGCCGATTCCCTCTCGACCTGGGCGAAAGAGGCGATCGCCTCATCGACCCGGCCCAATTTCTTATAGACCAGCGCTTTGTCCTTCCAGATCTGCCCTTCGAGCACTGAGCCAGGGTACTGGTCGAGCACTTCTTGGTACCAGTGCAGCGCTTTTTCATACTCCCCTGCGGCAAAAGCCAAGCGCGCCTGCCAGTTAAGCGCATGAGGAACGACCGGTGCCCGAGGTGCGGCAGCAGCAGCGGCGAAAGAAGCCGCTGCCTGCGGGTAATCCCCAAGCCCGTAATGGGCATGTCCCAATCCGTACTGCGCCTCGGGGCGGCGCGTGCTTTTGGGGTACTGATCGAGCAGATAGCGATATCGATCCCGAGCCCTTTGCAGATTTTCCTCGCGATCCTCGGTCCTAGCTAAATCGCGATAGGCCTCCGCCACGAGAAAATCGACCTGATCCAGGGGCACACCTATGGCCAGGGCGCGGTCGCCATAGGCCTTCTTATACACTTCGTATTCGCTTATCGCCTGGGCAAAATCTCCTGCGCCATAGAACGCCTTGGCAATCTTTAACTGGACGCGCCCCCTGAATTCTGCATCAGCCACTCGTTCGATCGCCTGACGCAACACCTCAATGCCGGCCCTGGTCCCCCGCTCTTGCAGGACCATCGTCGCCATATTGTCATAGGATTTCTGGACCAGCAAATCCTCCTGTGGGTAGTGCTCCGGCACCTGCGAATAGGCACTGATCGCGGCGGGAATATTCTTTTGCACCGCATGGGAATCGGCGATCCGAATCTGCGCTTTGGCCACCAGTTCGCGCGTGGTCTCTTCGACCAGCCCGCGCAGGCGCTGGGTCTTCATCTCCTGGAGCTCTTTTTCGCTGAGGGTGGAGAAATCGTATTTGTTTACCAGCTTGCGGTACCAGGTACGCGCTTCTTCGTAATCACTCAGCGCAAAAAAGCTCTCGCCGATCTGAAAGAGAGCCCGGTCGAATTTCAATACATCGGCCGCCGAGGCAAGCAGCTGCTGGTAGGTCTCAATCGCCTCCTGGTATTGACCCATGTTATATTGGGCCCAACCGGCATCGTAAAGGGCTGCTTCGTGGTACTCGCTGCCGGGGAAACGCTGCAGCATCTCCTCCGCATCCTGCACCACTGCCGGGTAATCCTCCATTTGGTAGCTGGCCCGTACGATCTGATAGGAAGCCATGACCTGTAAATGCTCGGGAACCCCCTCCTGCCTATCAACAAGCTGGCGATAGAAAGTCTTGCTGGCGTTGAAGGAGGTCTGCGCTTCGTCCCAGCGCCGGGATGCGACCAGAGAATCTCCCTCGGCTGCAGCATTGCGCGAACGCTCGAGCAGAGCCCGACCGACATTGCGGTTGCTATTGCCCAGTTGATAGGTCGCCGCCACTCGGATTGGCAAAACCAGATCTCCGATCGTCACTTCGATCCGGTCCACGTCCAGCAGAGCGTAATTCGGCGTTTTCTCTATCTCGTTGAAGATCTGCACCGAATTGTCGTGATCGTTTGCCGCATAATACCGCTGGCCCAGGGCAAAGCGATCCTGCAGCATCTGTTCGGTCGGAAAAAAATGCGACCCAACTACGCCACTACCAACGACCGCCACGATCAAGAGTAAATAGCTCATAGAAGATTCATTTGATGGATCTCTTATAATATGTGAGGTTGAATCGGCAAATCAAAACCCGAAGAACATCTCGATAAAAAAAGTCCGATTGGTCAGGGCTTCATCCGCGCTCACCTTCTTCTCGTACTGGACTCCCAACTCCATCACTGTATTCCAGCCCAAATAGGAGCTCTGAGTCCGCAACATAAAAACGTCGACCCAGCGGTCGAAATCGCTCTGCGTAGAATTATGCTCGCGATGCCGCACCGGAACCAGACCGGGAATACCCTCCTGCCCCGCAACTAGGACGGTGCGATCGGTCAGTTTGAACTCCTGTTCGAAGAGCGGTCCATAGGTCGACCAGTGCTGCCGCATCGATACAGCATACCCCGAATCCTGCCAATAGAGATGTCTCAATCTCGCAGTCAGGGTAATATTGTCGAGCAGCGCATAGCGGTACTGCAAGCGGTGCGACATGGTCAGCCGACTCAGGGTGCGATCCTGCTGCATCGTATCATCGGCGAATACGCCCTGGTGCTGCCGGTTGAGCTGCCATTTATAACGCAAGCTCAATTCCAGCTGCTCGCCGCGCGCGAACTCCGAATTGAGAAAGACCGTACCCACGGTGCTCTTGCGCATCAGCAGCGGGTCGGGATCCGGGTCTCTGAGATCGATCAGGTTATATTGCCCGCTGGTCTCCTGCAAGACGATGGAATTAATACGGAGATTGGTAGAGGTACGCCAGATGAAAGTCGGGTCGGCAATCGAGTCCTCAACCCGCTTTATATCGCCGAGAAAGTCGATAAAACCCCACTTCGCCTGTGAATAGCGGGTTTCCCAGCGCAAATAAGAGGCCCTGCTCTTACCCTCCCCGGCAATCTCCTTGCTGCGGTAGAAACCCAGGCTCAACTTGTCGAAGAAAGGGGTCCAGCTCGCCAGGTCGATAAAAGTGTGCACGCCCTGCTGATCGCGTTTATAGGGATAATCGGGCCGATCGTCGTTCTCAGTCAGATCGGGCAACCCATTGTTGTTCATGTCGATATCGTAAATGAACTGCGGCGGATCGGCCCAAAAGAACAGGAATGGTTCGTCCCAATCCGCGATCCCGTTGCCGTTTTGATCGGTGTCGGGAACATTGTCGTTATTGGCATCGAGGCCGGGAAATACCCCCGCGTCGTTCTGACCTGCCAGCGGGGTATCATCGGGCATATCATCGGGCCACTGGTCGCCGTCGTCATTATCGTCAAAGAGGTTGAATTCCTGAGTGATATTGGTATTAGGGGGAGCAATAGGCACATCGGTATGAAAGATTGCCCCACCGCGCCGACTGTCGTAATTGCCGCTGTAATCGGGGTCGATCCGGTAGAGTTCCAAACCCCAACGCGGAGCCCGAGGCCCGAGCAAAGGCACTTTCCGCTCCGCAGTCAGAAAATAGGCCGACGCATTCTTGTGATGTCTGGTGCCCTCCTGGAAAGGATATTTGAAATCCTGCACATTGAAGGCAGCCTCGCTCTTGATTTTGAAACCGGCGTGGTCGAAGTCCAGGCTGAGACTGGCCAGGCTCTGAGCCGTCGGAAATCCGTACTCGAAGCGCACTATTTTAGGCTCGAGATCCCTCGGTGTACCCGGCGAACGCAGTACGGTATAGGCCGGCACGAGTTCGGGGAATTTGAAGTCGCGCGGATATTTCAAATCTCCCGCATCACCGTCGAAACCCGCCGCTTCGACCGGGCTGCGTCGAGCCGGTGCCGGCCACTGCATATCCTTGGTTCTCAATCGGGACCGACCGGCAATGATCCGCGTGTATTCGTGGCTGTGCTCTTGCCGAACCTGAATCCGATAATCACCGGCGACCTGAGCCGTGAATTCGGCCTGGCGCGAAATAAACCCCTCCGGCAGCGCGAAGCTAAACTCGACCATCTCGTCTGGACCCGCCGCCTGCCAATGATTTCCGACCGACCGACCCTCGGCAACCGGAACCAGTTGCGGATCCCACTCTATTTGCTCCCCGGCCGATTGGCTCGAACTAGTCAGGATCTTTTCGTTGCCCTGCAGGTCCTGACCCCGAACGACGATATCGACCGCGTAGACTAGCGCCGATGCACTCTCGTCGTCGGGCGAATCGTCGACGACCCGCACCACCACTCGACTGGGAGGCATCATTGCATTGGAGATATTGCCCCTGAAAATACTCCCGGTCTGCGACCGGGTATCGGTCAGGTGCTGGTTGACAAAGGTACTTCCCAAGCGCAGCGCCGAACCGATTTGCGTCTCCCAGTGCAACCCCCAGAGGACGACCGGCGAGCGCTCGTCCTGGCCGGGGGTAAAAATCGAAAACCGATCGCGATCTCCCGAACCGCGACTGTAGAAGAAAGTGCTCTTATTTTTGGATCCATTGAGATCGAAGCGGACTCCGGTAAAACGAGTCATATTGAGCGTGAGCGGCGAGAACCGGGTCTTGACCGGAGTGGTTTCGACCTTATCGCTGCCCAGTACGACCATCATCGCGTAGCTGCGGCCCTGATAGGAATCCTGCAAAACGGTGTAGTTGAAAGTCAGCCCCACAGCATAGACATTGGCCGTTTCGAAGCGGAGCCCCTGAACCCGACTCAACCCCGGCCGCTCTTCATCGGCCGAAACCATCACCCGCCCCTGCATCACATAGCGGCCCAAACGGTCGTAGCGCGGTGCCGACCAACCAAAAACTGGAAAGGGGCGAAAGGGTTCGAAAGCGTGGTTGCGATAGGGATTGTAGTTCCCGTAGTTGAGAAAATCCCGTTCAACCGTCGTTCGCGAACTGAGTTGGGCGCCGACTGGTCCTGCGAGGAGTACGGTGGTCAGGACCAGGTACAGGCAATATCTGCTAAAAATCATTCTACTGCTCGGACCTATTCAGGTGAAAAAATAACATCGACAAAAAACGAACTAAGATCGATATCTTCTCTTAGCGCACGCGAGTGCATATCGATGTTCTCCCAGCGCAAACCAACGCTCGAGACCATATTATAACCGCCATAGGCTCCTTTCATCGTAAGCTGTAGCAAAGAAACGTTCTGGGTATAGCTGCCGGTTTCGACTTCCCGGTCGATCAACCGCCCCTTGAGAAAAGGCACGAAGAAGCCGTGCTGGCCGAATTCGATCCGAGTCCTCGGGGAAAGTGCATAACTCAAAATCAGCTCTGGCGAAATCAACGACCACGAAGCTGCCGATTTTTGCACCGCGACGGTGTCCTGAACCATGCTTCCATCATCAGCCTCAACCTCGGTAAGATAAGAACGGGTTGCGATGGTATCGACCGGCACATAACTGCCCTCATCCCATTTGGCCAACAAGTGTTTCACTCGTCCGGTCAAGTGCAATCGGGGCAGCACTTCCCGGGTATAGGACGCTTTGTTGACCAGCGAGAAATTGTGCAGGGTTTCGGTTTCTCCGAGGATAGTCTCGTTTCGATCCTGCTCTGCGAACTTGCGATTCAGAATGTATTTGAACGAATTGGCGACCTCTACCCCTTCCCGCGGCATCCAACGAGTCTCGAGGTAGGCGGTATTGACCAGCGAATTGCGCTGCGGCAGCATATCCGCCGGCGGCGGCTGATTGGGATGGTTGTAGCGCTGGTTAAGGGCAACGGCATCCCGGGTCGCTGCGCCGCCGGGATTGAAAACCAGCACCAGCCGGTAGACATCATCGGCAATATCGTCGCGTACCCGCTTGATCTCTTCGCGCAGTACCAACCAGGTACTGGGTGTCTCGAATTGAATACCGCTGCGGGCATAAAAGGCGCTCATCTCATGCCCGCCGACCTGTTCTTTGGCCCGGTACCACCCCAGGCGCGTACCGGTGAGCCACCAGGGCCGCTCCTGCAGATCGTAGAAAAGATGCAGCCCCTGCTGATCGCGCCGGTAAGGATAGTCGGGCAGATCGTCATTCTCGCGAAAATCAGGCACCAGGTTGTTGTTGAGATCCAACCCGTAGGCGAATTCGGGCGGATCCGATGCATAGCCGATAAAAGGCTCGATATAGTCGTCGACGGCGTTGCGGTTCTTATCGTGATCGAGGACAAAATCGCCGTCCATATCGAGCCCCGGATAAACGCCACCCTCGGGCCGCGCCGAGGGAAAGGTCGGACGATTGAACGCCCCGGTGGGCATATAGAGCTGATCGGCACTGCCGGGATAGTCGTCGGGCCAGTTGTCGTGATCGTCGTTATCGTCGTAGGTGCGAAACTCCTGCGTGGCCGCCCGCACCGCATTTTGCACTCCGGCCTGACGCTCGGCCACATCCGTGTGCAGCACCAATCCGCCGCGACGACTGGCGTAGCCCCCACCGTACTCGGGGTCGATGCGAAATATTTCGAAGCCCAGATTGCCCGCCCGCCCCATTTTACCCATCAAGGTCAGATACCCCGCCTGACTGGTCCTACGCATTCGCTGCCCACTATCGGTCGGGAACTTGAAATCCTGGGGATTGACCACCAGTTCCCCCTGCAGATGGAGGTGCTCGCCCAACCAGTCCAGGTTGAGACCGTAGAAGGTCTGCGCAGTGGGGATCGCGTGTTTGAAACGCACTCGACGAGGCCCTGTACCCATTCGTGGACCGCCCTTTGAACGCAGCACGGTGAAATACATCTCCTCTTGCCCACGATCATCGCGGAACTGGTCGAGACTGAATTCGCCCACCGGCATAAAAGGCCAGCTTCGATTCGACTCGGTACTTCCATTGGGCAGATCAAAATCGTAGACCTGTCGCATTGCGATCCGATAATCACCCTCAAGTTCCAATTCTATATCGGCCTCGGTCACAACCAGGCCCGGCTCGCGAGCGTAGAGCCCCTGCAGGTCAAAATTGATGACCACGTATTCACTCGCTCCATCGGCGAGGTAGCGATCCTGCTCAAGCCTCCCCTCGACGAATACGGCCTCGAGACTCGGATCGAAGACATATCTTTCGCCGGCCCGATCCAGCGCGCTGGTGTAATAGACCTCCGCCGAATCGACCCGAGCACGGAGAAAGATCTGAGCGTCGTAGACCGCAACCCCTTCCAGGTCGCGGGGCGAATCGTCGCTGATGCGGACCTTGAGCAAATTGGGAGAGCGGAACTCGGGATAGGGCACATCGCCGCGCACCAACGACAGAGGCTTGCTCTTGATATTGGACTGGAGTTGACGGAAGAAGGTCGCCCCGAGTTCCAAACCACCGAATCGCCCTTTCCAGTTGGCTCCGCCCACGATCACCGGCGACATTTCTTCAAAACCGCGCTGATCTCCGCGCAATCGGGAATAGATCAGCGAGGCCTCCAACGAGCCCCCTCGCGAGAGCAAAAAGGTCAGGTCGTGGTTCGGAGTGGCATAATCGACCCGCAACCCGCCGTAGGTCATGTGATTGAGCACCAGTGGCGTGAAAGAAGTCGAAAGGTTGCGCCCCAAGGCCATACTCATGTACTTCCCCCCGTAGCCCTGGCGAGCCACGGTGAGGAAATTGAAAAACCGGTTCTCCTGGAAGACGCTGCTCTTACCGGATAGATCGGCGACCCCAACTCCAGCGTCGATCTTTTCCTGAGTATAGCGGTCGCGAATCTCGCTCCAACGCAGACCATAAGCGCCGTAGTTTACAAATTGCCCCATGCGGTTGTAGATCGCCCTTCGCGATGGAACCATAGCGCCGTAAGAGACATAGCGTTCATCGGCGTACCTGGAGTACCCACTTTGCTCTTCGGATTGCCCCCGAATCTCACCCACCAGACCCGGGGCGCTCCAAAGTCCCAATAGAGCGATCACATGCAGGATTCTTATCATTTGCAAATGCACTTCAGAGCGCCCCTAATTGCCGATGATGAGTTCGAGGAATAGACCAAAATTCGCAAAGTCCCGCTCCTGCCCACCCAGATCATAATCTCTGTGATAGAGTTCGAGGCCGGTATTTATATTGACCACTGAACCCTGATAATCGTCGGAACGACCATTGAGCATCAGCACCATCTTGCGCTCGGCGTAATTCATAGACCGATCCTCCCCGTTGATCAGGCGCAAGGGCAATAAGGGCAGCCCGGACATCCCCCACTGGATATTCATATCCTTCATAATTTCGTAGGTGGTCCTTAAAATCGGCCCGAAAAACCGCAGCGACTGGTCGGGCCAGGCCGGTCCCCGATGCCCTTCCTTGAACGCGAATTTTCCCCCGGCCCATATCCCGAATCGTCCCCTGCTATAGCGGTACTGACCCCGGGCGACGAATGCCAACTCGGAGAAGGATCCCGGTTCCTGCAGCAAAATCCCGGCCTCGCGGACCGATCCCTGTCGATTGAAAAAATGCAGCAGATCCGCACGCAACGATAAGTCGCCAGAGGGCCGATAAGCCACTTGCAGAAACGCCGTGTTGACCAGGCTATTGCGCATCACCAGAGGATCGGACGGAGGCAGATTGAGTGGGGTATTGGTATTAGGACCGATCCGTGCGGTATCCCCGATGACCCAGGCATAGACATCGTCGCGGATCGAATCGTCGACCATTTTGATATCGTCGCGCAACTCCACGTGCAACGAAGTGCGCGGCCTGAAATGAGCCCCGCCGTGCAGGTACAGCGCCCGGGCCTGGCCGGCCCCGGCGATCTCGCTCATATCGTAATAGCCTGCGGTCAATTCTTCGAGCCACGAGCTAGGCGCTGGCAGAGTGACAAATCCGTGGATGCCGCGCTGGTCTTTGCGGATAGGATAGTCGGCATAGGCATCGTTCTCGCGAAAATCGGGCTGGGTATTATTGTTAAAATCGATGCCGTAGACGAAATCGGCAGGGTCGGAATGGAAGTGCAGGAAGGGCTCGGTCCAATCCGGAATACCGTTTCTATCCCGGTCGGTATCGGGTGTCTGATCGCCATCGACATCGATTCCAGGATAGACCCCGGCCCAGGGCGTAGCCCCGAAGGATCCGGGAATCAGTGAAGCGTAACGACCCCCGTCTTCGAAAGTGTCGTCGGGGTAGCGGTCGTCATCGTCGTTGTCTTCAACCAGGGGAAATTCCTGGGTGAAGGCCTCGGAGCCTTTGGCCCCTCCCTTATCGGTAAAAAACACCGTGCCTCCGCGGCGACTGTCATAGCCACCGCTGTAATCGGGATCCATGCGGAACCATTCGCCCCCCAATTCCACGTGCAACCCTCCGAGCGATAAGGGACGGACGAGATTGAAGGTATAGGCCCAGCTTCCGAGCGTATTCTTAACCCCGCGGATATCCAACGAGTCGTTGGAAAAAGGGAAAAGTGCTTCCTCGATATTGTAGACCACCTCGCCTTCCGCCCTGAGTTCCCGAGCTTCGATTTTGAAATCGGTGCCGAGGAGTGTTTTGCCCGAGGGGATCCCGTGGTCGAAGGACACTGTGCGACGATGATCTAACCCCGGCTTGCCCTCTGCCCGAGCCACGGTAAAAAAAGGCAGATCTTGACCGGGCTTGAAATCCAGCGGATAAAGCGGCCCCCCCAGAGTATGACTCGGCGGTGAGGGCCAGTTCCGCTCTTCGGTTTTTATTTCGTCTCCCTTGACGAAGGTGAAATCGTGTACCTGGCGCACCGAGATGCGGTAATCACCTGCAACGTCGGCTCGAAAAGACGCATTGATGATATTTTCCTGCCCGGGCAACAGAAAGATATAATCGACAGACTCTTCAGCCCCTGAGACCCAAATGAGATCCTCCCTGCGCTGTCCACCCACAGGTTCGGCGCTCTTGAGCGTACGCAGGGTCTTCGTCCCATCTTCCTCGACGATTTCTATATCTACGACCACGTCGTAGACACCGGCCGAGGTGGATGCATCATCGGACTCGACCCGCACTAAGATCTGGCTCGGCGCTCTCATCTGATAAGGCTGGGTGCCGCTGATAAAGCTGCCCTGATCGGACTCAACATCGACCTGGTGCTGGTTGAAAAGCGTGGCACCCAGGGTCAGCACCCCGCCGATCTGGTGGGAGTAATGACCGCCATAGGAGAGCACCGGACTAAGATCTTTGCGCGCATCGAATGCCGAGAAACGGCGCAAGGCCCCGCGGGTAAAAAGCAGGGTCAAGCCCTGCGTGGGAGACTCGGCGTCGATCTTCACTCCCTGCCAGCGGGGACTGCGCAAAGTCAGGGGCGTTAGCAATGTGCGAATATTGTCTCCGCTGGTGACCGCGAAGTTCCAATCGCTATACGAATCGCTGGCCACTACTAGCTCGCCGAAGAATTCAAAGAGGAAGTTCTCCCGCACCAGCTTGCTTTCCTGGAGGCC
>CAZFMY010000085.1:0-28086 GCA_964520345.1 uncultured Gemmatimonadaceae bacterium | reverse complement strand
GCCTCGCGGACGGTATAGAGCTGAATCGCTATGGGGGCAGCCATTTCTTCCTTCCTTTGATATGATTGGGGAATAGTTTTTAGATCTGATTTCGCGACTATATCTGGAGTGCCATGCAATTTTCGCCAGCGGCGATTGCGGTGTCAAGAGTCGGACCAATACGGATCATAGAATAACACATGGAGTTTATACCACCAATGACCGTGGGCAAATTATCTGCAATTTGCGCCACAATGTCAAACAAATCCCACCGAACTTGATCCACAGACCCCCTTCTCCTACATTAGCCCCCCTAAATAGGAGGAAACGCTATGAGCTTTCAAAAGAAGGCCCGTCTCGGCTTCATCGGGGCCGGCTGGTGGGCTACCAGCAACCACATGCCGCTCTTTGCCGCCCGCGAGGATGTCGAACTCGTCGCCGTCTGTCGACTCGGTCAAACCGAACTCGCTCAGGTCAAAGAGCGCTTCGGCTTTACCTATGCCACCGAGGACTATCACGACCTACTCGCCAATTGCGAATTGGACGGGGTAGTCATTGCCTCGCCGCATACCCTGCACCACCAGCATGCCAGCGCCGCTCTCGAAGCTGGCCTACACGTAATGTGCGAAAAACCGATGACTACCCGCGCTGCCGACGCCCGCGATCTAGTGCACCTGGCGGAGAAACACAACCGACACCTTGTAGTGCCCTATGGCTGGCACCACAAACCCTTCATCCAGCGCGCCAAGGCACTGATGGACGAAGGGGCCATAGGCGAGATCGAATTTGCCCTCTGTCACATGGCTTCGCCGATTCGCGCCCTGCTATCCGGCGAGGAACTCGCAGCCGACGATATCGCCGATGCATCCGGACAGGACAGCGATGGTCTCTTCGGCCCAACTCCGGCAACCTGGGCCGATCCCGAGATCGCCGGCGGAGGCTATGCCCATGCCCAGATCTCTCACTCATCGGGGCTGCTCTTCTGGCTCAGCGGCCTGCGGGCTGAGCACGTCTTCGCCGCGATGAGCGCTCCGGGATCTCAGGTCGAGCTCTACGACGCGCTAACCGTGCGCTTTAGTTCGGGTGCGATCGGCACCGTCAGCGGAGCCGGAACCGTGCCCACCGACCAGACTTTCCAGGTCGATCTCCGCCTTTTCGGATCCGAGGGCATGCTGCTGATCGACTGCGAACGCGCCCGAATGAACCTGCGACGCCACGACGGCCGTCACACCGTCGAAGAAGTCGCCGAAGATGCCGGGGCCTACGAGTGCAGCGGACCACCCGACAACTTCGCCGACTTGATCCTGGGCAAAACCGATATCAACGTGACGCCCGGCGAGGCGGCGATGCGCGGCGTGGAAATGCTCGACGCGGCCTATCGCTCGGCGGTCTCGGGCCGAGAAGAGGCCGTTTGAGCTACTGCGTTCCCAATAGTTTGGAACGCTGCCCATTATCGAGCGCCGCAATCACAGGACTCAGATAACGCATCAGCTCATCCAAATATTGCATTCGATCAAGAGGAGTCGGGGATCGGCCTCCCCGGTCCCTCTATCCAGCCCCAATCGGAGCCGTATGTCCAAAACCACCATCACCATCGAAGGCGACGCTTTCTATATCAACGGCCACCCCACCTACCAGGGTCGATACTGGCACGGCCATAAAATAGAAGGCCTGCTTCTCAATACCCGTATGGTTCAGGCCACTTTCGACGATGCGAACCCTACCACTGCTTCGCGCTGGGCCTACCCCGACACCGGCCGCTGGGATCCCGAACGCAATCTGCGCGAATTCATCGACGCCATGCCCCTCTACCGAGATTCCGGCGTCCTCGCCCTGACCTTGAACCTCCAGGGCGGCAGCCCCGAAGGCTACTCCAAGGAACAACCCTGGCACAACTCCGCAATCGCTGCTGACGGCTCGCTCTGCGACGACTATATGGATCGATTCGAGCGAATTTTCGATCGCGCCGACGAACTCGGCATGGTCCTTATCCTGGGCCTCTACTACTTCGGCCAGGATCAAAGAGTCCAGGACGAAGACGCCGTCTATCGCGCGGTCGACAACGCCACCGACTGGCTAATTGCCCACAACTATACCCACGTCCTCATCGAAGTCGACAACGAGTGCAACGTCGCCCGCTACAGCCACGAAATCCTCAAACCTCACCGCGTACACGAACTCATCCGCCACCTGCGCGAATACAGTGTTGACCAAGGCCAACGACTGCTCGTCGGTACCAGTTACGGCGGCGGCACCTTGCCCGGCGGCAAGGTCGTCGGTGAATCCGACTTCGTACTGCTTCACGGCAACGGCGTCAGCAACCCGGCACGAATCGCCGAAATGGTCCGCCAAACACGCGTGATGAGCGCCTATAGACCGATGCCGATCCTGATCAACGAAGATGACCACTTCGACTTCGACAAGCCCTGGAACAACTTTTTCGCCGCCCTCTCTGAATACTGCTCTTGGGGCTATTTCGACCCCGGTAAAAACGACTACCAGAACGGCTACCAATCCGTGCCCACCCGCTGGGATCTCAACACCGAGTGCAAAAAAGAGTTCTTCGCACTGGCCAAAGCCATCAGCGGCTGGGAAAGCACCCCGTGAAGATCATCGACTTGAGTCTGGAGATGCGAACCGGCATGCGCGGCATCGCCTGGGATCAGCACACGACCCTTGAGGCGGACGGCTGGAATTCCCGGACCTTGCATCTCTACTCGCATGCCACAACCCATATGGATGCTCCGCGCCACTTCTTCGAGCGCGGCCTGACCATCGACTACCAGGATCTGCACAAGTGCATCGGCCCGGCCTGGGTGGTGGATCTAGGCGAACTAGCACCCCGCGCACTGATCGAAGTCGCCGACTTGGGCCCTCTGGCCGAGAAAATCGGTCCCGGCGATCGGGTACTCTTCAAATCGGGTTGGAGCAAGCGAATCGACTCGCCCGAATACCGCGAAGCGCTGCCGCGAATCAGCCTTGATCTGGCCCAATTTCTCGCCGCAAAACTCGTCGCCCTGATTGGCGTCGAACCCCCCTCGGTCGCAGCGGTCGACGATCTAGACGAAATCACCGCCGTACACCGAACGCTGCTCGGGGCCGGGGTCACTATCGTCGAGGGCCTGACCAATCTCGACCAAATCAAAGGGGATCAGATTACCTTCATCGCGCTGCCGCTCAGGATCTCGGGAGGTGATGGCACCCCGGTTCGCGCAATCGCCATCGAGGGCGACCTCAACGCGCTTATCCCCTGATCCCGATGCTCCTCCTCGACGTTATAGGCCCAATCTTCGCCCTCGTTGGCTGCGGCTACCTCCTGGGTCGGCGACGCAAAATCGACACCGAACCCCTGGCCGATGTCGCCATCTATATCTGCCTACCCTTTCTGCTCTTTTCCGCCCTGGTACGACACCCGATAACCGGGCTCGCCGCCGCACAGATCTTCGGTTGGCAAGCGGGTATGTATCTTTGCAGCATCCCCACCATCTGGCTCATCGCCCATATCGCCGGTTGGGATCAGCCCACCCGCAGCGCCGTTGCCCTCTCGCTCCCCACGATCAACGTCGCTTCCTATGGCGTGCCCGTAGTCCTCTTCGCACTGGGCGACGAAGCACTGACATTGATCATGCTCCTCTTCGTCTACGGCAATGTCTTCGGCTCCTCGTTGGGAGTCTATATCGCCGCCGGAGGCAGGCAAAGCCCCCTACACGCATTTAAGAGCATCTTCAAACTGCCGCTGATCTACACCGCCGCCGCCGCCATTGGCGTCAACCTGCTCGGCCTCCCCATACCAGCCTCGGTCCTGCAAACTGCCGACCTGATCGGCAAAGCCGGACCGATCCTCGCCATCATTCTCCTGGGGGTCCAGGTCTCGCGAATCCAGTTTCGCGGCCACGATTCAGCAGCTCTTTACGGCGGTATCGGAGCCAAGATTATCCTGGGGCCCCTTATCGGCATCGGTCTGACCTGGCTCGTCGGCGCCGAAGGTCCAGTCCGCGACGTGCTGCTGATCTGTTCCTGCCTACCCACCGCCATCAATGCTCTGATCCTGACCGTGCGTTTCGACGCCCGTCCCGAATTACTGGGCGGTATCCTCATCGGCTCGACACTCTGGAGTCCGCTCGGACTATCGGCCGTGCTCTACTGGATCAGCGGACGATAGGTATATTGACAAGCACCCCCTGATCCATAGATTCGGTTCATATTGAGCTTTCCCCTCCAACCGCGGCAAGGAACCACCATGTCGATCCGCCCAGTCAAGCGCGTAACCCAGGCCGCACCGGTTATCGAAGGTGCAGGCGTACGCCTGCGCCGAGCTTTCGGCTTTGGCAAAACCAGCGACTTTGATCCCTTCCTGCTCTTCGACGATTTCCGCAGTGACGATCCCGGCGATTACCGCGCAGGCTTTCCCTGGCACCCGCACCGCGGCATCGAAACCATTACCTATATCCTGGCCGGCAGTGTCGAACACGGCGACAGCCTCGGCAACCAGGGGACGCTGGCTGCCGGCGATGTCCAGTGGATGACTGCCGGCAGCGGGATCCTGCATCAGGAAATGCCCAACGGAGATTCCGACGGGCGGATGCACGGCTTCCAGCTCTGGGCCAATCTGCCTTCCTCGCTCAAGATGAGCACTCCGCGTTATCAAGATCTCAACGCTGGGGAAATTCCCGAACTAACCGACGACGATGGCACCAGAATCCGCATCATCTGCGGCACCTTCTGGGGGCAAAAGGGGCCCGTTGACGGCATCGCCGCCAACCCGCGCTATCTGGATATCTCGGTTCCTCCAGACACGCGCAAGACTCTTGCAGTCGAAACCGACCGCCATGCCTTCGCCTATGTCTTCGCAGGAGCCGGCACATTCCGCTCAGCCTCTGCACCGCAGCCGATCAAGACCGAGCGCCTGGACGCCAGCGGCGAGATCGAACGAGAGGAAATGGGCAACCACTCGCTGGTGCTTTTCGATACCGGCGACGAAGTCACCGTCCAGGCCGGCGCCACAGGAATCCGCTTCCTTTTGATCTCGGGCACACCTCTCGAAGAACCCGTGGCCTGGCGCGGTCCGATCGTAATGAACACCCACCAGGAATTGGAGCAGGCCTTTCGCGAACTCCAGGACGGGACCTTTACCCGCAGGCGCTGAATCGCAAAAGCCCCAATGGTTCCCATCTGCGCTCTGCATTGCGCAATGGCTTGTTATCTATCTCATCTCCACACCACTCCACCTCCGCAAACAGGCTGGTCGTTTGTATCGCTGCAGCAGTGCGGATCTGATCGGGTTGCCAATACCTCCATCGACACGGAGACCTCGGACAATCAACGGTTCAAGAACGCCCAGGCCGCATCGAAACGCGCCCCTCTAACCGGCTCGTGTCTGAGCACCGAATCGACACCATTCTCCTCCATGTACTGTGGTGTGAATGCCAAGCCGCTTTTCAGCGCTGCGCGCTCAAGCCCCATCTGCCCGGGTCGCCAGCGCACCCGGGAGCGATCGAGCCTCTCGGCAAAACCGTCCACATCCCCCTCGCAACACCAGGTGATTATCATCGCTCCCAACGCCACTAATTCGCCGTGGATCCAAGTCCTCTGATTGACGGTCTCCAGCGCGATCCAGAACGGATGGTCACCACTCTCGGTCCCCGCCGCTTGGAACCGCATCCGATCCCGTTCCTGAATCCGTTGTATGAGATCGGCCACACTCGCTTCGGTCATCACCCCATTCGCGTCCAGCGTGGCCTCGAAGGTACTGGCAATCTGCTCGTGCCGTGCAATCTCCCTGGCAATCGCTTGCTCATCCACGTCTGGCCCCCGCCCCGACAAGGCCCGTCTCCGCCACTCCTCGATCCCGGCATAACTACAGAGGATATCCCCAATCCCGGCGGTATGCAGATGATCCGGCGCTTTGAGTGCCACCTCAAGATCTACCAGCACATACTCGCAATCTACCCAGGGCCAATCGTCCAAGCCCCCAAGGGTCCGATAACCGTCCCATCGGGCCACATGCCCATGGATAATCGCCCCTGAAGACAGGATCGTCGGCGCCAGAATCAGTTCGGCGTCCTTGTCCAAAGCCACAAACTTCGACGCATCGAGCGCCTTGCCTCCACCGAGGCCGACCACCAGCTCAATCCCATCCGGCAATTTATCGCTCAATTCCTGCTGATGCGCCGAATCCAACCACTCGGCAAAAACCACCCCCTCCGGCGGGCGTCGCAGGTGGGGTCTGGTCGCTTCATAAGCACTCGGCGTGGTCACGATTCCGTAGGCTGGCCACTTGGCGCTGGCCTGGGCAAACAACCCGCGCGCAACGCGGATATCGTATTCAGCTGCCGGCTTGCAGCGACTGCCCATATTCCATCCTCTATCCCCTCTGGCCATTGCTCATTACTCCTCTCGGCAAAGATCTATTCCTCCGTTGGTCAAAATTCGGCGGCGAGAAAGAGAAGCGAATAGTGGGCTGTCGAAGCCCAAACCCGCTTCCCGTACACCGGATCGACCAGGGTTTGCTATCAGTTCCAATCTGCGCTTATTTCTCCTGGACCTTCCGCCCGCCCTGGCCCAGATCGGAACCCAGGATGAAAATCGCCGATCTTCGGGTCCGCATCAATACCAAACACCGGCCAATTCCCGGGGCAGAGCCGCTGGATCCGTTGCTGCGATAAACCAGCCTCCCAGGTGCAAATAAAACTTCTCGTGGAGCTCAAAACAATTCCATGCCCATACACAAGCTCTCTCTCAATGCCGCCCGTCGGCTCAGCATTCGAGCCCAGGAACTCGACCAACACCAGCACTTGGCCTCCGGCAAAGAAGGCGCCGCCCAGGTTGTAGAACGCCTCGGCTATGTACAAATCGACACCATTGCCGTCATCCACCGCGCCCACGACCATATCATCTGGACTCGCCACCCCGACTACGATCCCGAAATGCTGGCTCAACTCCTCGCCGAAGACCGTCGAATCTTCGAGTACTGGACTCATGCCGCCGCCTATCTGCCCATGGGCGACTATCGCTACTACCTGACTCGTATGGCCTCGGCCCACTGCGCAGAGCGTCAAGCCCGCTTCCGCAGAGAAAATCCGCGCCTGGTCAAGGAAGTGTATGAGCGAATCCGCCACGACGGCCCGATGGCTTCGGCCGACTTCGATTATCAGGACGCCAAACGCGGCCCCTGGTGGGATTGGAAACCGGCCAAGCGGGCTTTAGAAGCACTCTTCGACACCGGCGAATTGATGGTCGGTGCCCGCCGCCGCTTCCAGCGGGTATACGACCTACCCGAACGCGTAATCCCCAGCCATATCGACACCAGCCTGCCCACCGACGACGAAGTCGCCCGTTTCTTTGCCCGGCGCACACTTTCGACCCTCGGCATCGCCTCACTCCCCCAGGTCCAGAAGCTTTACGACAATCGCGGCGCAAAAAAAGCGCTTGAGGAATTGACCTCGACCGGCGAAGCTGTTCCGGTGCGGATCGAAGGCCAGACCTCGCTCTACTATGCTCTTCCCGAGGCTCTCGACACCATCCCCCGCCGCCAGCGAAACCACCTGCACCTGCTCTCTCCTTTCGACAATCTCACCATCGACCGCGACCGCCTCCAGGATCTCTTTGGCCTCCACTACCGCATCGAGTGCTATACGCCCGGCCCCAAACGGCGCTATGGCTACTTTAGCTTGCCCATCCTCTGGAATGGACGATTCATCGGCCGCCTCGACCCCAAAGCCGAGCGCAAAACCAAGACTTTTCTGGTCCGCAACCTGGTCTTTGAAGCCGGATTTGACGAGTACGACGCGCTCTGGCCGAAGCTGGCTGAAGCGTTGCATCGCTTCGCCGCGTTCAACCGCTGCGAGATGGTCAGCGTCGAAAAAACCGATCCACGCAAGCTCAGAATCCCTCTAGTCCAGGCCCTGAAAACTACCAAGAAACCCAGCGGAGATTAGCGCAATTGAGCTGGTTTATTCGTTATTTTTGCACCTTTAAACCAGATACAGGAACTCTATGCCCCCTCCCATGGTTCATTTGCCGGCATCGGCTCCTATGACCTATATTCCAGATCGATCATTGCTCTTCCTTTACGCCGATTCAGCTCTTATCGATGCTCGATTCAACGACCCATATCGCCCGGGCTCTCACCGAGTTGGACGAACCCTTCGTACGCTATAAAATTCTGCTTCATATCTACAACCGGTCACCCGATTCGCGCGAGATCCGCATTCTCCGCGACGAAATCCGCGCATCAATTCTGGTGCGTACCCTGCTGGCCGAATTGGATAATACAGGCCAGATCCCCCTCACTCCGAACCAGAGGTGGCGCGGCGGCCACTGGGTCCTCTACCTGCTGGCCGACCTCGGCTCCACCAGTGACGATCCGAGCCTCTACCCCCTGCGCGACCAGGTCTGCGCCTGGCTCTGCTCACCCGAACGAGAGGAGCCTGTCAACGGCGCGATCGAGGGCAATGCGCTCTACTATCTGCTCTTCCTGGAATTGGACAACGGCTGTGCCGACTCAGTGGCCAAACGCCTGGTGAAAAGCCTTGATAAAAAAATCGGCAAGAGCCCCGCCGCCTTCGCGCACGCCCTCCACGCTCTACGTGGATTGACCCTTCACGCCCAGATCCGCGGTGTCCAATCCTCCCGCGATGCCGCAACCGGCCTCGCCGAACACCTGCTGACTCACCGCCTCTACCAGCGAAGCGATGGCCAGCCGCTCAGCACCGACTCTGCTGCATTGCACTATCCCTGCTATGCCCACTGCGACCCCCTCTTCGCCCTGAAGGTCTTGCGCGAAACCGGCGATCTCGGCGACGAGCGCTGCCGCGATGCGCTGAAGTTGCTCAAAGCCAAACAACTCGCCGACGGCACTTTCCCCGCCGAGCGCAAGCACTACCGCGTCGGCCGTTTCGAACAAGGCAGCGACTCGCTCGTCGATTGGGGTGGCTGCAACAAGCGCAAAACCAATCTCCATATCACCTGCGATGCCCTCGCAGTACTCCACGCTGCCGGGGAGCGATTTTGACCGTCCTCCACGACTCCGAATGGCGCAGGTCGCGAGCCACACTCGGCGCCTTAGCTCTGCTGATCATTGCACTCTATGTGCTCCAGTACTGGACGCTGCCTAAATACAGCGTGATACCTAGAGCCTTTACCTCCTTCGGTCTATTTTGGAAATACATCAACTTCCATCTTGAGCCCGGATGGGCCGACGCCGCAATCCTCGCCGTGGTGGCCGGCTCTTTCGCCGTACTCGTGGCGCTTGAAATACGACACTCTGAAGTCACCCGCTTGCTGCACCGATGCTTCCGCAGCAAGCGCGCGACCTGGAGTCTGCTCGTAGTCAGCACACTGGTCATATCCCGCTCTTACTTCGCCAGCGGTGAAGCCAACTGGTCCGGGGACGGATCCGCACATCTGGCCTATATATACGCCGCCGCTCACTGCATCGCCGCAGGTGAAATCCCGATCTGGACCAACCAGATTGGCCTGGGCAGCCCCTATCTCCAGTACTATGGCTTCCTCTACTTCTACCTGGTCGGCTTCTTGGATCTGATCGTCGGGGAACTCTTTACTACTATCAAGATATCGCTGGCCCTCAGCCATATTGCTTCGGCGCTGGGCATGTACCTGCTGGTGCGCACCGCCGCACGTTCGCGCGCCGCCGGCTTCCTCGGCGCATTGATATACGCGCTCTGTTTCTGGCACCTGCAACAGGTATTGCTCATGGGGCGCTTCCCCCTATCTCTTTTCTACGCCCTGCTGCCCTGGCCCTTCTATTTTTTCGAACGAGTGCGGCTGCCCAACCAACGGGTCCCAGCTGTGTGCGGCGGGGCACTGACCCTCGGACTCTTACCCTTCGTCCACCCGGGCTATGGTTTCTGGGCCACGCTTTTCTTTTCACTCTACGCCGGTCTACGCCTCGTTTTCTCACCGCGTTTGGGCCACCGCGCCACGTGGATCGCAACCGGTCTGATGGGGCTGAGTGCGATCCTTTTCGGAGCCTATCTGACTCTACCGATGTGGCTCGAACGAGCGGGCACCGGCCTCGATTCGGGCGTTATTTTGTCCAATGTCCCCGACCCCTCGTGGAAGCGCGTTTTCGTCTGGTCCAATCTCGTCTTCCCCCTGCTACCCCTGAGCGCCCGCGAGGGCAATTGGTACGGCGGCTATCTCGGAACCGTGCCCACGGTGCTGGCACTGATCGGCGGCGTCCTGCCCTGGCGCTACCGCGAATTCAGACGACACGGACCTCAATTGGCCGCCGCACTCTGCCTGGCCCTGACCCTCCTACTCGTTTTCGCCTATCGCTGGCCCCCGCTGCAGGCCCTACCCATCGTCACCGCATTTAACGCCGGACGCTACCTCCTCTTCACAACCTTCTTCCTCTCATTCCTGGCCGGTATGGGCGGAGCAGCACTCAAGCGTTGGCAACGAACCAATCCGCGCCTGACAACCCTCTCGCTACCGCTCTTGCTTCTGGTCGCAGACCTGGGCCCCACGACCATCCAGCAACCCTACCAATTTCCGGGTACTAGTATGACGCCCTATTCGGACGAATTAATCGAAGAACTGCCCAAACCAGGTCAAAATCTCTCAGACGGCGAGCTACCTAATTTCCGCCTCTTTACGAATATGGACCAGATGCATCCCTTCCTGGCCACCAGTCGACTGCTCTACCGAACCGGACTGCCAACTCCACAGGCTGAACACCGCTTGATCATGGATAATATGCACGCCTTCGCCGCACCATTCGAACGATACCTCAACTCGCTGATAACTCAGGCTGACTCCCCCGATCCGATTCGATCGCACCTCGTGCAATCCGGCCTCCAGTTACTTAATATCAACTATGTGACCAGCGTCAACTCGCGCACGAAAGAGGTCATCCTCAATCACCTTGAGACCGGCCCGGCCCTGGTCTCCTCCCGCCTGGAAAATCTCGAGCCACTGGCTGCCCAGACCGGCGAACAGGCAAGAAGCGAATTAATTAAAGCCTATATCGAGGCGATGAATATCGATCTAGTCAAAAAGCGTAGCGCGCGCTTTTTCATCTCCGATCTGGGACCATCCCGCGACCTGGGCACCAAGCCCAACCTCGAAGTTCATTCACACCGCGTCTGGCACCAGCGCGTCGAACTCGATCTGCAGGTCGATGCGCACTGCTACCTGCGTTTGGCTTATACCTACTTCCCCTGGTTTGAAATCCGCATCAACGATCAACCGGCGACCGCCATGAAAACCGCCGCGGGCTTTATCTGCCTGCCTTTGGAACCCGGTCCGAGTCGGATCACCATCCGAGCCAGACTATCTCCTCTTAGACAGATGCTCCTCGCACTCGATTGCGTCCTTTTAACCCTGGGTATCGGGGCTCTTTACTGGACCCACAGAAAACGCCGGTCTCTTTCTCATTGAACACACCCCAGGGTATCTATAGACCAGCCCTTTCCCCACTCGCCCGGCCTACACTGCTCATAGGGCCTCTGCTCCTCTCGCTCGCCATACTCGGCTGTCATTCTGCCTCGTTCGAGTCCGATGGCCTCGGTGACTTTGCCGCGCGCAACGACCATCTGCAACGCCTAGAACCGCGCGGGGACCTCATCCTGCACGGTGCAGCCTTCTCTTTCGATCCCCGCGACGCTAAGTGGAGCGAGCGCGAGCGGGCTCGCCCCCTCGTCCACACTGTCTACTACGACCTCTACAGCCTGCGCTACGACTGGCATCTGATCCTGCGTGCCAACCTAGACCAGTATACGGACTACGTACTCCCACAAATCGACCTCGGCTTCTCTTTCGACGGGCGCCCCTACGAGGCGGCCATCGCCGCTGGAGAACTGGACGGAGCCATCGAACGGCTCTGCTTCGGACTGCAGCAATTGGGCCGCCCGGTCCTCCTGCGCCCGGGGTACCAGTTCAACAATCCCTGGTACGCCTATGAGGCCGAGGACTACATCGAAGCCTGGCAGCGATTGGCGCAGACGCTTAGAGGCCGTTGGGGCCTCGATAAAACCGCATTGGTGTGGACCTATCTGGCTGATGGCTACCCCGACTACCCGGCGTACTATCCAGGCGATCAGTACGTCGATTGGTGGTCTATAGACCTGGCCGCACCACGGGATCTGGCCATGCCCCGCAGCCATGCCTTTATCGAGGACGCACGCCGACGTGGCTACCCGGTACTCGTGGGTCTCTCCACTCCTACCAACATTGATCTCAGACGAGCCGAGCAGGCATGGTCGCAATGGTTCATGCCCTTCCTGCGTCTCCTCCGCCGCCACTCCAATATCAAAGCCTTTACATATATGACCTGGGACTGGGCGCAGATGAACCGCTTCTCCGACCCCGTGCTCATCGAGCGTTTCCGCAATGAATTGATGCACCCCATCTACCTGCATTCGGCGCCACTTGCCAAACTGCGCTGGCACCTCGGCCTAGACGATTGAAACGATACCCGCACCAGGCGATCCAAACAAAAATCGGTTCCAGAATCGTTAAACTATCGACTTGACGCCCTCGAACTTGATCGAAGCCCCGGGGCGGTATATCTTGAAGCGCTCGACCCGCGCATACACGGACATAGGCCAGGGGATATATCGGCTCAGAGATCAAGTACGCAACCAGCATTAACTATGACGACAAACGGCTTCACAGGATGATCCATCGGATCCGCTGAATTCGAGAAAATACCGGAGATCCACTATGCACAAACTGCGCTTCGCCCAAGCCGGCGTTTCGATTATGCACGCCAATATGTACCGCGATACGCTAATGCTCTTATCCGACGAAATCGAGCTGGTCGGCTTCTGCGATCCAGACCCGGAAGAAGCACGGTCCCACCTCAAACCCGAACTTGCCCACCTCCCCTGCTATGAGAATCTCGACGAGCTCCTTACCTGCGCCCGGCCCGATGCGGTGATGGTCTCGGCTCTCCCGCAAGAAATGCCCGCTTGGCTCGCACAGGCAGCAGAGGCCAAGGTCCATATCTGGGCCGAAAAACCCGTTGCCGCCCATTCCGACCAATTAGCTCCGGTAGCAGCAGCCATCGCAGATCACCAAGTGCATTTTTCCACCGGTTATTCGTGGCGTTTTCACCCCATCAGCCGTCTGATCAGAGATAGTTGCGCAAAAGGTCTGCTCGGCAAGCTCTATTCGATCGATATTCGCTTCCTCACCTCCAGCGTCAAACGGCGCAATCCCGACTCCTGGGTCTTCAAACGCGCACTCAGCGGAGGGGGCATACTCAATTGGCTCGGCTGCCACTGGTTCGATCTAATGCGCTATATAACCGGCTCCGAAGTCACCAAAGTCAGTGCGATCGAAGCCAACGTCGGCGGAGAAGATATCGATGTAGAGGACGCAGCAGCGGTCTCTCTGCACTTTGCCAATGGCATGATCGGCACTCTGCACGCGGGCTACTTTACTTCCCAAGGCGGAGAAACCTCCTTCGGAGTACGCGGCTCCGAGGGTTGGGCTCGATGGGAAATGGCCGACGAAAGCTGCACCATCAAGAGCGACCACCCCTCCTGGGCAGAGGCTCCCGAGCGCCATTTCCACATGCCTTCTGCTCAGTACCCAGGCTATGGTGCCGAGGGACGGGCACTGGTCAAAGCCTTCGCGGCTGCGATCCGCGGCGAGGGCGAGAGCGGTTATCATATCGAAGATGCGATCCGCACATTGCAGATCATCGAAGCCGCCCACGAGTCAGCACGGAGCGAGAGGACCGTATCGCTGTCGCAATAAAGAGAAAGGAACTACACTTGCCCTCCGAATACAACGTATTGCTCATTGGTGGTCGCGGTAGTATTGGTTCGGGATTGCGGACCTATCTCCCGCGTCTCGACCAGCGCTATCGGATCGTCTCGGTCGATTTACCCGGTGCGCAGGACAAAGCAAGTGCACCAGACGCGCAGAAAGATTTCATCGATCTCGATATCAGTGAATCACCCGATGCCTTCCGCGCACTGATCCCCGGCCACGACCTGGTCGTCTATCTGGCCCGCTACGGCGATCTCGAGTCGATGAACCAGATGACCGATCTCGTCTTCGAGGCCGTGTTGGCCCAGGACACTCCGCCGATGATCATCGGTTCGAGTTCGGTCCACGCGGTAGACGGCCTCTACGATTTTCACCAGGAAGGGTTCTACTCTACGCTTGCCGATCGCCACTTCGATGCAATAACCGAATGGCCACAGCGAATTCCCGCGACCGTTACCGCACATGCAATCAACGATTACGGACGTGAAAAAGCCCATGTAGAAGAGTGGGTCAAACGAGTAGCCGAGCAGGGTCACAGCGGCATTGCCGCGCGCTGGGGCGGCGTCAATGCCGCCAATGACGCCCTGGCCTCAGAGCGCGGTTACTTCTCGGTCTGGTGTCATCAGGAAGATGCTGCGCGGTTGGTGCACCGGTGTTTCCAAGCCCACCTGAAAAAGACCTTGCCCAGCGGCGCACACTACTTTGTGATATCCGACAACACCTACAATATCTTCGACATCGAAACACCGCGCCGGGACGTCGGCTACGATCCCGTTCACAACGCCGAGACCTTTTATCCATGAGTGCGGCCAAAGACCGCACCTATAGGGCGCCAAACGAATCGCGCTGAAGACCCGGCTATCCCGTCCTGTAATCGGGGATCTCCACCGGTCCCCCCCCCTGCAACGCCGATAGATGAGCGCACAGACCCGGAGTCGAAAAATCCAGGGATCGGTACACATCAATCGGCGATTCATCCCCATCGATCACCGCTCGGATAAAACGATCCACCATATAGTACTCCGAAGTCCCATGGCCACCGGCCAGCGCCTCTGCTGGCGCATCAGGATCCGATACCTCAGCTGCGATCGCCCGCAATTGCCCTTCACCGGCGCGAAAAATCTTGGCCTCTTCACCCGGCGCCCGTCTGTTCTCCAGGACGCCTTCCGTACCGTAGAAAACCTGCCAGTGCATGGCCGGTTCACGCGTCACCGAAAACCCGCATAAAATCTTAATCACTCGCCCCTGCTCGGTTCTGAAAAGACCGACCTCCATATCCGTTGCGCCCAATTCCGGCTCGGTATGCGCACCGGTCGCCATCCCCAAAACCGACACGCAGCGATCGTCCAGAATGTCCAATACCGGACCCAAACTATGGGTGCAATAGTAAATAGGCGGCATCGATACTCTCCAGGTCGGCCGCCCCTCTGCATCCCGCATCAGCTTGCGACAATCGTGAATATACTCAGCCTCAGCGTAAAATACCTGTCCCAACTCACCGGCTCGAATCGTTGCTTTCCACTCCTGGACATAGTGATAAAAATTCATGTTCTCGCCCATCATATACAACCGCCCGGTCCGCCGTACAGCCTCAGCCAGAGCAGCGGATTCGTCCAGAGTCCAGGCCGCCGGCACCTCGCTCAACACATTCGCACCAGCTTCCAGTGCCTGAATCGACTGCACAGCGTGAAGAGGAGCCGGAGTCGCTATAACTACCACATCCAACTCGGCAGCGAGAAAATCGGCAAACTCAGCATAGGTTTTCGGGATGCCAAATTCCCCGGCCACCTCTTCGCATCGCTCGGCCACCGAATCGCATACCGCCACTACCCGAGCTTCGCGATGATGGTGAAAAGTCTGCAGCAACCCTCGCCCCCGCCGCAGCCCCGCAATCCCAACTTTCAACATTGTTCTACCCACCGCCTTTCTGATCCAATTGATCAGCCTGGAAGCGCCTGCCAATCAGCCCCCACAGCCTGCGCCAATAGATCGTACTACTCGATTGGTCTATCGAGCCTTCTCGATAATTACTAAATTACCTCCCACAAAACAACTTTCGCGAAGGCAAAGAAATGAACGATAGCGAAAAGTTCCTCTTCGATCTCCAGGGCTTCCTCAAAGTCCCCAACTTCCTCAGCTGCACAGAAGTCCAGGCCCTCAACGAGGCCTTCGACGCCAATGAAGACCAGCGTGGCGAAGATGGCAACCACAACACCGGAAACAGCGACGCCTTAAAAGGCAAACTCCGCGGAATGTTCTCCGGAATGCTCGAATGGGAAAAACCTCACTGCCTGCCCTTCCGCGCCCTCCTGGCTCACAAGAAGCTGATCCCCTACCTCGATACCCTCTTCGGCCGCGGCTGGAAGATGGATCACTCGCCCTTTATGCTCTGCGGCGGCAAAGGGTCCGAAGGCCTGATCCTGCACGGTTCGACCAGCCGCCACTTCAACGGCTCCCAGTACTATACCTACTCCAATGATCAGATGCGCTGCGGAATGATCGTCTGCCAGTTCCAGCTGGCTGATGTCGACGAAGGCGACGGCGGGCTCTGTGTGATTCCGGGCAGTCACAAGGCCAATTTTCCGCTGCCCGTACCAATCCGCAATTGGGAACAACACCGCGAAATAGTCTACAATATTCCCGCTAAAGTCGGCGATATGGTCATCTTTAACGAGGCGACCCTACACGGCACTCTGCCCTGGACGGCCGAACACGAACGGCGTTCCCTGCTCTACCGCTACAGCCCGAAATATTTGCACTTCGCGGGAGGCTCGTACGAAACCAGCCAGCCCGCCTGGGTGAGCGAGCTGACCGAAGCCCAACAGGCGGTGCTGGAACCGCCCTATATATACAATAGACCGCTGATCGAAGAAGACGGCGAAACAGTGATCCGACCACGGACGGGTTGACGCCATGCCAGAGTACGGCGATGTATTAGAGCACAGTCGCTCTGGTCACGAGCGCCCGTGCCAATGCCATTGACACGGGCTTCAACTCGACTTGACGATCGCCTCCATCAGGCCCTTCATATAGCCCACCGCCATCAGCCGTCCCTGTAGCGCGTACCCCGGGTGATCGTTGCTCTCACCCTCCATCGTCGGCGCGTGGTCGGGTCGCATCGGTCCTGCGAAACCAGATTCGATATAGGCCTTCATCGCCTCGAACATATCCGCCTCGCCTTCCTCGTCGTGGAAGGTCTCGCTGAAGCAATCGGCAGTACCGCCCTTATTGATATTGCGATAGTGGGCAAAGTGCATCCTGCCCGCGCCGGCGAAATGACGAATCCATTTGGGCACATCGATATTCATCTCGGTGAAACACCCCTGGCAGAAGGTCAAACCATTGGCCGGTGAATCTACCAGGTCGAGCATGCGCTGAAAATTTTCGGGACTGGTCATGATCCGACCTATGCCGCGAATCGGCGAACGCGGTGGATCGTCCGGGTGCATCGCGAGCTTGACACCCGCCTCCTCCGCCACCGGTACAACCGCTTTGAGAAAATACTCCAGGCTTTCCCAAAGCCGATCTGTGGAGACTTCGCCCAGGGGCGTCGGTCCGCCCTTTTCGAAATCCTCGTGCCGATAGGTCGTCACGATCGCTCCCCCGCGCGCAGGGGTCGCAAAGTCGGTGCGCAACCAACCGAAGCCGACCATCCAGTTATAACAGAGAATCGGGATGCCGGCACGACCCATATTGCGAATCGACTCGCAGTAGTTTTCGATGTCCTGGTCTCGACCTTCCTGGCCGAGTTTGACCCGCTCCGGCACCGGAATTCCCTCATAGACCGAGAGCGAAAGTCCATAACTTTCGACTTCCTTGCGCTGAGCCAACATCCCCTCAAAGGTCCAGACATCTCCCTTTCGATTGCGCGCTGATCCGGCCGGCAGACTGGTCACCACGTCGCTGGCTCCCATTTGTGCCATATAGCGCAGGCGTTCGGGGGTCACCCCAGTCAAAAAGCCGATACTTATAGGATATTTGCTCATCCAAATCCTCCAATGATTTTCAGGTTTTTCGATTTTATCGAGTATCGAGTATCAACCACCTCGTGTCAAAATTTCAATCCGAAACTAGTCCCGAATTCCAGATCCCGTTCCTCCACACCTCGCGGAGACTGCGTGTCGATACGAAAATCGATAGTCGTCGTCTGACGCAAGGGGCCGATGAGCAGCGTGCTCAACTCTAAGGTCCCGAGTACCCGTAGATTGCCCCACTCGGAAAAAGCAGGCTGTGCGTAGACAGTGGTCGCAAAATCGACGTTGCCCCGATAAGAAAAATTGGCATAGGAACTCCAGCGGACCAGCTGCGTAGAGGCGGGATGCGGATCTCCAGGCAGTAGAGTCAACCGCTCGCGCTCCCACATCAGCGCAGTGCCCAAAGAGAAGGTACGGTGCTCCTGCTGATAGGCATTGAAGCGCAGACCTGCCCCGGCGAGTATTCGAGTGTCGAGCCGCCGTGGTTTGGCGTAGTCGCCCTGGCTGAAGACCTCGGGCTGGTAGCGAGAATCTGCGGCCAGGGTCCAGCGAAGATGCAATACGCCGCTATTGGCGAAACGCTTGCCACCCAATAAACCGACTCCCCCTTTGCAGATCCCGAGGAAAACACCCGTAGCCGTACGAATGGTGAGATGACCCGCCCAATCGCTCTTGACCACGTCGACATTACCCAGATCCGCGCGCAGCGAAAAACGCAGATCGCCGCCTATACCCTGCTCTCCCCGGTAAGTCTCGATATTGACCTGGGCCTGGAGTGGAAGGGTAAACAACAAGAGCAATAAAGCCGCTACCATCGCAATCCTCCTATCTAGGTAGATGTAGAAATCGGGGCTGGAATTGAGGAATTATCTTATAAAGAGCACACCCGTATCCCATACTGTGTGCGAAATTATCGGCCATTCCGCCGATTCCCAGGCCGCCCATCACCGCCTTACGACTATTGCAACACACAAGGGACCACGACAAAACGCCGCCAGCCTGGAACTACTCGGCATTCGTCGAACCGCATCTGAACAACTAGGTCGTATAGATAAGGTGCGCTGGGCCTGGAGCATCCACTAGATGCCGCCACCCCATTCTCAGCACGGATTTGACAGCGAGTCCTTCCACCCCTTAGCTAATATAGATCATGCTGCGCAAAACGCTCTACATTCTCTTCGTCGCCCTCTGCGCGGCCACCGCCATCGAATCCTACGCGCGCTACCGCTTTGCCGATCTCGTCGACCGGTCCAGGTTCGAGGAAATGGCCTTTATCCGCCTGCTCAACTCAGGCGTGATCTACCATCCCGGCACCGGCAACTACGACCAGCGCTTTGGCTTCCTCCTCACCCCCAATAGCCGCGAGACCGTGCACACCGACGAGTACCGCTATACCATCCGCACCAACTCCCTGGGTTTCCGCACCCACGAACTCGAGCCCAAACCTCAAGGCCAGCGCCGCCTCATGCTCCTGGGCGATTCGATGTTCTTCGGAGTCGGCGTCGACTATCCGGCTTCGATCCCCGCTCTGCTCGAACAGAGGCAGGATTCGCTCAAGGTCTACAACTTCGCCACCCTCGGCCACAACACCGCCCAGGCGCTGATCGCCGCCCGCGCTTTCTCCAACCAGGTCGAGCCCGATCTCATTCTCTGCGGGGTCTTTATCGGCAACGACCTGATTTCCAATGCGCTCAACTACGCCGACGAACAAAACCATATCGCGACCCATCACCAGCAGGTGGCCACCACCAGAAACCGTCTGCTTGCGGCGCTGGCCCCCTATGCGTGGAGCACCACCACGCGGGCCCTGGCCTATTCCATCTATGTTCCTCGGCTGCGTTACCAGCTAGCCGCCGAAACCGATATAATCGCGGCCACCATCCACCACCTCGCCGCGATCAAGAGCACAGCTGGCGCAGCCGGCAGCGACTTTGCCACCATACTCATCTATCCCAAAGACGCCGTCGGCGGAGGCCTAACCGAGCAGTGGTCGCAGAGCCGGTATCCGGGCCGACTCCTGGCTCGCGCCTGTCGCGAGCAGGGCATAAAAGTACTGGATCTGGTAGAACATATCACCGGCGCAGCGGACGAGCGCCGCTACTACTTCGAGCAAGACGGCCACTTCAACGCCACCGGCAATACCCGGGTCGCCGAGCTGATCTACGAGCACTGGCTCGAACCCACACACTGAAGAGCGACTTGATTTCCACCAGAAATTCCCTATATCCTTGCAGACCATGTCCCTTCATCTACAAACCAACTTCCCCGGCGGCAACGCCTGCGCAATAGATGTGCAGCAAGCTCCGGACCGCGATATCATCTACTTTGCCGCCGACCCCCGTGGCCATACCGATGCCCTGTGGTTTTATTTTCGCGTGGACGAGTGCAGCGAACGACCAGTCGAAGTGATCTTGACCAACCTCGACACCTGCCACGGCGGGCAGAGCGAGCACTGGCAGCGAGTGCGCCCGGTGATACGCCAGGCCGGCGCCACCTGGGAACGCCTCCCCGGTGCCCGAGTAGAGACTTTGGACGATGGGCGCCATCAGGCGGCCTGGACCGTAGTCCCCCGCTACGGCTCTTTCGAATGCGCCCTCTGCTACCCGTACGGGCTTGGCGATCTGGAGATTGCCCGGGCCGCCTGCGGCCGCTACTGGCATCTGGCCCCTATCGGCGTCACCTCCTCAGGCCAGCCCCTGCCGCGCTTGAGCAATATCGGATCGGCAAAGCAAACACCGGGCCTCTACCTGGTCGCCCGCCAACAAGCAGCGGAGACGCCTGGATCCTGGGTCCTCGACGGCCTCCTACGCCGAGCGGCAACGGGGCTCGACCCGACCGACCTGCTGATCTGGACCACCCCCTTTGCCGATCCGGATGCAGCGCTAACCGCTGCGCAAACCAGCCCCCTCTTGCCCGCAGCGATCCACCAGGCCTGGACCATTCCGCCCCACCGCCACGAAACACGAGTCATCCAGAGCGATCTAGACCGCTGGGCCCAACGCACGAAACCAACTTTAGTCGTCGATTTTCACGCTCCCGAGCCCACCGAGGCCGGAGGCGCCTACTTCACGCTCCCTCACTGCGAACGCCCTACCCCATCCCTTGCAGCTGCGCACAATGCCATCGATGCGATCGCACCAGCGCTTCCCAACGCGCTCCTTCATACCCGACCAACTCGCCAACCCAATCCCCCGTTGGCTGGGGAGATCAACGCAACATTGGACGCCTACGTCTGGGACCATTTTGAGATCCCCACCCTCCTGCTGAATATCCCCTATACCACCAGTCACCACACACTCTTCACCCGCCAGGAGTATCAACGCCTCGGTGCGACACTGCTGCAGGGCATATGCGCCCATCTGCAAGTCCCCCTCGCCGGCTAATCCCATTCCCGAACCATCTCTGATTTTTTATTTTAACACATAAGAAATTTAAAAATAAATACTTATAAATATTTTAATAATTGTTTTGACTTTGAAATTAAAGTCGCTGGTGAATATGCCGATATCGTATGAATAGGGGGTTTCGATCGATGACTCCCAAACGCGTCGGATCCGCCAAAAAACGGATCCTGGCCGGCAACCCCAAGCCGGTGCAGATCGATCCCTGATCATCCGGGGATCGGCACAGCGAAGGACTGAAGTCCATCCTACATGTGTGCCCCAAGGGGGGCCCCGGTCGATATACCGACCGGGGCTTCTTGCTTTACTACCAGTAGGCGATCGCCTCAGCCACTTCACCCAGCCGTCGGCCATCCCAATCGACATCGGCGAAAACGGGCAGTGAATGGGTCGCAACTGCAGTGGGGAAACGCACCGCAACCACCACCTCCCCGATCTCGCCGCCCCGCAGGACCAATTCAAGTTCCTGCGGAGTGAGCACAGCCCCCTCAACCGAGCGAAAACGCAAATGACAGGTTTTTTCCTCTGCAGCGTGGTTTTTCACATAGAGTCGAAAAGATACTTCGTCACCAAGCTGGATGCGGATTTTGTAGGGGCGAAACTCAATCCAATGCGGATCCATCGCCATATCGGGATGCGGTGCATCGACAATCTCGGTAAACAAGGTCTGCCAGCGATCCATCCACTCGGTCCACCGGCCCATTAAGCCCTCATCGTACCGCACTGCGCCCCCGTGGCCGGTCAAAAGCCAATCGGGCCTCCGCTCCCTCATCTTGCGCGGTATACTGCCGTAGGAGGATAAAGGCGTGCGGTTTTTGGGGATAAAGGAGTGGATATAGTCGCGCTCCTCGCGGAAGCTGAGACCCGAAATCGCATCGCCAAAGGCCAGGTACGCGCAGCCATCGACAACGAAGGAAATATGGTGATCGTACCAGGTCTGGCCGGGAAATTGTTCGATGTGAAAATCGATGCCCCGCCAGTGGAAGACCTCCCCGCGCTCGACGACCTCGGCCAATTCCAATCCTTCGGGAACCATACACGGCATATCATAACGCTCGGGATATTCGAGTAGGTCTCTCAACTCGGCTGCGGCTACCACCTGAGTCCCATAGCGCGCCTTGAGCATTGGATAACCTGCCAAATGATCATCGTGAAAATGCGTGGGCAGGAAATACTCCACCGTTTCAATCCCCAAATCGCGGTGCATTCGCGAGCTGAGGTGATCGATGAATCGATGCGGGTTCGCAGCGATCGGCGCACCCGAGACATAGCCGCAATCGATCAGTAGTGCGTGGCCATCATCGTCTTTGACGATATAGGTATGAGCACTGGAATTGACCTCGTAGACATGCGGCGAAAGCTGGCGAAACTCAACGGCGAAGGGCGTATAGGAACGGCCGTAGAAAAGCGCATAGATTTCGCCGAGTTTTGCGCTCAATTCGTCTATTCGGGCGTCGGCTTTGGCAAAAGGCGCTCCGTGGCCGGGAAGGATCAGGTCGATCTCCAATTCGGCGACCCGCGCCAGACTCTCGAGCTGATTGATATGCCCCTGGAAATCCATATACTTCCACTGCAGCCAGTAGTATTCGCCGAGTTTGCCCGGCGCGGTCATCAGGTCGCCGCAGGCCAGGACGCGCTGGCCGTTGATCTCGAAGAGATAGCCCGTCGCACCGAAGGTATGTCCGGGTAACGGTACCACCTCAAAACAGATGCCCGCCCACTCTATGCTTTCGTAATCGCGAGCTGCTCTGGCCTCAACCAGGTCTTCTAAAGGCCCGAAACCCGGATAGTAGGCCGTGTAATTATCGTAGAGATAATACGATGCGCGCTGCAAGTCGGTCTCTTCGAGGTAGTGCCTTTCGGCAGCGGGAATCCAAACCTCTGCTCCCTCCGCCTGCCAGCGCGCCACCCCGGAGCACTGATCGCGATGAAAATGGGTGAGCAAGACCCGATCGACGTTCCCCACCGCCCCGGGTTGCAAATCGGTGCCACAATCGATCAACAGAGTGCGGGTACCCGATCGTACCCCATAAACACTACACGTATCCTCAATCCAGAAAAGATCTTCGTTGAGTTCTTTCACCTCGACCCCCTTCTTGGCAGCAATCGCGTCGATTGGGGCTTACCCCACGCTCGTAGAAAGCCGCAGTGGTCTTGCGACGAATCTTTGCGATCCTCTGCGCCGACGAGTTATAGCAACAGCTCTTCGCACCGAGATTTTACTCTATATGCCCGAGCACATAATTTAAAGGATCATCACTAAGCACCGAAAGGACCTCTATGCCCACCATATCCGCAACCGACCCCTGCCTGGACTGGGTAGGCGCGATCTCGCTAGAAACCACCGCCGACTGGACCAAACCCTGGCGAATTCCCTACCGCGACCGCGACCTCTATTCTTCGGGTGACGACGACCTCGACGATCGGGCGGCAATGGCCTCGGGGGTTCAGCTGCGCTTCGACACCAATGCCGAAGAACTACAAATCAGCTGCGAGCCCCTCCCCCTAAACGGCTGCTTCGATCTCTGCATCGACGGCAAAAGCACGATCACCGCCTCTTATTCGGCTGGGGATACGACACTGCGCTTCGCCGACCTGCCCGCAGGAGATAAAACGGTCGAAATCTGGCTTTCACAGGCCATGCCCATCGCCATCCGCCATATCGAAACGCCCGCAGGTTCCACAATCACCAAAACCGAGAAGAGCCGACTGAAATGGGTCACCTACGGTAGTTCGATAACCCATTGCCGCACCGCCGGCTCCCCGACCAAGACCTGGCCGAGCATAGTTGCCCGAGCCCGGGATTTCGAGCTCACCTCGTTGGGATTCGGTGGCCAGTGCCATGCCGATCCACTCATCGCTCGGTTGATCCGCGACCTGCCGGCCGACTTCATCTCGATCAAAATCGGCATCAATATCTACAGCCAGGCAAGCCTCGGCCCCCGCGCCTTCCGGCCGGCTATCCTGGGTACCATTGCCACCATCCGCGACGGACACCCCGAAACGCCCTTGGTCGTTTGCTCGCCGATCTGGGGCCACGACCGCGAAACCACGCCCAATACTGCAGGCATGACCCTGGCTCAGATGCGCGACGAGGTCAAGGAAGCCGTCATATCCTATCAAAAACGCAGCGATGAGAATATATATTATCTAGATGGTCTCAAACTCTTCGACGCGAGCCTCGCCGAATACCTGCCCGACAACCTCCATCCCAACGACCGGGGCAACGAAATCATAGCGGAAAATTTTCTCAGAGAAGTATTCGCAATCGAGGGTGTGGATCCGGGATAATCACTGCAGGCAACTCTCCATCAGATCAAGTACAGAGGGCTACCTAATCGATGATTCAAATCGCTATCGGGACAGCACTCGGAAACGCAGCCCGACAATCTGCGCCTCGGGTCGATTCATTCCTGCGGCAGCGGAGACGAAGCCAGATTCTGAGAAGCTATTTGCAATGCGGCCCCACCCATCAGCCATAGGAGCCACAACACTAACAAAGCGATCGTAGCCTTCCGCGTCGACACCCCGGCCATCGTACTCAACCCGACTCCCATGATGCCGATCTGCCAGAGATCAAAGGGATTGAGCCCCAGGATCACTCGGCCCCCGAAACTGGTCGCGAGTCCATCCGGAAGAAATGCCCCTGGCCCCAGATCCGCCCCGGGATCGCCCGTCAAGAGCACCAGTATCGCCCGCAACAACCACTCGACGGCGACCGCCATTCCGGCATAGGCTTTGATGACCAGTACCTGCCGAAAGGTAACCTCAGCCTGAAAGAGGGAGCGCCCTAGCGCCAAGAGCACCCATCCAACCAGTACCAGCGAGGTGAATACCCCTACCGGGATCATCATCCAGCCAACATCTCGCATCATCGCTGCGTTTTCTTCATACCCCTTGCGCTCGGCCTCATCCATCGTCTCGAGTGCTTGTTGCACGGCTGGAGCCTCGAGGTCTGTCAGCACGTCCAGCGTCAAGTAGTGTGCCGCGAGCCCGACCACACAGACCAGCAGGACCGGCATCAACCAATCATTGGCCGTCTCCCGCCCGCGTATTGCCTCAAAAGCCAAACGCGGCGCCAAGAAAATTCGCTGAATCCGTTCAGACAGTGTCAATTCCTCTGCGGACAATCCAGGTCCCGTCACGTTCAAAACCTTTCCTCCTGAAAACTCCGCACCCAGACAAACCGAGCAAAAACCGGGGATGCGGGCCGAACGGACCCGCGCCCCGGGACCTCGCTCAGCAACTTGCTCAATGGAAACCATTTCATGGACAGTATCTTCTATCCTATATGCGTATCTGCAATCGATTAGTTAATATACATATCGCGATCCGATCGCCAAAGGCCCGGACACCTGCCCCCCACCTTGACCGAAGATCTTCGACATGAGAAAGCAGCTTCCTGATCTCCACTGCATCTAGCCCTGCGCACCGACGCGACTCTTCGCTCGTCGGCCCCGTCATCGCCCTGGCCTTTCCCGTGGCCCTATCCTCGCAACTCGATACGCTGGCCGGACTGGCCGATGTCTATCTGGTCGGCCACCTTGGCGCTGATGCCATCTCCGCCGTAGGCGTTTCCCAGATCATTACTATGGTTGTGGGCGTGGTGATGATCTCGGTATCCACCGGTGCCTTCACCATGGTCGCCCAAGCCATTGGCGCTCGCTCAGCCGCCGAAGCCAGCGCCACGACCAAGCAGGCCCTTGCGCTCGTAGCCCTGATCAGTATTGGCTTGAGCCTGATCGGAGCCACTAGCGCGCGCCTGACCCTGGAACTGCTCAGCATGCCCGCCTCCGTCGTCGAACTCGGCACTGTCTACTTACAGGTCTTCTTCGCCGGCCTGGTCTTCATGACCCTTAATTTCACCTTGAGCAACTGTCTCTATGGCGCGGGCGAAACACGCGTACCCCTCTATCTCAACGCCTTTATGGGAGTGCTGAAGATCGCGCTGAGCTATCTGCTCATCTTCGGCGTTGGTCCCATGCCCGAGCTGGGTGTCGCGGGTGCGGCACTGGCCTCGGTACTGAGTCGCGCCGTCGGTTTCTTCCTGGGAATGGCTCTGCTCTACAGCGGACGGCTCTCGCTGCAGCTCTTGCCCGGCACGGCGTATCTACCCGAGCGGGAACGCGCGCGACGCATGCTGCGAATCGGTATTCCTTCGGCCATGCAGGGGCTCTTCCGCAACGGTTCCGGCGTGGTCTTCCTCAAACTCGTCGCCCTGACCGCCGCCCCGGTCGCCGCTGTGGCGGCCTACTCGATAGGCAACCAGATGGAGCGAATCGTACGCCGGACCTCGCTGGCTTTCGGCACCGCCGCTACAACGCTGGTGGGACAGAATCTAGGCGCTAAAAATCCGCAAGCCGCCGCACAAAGTGGCTGGACTGCGACCCTCGTCGGTACATCGAGCATGATCCTGCTCGGCCTGCCCCTGGCCATCTTCGCCCCTGAATTCATGCGCCTCTTCACCAGCGATCCAGCGATCATCCAAACCGGCACCATCTACCTGTACGCCATCGCGATAGCCGAACCCTTCCACGCTTTAGCTATCGCAACCGGTGGAGGACTCCGAGGCGCAGGCGATACCCGGCCCGCTTTGTACTATACCATTATCAGCCAGTGGCTGGTACGTCTACCCGCAGGCTACGCGCTGGCCTTCTGGTTGGGTTGGGATATCAACGGCCTGTGGGTCGCCCTGGTCGCCTTCAGCATCCTCCAGGCCGTTCTGACCCTGCGCAAATTCGCCGAGGGCAGATGGAAAGAACAGACCATTTAAACACGGCCTGGCTCGCCGAACCTGGCCAGACCGATCCCTCTTAACGCTGAGCCCGCAACGCTTACCGCGTTTGCACTCCAATGCCATTCCAAATCTTAACTCATTGTCCAACAAAATATTACAAGAATTACTTGTGCTTCATAAAATATTTACTATATTTATCGCTATCGCTCGTCTCTGCAATAGTTGCAGAGGTACACGTACCACGTTGGCAGTCGTTCGGATTAGCGTAGACTCTCACCCAAGGCCTGATGTAGTTTTCCCTACCGAAAAGCCTGACGCAGTAGATTCCTACTTAAAGCCATTCGTACGCTCTGTTCCAACCGCACATATCAAAGGATTTGACCAATGGCAGATCGCGAGAGGGGAACCGTAAAGTGGTTCAACGACGCTAAGGGCTTCGGCTTTATCGAGCGCGAAAACGGCGAAGACGTCTTCGTTCACCACAGCGCCATCCAGTCCGAGGGTTTCCGCACCTTGTCCGATGGGCAGCAGGTGGAATTCGAGGTCGTACAGGGCAAAAAAGGTCCTGCGGCGGAGAGTGTCGTAGCGCTTTAAAGCGCAGTATTTGATCTTTGCCAAAGAGGGTGATGTAGGAATTACATCACCCTCTTTTATTTTTCTCTGGAGCCAATATGAAAATTCGCGTTGACAATCTGGCCGCTGACACCACAGAAGACGACCTTCGCATGCTCTTCGAGCTCTTCGGCGCGGTAGCCGCCGTCACCATCGATCAGCGTCGGCGCTGGAGCCAGATCGACATGCCGAGCAAATCGGCCGGCCGCGAGGCGATCGAAGGCCTCAATGGACAAAACCTCAAAGGCTTTGATATGGTCGTCGCAGAAATGGCCGACCGCCCCCCTTCGCGCCAGCGCAGCAAACCCCGCCGCGGTCGGCGCCGCTAAACCCCGGACTAAGTACTGCATAGCCCCACCGATCAGCCGGCTCTATTCTTCGTCCGGCCTCTATACGAAGTTATCTTCAGCATCACCCCGCACTATGGTGACCTGCCCTTGTTCCTCCAGTTGCCACAGCTGCTGCAAGATCCTCAACTGCACTTCCTCTACTTCCGAAAGCCGTAACGGCCCCACGTGCTCCATCTCCTTGACGATGAAGGTCTGCACTCTCTCCGACATATTGCCGAGAACTTTATCCTTGAGCTCGTCCGAAGCTCCCTTGAGCGCAACGACCAGATCTTTCTGATCGACCTCCCGCA
>CAZFMY010000084.1:0-28411 GCA_964520345.1 uncultured Gemmatimonadaceae bacterium | reverse complement strand
GCGTGATGCTTCGGGGAATAGAAATGTGGGTAGACTCCAAACTCACCCCAAAAGCGGCCGCTTCCTCCTTGTGCTTCAGCAGTGTCTCTACCTCGATATCCGCCACCGAGGCAGCCATATGAGTTACTCCGTGCCGCAACAGAAACTCCAGTTCGACCCTCGAAGTCCCCATACCCTGTACGCCAACATGCATTTTCGAGCCCTTCATTTCCTTGCTCCTGTTTTTAATGTCCTTGAACTAATCCCATTGGTCCCGATTGTCGCAGGAGTCAGGCCGAAGCCCCCGAATAATGTCGTACTCCCCAGCGCCAAAACAACCGCGCTAAAATCATCATTGCCGCAGCCATTGCCAACGCCCCCCACAACACATCTTGCGACAATCGCCCCAGCAGCGCCTCGGAAGGCACTGTCACGGCAAAAGCCACCGGAACCAGAAAGGTCATCGCCATTTTGAGCCAGCGCGGATAAATCGCCACTGGGTACTTACCCGTACTATACATGGATTGGAAAATTACCAGAATATTTTCTGCCTTGATAAACCAGAACGAAGATGTTGCCAGCACCAGCCAAAAACTGTAGACGATCACCGCACCCGCCGCAAGCGTCAAGGCAAAACTCGTCGCGTGCACAAAGTCTGTTCGCATCCCGATCTCGACGACGGCCACCCCGATCAAGGCGACGCCCTGTACCACATCCAGCAACTTCCACACCCGCACCTCGCTGACGCTCACCAACACCTGCGAATCCTCTGGCTTCGTCAGAGTAAAATCTAAAGTACCCTGGCGCACGTCATCCATAAAGCGTTGCATCGAAGGTTGGATCAGCGCACCGATCAGGCCACTCATCAAAAAGAAAACCCCAAGCAGCGCCACCAGCTCGGCCGATTGCCACCCACCCAGTTCCTCGGTGTGCGAAAAAATCACGGCTAGACCCGCCAGGGCCACTCCCAGATTGAGCAGACTTTGCACCAGCTGAACCCAGAACTCGGCGCGGTAGGCCAGTTCGTTCAGCACGCCGATTCGCAAGAAGATCCACAAAAGACGCAAATAGCTCACGAGCCCACCGCCGCATATTTCCGCACGCCGCGCGACCACACCACTCCCAGGATCCCCCAACTCAGACCCAACCATACCGCCTGAGCCGCCAAACCCAGAAGCGCCTCATCCGGCGTGAGCCGGCCGAGGAGTAGTTCTGTGGGAAAAGCCAGCATCCAGCGAAAAGGCAGGGCTGTGGCCAGGGCCTGGACCCACTCCGGCATCAGCGGCAGCGGCGCCATTTGACCGGAGAAGAAGAGCAGGGCTGCGAAATAGAGCTGATTGGCTGCCGCCGTGCGCGTGGTCCACAGCGCCACCAGCGCCAGCGCCCACTCGACGAAGAAGCGCATCAAGAAAGCCAGCACAACCGCCGGCACCGCCGCCCAAGCCGCCCAGGCCGGAAGATCGAAAACCGGTTCGAAGAGCCAGATCATCAACACCATCGTCGGCAGCATTATTATCAGCGTCAGGAACTTATAGGAGAGATTCATGGCGATATCGCGGTGGATGGGATGCAGGGGCTGAAGCAGAAGCGGGGAAAAAGCTCCGGTCCTTATTCGAAATTCGAACTCGTACATGAACCAGGTGAAGGTCAGATGGCCCAGCATCATCATAATAATGTAGTACGCCGCGAAATCGCCTACCGAGAAACCACCCACCTGACCGCCTTGCGATCGCGCCACAGCGGTCCAGACCGAGAGGAAAACCAGCGCTTCGATGACGCGGCCGATCAGCCAGATTGCCATCGCCGCCCGGTATTGAAACTGCACCGCCAGATGGATGCGAAAGAGCGTGCCGTAGATGTCGACAAAACCTTTCATCCCTGCTCGAAGACCTCTTCAATTACATCTTCGATCGGCGGATCCTCGACCGTCAGGTCGAGCACTGGAATTTCGCTCAGAAGCCGCCCGACCACCCGTGCAGTGTCGGTCTTGGGCACGCGCAGAGAAACTCGACCCTCGCTGCTATCGATGACTTCGCCGTAGGCACTGAGATCGCTCTGCACTTGGCGCTGCGCACCGGTGCGTTGCTCAATTGGCGAAACTTCCATCTCGACGACGATGGTCTTATGGGGCGAGAAGCGCCGAACCAATTCGGCGAGTTGACCATCGTAAAGCAACCGACCATGGTGGATGACCACCACCCGCTGACACAGCGCCTCGACATCGGCCATATAGTGGCTGGTGAGCAATACCGTGGCATCGTAACGCTGGTTGTATTCGCTGAGGAAGTCGCGAATCCGACGCTGCATGGTCACGTCGAGGCCAATGGTCGGCTCGTCTAAGAACAGGATCCGCGGCCGGTGCAGAAGTGCGGCGGCTACTTCGCACTTCATCCGCTCTCCAAGCGAGAGGTTGCGCACCGGCTTGTCGAGGAGCTCCGCCAGATCCAGGAGGTCGGTCAGTTCCTCCACCGTCTGTCGGTATTCGCGATGGTCGATCCTATAGATAGCCCGATTGCGCTCGAAGGAATCGACCACCGGAATATCCCATAGCAACTGGTTGCGATTGCCCATCACCAGGGTGATCTGGCGCAGAAATTCTCGCTCTCGCTTAAAGGGCTCAAACTCCAATACCCGACCCTGCCCACCAGACGGATATAAAAGGCCCGAAAGCATTTTCAGAGTGGTAGTCTTGCCAGCGCCATTTGGCCCTAGAAATCCAACAATCTCGCCTTGTCCGACCGTAAAGCTGATCTCCTTGACCGCCTCTACCTTGCGCGTCCTTCGGTGCACCAAGCTTTTGAGCGCCGCACTCAGCCCCCCCTCGCGCACGGGCACCTCGTAACTCTTACTCAACTGGCACACGTTTATGGCGGGAGTTTCTGACACGCTATCACCATTCAGCGAGAAATTTATTAGGTTTAGTTCTGCTCAATTTAAAACAATGGTCACCCCTAGCAAATTAGAACCGATGAACTCCCGTTACCGCCTCTTCCTCCTGTTCCTACTCGCTCTCGCCTTCTATACCCGATTTGTCGGACTGACCCGTGGCGAGAGCGACTTCGTCTCTTCCGAAGAGCGTGCACTGGGACTCAGCACCTCATTCCACGCTTTTCATCCCGATGAGCAAACCCTCGCCCGCGCTGCGCTCGAACTCCGCAATCCCCTGGATCCGCCGCTAACGGCTTATGGCATGCTTCCGCTCTACATATGGCGGGGAGCATTGGAATTGGCGAATCTCTGCACCGATGCGCAACTAGACCACTTCGACAGCGTCGAACCACAGATCTATCTGGTTGTTCGCCTGCTTTCCGTTCTGATTTCGTTCGGATCAATACTCTTGGTCTGGTATCTCGGCCGAGAACATTACTGCGCTTGGACAGCGGCATTGGGGGCTTTGTTTTTCACTCTCGCACCCGTGGCGACTCAGCTCGCTCACTTTGCCACCGTCGATGGGCTGCACACCCTCCTTTGTCTCGGCGCCTTTGCCTTGATACTGCGCGCCCAGACCAGGCCGGGTTGGCAGAGCCATTTCCTTGCCGGTCTGGCAATTGGCGCCGCGGGAGCGGTGCGGCTCAACGGTCTGCTGCTGGGACCGGTCCTGGTGGTTGGCTATCTGCTGCGCGGCGGAGGACTGCGGGCCCTGGCCACATCGCCTCCCTGGATTGCCGGCGCAACAGCATTGCTGACCCTTCTTTTTTTTCAACCCTATATGGTCTTGGACCCGGATCTGCTCTTTCGTGCCGAGAACAGCGACGATTTTGGCTTTTCGCTGCAGGTCGCTCGCGGCGAGTTCCTGCGTATCTGGACTCTCGTCGATGTCCACACCCCGCGCTACTTGTACTACTGGACCCACCTGCTGCCATTGGCTTGCGGCTGGCCGTTAACCCTCGGCATTGCCATTGGTATAGTCCACGCTATTTGGCAACGAAAGAGTGGATTAGTATTGCTTTTTTGTGGACTCTATTTCGCCCAGGTCGGTGGACTGCACACCAAGCATGTGCGCTATCTACTGCCCCTGCTGCCCTTCCTCGTTCTGCTCGCAGCAGATTTCTGTGTCAAATTAGTTGGCTCCAGGCGCCGATTAGGTTTGGCATTTTGTGGTACTCTCGTGCTTTATACGGGGTTTTACGGGCTGGCGTTTGCGCGAATCTACAGCGAGGAAGACAGTCGAATCCAGGCTGCGCGCGCCATTGCCGGTCAAGTACCTCCCGGACGTACAATTGGTTTGGAGCGTGGCGGATTCTCTATGAACGCATTGGTCGGGGGGCCGCGAAATCCCACCCGGCAACTAAACACCTCCGTACTCTTCGAGGCCCGCGGCTATTCAACCTGCCGCTCCGATATCAACTATCTAGGCAAACGCCTGCAGGATCTAGACTATATCACTTTGGTCGACGTCAACCGCTACCGGCAATTCATCGCCGTGCCCGAGCGAATTCCTTCCGCCGCTGCCTTCTACCGACGACTGGTAGCCGGCGAATTGGGCTACCGCGTCATAGGTCGGTTCAAAGTCTACCCCTCCCTCTTCGGTCTCGCCTTTCACAACGACGACGCCGAACCGTCCTTCCTCGGCTACGACCACCCGGCCGTCTATTTCTTGGAACGCACGAGTACCGCAGCAGTGGCCGATGCACTGGAATCTCTGGATCGCGATCTCGAACGAGACCCGAACTGCCCAGATTCGGGGCTGCGCGCCGCTGCCACCGCATTGAAAGCCGAAGATCTGGATCGCGCTGAAGACTACCTCAATGAACTCGAACGGGAGTACCCGCACGCTGCAATCGTGCCTGCTTTGCAGGCCGAGATCTACCGGAGAACAGAACGAACGGACAAAGAACAAGAGGCTCGAAACCGCCACCAAAGCATAGGTCGAAACCGGGCAGGTCATGTTCTGTACTGGGCAATGGCAGTCGGATTTTTGGATCTGGGTTTGGAGAATTTGGCGGCGACAGCACTGACCGAGGGCACCTTGAAGTCACCGCAATTCCCTCCCTGGGCCAGTCGCGAAATGGCTCTTGCCTATGTACTCTTTGCAAACGAAGCATATGACTCAGACCATAAAGACCTGGCCTGGACCGCCTACCAGCAATCCTCGCAAATAAGTCCCAACCCAGCTGCTTTCAATCGATTGGCCTTTATGGCTTTTCGCCGCAACGACCCCCGTCTGGCAGTCGAGTTCTGGCTGCGCTCGGTACGGCTTCGCGACGACCAAGCGGGAATCCATTCCAACCTCGGCCAGGTCTACGCCCAGCACTTGGACGAGCAACTGAAAGCTCTCCACCATCTCGATCGCGCCATCCGACTCGACCCGAATCAGCGAGAAGAGTTGATGCCCTGGGTCGAAATGGCACGGAAAAAGGTGACGCGGGAGAGCGAAGATCGCCAGAATGAGTCGGCAGCGGGAAACTAGACCTGGCCTAAACACATATTTTACACGATCACAACCGAAACAACACAAACCGAACTAACCGATTAGCTACCCGCAGCACACAAGGCGGAACGACCCATTACGACCCCTCTCTTAAGGCAGGCGATCGATCAGTGGGCCTGGAACCCAATCTACCTCCACCCCTAAGTCGGCGAGCAACACCTGAGCACAATTGTATCCTGGCAGACCGGTGATATTCCCGCCTGGATGGCTACTGGAACCGCATAGATAAAGGCCTTTTAAGTAACCCCGGTACTCGCCGGCCCCGGGGAAGGGGCGGTGATGGCCCACCTGGTCATCACTAAAAGCACCCACCAGGAGATCGCCACCGCGCATATTGGGCAGTTGGCGCTCCACATCGAGGGGGCTGCGGACAAAGGATTCCAGCAGAGCATCCTTCAAATTGGGAGCATGCTCCGCCCATCTGGCGAAGATCCTTCGGCCGTGCTCCTCTTTTACGACATCCCACCTTTTTGGATCTCCGTCCAGAGCATAGGGCAGCTTCTCCCACATAAAGGCCGTATGTTTACCCGCAGGCGCCTGCGAAGAATCGAAACGGGTTGGGGTGCTTCCCCAGGTGATCGTCGATGGTATGCTTCCGGCTTCGTGCTGGCGGACAATGGCATCGAAATCGGCCGGTTGCTCAAGTCCTAATATGACCATAAAAGCCTGATTTATATGGGGATGGCTCTCTGCCACCTCATAGTACGGAGCCTCTTTGAGCTCAAGGTAGAGTCCGAAGAGCGGAGCGACTACGTTGTAGCGAAAGGCCGCCGCTCTATCACGCCACTTCCGAGGCAATACTCCTTCGGCCATCAATTCTAAAAAGGTCTGCTGCGGATTCAGACCCGAAGCTACGAAATGCCGGGCTTTGAGCTGTTCACCGTCTGTGGTTTCCACACCGACAACACGCTCCCCTTCTACCAGAATCCCAGCAGGCTCAGTCTCCAGCAAGACCTCTCCCCCAGCCTCTTCTACGGCACTGACCAATGCCCGCGCCAGATGAGCTGAGCCCCCGCAACACATCTGTGCCTTTCCCTTGCTGGCGAGCAAAGCGGGTATATGGTGTCCAAAGCCCCGCTCGCGCAAATCGACTTCGCGCAAACCGTTGAAGAAAAGCAAACCAGCCTGCACCACCGGGTGTTCGAATTCGCGGAGAACGAACTCGCGGGGTGAAAGGCGACTCACTTCGAGCAGGCGGCGCCCTTCGGCACTGCGAGCGAGCAGAGCCATTCTCTTTTCAGGTGGTAGAGGCGGTGCCTGCGCTTCGGGGATAATGATCCGTTCGACAATGGGGGCGAACTCATCGCGCCAGCGCCGTGCCGTTTCGGCATCCCGGCGGCTGAAGCAGGCAAAAGAGGCATAAGTGCGTTCGAAGTCGGTCCACCACTCGAGCGCGGATCCTTCTCGGGTCAGCAGGGCGACATTGAGTTCGGGTTCGAGATAGTGGGCGCCGTGCCGTTTTAGATCTAGATCGCGATACCACGGCATCTGGGTTAGGGCGCGGTGGTAGAAGGAGTGGGTGTTGTGGTAAAAACCAGGGGAGTGCTCTTCGGTCGTCAGCCCGCCGCCAGCGACTGACCGCCGGTCCAAGCATGCAACTTCGAGACCGGCTCGGCACAGATAGGCCTGCAATACCAGGCTGTTGTGCCCAGCTCCGAGAATGATACCATCGTATATCATAGTGGAGGTCCTGGCGAAAAAATCCTACCAGTTCGTAATCGATCCATCCTCGCGCCAGTACCAGATCCCGTTGCGCTCCTGCGGTCCGAGTTCGACTGCGACCGTCTCGTCGAACTCCACTCCCAGACCCGGCTTGTCCGGCACCAGCAGATACCCATTCTCAAAAGGCACCTGCACCGGAAACACATCGGTGTGGGTGGTACCGGGGGGACGAGGGCACTCCTGCACGCCGACCAGCGAAGAGGCCAGACACAGATGTAGACAAGCGGCGGTCGAGACCGGTCCCAGGGGATTGTGCGGCGCCAGATAGATATAGTGCGTCTCGCACCAGCCGGCTATCTTCTTGGCCTCAGTGAGCCCTCCGGCAATACAGACATCGATACGCGCATAGTCGGTCAGTTCTTCCTCGATCACCTGGCGAAAGGCCCACTTGCCCGCCCACTGCTCCCCCACTGCAATCGGCACCGAGGTCTGCTGGCGGACCAGGCGCAGACTCTCGCTGCTCTCACTGCGAATCGGATCCTCGACAAAGAAGGGCCGATACGCTTCGACCCCCTTGCAAAACTGGATCACCGACGACGGATCGAGTCGCGTATGCACATCGACGCAGATCTCGATCTCATCACCCAACTCTTCACGCACAGCCCTGACCTGTTCGATTCCAAAGCGCACCGCGCGCGACGGTTCGAATATATTGCCCGCCTCGCCCTCAGGATCGACGATGCCCCATCGCGCGAAGTTCCAGCCGAGTGCCTGTTTGTCCCTGCAGTTTTCGACCAGTGTGTCGATGCTGCGCGGATCGCCATTGTGGGGATAGCAGACAACTCTATCGCGGACCCGACCACCCAGAAGCTCGTAGACCGGCACCCCCAGAGCCTTGCCCTTAATGTCCCACAAAGCGATGTCCACTGCACTGAGAGCCGAGGTCTGTACCCCTCCTCCAGGAAAAAATCCGCCGCGGAACATCACCTGCCACAAATGCTCGATGCGGAAGGGATCCTGACCGACGAGATCTGGTGCCATCGAGTGTACAACTTCGGCGATGGCCCGGCCCCGCCGCTTCATACCCGCCTCGCCAAGGCCATAGATGCCCGCGTCGGTTTCGACCTTGACAAAAATCCCGGCTTCGAGGACAAAGGTTTTGATTCTAGTGATCTTCATCGCAACTTCCTCCGCTCTAGTCCCGTTCTAAATACCGTTTCGCGACCCATCCATCCAACTCTACCTTCACCCGACACCAGCCATCTTTCTCCTCCAGTACCTCGACTTTCGTACCTGAAAATAAATGACCGGCCAACCGCTCGGCCCCACTTCTCGGCTCGGTGCGAATATTCAACCGCGAAGCTTTAACCCTCGCATGCTCAGGTCCTGTGTCGACTTCAGAACTCCCAAGCACTCGGGCCCGGATTTTGTCCAGCGGAAAGGCCGGACCAGGGTCGACCTTGCGGTCCGGGGCAACCTCCTCATGGCCGAGAATGTACTGGATATCGTACTCCGCAATCAACGCTGCGCAGAGGACTTCAACCACCCTCAACTGCTCCGGCGTATAGCGGTGCCAGAACGATTCGAAGGTCTGGTTGCGATGCGTCCCACGCACGACGTCCTCGGCCGGGTACTCCCGACCGAACCACGACTCGTAGCGACCATCGCGTTCTTCGAGTTCGCCGGCGTTGTCGATCTCGATGCCAATCGAGAATTTGTTGAAACCTTCGCGCCCATCCCACCTGCTCTGACCGGCGTGCCAGCCGATCACATTGAAAGGCAGAAGCTGGGTCACCGTGCCGTTGCGATCGACGACTAGATGAGCCGAAACCTTGCGATCGACATCGCAGAGCGTCCGAATCGCCGACGCAGAATCGGCACCAGCGGTATAGTGGACGATGATCGAGTCCAACGCACCTGGGGCAAAAGGTCCTCCCTGATTGGGCGACTCGATATAGTCGGCATTTTCGAGACGGTGGTTGACTATGTTCATTCTTGCTCCCAATGGCCACTAATTGAGTACCGTCATCGCGATTTCCCGATCGAACCCTTCCCCCGACAAGCGCACAACGTAGCGCCCACTCGCAACCCGCCGACCGCGGTGGTCCGTCCCATTCCAGACAAGCCGGTGAACACCTGGCCCTCGCCTGCCCGCAACAAGCGTGCACATCCACTGACCCGCGGTATTGTATATAGCTAGTTCAACTGGAGTGGACTCGACCAACGTGAAGATGATTGTCGTCTCTGTGTTAAAGGGATTGGGGTAGTTCTGCGCCAACTGGAACGGGCTGGGTCGATTGGTCGCTCTAAGGACGACAGTCGGCACCTCGTAACGAGGCGCGTAATACACCGGAATCTCGTCGTCGTTGAGTGAAACCAGGGCAAAGTGGAGTTCGGGTGGCCCGTCCACGGTTTCCAGGAACAACTCGGCGAAAACACCGCTGCCTGCCGGGGCCGCCTCAGCACTTGCGGCGGCAAATTTAAGCGTATCATCGACCACATTGTAGAAAGCGAAGAAACCGGGCAGCAGATCGGTGGGTTGGACCTCGAGGACGTTAACCCGGTCGGCGTCCAAGACGATATTGAGGTCGATCGCCAGCACTCCTTCAATCTCGTCGACTGTCAGTGCTGCGACCTGAACGCCGGCCGAGTCCTCTGCAACAACGAGGCCGACCTGACGAGGGGTCTGGGCTCCGGCGGTAGCGAAAACCGCTGCAACAAATACAAGAGTGAGGATATTCATAGAAGAGCTGGATCAGAGGAATCGCGGTTAAAGCCCAAAAGTGTCTACGTCCCTAATACCTCCCCATTGCTCTCGATTACCGTTCGATACCACCACCCCGAATCCTTTACGGTTCGCTGCTGAGTCTGGTAGTCCACATAGACCAGCCCGAAACGCTCGTTGTATCCTTCAGCCCATTCGAAGTTATCGAAAATCGACCAATGGAAATAACCCTCTATTGGTACGCCATCTTCTCCCGCGCGTCTGAACTCGCGCAGATATCGCGTTGTAAAGTCGATCCGCTGCGGGTCGTGGACCTGGTTATCTACAGCGACCCAGTCCTGAGAGGAGAGCCCGTTTTCGGTGATCGTGATCGGCAACTGATAGCGCTCGTAGTAAAAACGCGGACCCCAGTATAGAGCTCTCGGCGTCACCGGCCACTTATTAGCGCAAACCGCGTGACCTGCCGGTCGACCGACGTTTCTAAATCGACCCCGCTCGTTGCGGCCAATGGACCAGCCATTGTAGATATTCGTACCGTAGAAGTCCAGTGGCTGACACATGATCTCGAACTCGTTTTCCTTCACCTTCGGCGCATCGGCCCCGTAGGTGGAAAGACCGTCTTCCGGATAATGCCCCAGGATCACCGGGTCCGACCACCAGGAAATATTCCAGCAGTTTCTCTTGTTGACTGCAAACATCGCTCTGCGCGCGGCTTCGACGTTTTCGGGGTCGTCCTCATCGACGGGCATCACCGGCGTACCAGTCGGGGCGTAGCCAACAATGGGCTCGCTCTTGGCGCGGGCACGGATTACCTGCACCGCACGACCATGCGCCAGAAGCGCGTGGTGCCCAGCTTGCAGAACTTCGGCCAAACCGAGCCTATCTCCAGGAGCGTGGATACCCTCGAGCATTCCCAAACCAATGAAACACTGGGGCTCGTTGAGTGTCATCCAGTACTGCACCCGATCCGAGAGCCGGTCGACCAGCACTGTGGTGTACTCAGCGAACCACTCTTGGCTATTGGGGTTGAGCCATCCGCCCCGGCAGTAGAGTTCGTAGGGAAAATCCCAATGGAAGAGCGTGACGTACGGGGTGATCTCCGCTTCTAGGAGCACATCAATCAAGCGATCGTAAAAGGAGAGGCCTTGCTCGTTGATAGCACCGACACCATCGGGCAACACCCTGGGCCAGGAGACCGAGAGGCGATAAGCCATCAGGCCCATTTCCCGCATCAGTGCCACGTCCTGTGGGTAGCGATTATAGTGATCGCAGGCGACTTCGCCGGTGTGTCCGCCGTAGATCCGGCCAGGCTGACGACAGAGCGTGTCCCACACCGAAAGACCCTTACCGTCGTCGAACGCACCACCCTCGATCTGATAGGACGCCGCTGCTGCTCCCCAGACGAAACCCTCGGGAAAACCCATATCGCTCTCCGCGTTAGCTGGTTAGTACAGACCCTTGGGCTTATCTTACAACACAGATCCCAACTACGCCAGCCCCCAAATGCCCAATAACGATTTCAAACAACTGCGCGAAGACATCGTTTTCGAGGAAATACTTCGCGGTCGCTCCCTGCGTTTTCACACGACCTGGGGTCTCTTCAACCCCAAGCGCATCGACCCAGGTTCGCACCTGCTCATCGACTACCTCGAAACCCGACCAACCGACCGCTGTCTCGACTTAGGTTGCGGCTACGGTCCGCTCGGCCTGACGCTGGCCCATTTGTGTTCGGAGGGCGAGGTACATCTGATCGATAAAGACTTTGTCGCCGTCGAATACGCGGCGCAAAACGCTGAGCGCAACGGATTCGCCAATTGCCGCGCCTATTTGAGCAATGGCTTCAGTCATGTGCCAGCACACATGCGTTTTGACACCATCGTCTCCAACTTGCCCGCTAAAGTGGGCAACGAACTCCTGACGCTCATCATGCACGATGCCCGCGATCGGCTCGAGCCCGGGGGGCGGCTATGGGTCGTCACCATCTCGGGACTGAAGGAATACATCAAGCGCAATTTCAAGGAAATCTTCGGCAACTACAAAAAAATCAAGCAGCGAGGGACCCACCTGGTGTCGCTGGCAATAAAAGAGTAGGATCTAACCCGATTACACCAACATCAGTTAGGCGTGTACGGATCGTCCCCGCCCTCGCCCGGCATCAACACCACTTCGAGGCCCTCAAAGAGATGGGCTAGTTCCTCGAAGAACGCCCCGAACATCGAAGCACCTAGAAGCGCCAGGTCTTCACCTTGGGCCTCCTGATGGCAACACTGTGCAAAAGCGCCACCAACCAAACCGCTGAGACCAGTATCCCCCTTCACTGATGAGCCGACTGCTTCCCCATAGAGGGTCAGGCGGTCTTGTAGATCATCCATCAACCCGGATCTGACCTCTTGGTCCAGGCGTTCCCAGTGGTGGTAGAACCGCGTGAGGATCGCCCGCCGCATAGGGGTCTGGCCCAGCGTCATTGCAATAACAAAGTCCACAACAAAAGCCCGCAGAAACATCAACTCCGACTGCAATAGACCCAGGTCCACACCCAAGTGGCCAGCTAGTTCACTGAGAGCGGATTCTTCGCGTTCGGCCGACGTGCAGACTACATCCATAAGCAGGGCGGCCAATTCAACGGAGGTAGCTTCTTTCTTCGTCATTTCCACCAGTCCATCCTACTCAAATACCATTACTACTTCACATTACTTATCCAAATTTATACTACTTAGCCAACGCCTATTTATTATATTATAAGAATGGATCTTTTCTCTTATTTGCTCAGCGGTGTCTCCCTAGCCCTACTTGCAGCCGGAATTTCTCTTTTTATCATTGTCCGCGCTCTGGTCGATCTTGCCAATCAGATGGCTGGTCTGCGGACCCGGTTCCATCAAGTCAGCAACCGACTGAATGCGCAACTCACCGATATCCCTCCTGTTCGGGAAAACATCAAGGAAATGCAAGAAGATATCGCCCCAATCAAAAATCAATTGCAAGAACTTCAGTCTTACTACAGCGTACTGATGGACATTGAACGCGAAAACGCCAAGGCCGAGCAAGAGGAGAAAGCAGCCGGAGAGATCCAAATGCGCAACAAGAAAAGCCACTAAACGCGGCGTTCAATCCCCACCTTCCGCGAAGACCGTATCAACCTCGATCCGCAACTGCTCCAATAGAGGTCCTTCAAACCGTTTTTCCAACTCCTTCAACAACGACCGATAATACCAGGACTGTGCGGGCTTTGGCCGGCTGAAATACGTCCACAGTTCCGGACCGACCCGTTCCAGATCCTCGCGAAGAGAGCGGAGATTATCGAGTTTGTCTGCACAAACAATCCACAGTACGTCCAAAGGTGCCTCTCCCACAGAGTGAATCGTATGCTCTTTGCGCGACTCCCAAGAAGCTGCCCTGTCCGGCTCGGAGGCCCCCGCTACCAGCGCGGCGACCTTGGATCCGAACTCTAGTTCAAGGTCTTCTTGTTCCACATCGGTGTCTTCTACCGTATCGTGCAACAAACCCGCTATAACAAGATCCTCTTCACAGCCTTGATGGATCAAGATTTTGGCTACGTTGAGTGGATGTACCAGGTAGGGCACACTCGACCCCTTGCGCACCTGGCCGCGATGTGCGCGAGCTGCCCATTCTAGTGCGTGGGAGATTTTATCCATTTCGCCTTCCTGCCCATTGATCAAAGATCAAACCACTGGAACCAGATCCAACCGTTGGCGCACCGAAGCAGCGTACTGACCAGCAGCGATCAACGCCTCGACCATCCCCCGGGCATCGGCCACTCCCTGGCCGGCAATATCAAAGGCCGTACCGTGATCGACCGACGTGCGCAAAAACTTAAGCCCCATCGTCAAGCTGACAGTACCGTGAAAATCGAGGGTCTTGGCAGCGATGTGTCCCTGATCGTGATAGAGCGAAAGCACTCCGTCGTAGCGCCCCTCACTGCACTGGTTGAATACAGAATCGGCCGGCACAGGACCGATCACGTTCCAACCTCGGCCAACAGCCTCCTCAACCGCCGGGCCAATCACTTCCATCTCATCGGTGCCGAAAAGACCCTGCTCACCTCCGTGGGGGTTGAGTGCAGCAATAGCGAGGTGGGGCGCAGCGATTCCCAGCTGCCTGAGGTATAGCTCGCAAAGTGGCAGGGCTTCTAAAATGCCCTCGTAAGTGATGGCATCGGCAATCTCGCGAAAGGAGATATGGCGCGTGAGAAAGAAGATCCGCAAGTTGCGAACAACAAAGAGAGTCATCGCTCCGCGGTGTGCAGCCCGATCTTCGAGCACAGCCGTGTGATCGATAAAAGGAACCTCTCCCGCCTGTAGCGATTCCTTATTGAGCGGCGCCGTCGCCAGACCGACGACCTCATCGGCCAGCGCTGCATCTATAGCCCTCTGCAAGTACGCGTACCCGGCCTGCCCGCCCTCGGCCGAAATCTTCCCATAGGCGATCGGCTCCGACAAAGCTCCCACATCGACAAAATCCACGATCCCCACCTCATCCCTCACTGCTCGCGGCTCGTCCACCTCATTCAACTGCATTTGCTCACCAAGCGTCTCAAGTGCCTGTTGCAGACAGGTTCGATCCGCATAGACTACCGGCCGAACCTGCTCGCGCACCCTTTGGTCCCGCAATGCCTTGATCACAATCTCGGGCCCCACCCCTGCCGGATCTCCAACGGTTACTCCGATAAGTGGTCGAGCGTCGCTTCTTCCATTACTCATAAAACTCTCCTATACAAAAATTGTCCTGTCTTGTATCCCGCGTCGACACCGAGTCCCGCCCTAGATCGTTGACCGGCAGAATTCCTACCTTCCAAGCTCCGAACTTCCGTCCCTTTGATTTAGTACCGAACTGGGTTTAATCACCGAAATTCTGCAGCGCGATTGAGCGCCTCACCCCGCTTCCGATCCGGGAAGCGCAGGAGGCGTGGTGGGCAGACGCACCAAGAATTGAACGACCCAGATCCCAATGGCCACCAGCAGCGCTTTAACCGGCCACAACGGCACAAAAAACACCACCGACGAGCCCAGAGTAAGGACCAGTAGCACAATCGCCACGACCTTGGTCCGCAACGCCACACTCCGCGTCTCCTGCCACTGGCGAATCGTCGGCCCAAAGATCCTGTTGGCCAGGAGCCAGTCGTAAAAGCGCCTGGACGAACGCGCATAGCACGCCGCCGCGAGCAGGAGGAACGGCGTAGTCGGAATGAGCGGCAGTACCACTCCCACTGCCGCCAATCCCACCAGTAAACACCCGAGACAAAAAAATAATGCCCGCATTAGGCGGGAGTCGTGTTCTCCCTTCGCTCTCTCTTCTTCGCTCATAGCAGATGATGCGCCAAGAGGAGTTGGCCACAGCTCGGAGGCCTCTTATCCCCATCCGTGGCAATCCCGTACGATGGATTTCTTTCCTCTTCGCCTATCCCCCCAGCTCTGGTGGCCCTTTGTACCCAATACTCTCCCACCCCGCCACATCTCCTCCACGCAACCGATACACGTGCGGATATATCCTCAATGATCGATCTTTCAGTGGCAAGTGCACCCGCTGGTGTCCGTGGCGCGCCGACCACTTTAGCGCCAAGGCGATCTCCAGCGCCTGACGATAATCGTGCCCGCTACAGAGAATCTCCTCACCGGTCTCGCTCGCATGGAGCAATTGCGCCGCGATCGCTTCAAAGGGTCGGGGATACTCTTGAGCAAAAAAATCGGGATAGACCGGCGTCGACTCCGGTCCCTTGCCCTTTACAAGGACGGGCATCGGCGCATTCATCCAAGCCTGTCCTTCCTCACCTTCAACCCAGACCCGGCAGCGCACATTCGCCTCCCCACGAGGTGCGGGAATCTCACAAACGATCCCTCCCGAAAGACCCAGCCGACCGTACGCCGGACAATCGACCTCGTAATCGGCCGCTCCTTCTGGGATGTCCCAACCCTCCTCCGCAGGCAAGACCCAGCCTTCGACCCACTCCACCTCCATCCCGGTCGTACGTCGCATCTGAGTCAGCTGCACACAACCAGCCCCACTCAGCTCTTTGGGCAAGCCACCGGGAATAGCGGCGCGAAGCAGGGTACCGAGTTGTCCTTCGGCGATCCATTGCGCCACACCAATCAGGTGCGGAACCTCCCAGTAGGCCGTACCACAACCAAAGGCAACGCCCTTGCGCCGACAGGTATCGACCAGTTCATCGGCCTGACTCAACTCTACGGCCATCGGCTTTTCACAGGAGATCGCCTTGACGCCCGCCTCGGCACAGGCCAGCACTGCGCCATAAGTCTGACTCACAGGCAGAATCGCCGAAACTACGTCGGGAACTACGTCGGAAAGCAACTCTTCCAGATTCTGCAAGACCGTATCCACACCGAGTTGGTCGGCAAAGTGGCGTGCGCGATCGATCGATCGGTCGACGAGAACGACCTCGCAGTCTCCTCGCTCAGCAAATGCGCGCAAATAGTGACGACCCCAGGTGCCAGCACCGCCAACTACGCCAACGCGATATTTTTTCTCAGCCATTGATTTTCCATCCTGTTTTCACAATAACGATTCGTTTATTTCGACGCCAAATCCAGGTCCATCGGGCAATACCAGACGACCATCGTGCGGCTGCGGCTCACCTAACCACAATTCGTCGCTCAATCCATCGCGCACACCCATGACCTTTTCGGCCAGGTCCTCGCCGTAACCAGCCGCCAGGAGGTGCAAACCCCAGATCTCTCCCCCGCGATGTGGCACCAGAGGTATCCCATGTTTTCGAGCCAACTCGGCAATGCGCAGCGCTGCTGTCAAACCACCGCACCAGGTAATATCGGGTTGCCAGAGATCCAGCGAACCTGCTCTGGCGAGATATCCGAAGTCTCTCGCGGTAAACTCGTGCTCGCCGCCAGCCAGTAGGATGGGCTGGATCTGCGGGCGCAAGATCGCCAGACCTTCCAGATCGTCGGGGAGCAGCACATCTTCAAACCAATAGATACCAGATGTCCTGAGTTGGCGCGCCATGTCGAGAGCGAAGTCGGGCGTCCAGGACATATAGGCATCGACCATCAGCAGCGCTTCCTCGCCCAGCGCCTGACGCGCTGCTCCAGCCCATTCGAGTATTCGGGTTGCGTCTTCTCCCTGACTCGCTCGTCGAACCTGCGACGACTTGTGGGCGTTAAAGCCCATATCGCGATACCACTCATAATCCGGACCCGTGGCATAGGCGCGCACTCGATCCCGCTGCTGTCCCCCCAGCAGATCGCAGACGCGCTTGCCCTCCGCCCGGGCCAGGACATCCCAGAGAGCCAGATCCACGCCACTGATGGCCATTATCGCGATACCACTGCGACCATAGGGTAGACTGGCCTTGTATTGAGTGTCCCAGAGGCGCGAAATATCTTCAATATCACCGATCTCGCGGCCTATGAGTAGATCTCGCAGGTGCAGGTTGACCACCTCTACGGCAGCAACCCCGCCACCGCCGTATCCCCAGCCGCCAATGCCACTGTCGGTACTTACGTGTACAGCTATCTGCCAGAAGTGTTGGCGCCAAGCAGCTGGCGAAACGCGATAGCGGGGATAAAATGCCCTTAGCTCGGTGATTTTCACGACGGTACCCTCGTAATTTTCCAGCAGTTGTGGATCTTCGGTCTCCGCTCAAAGTCGGTCGGGATCGTCTGCCGGGTGATCTCCTCAAGTTCCAAACCACTGAATTGATCCAGATCCATTTGGAAGCGACGATAGTTGTTGGAAAAAATCAGTACGCCGTCTTGTTCTAAGAGCGAACTAGCCAACCTGATGAGTTCGACGTGATCGCGCTGGACATCAAAATCCCGAGTCATGCGTTTGGAGTTGGAAAAGGTCGGCGGGTCGAGAAAGATCACCCCGTAGCGCTCTCGCTGGTTGCGGGCCAGCCAATGCAGACAATCGGCCCGTACCAGCTCGTGTCCATGCAAGTGATTGAGTTCCAGATTGCGCCGGGCCCAGTCCAGATAGGTCGGCGACATATCGACGCTGGTCGTTGAGGCTGCTCCGTCCAGCGCTGCACGCACGGTGGCAACCCCGGTGTAGGCAAATAAGTTCAAAAAACTTCGCCCGCGCGCCAGTTCGCCCAAGAGCGCCCGGGTTGGTCGGTGATCGAGAAAAAGGCCGGTATCCAAATAATTTTCGAAATTGACCAACAAGCGGCACGGGCCTTCGCGCACCTCGCAAAAGACTCCCTTATGATCGAGCTTCTCGTACTGGGAATGGCCTTTCTGGCGGTGGCGCACCTTAAAAAATATCTGGCTCGGGGGTATTTCAAGCACCGCAGCAATGGTCGCGAGCGCTTCGTCCCTTCGCCAGCGGGCTTTTGCAGGATCGACGCGGCGGGGTGGCTGGTACTCCTGGACATGCACCCACATCCTGTCGCCTTGATACAAATCCACTGCCAGCGCGAACTCGGGCAGGTCTGCGTCGTAGAGGCGAAAGCAATCAACGCCCTCGCGCCGAGCCCAGCGCTTGAGGGTACGGCGATTCTTGCGCAGCCTGTTAGCCAGCATTTCAGCCCCGGACGAAAACGTTTTACCTGGTGCCGGAGTTTGCGGCACGGAGCCTTCCAAACGAGGAATCGGTGCCCGTTTCGGGGTGAAGTATCGCTCCTCAACTTCAAAACGCAGAAGCCGACATTCGATCGGACCGTTGTAGAACTTGTTGTCGAGCAAGGCCCTAAGGCCCAGATCGTGACCCAAGCGCGGATTCCCAGTAAAGACAGCGGCCTTCCAACCGTGAAAGTTCTGCTTGAGAACCTGACCCAGTTGCGCGTAGAGCCCGCCCAGTTTTTCGACTTCGCCCAAACGCCGCCCGTAGGGCGGGTTGGCTACGAAAAGACCAACGGGGCCCGGTGGCCTTTTGCAAGCCGAAACTGGTCCCACAGAAAAGCGCAAGAGATCGTCCAGCCCGGCCTGTTTGGCATGAACCCTGGCCTGTTCTACCGCTGCGCGATCCGCATCGTAGCCAATGATTTCGGGTACCTTGAGTATGCCTTCTGCTCGGCGCTTAAGCGCCTCATCGCGCAACCTGTCCCACAACTTGGGAACGTGTCCCAACCAGCCCAAGAAGCCAAAATAATCGCGCTGGAGTCCAGGTGCGCAATCGCCGGCCATCCACGCCGCCTCGATCGGCAGGGTGCCCGTGCCGCACATTGGATCCAGAAAAGTCCCCCCCGCAGCAGCCACACTCGGCCAACCAGCCCGCAAAAGGATCGCCGCTGCCAGATTCTCTTTTAGCGGAGCCGGGCCTGTTTCGCTTCGGTAGCCCCGGCGGTGCAGGCTCTGCCCGGCCAAATCCAGACTCAGCAAGGCCCGTTCGCGGTCCAGCCTCGTATGTATGCGCAGATCTGGACGCTCCAAATCGACAGATGGTCGGCGACCGCAACGAATCCGAAACTGATCGACAATGGCGTCTTTGACTTTGAGTGCGCCAAAGTGACTATTGCGAATCTGTCCTCCCGAGCCAACGAACTCAACGGCTAAGGTTCCTTCCGGGTCTAGGTGATCCTCCCAGCTGATCTCCTGCACTTTCTCGTAGAGAGCCTCTGCACTAGGAGCGGAAAATTCAGACAGGCGCAGCAATATCCGGTTGGCCAACCTCGACCACAAACAAGCCCTGTACCCTACTTCAAGGGATCCGCAAAACGAAACACCTGTCCCTTGCCGGCGCAGGTCCTGGGCTCCCAAAGCCTTCAACTCGTCAGCGAGCAGGTCACCAACGCCTTTGGGGGCTACGGCGTAAAAATGGTATACTGCCTTCACCGATCAGACACCTTAGAAAGAGCTTGACCCTGGGACTGGGTGCAGCTAAACTTGGGCAACCCTTTTAACCGGAGCATTTCATGCAAGTCTCTGAGCACAAAGTCGTTGTCCTTAAATACGAGGTTATCGATGAACAGGACCAGCTAGTTGACCGATCCGAAGACGATGGCCCCCTGGCCTACATCCATGGCAATGGTCAACTCATTCCCGGTCTCGAAAATGCCCTCGAAGGACGCGAACAAGGAGACAAACTCTCCATTGACGTGCCCCCCGATCAAGGCTACGGGGAACGGGATGAAGATGGGATCCAAACGGTGTCGCGTAGCCAGTTCGACAACGGCGATCAAATAGAGGCCGGTATGCAATTTGAAGCCCAGGATGACGAGGGCCACCAGATCGTCACCGTTGTCGGTGTCGAGGGCGACAAAATCACTCTCGATACCAACCACCCGCTTGCTGGCAAGACTCTACACTTCAAGGTCGAGATCGTCGAAGTGCGCGATGCTACGCCTGAAGAGCTAGACCACAACCACGTTCACGGTCCAGGAGGTCACCACCACCATTGAGTAATCAATGTGGTTATCAGCATACAAAAGGCCGCTCCGGTAATCTGGAACGGCCATTTGTACAAAAGCCAGAAATCACCTCCCCACACCGTTCTTTTCAGCACTTTGGCCATGAATCCTACTACTTGTTGGAGGCGGTCAACTCAGCTCCTCTGAAGGTGCGAAATAATTTGAGTTCACACAAGAAAATTGCAATAAACAACACTCAGTGACAATCTCATAAAAACCAAGGGCTGACATGGATATTGCTAATCCCACCGGCCCTTGGTTCCCTATCTGACGCAATCCAGCCTGGGCCGTCAACAATAACGGTGTACGACATTTCAACGGCAAAGAACCGATAAATCCGCATCATTCGATCCCGCGCAATTGTATATAAATGAATAAATTATGCATGTAATCCATTGTTGCCACGAATAGGATCGCATATATTAACTTTTGCATTATTAAATGCATAATAGTCCCCGAGCAGCACTCCGATTAAAGTCTGACATATTGGACCAGTGCGACCTTGGTTCACGGTAATCAGGATCGTTATCGGATTGCACTTGGTTCAATGATCACTCTTACGAACCAATAGGAGCAGTCGATCCGTGTCCTTGGGCAGAACGTTAAAAGCACTGCGACAGAAGAAATCACTCAACCAAAAAACGCTCTCAGTCCTTTCCGGTGTCTCTCAAGCAACGATTTCCCGCATTGAAACCGGACGAGTGCTTCAGTTGCGTTCATCAGCTCTAAAGAGTTTGGCCGGCGCCCTGGGCGTCTCGGTGGACTTTCTGATGGGCGACAACGAGGTTTTCGCAACGATTCCAACTGCAATCTCAATAGGCTCAATACCCGGACTTCCTGGCGGTCGCGAAGATCGTTTCCGCCAAGTTGCTGACACCCTCAATGCATTCGCCATTCAAGAAAACGGCCGAATACTCTACGTCAACCAGCCGCTGGCCGACCTTTTGGGTTATCGCAAAGAGGAGTTATTGGGCAAAGACGGCATCGAGGTCTTGCTGGCCCCTCAGTCCCAAGACAGCGCCCAGCGGCTGATCGCCAAAGGTTCGTCCGAGGCCTATGAAGTGCTGATGGCACACCGGGACGGCAGTTTCTTCCCCGTCGAAATGGCAGGACACAAGTTAAATGAAAACTTACGTTTGGATGTCTTCCAAGACATTGCTGAGCGCCGCTGCAGGCAAGCGGTGATCCGCGTTCAGCGGGCTGGCCTCAATATTGAAAAAATGCAGAACCTGAGCAAGATCGTCCGTATCCTCAGCGACGAAATCGAGGAGATGGGAGTTCTGTTCGAGGCGGTAGGACTGATGATCATCGACGAGGAAAACGATCTCTTGACGTCCTATCACGCCTACCCCGAATTCCGCGGTTACCGTTCCTTCCAGGACGCAGCACCGCTCCAAGAATTGCTCCAGCGCTTCGCGCCGCTGCGCAGCTTGGTCAGCCACTGGCACCGCACTAAGATCTGGGAGTACGAGGCCGATGAAGAATTCTTGCAGATGACGCAGGAGTCCTCATTAGGCTCGACTTACCGCCCCCAATCGGTAATCAATGTTCCTTTCACGCAGGGGGTGCTCGGTTTGGGTCTATCCCCGGGTAGCTCCGCACGTACCGAAACGCTAGTCGCTCTCCTGGGTGAATTCTCTCAACCTATATCCTCTACGATTAAGCGGCTTTCCGAGATTAGAGCACTACGCAAAGCGTTGGAGTCTACCCGCAAATAACTACACGTCCAGCAGCCGGACTAAGCGATATCTTGTCGCACAAAAGGGGTACTGACCTAGACTGTATTGCTGCTCTCGACCGACTGCACTTTGTTGAGACCATTGAGCGCGGCGATGCGGAACCCCTCGGCGAAAGTCGGATAGTTGAATACCTGATCGACGAAGTAATCGATCCGCGCTCGAAAATTGATCGCCATTTGCCCCAGAGCAATGATCTCGGTAGCGTTGGTACCGACAATATGAGCAGCGAGTACCTCCAGTGTCTCAGCGTGAAAGAGAAGCTTGATCATTCCAGTGGTATCACCGGCGATCGGGCCGCGCGCTATCTCGTGGTAGCTTGCCCGTCCCACCTCGTAATGGATACCTTTCTCCTGTAATTCCTCTTCTGTCGGGCCCACACAGGATATTTCGGGAACGGTATAAATGCCAACGGGAAATACTTCCGGGAAGTGATGGCTGCTGAGCAAGAAGGCGTTTCGCACTGCGAGACGTCCCTGTTCCATTGAAGTCGAGGCCAAGCTCGGAGGACCAATGACATCCCCGGCCGCGTAAATATGCGGACAAACGGTCTGGAATAGAGCATTGACCGGTATATTGCCGTTCTCGTTGAGTTCGATACCGGCTTCCTCTATATTCAATCCCTCCACATTGGCGATACGGCCCATCGAATAGAATAAATACGGGGCGGTCACTTCTTCCCCTCCGCGAATCTTGACCATTGCCTGCCCATCGGGACTATGAGTGATCTCCTCTATTGCCAGTCCTAGACGCAAGTCAACACCGATCTCTTTGATGTACGTGGCGAAGATTTCTCCGATCTCTTTGTCCAGCATCCGCATGATGCCGGTCCGCCTGTCCATCAGTACTACTTCAACACCCAGTGCAGCAAACATGGTGGCGTACTCGCAACCAATAACGCCACCGCCGACAACAATCATCTTATCCGGAATCCGTTCCATGCGGAAAACCTCATCCGAATCCATAAAAACTTGGTCGTCAGCAGGGATATCTATCGGATGTCGGGGGTGTGAACCGGTGGCTATAAGGACATTGGCAGCGACGATCTGGTGCGTTGTCTTACCGTCGAGATCGGTCACTTCCAAAAGATGCTCGTCGACAAATCGAGCTGCACCATAGACCATCTGTACCCCATTGGTTTCGCACTGTCGTCTTAGCTCTGCGACTTCGTCATCTATAACCCTATTGAGCCGAGCCTGGAGATCGCCCATCGAGATCTCGTGTCTGGTTAGGGTCTCACCACCGAAATAGATCGATTGGAGAAAACCGCTCAGGTCTAGTATCGCCATGCGCAGCGCCTTGGAAGGAATGGTGCCCTGATGCAGACACGACCCTCCCAACAAGCCCAAGCGATCTATGATCACGGCACTCTTTCCAGCTTTGGCTCCCTGAATAGCCCCCTTTTGACCGGCCGGACCAGCACCGACTACAGCTAGGTCAACGATTAGCGTTTCCAATGCAGTACCCCCTTACTCGCTTAGGTCAGCTACCTCGTGCTCTCACTACAAATACACCGCTGCACTATCGACTCTCCGCTGGCCCGAGGGGCGCTGGGGAGCCTCTTTGATGCGGGGTGGCAACTCCCCGGCTTCTTCTATACGCCGCAAAAGTCGTTCTCTCATCACCCGGGCTACTTCTCGGTGCGACTCAAGACCAATCAAATTAGTCAATTCGTACGGATCGACCTCGAGATCATAGAGATACTGCTCCTCGTACTGATCGGCCCCGGACACATCACTTCTGCCAAGATCCGGCGCATCCACCCCGTACTTCCAGCGACGAGTACGAACCGCGCGACCGACCTGAGCCTCGCTGATCTGAACAAAAACCTCATCCGGCCAGTCCGGAGCCCCCCCGCGCAGGAGCGGCATGAGCGAACGGCCTTGCATTTGGTCGGGGATATCAAGACCGGCCGCATCCAAGAGAGTTGGGGGCAAGTCGATCAAACTGACCAGTTCTTGTAATTGCCCACCACCGCGAAAGCCGGGACCGGTAAAGCTGGTCGGCACTCGGATCGAGCTCTCGTGGCAGGACCGCTTGTACTCGCCATTGCGCGTCTTGAAATGACAACCGTGATCCGAACTAAAGAGCACAATCGTATCGTCGTCCAGCTCCAGACTCTTAAGCGCATCATGTAGACGGCCGTAGGCTTCGTCGAGCCGTTTCACCATCCCGTAATACCCCCCAAGATGCTGGTGGGTCGAGCCGCCCAATGCCGCTAAGTCGGGAGGAATCCAGCCTCCGGTGTACGTTTCGCGATAACCGTCGGGAGGCGGATAGTCGTCCAGATGATTCTGATGATGGGGTTCGATATAAGAGACGAATAAGAAAAAGGGGTCGTGACGATGCGCATCGACATAGCGAATCGCAGCATCCGTGAGAGCATCAACCCGATAACCTGGCAGCTGGACCTCCTGCTCGTCCTGATCATAGAGGAGGGTGCTATAAGCATCTGAGGTGAATTCAAGGATATTGGATGCCAGCCAGTGCTGGTAACCGAAGCGAGCTGAGGCCGGTACCGGACCTGTCGACTCCTTGGAATACAAGTGCCATTTACCGATGTACCCCGTTTCGTATCCCGACTCAGCAAAGTAGTGGGCAAGAGTCCGGCTAGAATCGGGCAAGGGGATGGCGTTGCGATAACAGCCGGTGGTGGTAGCATAGAGTCCGGTTTGCAAACAAGAGCGTGCTGGGCCGCAAACGGGTTGGCAGCTAAAAGAGTGAGCGGCATGGGTATGCTCGCGAGCCAGGCGATCAAAGTTTGGGGTGAGTCCCATCGGGTTGCCATGCAATCCCGTAGTATCCCAGCGCTGCTGGTCGGTAAAAAAGACAATCACATTGGGCTTTTTGATGGTCGGGCTCCTCCCCTGCGCTCTATGAGCCCGGAGCATGCTCCGGGTCCTTTCGGTACGGTGTTTTTCACGTGCACGCAAAAACAACAACACCCAGGCTCTCTTCCAGCCCTCGCATTTATTGATCCAACATCAGACTCAAACGCGAACAAAGTACCTTATACGACAAATTCCACCAGAATATAAGGCTCGACTTGAGGACCTATCTGGCGCCACCTTAAGGCTCAACCATTCTATTGGCTGCCCGGTCCAGATCTTTCAGGATCTGGTCGATATCTCCTCCCTCGATCGCATCGACCATCGCCTCTTGAATCAATCGACGCACATGCTGATAACTCGACATTGTCGGTTCGGACTTCCCATAATCCAACATCCCGAACGCCATTCCGTAATGGGGATTCTCCAATATATAGCCTTCTAGTTTCCGCGCCGTGCTTTTGCGCACCGGAAAATAACCGCTCACCCGCACCCACCGCGCCTGCTGCTTCGGGGCCGTCAACCACTTAAGAAAAATCCAGGAAGCCAGCTCTTTTTCCTGTGTACTGGCGCAAATCGATACGCTGGCGCCATAAATATCTACCACAGGCGTCGATCCGGTCTGGGGTGGATGGGTCACGCCCCACTCGAAACCTAGCCCCGAGTCCTCTATCCCGCTTTTGTAAAAGGGTAATCCGGAGGAAGAATCCTGGGAAAAAAGGATTTGACCCGTAACAAATTCGTTCATTTCCGCATCCTGTTCGCCCGCTATATCTACGGCGCCCTCCTCCACCAGATTTCGCATGAGTTCCAACGAAGCTTTGATTGCGGCTGAATTCAGTGCATAGGCGCTTCCGTCGGCATTAACCAGATCGCTGCCGCGACTGAATACCATTGCAGCCAACCGACTAGCATCTATATCGAGCAGGAAACCCAGGCTGCGCACTCGGTCTTGGTTTTTGCTAAAGGGCTGCTCTCTGGCTAGTCGACACATCGCGGCGAACTCATCCCAGGTCGCCGGCGGCCCCTCGTAGCCCAGTTCGCGCAGCCAGTCAAGGTTGTAGTAGAGGAGTTCCATCGAGCGATTCGGCGGGAAACCGATCTGCACCCCATCGACATTGTCATGCGCCAGAAAGACCTGGACATAGTCTTCGCGTTCATCGGGCGATAATCCCCATTTAGGGGAATCCATATAAGGAGTTATGTCCACGATGCCATCAGCCTGATAGTACGCCATCGCCTGATTCTGGTAGGCCACCACCAGATTGGCAGCGACCGAGCCGCTCTGGATTCCCACATTCATCTTGTTGTAAATATCTCCATAGCGACCGACGTACTCGCCGCGCACACTGATCTGGTGGGGGTTGGTCTGGTTGAATTCGGCGAGCATTTTCTGCAGGGCTTCTTCGCGCTCGCGTGTGTGCTGATACCAGAAGACAATCTCCTGACCCTCTGGATCGACGGCTTCGAGATCGATTTGCGAGGTTCGTTCGACTTCTGGCTGGCCACCGCAGGCAGCAAAGACGACGCAGAGGCCCCACGTCACCACACTCTTAAGTCTCATTGTCTTATCCTTTGAGTCCGGACATCGAAATACCTTCTGTGAATTCGCGCTGAATGAGGAAGTACGCCACTAGCACTGGAAGAGTCGCTATCACGGCTCCGGCCATCTGCAAGTGCACCTCGGCTCCGGCCTCGCTAACGAACTGTTGCAGCCCCACCGAGATCGGCCGCCAACTCGGCGTATTCGTCACCAGCAAGGGCCAGGCTAACGCATTCCAGGAACCAATATAAGTAAACATGCCAACAGTCAAGAGCGGTGCGCGACACAGAGGAACTAATATTTGAAAGAGAAAACGGACATGACTGGCACCATCGATCCGAGCCGAGTCCCACAGCTCTCCGGGAATACCGCGCATAAACTGGCGCAGCAGGAAAATACTAAAAGCGCTGGCCATAAAGGGAATAGTCAGAGCCGGCCAGCTATTGAGCCAGGGGAATGGCGAGTTGTGATGCAACCAGGTAACGGTGAGAAAGTTCGGCACGATGGTCACCGTCTCTGGAATCATCAGCGTAGCTAGGACCCCGGTGAAAACCATATCTCGCCCACCAAATTCCATCCGTGCTAACGGGTACGCCGCCAACAGAGAAAAAAGCAGGGTGCCTCCCACCTGCAAGACGGCAATGATCAGCGAATTTTCGAAGTAGAGGCCGAAATCCGCTTCTCGCCATGCCTTGAGATAATTGTCCCACTCTAACTGCTGGGGCAGAAGAACCCGTCGCATCGACTCCCCGCGGGTCATAAATGAAACCAGGATCATCCACGCAAACGGAAAGCCAGCCGCCAGACTGCCCACGCTTAAGCCCCCGTAGACCAGCCAGGTTTTTTCCCCCTTAATCGCCATAAAAGACTCGTTTGCCTAAAACCCGATTTTGTAAAAGGGTCAGTATTAAAATGGCGACGAAGAGCAAAAAAGCCATCGCTGAAGCATAACCGGCGTTTTGAAGTTCGAAGATCTGATCAAAGATCGCTATACTGAGCACATCGACAGAGTCGCGCGCACCCGGAGTTCGCATGATATAGATGTGATTAAACGCTTTGAAGGTACCAATCACCGCCACGACCGATAGGAAGAAAAGAGTCGGCGAAACCAGAGGCAGAGTGATATTGCGGAAGACCTGCCACCCATTAGCACCATCTATCTTGGCGGCCTCGTAATAGTGACCAGGTATGGCACTCAAACCGGCCAGCAGGATCACTGTATCGTAACCGACGTAAACCCAGATATTGTAAAGAATGATCGACGTCAGAGCTAGACTCGGAAAAAGACCATCCACCCAGGATGGATAGACCTCAATGCCGGCTCCGTGCAGAAGCAGGGTCAGCACCGACTTGCTCTCGTATAACCACCGCTGATTCTCCAGACCGAAAAAGCTCCAGAAGCGATTGGCTAGCGAGGAGGGGTGGGGGCTGAAGATGGTGCGGAAAACTACTGCGGATGCAATGACCGGAGTGACATAGGGCAAGAAGAAGAGCATGCGGAACGCTCCCTTGGCCCGCGCACACTTAAAGAGCAAATAGGCCAACCACATGGCTAAACCCAACTGAATGGGAATGGTCCCGATTGCATAGAAGAACGTGACTTTGAAGCCATTATAAAGCGCTGGATCTCCGGTTTCCATCAAACCGTCTAGGCCCATTGCAAATAAGATCCACAGCCCGGGAATTAAAATACAACCTAGGAACAGATAGCTCAGCCAGGAGGACAAACCTCGTCCACACAACGAACGGTGCAAGCGGCAGGCAGCCCATACCAAGCCGATCCCCAAGAGGAGAAACAGCAAGTGCTGCGGTTCGCCCAGGGCGCGTAGATAGTGGTCGAACCCACTGAATGCTTCCTTCCGGATTCGCCACTTGTGCAGACTGACGTAAAAAGCATATCCGATAGGAAAAAGACCAAACACAGCTAGGACTACCAGCGCCGGAGTGAGGAAACCCCAGGCAATAAGTTGTTCTCTTCTGCGGGTATCCATCGTCGTCGGATGAGCCGAGGGTTAAAATATCGGGATTAGAATCTTGCGGGATACGCGGGTGCGTGTAAAAAAACGGGGCTCCTGAAGCACATCGCTCCCGAAGCCCGTAGTGGCTGCCCCCCTAGGGCTCGAACCTAGAACCTCCTGATCCAGAGTCAGGCGCACTTCCAATTGTGCTAG
>CAZFMY010000083.1:7418-28668 GCA_964520345.1 uncultured Gemmatimonadaceae bacterium | reverse complement strand
GATAGGAAATGTCACCCTGGATTCTGCGAAAATTTTGCACTTGCTACCCGATAATTTGGTCAAACCTTGGCCCTTGGATAAGCGCTATCGACCCACCGCTAGGAATTGGCATGAAGAGCGAAGAACTCGATTTTCGCAAGACAAGATCAAAGAAGAATTATATGGGTATAACCATACCAGCGATCTGAGAAGCCCATTGAACTGGCATGGTAGATCAGCGTACTTTTAGCCGGAACTGCCGCTTTGATCCTCGTCCTGCTTGAGGTCTCACAGCACTTCCAGTACGGGTCGACTAATCGAATCGCAATTCTATTCTTAACTAGGGGATAAGCCCCGAATACGACTCTTTAGGTAGCTCAGATCGGTTCTATAAAGACCAATAAACCCGAGAAGTGAATTGTGCGAGACTCGATCGAGCCAGGTGACCTGATCGATACGTTCAAATTAGCGTAGAAAAGGAGCGTGCTATGAACCCAGAACGAAAAAAACTCAGGTCTGTACTTTCGTATATGTCGGGCTTCGGCTTGCTCATCAGCACCGGTATCCATATTGCAACGCTACGCGATATCAACATCGAAAAAGACTATCCATTCATTTTTATTTTACACTTAATGGCTATCGCTTCGGGATTCCTATTGGTCGCCGTGTTCAGGCTCGAAAAAATAGATCCGAAGAAATTCAATACGGTCCTATTGAAGTCCGTATGGCCGCTTGTGCTACTAGTATCATCAGTACTCTATACCGGATATTGTTTTCTTGATGCGTCACCCCACCTGGGAACATTCGCCGAGTCGAATGGCGGATTTGTGATGAAGAATCGTTCGACGGTGGTCCAGATCTTTCCAGACCGAGAGCGCTTTGAGCAAGCAGAGAAAATATCGGGGGTGATGAATACGCGATACTTCTCTGCTTTCTGGCTTAGTATTTTCGGAGTCGCATCCATGTTCTTGAGAGCGAGTCGAAGGATCCCGCCATCGACATCAAAGGATCATAGTAAAAGCCCCAACGATAACCTGAGAGCCAAAATCGAAAGCCGAGAGCTCATCGAAGTGCCGCTAGACGAACTCCTGAGCTTTGAAGAGCGGATGAAAAAAACTTCCTGGCGCCTGATAAAGTTTATTTTCTTACCTAAGGCCGGGGCATTATGGCTCCTGGGCATTGTATTTCAAAATGGTTTGTTGCTCTTTGCCGGTACATTTGCATCGCTGATTCTCGTGAATTATTTCTTCTATCGCAAACAGGTTCGAGACTACCTCACCAGATTGCAATTCGAGGAGGACTCATGCCATATCTCGGTGTTGCGTGGGGATGTACTCGAGGAACTTCGCGTGCCCTTAACCGATCTGACGGTAGAAGTGGAAGAGCGAAGGTACAAATCAAACATCCTATATTTTCTTTGTTTCAAACACAATAATCAGCTGATTGTGCAGCAGTTTTCCGAGATAGGATTTTGGAATCAAAAACGGGTTCAGGCGGTAGAAGCCGGTTTTAAACATATGACCGCTGTCGATTAGAGCATTGGCGACTCCCAGACATCGATCGGCAGAATAAGAGTTTCATCACCTGCGTGGCGAATGCCGGCGATAACGGGAACACCTATTAGACCTCACTCACTATACATCACAGCACTCAAAGGCCTGTCTGAGCGCCGGGATCACTTCGCCCCTGGGGCGAAACTCGTGGCCGACGTAGCCGCCATAGCCGGCCGCGGCGATCGCCGCGCAGATCGCCGTGTAGTTCAGCTCCTGCTGATCGTCCAGATCGTTGCGACCCGGGTTGCCGGCGGTGTGAAAATGGCCGATCGCCGCACTGTGTTGCTGAATCGTCCGGATCAGATCCCCCTCCATGATCTGCATGTGGTAAATATCGTAGAGCAGCTTGACCCGTGGACTGCCCACCCGCTCAACCACTTCGAGACCCCAGGCGGTAGAATCGCACTGATAACCCGCATGGTCGATCTTGGAGTTGAGCAATTCGAGATTCAGGTTGACGCCCTGGTCCTCTGCATACGATGCGATGCGGAGGAAACCATCCACCGTGTTTTCTATCGCTTCCTCTTCTCCCATCCCCTCGATGCAATTTCCGCTGAAACAAATCAAGCCGGCCACATCGGAAGCGACGGCGATATCGATCGATGCACGCAACTCGGCTTCGATACGCGAGTGGTTCTCCCGATTGTTGAGCCCATCGGGCAGGGAGTCGTGACCGATCATACTGACGATCTTCAAGCCGTGTTCGGCAGCCTCGGCGCAAAGCGCGGAAAACTGTTCGTCACGACCCCAGATCTCGATGGCCGGATAGCCTATCGCGGCGATTTCCCGCAATAATTCGCTCCGCTCCATCGGCGGCAAAATCGGAATACATACAGACTGGTTTATAGGCACGGCGCGTTCCCCTTCTCAAGTTGATAGACGGTTCCAATCGAAGACCACACCGATGGTCTCGGCTCTGTTTTTCAATAACTCGGCATAGACCGCGGGCGCTTCATCCGGAGCATGCAGCCCGGTAATCAGATCTTCGACCCGCATCTGCCCTCGCTCGACATAGGTGTGAAAAAGCTCTATCTGCCGCTCTGCGCTCCAGCCCTCAACATGGGGCGGCAGGACCTCGTTGTGGGTTCCCCGCACCGAGATCTGGCGAGTCAATACGTCGGCACTCAGCACCTGCTTACTCGGATGCGGCGAGTCGCCGATCAACATCAACGTGCCGAATCGCCGCACCAGCTTCAGCGCTAAAGGAAAAACTGCAAAATGCCCCGTAGCATCGAAAACCACATCGGCCAGCTCGCCATCGCTGTAATCCTCGACAAAAGGTACCGCGTCGGCAGCGCTGCCGGCAAAGACCTGGGTCGCGCCGTGGGCACTGCCGACGGCCAGACGGCTGGCGATCGGATCGATGAGTAGGACTTCCCGCGCACCCATCAGCCGGGTGTACTGAGTCAGCAACTGACCCAATGGACCTGCGCCGATAATCGCCACTCGCGCGCCCATCTGGAGTTCCGCGCGGCGCACCCCGGTCTGGGCGATCGTCGCCAGCTTGGACCACACCGCGCTCTCATCGGAAATTCCCTCGGGCACTTTGACCGGCTGCCCATTGACGGCAGCATATTGCCGGTGGCTTGCCGAGCTGAACACCCGATCGCCAGGTGCATAACCCTCTACGCCCTCACCGAGGGCCACCACTTCACCCACATTGCTATAACCTAGATAAAACGGATACTGCACCCAGCCGGCCCAGTGCGATCCCTCGTCCATCTCGCTGCGATAGCAGATGCATTCCGTTCCGGTGCTGATCAGGCTCTTGCGCGTGCGGACCAGCAGACCCCCCGCAGGTGGCTGTGGCGCTTCCTCGCACAGCAGCTGAACCTGCTCCTTACCCGTCAATACGATATTGGCCGATTTCAATCTCACACTCCCCGCTTCGAGTTGGCTGAATAGAATAACGAGGCGCTACAGGACAGACAAATCGGCATGGATAGAGCATGATCGATATGGGTTCGACAAAGTAACGCGTGATCCCGCCATACCACGCAGCAATGCAAATTGAGAAAAAGACCGCCTTCCAGTATACTTGCCCTATGGCAAGCAGGGGATTTCAAAAGATCGGCCTCTGGGTCTTGATCCTGGACTGGTGCTGCACGATGGGTGAAGCGCAGGTCTCCTTCGTGGCGACCGACGCCCTACGCAGTGAATGGATCTCACCGCGGGCCCGCACTGCCTACGCCGACTACGACAATGATGGCGATCTGGATTTTTTCTCACCCTTGGGTCCCGATAGCAGCAACCAGAACAAGCTGGGGGTATTCCGCCGCAAAGACGGGGATCTCTATACCGATATCACGCTCTCGTCGGGGCTGACTGTACTGGACGTACTCTTCACCAACGACGCGGTGTGGCTCGACTACGACAGCGACGGCCGCCTTGATTTCTACGCGGCGAGTTATCTGAAGGGCCCGTTGCCCGATGATCTGGTGGCAAGCGGCAAGAGAGCGGTCCATCCCGAAATGCGCAACCGGCTCTACCGCAACCAGGGCAGCGACCGCTTTGCCGACACCACCGCAGAGACGGGGCTGGATATTCCCTTCGACCCCGTCGGCGGGGGCTCGAGCGGCGGGCTGGCCAGCGCCGATTTCGACAACGATGGCTGGTCCGATCTCTATGTAATAGCCAATGGCCAGGGCAAGGCACATCTCTTGCAGAATTTGAGCGGAGTGCACTTTGTTGAAATCGCCCGCACCACGCTCGAGCGAGCCGACGAACAGCGACAGGCAGTGGCACTGGGCGATGTGGACAGCGACGGCTTCGTCGACGTATTCCACACTTCGGGCGCAGGTGAGACACAGCGGATGCATCTTTTCAATCGCCTTACACTCAACGATCTGAACGACGCGGCAACAGATGCAGGTCTGGTCGGGTTTGAGGGGCCCTTAGAAAGCGCGCAGCTAGGCGACGTGGACAACGACGGCGATGTGGATCTGGTCGCGGCCGCAAACCCTCCGCTCTGGCTCAACAACGGTGACGGGATTTTTCATCCGGAGGCTGCGGGATTGACCGTAAAGGGATCCCGGGTGCATATCGGCGATAGCGATGGCGACGGGTTTCAGGATGTGTACTTTCTCGCCGGGGGGAGCGCGCTCTTTCGCAACCAGGCCAATCGCCACCACTGGCTGCGGGTTAAACTGGTCGGAGCAGACACCAACCGCAATGGGATCGGAGCCGTGGTCCTGGCCCATCAGGGAGGACATCTGCAGATGCGCCAGATCCAGACTGGCCGAGGATTCGTGCAGGACGAACTCATAGCCCACTTCGGCCTGGGGAACGACACCGCGCTGGAAAAGCTGGAGGTGGTTTGGCCCTCGGGGCAGATCGACGAATTTGCGGCGGTACCGGGCGACCGGACGATCTGCGTTTACGAGGGGCAGGCAGAGTACCAGGTCGTCGCGGTGACCTTGGGTGACGATTTGACTTTGCTGCAAAACCGCCCCAATCCCTTTGTCGAGAGCACGGCGATCCACTTCGCACTGCCGGAGCGACGCGCGGTGACCCTGGATATCTATGACATGCTCGGGCAGCGCGTAGAACGGCTGGTAGAAGAGACGCTGGCGGCGGGGGCACACCGCGTCGAGTGGAGCGGAAAGGGTTTGGCAGCAGGAGTGTACTGCTACCGTCTGCGTGCCGGCACGCAGACGGAAACGCGCAAGCTGCTCCTGTTTCGCTAGACGAACCCGAGCGCGAAATTCAAATCCGGATCCGCACGACCCGTCTAACGCAGGAGTGTCAGCTTGCGGGTTTGTTCGTGTCCGTCAGCACTGACCCGATAGAGATAGATCCCCGAGGCGAGGTCGAACCCGCGCGCGTCGCGACCATCCCAGTGGACCGCATACGCACCCGCCGAATGCACGCCCGTGGCCAGGATCGCTACCCTCTGTCCCGCCAGATTGTAGACCCCCAGTTCAATATCGGCCGCGGTAGCAAGGTCAAAGCGGATGGCGGTCGAGCTGTTAAAGGGGTTGGGGTAGTTCTGTTCGAGAGCAAAAACCTCGGGCAATGTGTCGGCGTGCTCCTCGCGAATGGCAGTATCGATGGGTGGCGTGTCGGCGACGAGTTCGATCGAAGCTAGATAGGAATCGCCGCGCATACGGCCCTGGAGTTTGAGAGTTTGGATGGCAGGGGCAAGGCGGAAGGTCTCGGACCATACGAGTGGGATTTCGACGACCTGCCACTCTTTGCGGGTCAAGTCGATGGGCGGGTTTTCAAGCCGGGACGAATAGAGGGGAAGGGGAGCAGCATCGAAGGTAAAACGCAGATTATTGGTCCGCGCATCTTCCCCTTCGCCCGGGTGGTAGACGATGCGGATCGCCCCATAGCCGAACAGGTCCTGCGGAGCGGCGGGGTTCAGAATCAGGTTGATGCTTGGGGGCAGCTCCATAGCCGGCCGGCCTTCATAGTTGGTCCAGCTGTAATTCCCGGGATTCTCGACGGTCCAGCCCCGGTTTTCGGTTAGGATCGGCAAGTCGCCACCGGGGAACAGGGCAAATGGCACGTTGAAGGGGTAGAAGCGGCCCTGATCATCCTCCAGCATCACTTGCACCTGGTGGCGGCCGCTGGGCATATCCTCGGGGATATTCATCCGGCCCACATAGCGATGGTCGTCCTCGCGGTGCAGCAGCTCGCCGTCCACCACACCGGGCAAGCCAATGGATATCCGGCGGATATCCCCCTCCCCTCCGGGCAGCGGCGCGGTCCATGCCTGGACACCGATGCCGCCGGTGCGTCCCTTGATTCCGACAGTCTGGCCGAGTTCGACCTTGCGAATGGCGTGGGCCGGTTGGTGAAAACGCATCGAGGCGACGCCGCCTTGCCAGTTGTCGATCGAGTAGATCAGCCCATCGCTATGGGGCTGGGTGCCCCAGGTGCTGACCGCGGTGTGGTAGCCGATTTCGACCGGGTGGTCGGGGACCGAGAGATCGAAAACGCGCACCCCGGCATCGTAGTAGGCCCAGTAGAGCAAATCACCTTCGATCCAGGTATTATGTGCCCCCCACACGGACCGATCTCGGAGCACGCGGTCGGGATAGAAGGTGCCAACGCGGACCGGATTGGCCGGTTCCGCGATATCGACCACGTGTAACGGAAAGACCCCGCCGCCGAATTCCTGATTGAAGTAGACGTAGTCGCCCCGACGCCAGGCATTGTGTACACCCTCGGGTATGGGTACGGCCGAAAGGGTGACGGGTCGGTCGGGATCCTGCAAATCGAGAATTATAAGGCCACCCTCACCAGGCCAGAAATCACAGAAGAAAGCCATATCATCGCTGATGTGAATATCGTGAACGATATTGCTGTACTCGCCCATCTCGTTGTCCCAATGGCCGGTGACAACGGGATGGGCCGGATCGGAGATGTCGACGATGGTCACCCCACCGCTGGAGGCATGAGCGAGATAGGCGCGGTCGTTATATAGAAAGAGGTTGTGGACACCGATCCAACCCTCTTCGAAAAGGGTCGAGAGGATTTTCGGCTCGGCCGGGTCGGAAATATCCACCAACCCCAAACCCATATCGCCTGCGCCCTGCATTCCTATCGCCAGCAAATCCCCATCGACCTTCAGATCGAGCGCCGGACCGGGCATCTCCAAGGTGGCAACGAGGGCCATCTCAGCGGGATTGGAGATATCGATGATATAGACCTCGCCGTAGAAAGAGCCGACATAGGCGTGGTGGCCGGCGACATATATATCGGTGTAGGGCGGGATGTAATCCAGACTGACCGGAGTATCGCTGAGTTGCACATAACCCACCATGGTCATATTCAGGCGTTCGGCATCGTCACCTGGAAAGGTCTGGGCGGCGATTGGCGAGACCAGCATGGTCGCAATCAACGCCATGCACGCTACGCTTCTGCGCACGGATTCCAAATTCATTTGCACAATCTTCTCCGATTTGTATCGATCGCTCACAGTATAGATAGGATCGAACCAGAAATTATTTGCCTTGAGTATACGATACCCGTAGTGAGACACAATCTGCGTATTTCTCGTCCGGTCCCAACGTATAGCCCAATCGGGGCATTAATGCCTATCTTTGGGGCTGGTGCGAGTCGCTCATGCGCACCCTTTCTCTGAAGCGAAATTTCGCACAGAAACCCAAAGATCTCTGTTCTCCGATGCTGATCTGGCCAGCCAAGAGCCTCTGTAGGAGAAATTCGGGCAACAACCAGGGGGCCTGGGTAATACAGCCATACACACCGCTATGAATCTAAACGAAAAATGGACCCGCGACGGATATCTCGTCTTTCGCGACCTATTTGATACGGTCTTGACCCAGCACTTGCGCACGGCGTGCGATGGCTCACTGGGCCAGTGGCAGCGCGAAAGTACTGCGGACGGAGAGCCGGGAAAGTACTGCTACGGACCGACAGCGTGGATCATGCTCCACCTCAACCACCCCAAGTATCATCGTCGGCATCCCGAACGCCTAGCCGCCTTGCTCAATGCCGTAGCTCATCCACGCGTGTTGCCCATCCTCGACGGTATCTTTGGCGGAGACGCGGTTGTTTCGCAGATCAACTATTATATCGACCCATCGCAAACGCGCCCGGCCAACTGGCACCGGGATTGTCAATTTTTTGCCAAGTTCGACGGTGAAGACGAAGTCCGGCTAATTCACCGTGAAGGAGATCCTCCGCGCGAGATCCACATGCATATCCCCCTCGTGCCCACTACGGCTAGTGAAGTGGTGCCGGGTTCGCATCTGCGCACCGACACGCCGGAGGAGAACCGCATTCGCTGGGAAGACCCCCATTCGGACCAGATGCCCAATGCCGTGCGGCTAGAGCTCGCACCAGGCGACCTGGCCTTCTTCCACGTCAATTCCCTGCATCGCGGACAGTACCTGAAAGGAGTCCGACGCCGAACCATCGCGGTTACATTCAACCGCGCCTCCGACCACCGGCCGATCACCGCCGAGATGATGGAGCGACGGACCGGCTACGTCTCAACCTATCAGCCCTGGTTCCTCAAGCCTGGATATTTAGATGGGTGTCTGCCCGCCGCACGGGCGTTCTATCAGCGGTTCATCGATATCTATGCGGCCACTTGGCGATCCGAGTACCTGAAGCCCCTCCACCCGAGTTTACAGGAATACTTCACGACCCACTGAATGAGGAGCGACTCGATGTTGTGCCCACCGGAAAGCGGAAAGCTCGATCCCGTCGGAGAGCGGGAGGTGAAACGCCACACGCCGCAACTCTTCGTCGATGATTTCCTCATCGAGAACCGCTTCGATAGCCATTTCCTCTCGGCCAACGTGCCACACGTAGCACATACACCCCGACGTGGCGATCCCCTCATATGGCCGGATAAGCCCTGGGAGGCGGAGCGGGGATGCGGTTATCCCGGTGTGGTATTCGACCCGCAGACGCAACTCTTCCGCCTGTACTATACCGTCTCCCACTCCATTAACAAGGGCAAACCCGACTATCCCGGTTCCTACTTTCTCTGCTACGCGCAGTCGACGGACGGCCTGACCTGGGAAAAACCCGACCTGGGGCTCTTCCCCTGGGGAAGCGAGACGCGCACCAACATCGTCCTGCAGGGCAAGCGCGAGGTCCATAGCGCGAATGTCCATGTTGCGGCAGGAGCTGACGACCGGGTGAAGAATATCGACGCCCTTCCCGGGCGTTTCCTGAACGACCACCGAATGGTCATGTACTATTGCGACGCCGGACACTATCTGGCCACGTCCGAGGACGGCATCCACTGGCGGGAACAAGCGTGCCAGCTGATCGCCAATCGCATCGACTGCTTTCACAATATCCTCTACGACGTCCAGCGACAGGAGTTCGTTTCGTTCCTGCGCAACAAACTCATTTTCGGTGGGTCAAAAGCACCGCCGGATCTGCAGGGAAACACGCGGGCGATATCGCGGCTGGCGAGCCGGGATCTGTGGTCGAATTGGGACACCATGCCTGCCAGCGTCCTCATCCCCGACCAGGGAGATGCCAAGCGCTTCTACTCGATGTCCGCCTTTCGCTACGGCGGGATCTACTGGGGCCTGCTGCATCATCTTGATGAAAACCCGCAGACCCTCGATGTCGAGCTGGTATTCAGCCGGAACGGTATCGATTGGAAGCGGCTGCCGGACCGCCCCCGCCTCATTCCGATCGGCACGCCAGGCACTTGGGACGGCGGAATGATCATGTCGGCCGATCGCCTGATCGAATGCGGCGACGAGTGGTGGATCTACTACTCCGGCGCCGACTATTATCACAACGCCGCGCCGACGCCGAACAAGATCGGTTTGGCCAGATTGCGCAAAGAAGGATTCGTCTCTCTGCGCGCCGGGGCCGAAGAGAGCTATGTGGTGACACGTCCTTTTCGCTGGCCCGGAGGCCGGCTCTTTATCAACGCCAAGGCATCTGCCGGCAGCGTGCGGGTGCGGGTCGTCGATTTGCGACGCCAGTCCATTGCCGGATTCGATTATGAGAACTGCAATGCCTTCAACGGAGATGCGGTGCGTCATCCCGTATCCTGGGACAGAGCCGAGCTCACCAGCCTCGAAGGCGATCTCATCCGTCTTGAATTCAAATTCGAAAACGCCGATCTATTCGCCTTCGAGGCCATCTAGCCCATCCCGGCGACGAACGCCGCAACAGGTCCAGGTATCATCAAGAGTCGATCAGCCGAATCCGCTTCCACTTGCCGGTGCGATAGCGATACCAGGCGCTGAACACGTGGGCAATATTCATCGCGACCAGCGTCAACCACGCCGCGTACGGATCCACCTTCGCTGCGTGTACCAGCAGGATCACCCCAACGGCCATCGCCCAGTGAATCGCCACCGACACGCACATCATCCACCGGGTATCGCCCGCAGCCCGCAACGCCCCGCTGAGCACCAGTTTCAAGGCATTCGCCAGCGTATAGAGAGTCAGCAGCCGGAGCATGGTCGCTGCCATATCCGCGATCCGATCGCCGGGATCGGCGAAACCGGCGGCGAAAATCCGGACCAATAAATCCGCTCCGATGAGAAAAAGCACCATCATCACCAGCGCATAGGCTCCGCCCATACGCAACATCAGCGTGGTCGACCGCACTGCCCCGGCCAGGTCTTTAGCCCCGAGGTGCTGGCCGACAACCGTCGTCGCCGCCACGCTCAAGCCCATCATCGGCACGAAAGCGACGATATCGAAATTGAAAGCGATAGTCGACGCGGCGGCGGTCTCGGCGCCGTAGGAATACATGACCTGCACGAAAATATTGAAGGCGCACCAGTTGAGCAGCGGCTCGACCCCGGCAGGGGTACCGAAGCGCAGCAAACGCCCCATCGTTTCGGGCACCAGGAGCATGACCCGCTCAACTTCATAAGGAGCCCGGGTGACCTCCTTCAGGTAATATGCTAAGAGCAGCGCACAAGCCGAAAAACCACCGCCAATGGTCCCAAGTGCCGCCCCCTCTATGCCCAGCGCCGGCAGCCCGAAATGGCCGAAAATCAGCACGTAGTTGAGCGGAATGGTCACCAGGGTACCGAAGATATTGGCGACCATGGTGATCCGCGTGCGGCCAATTCCGACGAAGAAACTGCTCAGCGCAGTGCGGATCAAGGTGAAGATCCCGCCGAAAAGCAGAGTCTGTGCGTAGACCGTCGCCGGCGCCTTCAGCGCCGGATCCTGTCCCGTCAGCGCAAAGATATGTCCTATCACGGGTACGAAAGCCAGCAGGATCGGATAGCCGGCCAGCGCCAGATAAAGCGCCTGGGTCCCGGCGCGGGTGCACATCTCGTGCCGACCGGCACCGTAGTACTGGGCGACCAGCGCCGATGTATAGCCGATCAGACCGATGAAAAAGGAGAATAATACGAAGGCCGTCAGCCCGCCGCTCATCGCCGCAGCCAATTCGTGTTTACCCACTCGCGACAGGAACAACCGGTCGATAAAAAGCATCGCCGTATAGGACGCATTCGATACGACGATCGGCAGCGCAATGTGGAGGATGCGTCCGAGTTTCGGCTCCAGCGGAGTAGGCATAGGTCTGACAGTGTAGACGCGGATTCCGCTCTCCGCAAGAGTTGTCGCCACCGGATTCCGTGTTTATGATTTAAAGTAACGAGTCATCCATGTTAGAATCGACCTATTCCGATCAACACTACTGGGCACCCCTGCTCGACCTGCACTCGGCTACCAGTGCTGCAGTGGTTATTCGCTCGCTGAAGCTATTCCGCTACCGCGATACCTATCTCGTGCGCAGCGAGAGCGAAGACGGCGCCGTCGGCACTGCGGTGGCCAATAGCCGCTGTGCGGTGCTGTACCCGATGTTCAAGGAGCTCGTGGCCCCGGCATTCATTGGGCGCGACGCCCGCGATCTCGAGCAAATCGTCAAGGATGTCTACACCTTCCGCAACAACTACAAATACCAGGGCACGGCCTTCTGGAACTGCGTCGCCTACGCCGAGGCCTGCGCCTTCGACCTGCTCGGCCAGGCCAGCGATAAATCCGTCGGCACGCTGGTGGGCGGGGCCTGGCGCGACCGGCTGCCGATCTACCTGTCCAGCATGCGCCGCGATACCGCGCCCGAGGACGAAGTGGCCTGGATCGGCGAGCGCCTCGACCAGACCGGGGCCCGAGCAGTCAAGATGAAGATCGGCGGCCGCATGCGGAACAACGCAGACTCGGTACCCGGCCGCACGGAACGCCTGATCGAAGTGGCACGCACGACCTGGGGACCGGATATCACCCTCTATATGGACGCCAACAGCTCGTACGACCACCAAAAGGCGATCGAAATTGGTCGTTTGATGCAGGAGTACGAGTACGGCTGGCTCGAAGAACCCTGTCCCTTCGAGCAATACGAGGAGACGAAGAAGGTCGCCGACGCTCTGGAGATGGACGTGGCCGGCGGCGAACAGGACTGCAACCTCGGCCATTTCAGAGTGATGATCCGCGATCGCCACGTCGATATGGTACAGCCGGATCTGATGTACAACGGCGGGCTGATCCGCGCGCTGCGGGTGGCGCAGATGGCCAAAGAGGGCGGGTTGCGCGTCACTCCGCACAGCCCCAAACACAACCCCGAGCTGGCGACGCTCTTGCACTTCGGGTCGGTCGTCGATCACACCGGGCCATTTTTAGAATTCCCGGCGCGAGCGCTGAGCTACGAGGACTGGTACCAGCCGCACTTCACCATCGAAGAAGGCGGATTTATCAATGTGCCGACCGGCCCAGGCCTCGGCGTCAGCTACGACCCCACGATCTGGAATCAAGCCGAAGAGATCTGAATAATCACTATATCATTCGGGCCAGCATGGTGCGACTACGGGCCCAATCAACCCATCCAACCTCAACACCTTAAAAGGAGCGAGCACAGTGGCAATAAAAACGGGCGACAAAATCGAAAACCTGAGTCTTTACGACAGCGAAAAAGAATTGAGAAACATTAATGAATGGTCTGGCAAAAGAGTCCTGATCGCATTTTTCCCCGGGGCATTCACAGGGGTGTGCGATAATGAACTCTGCTCTCTCGATTCGTTTTCTTCGTTTCTCGATGATCTCGATGCTGCAGTCATCGGCGTTTCGGTAGATTCGCCTTTTGTACTAAAGAACTGGTCGGAACAAACCAAGACCAATATCACGTTGCTCAGTGATTACAACAGAGAATGGATAGATCATTTCGGAGTAGAGTTCAATGATTTGGGCGGTCTCTCGGGATATAGAGTAGCGAATAGGGTCGTCATCATCATCGAAGCGGATGGTACCGTCTCCTATCGCTGGGATGCTGAGAATCCCGGAGTTGAACCGGACTATGACGAGCTCAAGGCAAAACTGACCTCCTGAATCCAACTCGACTCGCACCTCCTTCCGACCAGCAAGGAGGTGCGAGCAACTCACCGCAAAATATTGCTGCCGCAAAGGAGAGATTGACCATGCACCGCGAGAATGTATCATACGGCCCTCCCCTCGCGGCAGAATTGGCGATCGAGCCAATAGCCGATACCGCGGGATCCAAACTGCGGGGAGGCAGTGGTGCGAGTTGCTGGGGCTACAACCAGTCCAATATCGTTCGCTGCGGCGAGCAGCTCTATGCATTGAGCTGGCGCGACGATTTGACCCTGGTCGTATATCGTCGTATCGGACCGGGCCAGTGGGCAGCGAGTGAGCCCCTGCCGCCCGTACCTCAGAACGGCAATCTGCTGGTCGACGCAGAAGGCCAGGTACACGTGATCTCGGGCGCCAATGCCAGCTGGCATGCCATCTTCGATCCCGAATTGCGCAATTGCCAAATGCTGCAAAACGCCGAGGCGGATAGTCGCTTCGGCGCGGCGATCAATGTCTACGGGCAAATATTCGCGGCCGGCGGGTTGGAGCGCATGGCCTGGTACCTGCTCGATCCGACAACAGATCACACTCTGCTCAAAAGCGGCGAAGTCCAGCACCAGCAAGCGCGAGGGTACCATCTCACCGTGCTCGACGGACACTCGGCCCATACCTTTTGCAGCGACGACTATTTCGTCCCCGGCGAGCTCTATCCCAACGATTGGTTGACCCGCCCCAATCCCACCACCGGCGCAATCGAAAAAGTAGAAACACCGCGTGGGATTTATCCAGTCCTGAAGACCTATTACTACTACTGTCCCGATATTCTCGCGGACACACTCCATTGGCAGACACAGGTTATAAGCGACGTCTCCGACACCCATACTCCGGCGGACGGGGCACGCGGCACCACAGAGCAGCAAGACCTGCTCATCGATGCCGATGGTTTGGTCCACCTCATTTATTACGAGAATCGGCAGCGGGCAAAAACGATATGGGCAGGTAAGGGGCAGGACCATTGCCACAGCCGACTCTACCATGCAGTAGGGCCGCCGGGCGGGCCTTTTCGTCATCTCTGCCTGGGCAGCTATAATAGCGGGCGGCTCTACCAGGGGCCGGACGGCCGAATGCACTATCTTTTGACGCGAGGGCGGCGCGGAGCAGCAGAGGGTCTTTACTACGCAGTAGAACTGGACCAGGGGCAGATCAGCGAGCCGCTAAAACTTGCAATGCCGGGCCCGTTCTGGCACGCCTTTATAAATACCCGGCGCGCCGGAGGAACGATCACGCCCTTCATCGACTGCTACTGGACCGGCGCTTACGAAGCGAAAAGCAACGAAGTGTGGTACGGGCGATTGACGCCGAACTGAGGAGAAAAACCGCAATGCCCACCAGACCCAATATCCTCTTCGTATTCACCGACCAGCAATCCGCACAGGCGATGAGCTGCGCGGGCAATCCGCATCTGCACACCCCGCACATGGACGCTTTAGCCGCCGCGGGTATGCGTTTCACCCAAGCCTATTGCGCCGCGCCGGTCTGCGGGCCATCGCGCAGCAGCCTGCTCAGCGGTCGTATGCCGCACCAAACCGGCGTACTGGTCAACAGCATGATCCCCGACCCCGACCAGCCTCATCTCGGCGAGCTCTTCCGCGATGCGGGTTATACGACCGGCTGGTCGGGCCGCTGGCATCTGCCCGGAGATGGCCAAGAGGGGATCCGCGGCTGCGAGGTGCTGCACGATCCGGGGGCACCGCTCGGTCTCGGCGCCTCCAGCGATGCTCACGTGGCCGACCGCGCCATCGAATTCATCCGTCGCGACCACGACCACCCCTTTTTCCTGGGAGTTTCGCTCTGCAATCCGCATGATATCTGTCACTGGATCATGGATCCGCCCTCAGAGCTCGCCGCCGATCTGCCGCCCTTACCGGACAATTTCGCCGTCGACCCGCGCGAGCCCGAGTTTATCCAGCTCTGCCGGCAGCGCACCTACTACGGGCAGGAGGGGACCCATACCTTCGATTGGGACGAAGAGCAGTGGCGCAATTATCTGGCAGCCTACAATCGCTTCACAGAAGATGTCGATGTCCAGATCGGACGGATCCTGGGTGCCTTGCGCGATGGTGGGCTCGAAAAGGACACGCTGGTGCTATTTACCAGCGACCACGGTGAGGGCATGGCCGCCCACCGCTGGGTGGTCAAGCTGATGCTCTATGAGGAGCCGATGCGGGTGCCCTTTATCCTGCGTTGGACCGGCGTGGTGCCCGCAGGAACGCGAGAAGATCTGGTCTCGGGAGTGGACGTATTGCCCACCCTCTGCGACTACGCCGGGATCGAATACCCCGAGGTAGCGGGGGACAGCCTGCGGCCACTGCTCGAAAATCCACGGGCGACCGGCCGGCCCTTTGTCGTGGCCGAGCTCCATCCCGACACGATGGATCTCTCCATGCAGGGGCGGATGCTGCGCGACGAGCGCTACAAATACATCGGCTTCTCGCGTGGACGCGATGCCGAGATGCTTTTCGATCTGCGCGAAGATCCGGGAGAAACCCGCAACCTCGCGCACGAGCCTGCCGCGCACGACGAGCTCGTACGGTACCGCGAGATGCTCTGCGCCTGGTGCGAGGAACACGAGGATGATTTCGCGGTTTCGCACGAGGGGTGAAACTCCGGGATAACGACCATTCCCAGATAGCTAGTCCAGGGAAAAACAGAAACTGAACAGATCGACCTCGCCCTGCATCTCGAATTCCAGCCGCAGCGGCCGATCCGCCGGAATGGGCTTATCCGACCCTTCCCAGCACACCTGCTGACGAATGCCGTCGCCGCGGATCGGATAACTCGGCTTCTCAAAGCCCGGCAAAGGGTCGCGCTGGTAGTCGGTCAGCCGTACCCGCAACTCACCTTTCGTCGCGTCCGCATTGACCAGCAGTCTCCCACCCGGACCCCGCAGGACCTTGGTCACTACGAACCCTCCGCCGGCCGGGCCGCGCAACGAGGCGAAACCCTCTTTGCGCAACCGTGCTAGTCCGATCCCAGGCACTGGGTCGAGCTCTTTATGGCGACCGCTGGTGCCGACATAATACAGCCACCACTCTTCGCCCACCTCGACCCAGTTCGATGCCATGACCATGCCCGCGTCCCACTCGCCCGGTGCGCCGAGACCAATGAGGCACGGCCGGTCTGCGGGCCGCTGAAAATTGCGCCCGTCGCGACTGAAGGTCAACGCGGTATAGATATCCTCCTGATGGCGATAGGGCCATAAGAAGCCCCAGTAGACACCGGCGTGGTAGCGAGTCGGCATACCGTAGAAATAGTTGTGATCCGTCTCGGCGTCGAGCTGGTCCGGCAAGAGAATATTCTCGCTGCGAATCGGCCACTCGTCCCACAGACTGGTGTGCTCCAACCGGGCGACCTTGCGCCGCGCGCCGCGGTTGCGATAGAGATTAGTCGCCCGCGTAAACCACACCAAACGCTCTAGAGACGGATCCCATACAATGCTTCCGTGCGTATCGGGGGTGAACCCCGCGGCAATGCAGCAATCGCTGGCCGGGTCCCAGCTGATGCCGTCGTGCGAGCCGATCACTCGAGCACTCTTGGGCTCGTCGGTCAGATACAAGAGCAGGTATTCGTAACCCCGGCGAAATCTTTCGGGCACGTCGAGCAGATAGGGCACTTCGGCACGACCCCCACCCGGACCGAGCAATACGATATTATTATCGGTAGTGCCTTTGAACTCATGACGACCGATCGTCGGCAGCTGCCATTCCAGACCGTCCTCCGACTCGGCATAGGCGACACCATAGGTGTACTTGCGCGGCTCCAAACTCTGGTCCCAGTACTCCTGGTACCAGATGCGAAAACGCCCACCCTCGTACAACACATTCGCATAACCGCCTCTATTGGCGATCACCGGGTTGGCCGGATGTTTGACCGGCGTGTGGAAGACGCGTTTGACCGTTTCGGTCAGGTACTCAACACCCCAGCGGTTATCGACGAGATAATCGTCGATGAAAAACTGCGGCTGCTCATCAATCGGTATTTCCCGCAAAGCTTCTGCTCCTTTAACCAATTAAAGAACTAAAGTATTTTTCGGTCTGCTCGGCGATTCGGATCGGGGTCAACGGCTTGATCTCGAGCACCGCCTCTCCCGCAAAACCAACCTCTCTCAGCGCATCGAGTAGGTAGCGCCAATCCTCAGCCGGAATTTTGCCCGTTCCCGGCTGCGTATGCAGACGTCCGATACCCACGTCGTCGCCGAGAGCATCGCTGATATGCAGGTGGCAGATACGGTCGGCCAACACATCGATATATTCGGCCAGTGGAAAGCGTTTGAACTTCTGCACATGCGTGGTGTCGAGGCAGATACCCAGATCGTCGAAGCGCTCGATGGCCCTTTTCATCAGCGAGAGATTCCAAAGGGAGGAGTCCTCTTCAAGCTCGCCTTCCGAAGCGTTTTCGAGTGCGATTTTGACGTTTTTTTCGCGCGCATAATCCAACACTTCGGCGGCAAAATCGAAATCGGGGTCAGGGCCGTCGAGCAGCAGATTGGACGCATGGACCACGAGCACCTTGCTGCCCACATCGGCCACCGTGTCGATCTTGCGATTATAGCCTTCGATCGTATTGTCGCCGTCGGTATGCCAGCTCGATCGGACCCCCCGCAAAATCTCCGCGAGTCGTTGGCGCTCCTGCTCGGCGTATAGATCGATCCGATTCGCGACCATTCCTTCGCGTTCGGGAGAGGTCCATTCCCAACTGTACCAGCTGGGCCAGAGCTCGACGCCATAACCAGCTGCGGCAACCTCGGCAACAACCTGCTCCAAACTGTCCAAACCCCTATCGAAGGAAAAACTCGTTCCGCCTTTGCGCAGGGGGAAATAGTGGATAAAGTTCCACATGCTGATCGAAATATTCATATCCTGAAACTCCTTTCTCCATCGAGACAGGTGCCGCAGCACACTAGCAATCAATGTGCTGCGTCTAGACAGACGCGTCAAACAGGTTGAACACCTTGCCTCTGATCTATATCGGGATTTGTTTATACCTACCAACCAATCCGCGCCTGAAGGAGGCCCCGCCCAATCATGCTCCAAATTCCCTTCTCCCTGCCCGCTTTCCCACGCGGCATTCACCTGATCACATCGCAGGTCGAGGCGCAGCTACCCGATCTGCCGGATATCGGCCTCTTGCACCTCTTTATCCAGCACACCTCTGCCGGTCTGACGCTAAACGAAAATGCCGACCCCAGCGTCCGCCGCGATTTGGCGGCCAACCTCGACGAACTCGTGCCGGAAGAAGCCCCCTATTACGAACATACCTATGAAGGCCCTGACGACATGCCGGCACACGTCAAATCCACACTTGTCGATAGCTCTCTCAGCATACCCATCAGCAACGGCGCACTGAACCTGGGAACATGGCAGGGGATCTATTTGTGCGAATTTCGCAACCACGGCGGCCAGCGCCGATTAGTAGCTACTGTGCTGGACTAGTCGTACAGAACACCGCTACACTTCATCGCGATCCTGGGGCAAACCATGAGCGAAGAACTACCGGAACACGTCAGCGTAAACCGATGCTATTGGGATGGCATGGCCGACCAGTGGGTCGCCGCCGGCGAGCGGCACTGGGCCAGCGAACCGGCATGGGGAACATGGAGTATTCCCAACCAAGACGCCGAACTCTTGCCGGATAAGATGAGCGGTCTGCGCGCCATCGAACTGGGCTGCGGCACCGGCTACGTGTCGGCATGGATGGTACGCCGCGGCGCTGACGTGGTAGCCATCGACAACTCCCAGCGCCAGTTGGACACCTGCTCACGCCTGCAGGACGAGCACGATCTGCACTTTGAAACCATTCACGGCAATGCCGAGACCGTGCCGTACCCGGACGCCCACTTCGATTTCGCCATCAGCGAGTACGGCGCCGCCATTTGGGCCGATCCCTACCAGTGGATCCCCGAAGCGGCCCGACTGCTCTGCGCTGGTGGCCGGCTCGTTTTTTTGAGCAACTCCCCGATCCAATTACTGTGTGTCCCGCAGGATGGCTCCGATACGACGCGCCAACTAGCACGTCCCTACTTCGGCATGCACCGCCTGGACTGGCGCAATCTCGAAGTCGATCCGGGCGGCATCGAATTCAATCTACCAATTTCAGAATGGGTATCGCTCTTTAACCAAACGGGGTTCGCGATTGAGGATTATCTGGAATTAACGGCACCCGCCTCGGCTGAGGGCACGCGCTTCGGCATACCGGCCGAGTGGGCCAGGCACTTTCCCGGTGAACAGGTGTGGAAACTGCGCAAGCGCTAGCGCGAGACGCATCGGCAACGATCCGATCTAAAGCGATCAGCCACGACCTTCCATCACCTGCGAAAAGCCGAGGGATCGGGAAGCTAATTTTCCAATCGCGTTAATCCGCGCCGCGGCTGCGCCTCCACTCCTCCATACTCATCGCGCCTACAACCACATGGCTGTTCTCGCCGATGCGGTCCGGGTCACGCAGTTCCGGCTGGTCGACGAAGCGTGCGCGAACCGCCTTGTGCTGGTTTTCGGGCTGCAGGACATCCTCCTCGCCCTCGGCGAGGTGCCGATACAGCAGCTTGAGTTCCGGAGAGAACTTCGCATACACCTCCTGCGGCACATAGGTCCTGAGCGTGTGCCCACCCGAATGCAAATTGCTGAACTCATTACCCGAGAGCCACCACGGCCCATAACGGCACACCACCGCCGTACGCTCGTGTTCGCTCTGGTTGATCGCACCCGAGTGCCAGATCCGCGTATCCTGCATAAAAACCGAGCCCGCGGGAGCCGAGACCTGGAATTCGCCGGGAATCGGCGCGCGCTCGTCGATGCCATCATCGGGCCCGCGCGGATTGCGCGGGTCTTTGTGCGAACCCGGAACAATCCACGTACCGCCGTTATACGGGGTCACGTCCTCCGGGCCGAGGTACCAGACCGTGGACAACGCCATGCAGACATCGGGAAACGGTTGGGCGATCGCGCCGCAGTGCCTCCACGGCTGCTCGCTGTTCGGCCCATACGCACTCAGGTCGTGCGGCCAATCGGAATGCCAGCCGCGGCGCCGCAGCTGCTGCTCCGAGAGCGCTTGCCCCGCCGGCCTCGACGATTTGTTGACCTCGGTCTGCAAAATCCGAACGTGCGTATCGAGCATGGCCTTGGCTACCCGCAGTACGCGCGGCTCCGCGAGGTACTCGGCAAAGACCTCGTTCCGCGCGATATCGCAGAGCTCGGCGTGCGGCGCCAGCGGCGGCCGCACAGGGTCACTCTGGTCTTGCAAGTCGGGATTTCTGCCGCGCTCCAGTTCCAGGCGCTGGCGCCGCTCCGCTTCGCGGTCCTGCTGCAAGAGCTCGCGCCCCCGGTGCACGCTCTCGCGCACCGTACTGACCTGGTCCTCGGGGATCACCCGCTCTATGACACAGAAACCCTGGACCCGCAGCGATTGCAGGTAGCCCTCGATCTCGGCATCACCGCCTTTGGGGAGACCCGTACCGATCGAGTAGGGAACCCGCAGTCGCTCATCAAGTGTTGGCTGTATTGACAAAATTCATTATCCCAGTGACATGATTTGCGATAATGCGTGCTTTTCTTTACGAGACGCTTGCTATCTGCTTTTTCTCACGGAGTAGCTTTTTGGGTGTATGGCGCCCATGCGTCATCAAATGGGGGTATGTTTAACCAAGTTTCAATCGGATCCTCACCGGGAGGAACTAGGCGACTCTGTGCTTTATCAAGAGTGTAGGTCATAGATGGCACCTCTGGGCAGTAACCCTCATCACCGAATTTCGATTTTTGAACCCATGCGGTTACGGAATCTATCCCGGCGGTGTATTCCCCACCATAGGGATGTTCTTCCAGGAATCCATCGCAAGTATCGTATCCCTCCGCACCGCAATAATACCCCATATATTCTAAGTCCCA
>CAZFMY010000083.1:0-7318 GCA_964520345.1 uncultured Gemmatimonadaceae bacterium | reverse complement strand
AATTATACATAAAAAAATCTAATCGGCAAACCACGCCGCGCTGTGATTCACATCACCTGCGGTCTCAGAGATCTTCCCAACGTGCTGCACCAGTACACCGTTCAAAAAACGACCCCGCCCATGTGGTTGTTTTGCATCCCCGTGAAATAATCTATCACCACCCAGAATCCCGCCACGACCAGTTCGCCCAGAATGAGACCAAGAAAGAAAGGTCGCAGAAAAACGTAGAGTCGCGAGCCCCCGTATTTGAGAATCGCCGCTTTGATCAGCCAGGCAGCAAATACGCTGAACCACATCCGGCCGAAGAGAGAGCCTATCGGAAAACCGAGCGGGTGGAAGGGCCACCACAAAAAGCGGTGGTGGACCACCAGCAAAACCGCCATCACCGCCGCGCCCACGCCCCGGTAGATCCACCCATTCAGATTGGGCTCTGGAGGATTGAGCACATTCTTAGCCATGAACTCGAAGGGATAGCGCGCATAAGTCTGGAAGTACCAGTTCAGGTTGATCGCCCCGTGTTGGTAACCCAGATAGAAAATCAGGGCGATCGTCGCCGTCAGGGTCAGGGCGATCGTCGCCACCATGCCCCCGAAGAGGCGCCGTCGCTGCGGCACGTCGACCTCGCTGATCAATTTGAGACCATTGGCGCAGACCACCATCAAGACCATCATCGTCGCCCGACCGGTGCTCCAGGGATAGCTCAGCGCCAGACCGGCCAGGCCCTTGGCCCCCAGCGCGCTGCCCCCCACGCTGGAGAGCGCGAAATCGGACGTTACGGTCGGCGTGTACATCGCCGCCACCCCTCCCTGAGCGGCAGCGCGCGCGATGGTCAGGAAAATCACGAAGGCCCCGAAGAGCAAAAGCGGCACGTGGGGCAGGGGGACACCCGTCTGCCACAGCCAGAATCCCATAACACCCAAACCGAAGACAACGCCGCAGACGGCGACCCGGTAGGAGACGATCTCATCGCTATCATCGACCGTGGGATCGCCCCACAGCGCCTTGCGCGCCACCGCGCCGAGGTGGCGGCGGCCAGTCCACAGGAAACCCAGCACCAGGGCGATCATCGCCCCCATCGCCTGGTGAAAAACCATCGGGTCCAGATAGCGACTGAAATGCCCCAGCGCTGCCTCCTGCTCGTACGCGCCCACAAAGGCGATGGCGCTCCGCTGCAGCTGGCTCAGCAGATGGAAAAACCACAGCCCCAGCGCCACGTTCTGGGGAATCAGGTAGGAAAAGCCGATGATCGAGAAATAGACCGTCAGATTCAAACTCGCGGTCTGTTCAAAGAGTGGGATACTGCCCAGCGACAGACGGATCGCAGGAAAGGCGACGAAGTACTTGTTGAGCGCGTCGATCGATCCCAACCCAAAAGGCAGGACGAAGCCCAGCCACATCAGAGGCTGGCGAAAGAGCGGTCGCACCAGCCGGCCGCTCCCGTCGTCGGCAATCATCGCCAGCGGCAACTGGGCCATCGGATAGGCGAGCTTTTCGTGCTCGACCCACTGCCGGCGCAGAATCACCATCATGCAGACCATCACCAGAAAGAGCGCCAGAGCGAAGAGCAACCAGTATAGCAGGGGCAAGAGCCAGGCCTCCCAAGGCACGGCTCGGGCGGGGTTGCCCTCGTAGAAGTCGCGGATGAGATTCAGATCGCGAGGGCCTATCCAGTGCGGCAGATAGGGCTGCACCACTTCGCGCCAGTTGTTTTCCGGCGTGGCGTAATAATAGGCCCCGGTGATGACCGGCAGCACATAGCCCGACAAGCCCGCTGCCAGGGTATTGCCCAGCACCATCAGCACGTAGGCTACCGCCAATTCACCCCGCTGCAGGGCCAGGCGGCGGTGAATCAGACCCAACAGCACATTGAGCACCGCGACCAGTGCGAAGAAAGCGAAGATCGCCGCCGGAGTCAGGCTCCAGCGAGCCATCGGCGCCCCCTTGACGATCATGTCGTTGTAAACCGACCCCAAAGCCAGACAGACTGCCCCACCCACCCCTACGATCAGGGCTTTGGCACTAGATCCCTTGACACTCCGGGACCTGGTCGCCTTCTTGGATTCAGCCGAGGATTGGCTCATAGGTGGGCATTGGCATTCGGCATTATCGCGCTACCGCGGATCGACGAGTGCTGGCATCTATCCACTGGTCAGCACAAAGGTGACCATTTGCGATTCGTTCCACAAATCTACCCGGCTTCGCCCTCCAAGGGAAAGCGATGATATGGCCGCCACTAGGGTGAGCTTCAGAGCCTTGCTGACAGGAGCGCTGCTGGCAGCGGTGGTCAATGTCGGCGCGCTGTACAGCAATTTTATCAATGCCTCGTGGATGGCGCTCAACATCAGCGTACCCATCGCCATCTTCGTTTTCTTTCTCTTCGTCGCCTTTTTCAATACACTGCTGAAATCGCTGCACCGACCCCTGGCGTTGGACCAGGGCGAGTTGACGGTGGTGTTCATCATGCTGATGATCGCCGCCACCGTGCCGACCGAAGGCTACGTCGAGCACATGGTACCCAAGATCGTCAGCCCCTCCTACTACGCGACACCCGAGAACAATTGGACCGAGAGTATCCAACCCTTTATAAAACCCTGGCTGGTACCGCAGGACCCGGATGCAGCGCGCTATTTTTTCGAGGGATTACCGGCCGACGCACCAATTCCCTGGGGAGCATGGGTGCGGCCCCTGAGCGCTTGGTCGCTGTTTTTCGCGATTCTGTGTTTCGTCATGGTCTGCATCGCCGTAATCTTGCGCAAACAGTGGATCGAGCACGAGCGATTGGTCTATCCTCTGGTGCAATTGCCGCTGGCCATGATCAGGGACGGCGACGACGGAGAGCGGGTGCCGCCGTTTTTTAAAAGCACGGTCATGTGGATCGGCTTTCTGATTCCGTTTTCCATTCTCAGTATCAATTCCCTGCACAACTATTACAATTTCATCCCTGAGATATCGCTGTCGACCAGCGTCCCGCTGATACCGGGCGCGCTGCACCTGGGATTGGCCTTGAGTTTTATGACCCTGGGTTTTTCGTACTTTGTCAATCTGCAGGTATTGATGGGCATCTGGACCTGTTTTGCGTTGCTGATGGCGCAGCGAGCCACGTACAGTGTACTGGGTATTACCATGCAACAGACCTTGCCGGATTCCTCAGCCTCGGACGCCATCACCGCGCACCAGGGCATGGGTGCGATGATCGTCTTCGTGCTGGTTATTATGTGGACGGCGCGCGGACATCTCAAGGCCGTAGCCAGAAAGGCCTTTACCGGTGACGAGCACGTGGACGATTCGGGGGAGATTCTATCCTATCGCACCGCGGTGTGGGGCGTGCTGCTGGGGATGGTCGCGCTGGGCGCATGGCTGGAGCTGTCGGGCTTGCCGCGCTGGAGCGTGCCGTGGTTGCTCTTCGTTGCGTTCGTGCTCTACATCGGTCTCAGCCGCTTCGTCGCCGAAGCCGGGCTGGCCACCATCCGCACGCCGACCGACCCGCAGGCCTTCGTCAATTCCACGGTGGGCACTTCGGCACTGGGACAGGACGGGCTGGTGGCGTTGAGTTTGACGTATACCTGGATCTTCAAAGCGCGGATATTCGTCCTGGCGGCCTGTGTCAATTCGTTGAAACTCGAGGGCGAGAGCAGCGTGGGGCGCCCCAGGCGGCGCCTGTTCTGGGCCATGGCCCTGTCGCTGGCGGTATCGCTGGTGGCGGCCAACTGGTATTTGTTGCAACAGGCCTATACCCACGGGGGCATCAATCTCAACCAGATGTTTTTTCTCCGCACCAACCAGGGGCCGTTCAATGCCGCGGTCGTATGGATCAACGCGCCGACCGGGGTCAACTGGGAGGGATGGCTTTACACCGGGCTGGGCGCCGCAGCGATGCTGATGCTGATGCTGGCACGGCATTTCTGGCTCTGGTGGCCAGTGCATCCGATCGGTTTCCCCATTGCCACCACCTGGGTGGCTGGGCAGATTTGGTGCAGCGTCTTTCTGATCTGGGTTTTCAAGAGCCTGGTACTCAAATTGGGCGGACCGCATGCCTACCGGCGCATCCAGCCTTTCTTTCTCGGTCTCGTCCTCGGCAATATAGTGGCAGGTGGGATGTGGTTTGTCATCGACGGGTACACCGGCATGCAGGGCAATGTGCTGGTCTATTTTTGAACGAGCTCACCAGAATGAGCCGGTCTATTCGGCGAGGTACCGAATCAGCTGCGATAAACGATGGCGTGACGTACCTTGGCAAGAGCCAAATCAGATGGACCTGCGACGGGCTGGAGACCATCGGCCCCAGCGGTCGAAACCCTGGAGGAATGAGATATGGATCTGCAATTGAGTGGCAAAGTGGCCCTGATTACCGGCGGCAGCAAAGGCATCGGCTTGCGCACGGCGCTGTGTTTCGCTCGGGAAGGGGCCAACGTGGCCATAGTGGCGCGCGGCGCCGAAGAACTTGATGATGCCGCCGCGCAGATCGGCGCACTCGGCGTACAGGTAGCTGCCATTCAGGCCGATGTATGCCGGTCGGAGGACGCCCCCCGGGCCATTGAAGCCTGCATCGGGCACCTGGGCGGCCTCGATATTCTGGTCAACAATGTCGGCGGCAGTGTCGGCCCGGGCACAGTGCTGGAAAGCAGCGATGAGGACTGGCTGGCCACCTTCGACCTCAACGTACACGCAGCGGTGCGCATGACCCGCCAGGCCGTGCCCCAAATGCGAGACCGGCCCGGCGCCGCGGTGGTCCATGTCTCATCGATTTCCGGCTGGACCGAGCAGCTGGCCGGCAGCGGCCAGTACGGCTCGTCCAAAGCGGCGCTGATCTTTCTGACCGAAATCATGGCGCTCGAACTGGCCTCAGCCGGTATCCGCGTCAATACCGTATCGCCCGGTTCCATTATCTGGGAGGGCGGCAGTTGGGACCGCGCACGGCGCGAAAAGCCCGAGGCCTTTGCCGCGTACGAGCGCGATGGTTTTCCCATGGGCCGTCTGGGCCACCCCGAGGAAGTGGCCGATATTATCGTCTTCCTAGCCTCGGCTCGCGCCAACTGGATCAACGGCCGTAATATCCCGGTGGACGGTCTGGAGCAGCCAGTGCCCTTCCAGCGATTGGAGAATTGAGCGAAAAATGGAGCCTCTGGCGCAGGACTATGTGGTGGTGGCCCAGTCGCCAGACAAGAACTCGGTCTACGCCGGTTCGCCGGCCCTGGCCCGATTGTCCGGTGGCGAAGTGGTCGCCACTTACGAGTGGTTTCGGCCAGCACCCCACAAGGAGTCTATACCCTACCAGACCGAGGTCAAGGTCAGCACCGACGGCGGGCAGACCTGGGCCCTGCGCGGCCAAACCGATATCATCTGGCCGAGCCTCTTCGTCCACGGCGACGCACTCTATATGATCGGCAACCGGCGCAAATCCCGTGAGGTGGTTATTAGCCGCTCGCTGGACGGGGGCCGTACCTGGGCGGATGAAGTAACGCTCTTCGCGGTGCGCAGCCACAACGCACCTACCACGGTGACCTTCCAGAATGGCTATGTCTATAGAGCGTTTGAAACCATACCCTTCACCGGCCGCAGCGGCGGCGGGCGCTCCTCGTGGGAATCTTTCGTAGTCGCCGGCGATCTGGCAGCGGATCTGCTCGACCCGGCCGCCTGGCGGATCTCGCCGACTCTGCGCTTTCCCGGTACGCCGCAGCCGCTCAACAGCCGCGCCTACCCGGCCGAGCCGAATAACACCGAAGACTGCTGGATCGAGGGCAATGTGATCAGTGTCCAGGGCCAGCTGCGCACTATGCTCCGGGTGCATTTACAGGGCCGGGCGACCGTGGGCATGGCGGCGATTTGCAACCTTGACGACGACGGCGAGAGCATGGATTATCGCTTCGACCAATTCTGTCCGATGCTCGGCGGCCAGTGCAAGTTCCACATCGTATTCGACGAGGTCTCGCAGCTGTTCTGGACCTGTGTAAATCCGGTGACCAACACCTTCTCGCCGGTAGACGAGCACCTGGCCGCGGCAGGGTTCAAGGGACCGCCGGGCAACGAGCGGCGGATCTTGTGGCTGCTCTACAGTCACGACGCTGAGAATTGGTTCGGGGCCGGCTGCGTGGCGATGAGCCACAAGGTAAGCGATTCGTTCAGCTATAGCTCGCAGTTGATCGTCGGCGATGACCTGCTGGTCTTGGCGCGCACTTCGGTCAACGGTTTAAATCAGCACGACACCAACTTGATCACCCTGCATCGGGTAGCGAATTTTCGCCGCCTGGCGCTTAATTTGGCGCCGGATTACCGGGGCTAGACGAGAAAAATCATGGGTCGAGAAGAGCAAAAAACACGGATCCTCGCAGAAATCGATCGCAGGCTGCCGGAGTTCAAGGATCTCCTGCGCGACATCGTTCGGATCCCCACCGACAATCCGCCCGGCGATACCACGCGGTGCGTGGCCTATATCGCCGAGTACTTGCGCAGCAAGGGACTGCCGGCCGAGATCTACGAGCCGCGGCCGACGATCCAGAGCCTGGTCTCCTATGTCGAAGGGGTTCGACCGGGGCGCAACCTCGTGCTCAACGGCCACCTCGATCAGTTTCCGGGCGGCGATCCAGAAGCGTGGTCCTTCGACCCGTATTCGGGAGAGTGCCGCGACGGCAAGATTCTCGGGCGCGGCGTCGGCGATATGAAAGCCGGTACCGTCGCCTCGCTATTGTGCCTGGTGCTGGTCCACGAATTGCAGATCCCCATCGCCGGCCAGCTCACCGCCGCACTGGTAGCCGACGAAGAAACGGGAGGCACCTGGGGCGCCCAGTGGCTCTTGCAAAACGTAGCGATGACGCGGGGGGACGCCCATCTCAATAGCGAGCCCACCGAGATGGACCAGGTGCTGATCGGACACAAGGGCAAGTACTGGCTCAATGTCGATACCCGCCATCCCGGCGGTCTGGCTGCCGTGCCGGTGGCCGACGACGCTATCGCCCGCGCCGTACAGGTGGCCGCAGCGCTTAAAAAGCTACAGGGATGGCACTTGGGCACACCTCCCGATGTGGCCGATGCCGTCGCCCGCGCCAAGGCGCGCGGCGGAGACACGGCCTGGGTCGTGGATTCGACGACGGTCAATATCGGCGTCATACAGGGCGGCGTTCAGAGCAACACGATCCCCAGCCACTGCCATATGGAGGTAGACATCCGCACGCCGATCGGCATCAGCACCGAAGATCTACAGGCTAAGGTCGAGGAAGTGCTGGCCGAAGCCGACCTCGATCGCCGCGAAATCGATCTGGAGTGGGTGGTCTGTCTGGAGGCAGCCTATTCGGCACCGAATGAGGAAATCATTCAGCTAGTG
>CAZFMY010000082.1:7995-28727 GCA_964520345.1 uncultured Gemmatimonadaceae bacterium | reverse complement strand
CGCCGAAGAATTCAAAGAGGAAGTTCTCCCGCACCAGCTTGCTTTCCTGGAGGCCGAGACTATCGGAACGCGTCTCGCGCCAGCTGACCAATGGGTAGCCGCGTAGAAGATGGGTACCCAGGCGATCGTAAAGCTCCTGTGAGCGGCCGCTAACGGTGGTTGGTGAATAAGGTTGCCCTCCGTAATTCCAATAACCCGGCCAAGTCCCTCGGTTGATAAAGGGCCTATAGGGCTGTGCAGAAGGGGCGGTGATGATCTGCAGACCGTAGTTGGGCGAACGACGGGCCTGCTCTGCGGCACCATCACCGCAGAGCAATACGAACAGGAGGAAACCAACCCCCCAATGCATTATCCGGTCTCTTGTTTTTTCGATCGCCTCGTAGCCCAAATTCGTTCCGTTAGTCGTTTTTGCGTAGACTTCTGCGAACCGCGTGCATCGCCAGACGACTGGCGCTGTTGTCCAGCTCCACTCCCATCACATCGATCCGGTTCATGAAAAAATTATACGCCCAGAGGGCCGGTATCGCTACGAAAAGGCCGATCACCGTCGTGACCAACGCCTCCGAAATCCCACCCGACACCGTTGCCAGGCCTCCCGACCCCGTCGCCGCAATACCCCGAAACGCCGAAATCAACCCCGTCACCGTGCCGAAGAGCCCCAGAAATGGGGCCACACCCGCAATCGTCGCCATCCCGGATAACCGCACTCGGAGGTTGATAATCGCCACGTCCAGCGCTCGACCGGTCGCCTCGTCCACCCCCTCCAATACTCCCTCGACCGTCTGGTCCTCTTCCCGCAGCAGCTGATATTCGCTCAACCCGGCCCCCACCACCGTAGCCAGCGAGCAATACCCCTGCTCCTGCGCCGAATTAGCCCGCGATAAAAGCGCCTCGGCCGAGAGCGACTCCTCCCCGACTTCCGCGGCAAATCGACTCGAGTGATCGCGCGTCCAGCGCAGCGCCAGACCTCGATCGATCATCACCCCATACGAGTAGATCGAAAGTCCCGCCAGCACCAGCACGACTCCCTTGCCGGTAATCGCCATTGAAGACCACAATTCACCTAAGAGCTCCATCTCATCATCCCCTTTTATTTTTTCGAGAGATCGCTAACGGATACTAAAAGCATCTACTCCATGTCCTTTGAGCAGATCGAGTACGGCAATCACCTCCGCGTAGGGCACTTCGGGAGATCCTGTAAACATCACCTTTCGTTCGCTCGGCGTTGCGTTTGAAAAGAGTTCGGTGAGCTTTTGCGGTATATCCTCCCGGTCCACTTCCTCACCGTTAATCAAAATCTGCCCTTCCGCATTGAGAACCAGCACGGGGTCTTGCTTAACCTGACCCGAAGCCGCCCCACTCCCCTGGGGCAAGGTTGTAGACATCGTCTCGATGATGATCGGGGTAATCACCAAAAAACCCAACAGGAGCGATAATGAGACATCGCCCATAGGCGTAACGTTAATCTCCGATTCGAGCCGCGAAACCCTTTTTTTACGCCGCCGGCCCATAGCTCACCTATCCACCCTTCTTGGCCATTAGATCCACCGCCGGAGCCCCGACAGCCTGGCAGATCTCCATCAGTTCGAGGATCTCCCGGTAAGGCAAATTTTTGGCGCCTTTAATGATGATCGGATTGCCCTCCTGCCCGCGGTAGGCCAGAGCCAGCTCCTGCTTGAGTCCGAATTTGTCGACGGCATTCAGATTGACGTAGAGCGCCCCATCCTCACGAATGGAAAGCACCACCAGATTCTCGGCATTTTCCGTCAGCTTCTCCACGTGATCGGCCTGGGGAGTATCCACTTCGATCCCCTCCCTGACCATCGGCATGATCACCATGAAGACGATCAAAAGCACCAACGCCACATTGACGATCGGGGTAATATCGGGCATCGCCTTCGGCCGCTTACCCATCTCCAGAGTCCGAGTGCGTCTTCTGCGCCTAGCCAAGATCGGCTCCTAGTCGTTTTCGCGTAGACTTCTGCGAACCGCGTGCATCGCCAGACGACTGGCGCTGTTGTCCAGTTCCACTCCCATCACATCGATCCGGTTCATGAAAAAATTATACGCCCAGAGGGCCGGTATCGCTACGAAAAGGCCGATCACCGTCGTGACCAACGCCTCCGAAATCCCACCCGACACCGTTGCCAGGCCTCCCGACCCCGTCGCCGCAATACCCCGAAACGCCGAAATCAACCCCGTCACCGTGCCGAAGAGCCCCAGAAATGGGGCCACACCCGCAATCGTCGCCATCCCGGATAACCGCACTCGGAGGTTGATAATCGCCACGTCCAGCGCTCGACCGGTCGCCTCGTCCACCCCCTCCAATACTCCCTCGACCGTCTGGTCCTCTTCCCGCAGCAGCTGATATTCGCTCAACCCGGCCCCCACCACCGTAGCCAGCGAGCAATACCCCTGCTCCTGCGCCGAATTAGCCCGCGATAAAAGCGCCTCGGCCGAGAGCGACTCCTCCCCGACTTCCGCGGCAAATCGACTCGAGTGATCGCGCGTCCAGCGCAGCGCCAGACCTCGATCGATCATCACCCCATACGAGTAGATCGAAAGTCCCGCCAGCACCAGCACGACTCCCTTGCCGGTAATCGCCATTGAAGACCACAATTCACCTAAGAGCTCCATCTCATTCCCTCGCAGCAACCTTTTTTAAATTAATGCTACCAGTTGAAGAGGAACAAATAAAATCGACTTAAGGGGTTAGTTTCTTTGTATCGATCTCAATCCGATCCTCATACTCTTGCCGCAAACTATCTATGAAAGTATTCATTCGCATCGCCGCATAATCATCGATCAGGACCTCGGCCGCTTCATCCAAGTCTAAAAGGCGCCCTTCTTCCTTCTCCAGCACCCGAACCAATGCATACCCCCCCGCGACCTTGATCGGCGGCAATAATCCCTCGCCGGCCAAAGCGGCTCGATAAATCGACGCGGTGTGGGGATCGCCCGAACGGGCCACTTCCCAGATTCCACCATTCTGCCGCCGATCTTCGCGCAGGGAAAAGTGCCGAGCAAGCACTGCCATATCGGCTCCAGCCTCGAGTTCGGCATGGAGAGAATCGGCCCGCACCGAAGTAGCTACGAGAATCTCCTGGATCGTCAAGCGCTGAGGCCCCCGATATCGATCGCGGTGCTGGAGAAAATAGTGCTCCAGTTCCGCTGCGCTCGGCTCGGTGACCACCTGCGCAAAGAGCTGCTGGGCCATGAGTTCGCCCCGTTTCTTATCCACGACCTGCCGCACGACCTCCAGGGTATCGTATCCTCTGGCCACCGCCTCCAAACCAGCCAGTTCCTCCATAACCATTTGCTCAGCGAGCCGACGAATTCGCAATGTATCGGCAACAAGAGCTTTGGGCCCATCCCCCCGCAGCAAATACTGACTGGCCTTTAGCGCTCCACCCCGCCACTCGAAAAGGTTTTGCACCTCGGGTAAGGCCTCGCGCCGAGCCAGTTTTGCCGCCACCCCTCTCTGCCACTCAACTTGATATTTACGCTCCAATTCACGCCAGGAAGCCCGTTGCAGAGCCATTTTCTTTTCGTTTTTCAAACGCTGACGAATTGCGGGCAACTGTTTTTCCAGAGGCAGACGCCGCCGTGCCAAGACCTCGACGATATGATAACCCATCGAGGTTGCGATCGGCCCTTGATGTACCTGGCCTGCAGACAATTCCCAAACCGCAGCAGATATTTCGGGCAGGACCATTCCCCGGCGCAGAAAACCCATATTACCGCCGTGCGCTGCGCTTTCGGCATGTTTGGACCTCTTGCGCGCCAGATCCGAGAAAGAAGCCCCATCTGCCAACTCGGCCAAAATCTCCCATGCCTCCTCCTCACCGGCAGTCAATATATGGGCCAGGTGCAACTGCTCACCCGAACCCCATTGCCGATATCGAGTCCGGATTTCCGCTGGCGAAATCGAAGTGTCCCGCCAGACCTGGCGAGCGAAGTACAATGCGGCCAGTTCCCTGCGCTGCACCGCTTCCAACTCGAAGCGGACCTCCGGGATCCGATCCAAACCACGGCGCATCCCTTCCAGCGTGAGCAACTCGGCAGACACCAGGGCATCGAGAACATCGGTCCGGGCTTCGGCTCCCAAATCACTCCAACTCGCACCGCGATGAATCCGCATGGCAGCCGCTTTCAGCTCGTCCAATTCGATCGATCGCGCACCCACTTTCGCGACTGCACTAGCCGACTCCACGGGCAGACAGACCCAGATCAATAAAGAGACTAAATAACCCCTAGCTGATTTAAATTTGAAGTAATTGATAGTCCATCCGTCCTGCGAATAAGGATCTAGAGCCGGGCCGACGACACTTCCCGACTCATCCGATTCAACCGTTTTCAGCTCTTGACACTTAAAGAACCAGCCCTTAAGCTACCGCCCCGATGACGAAAGCCTTGATTAATTAAAATACACCACCTAACGCGAGGAGCCTATCATGGCCGATGAACGAGTTTTTGTTGGCGACCTGACCCGCAAAGAATTCCGTGAACGAATTGAGGCAGGTACCATCAAAGCCGCTATCGTGCCCACCGCTGCCACCGAACAGCACAACGAACACCTGCATATGATCCACGATACCTTTCACGCCAGCTATATGGCCGAACACGCCGCGCAAAAACTCCTTCCCCAGGTCGTCGTAGCCACACCAGTGGGCATCGGGGTCTCCGAACATTGGATGCGCCATATCGGCACGCTGACGGTTCGACCTGAGATCTTCTGCGAGTACGTCTTTGACGTTTGCCACTCACTGGTCCGCGCCGGTGTAGAGAATGTCCTGATTCTCAACGGGCACGGCGGAAATGTGAAACCGATGATGCGCCGCATCGACGAATATCGGGACAAACTCGGCATCAATCTGCGCTTCCAATCCTACTGGGATGTCTACGATCCCGACTTTGTCCAGCAACAGATGGAAAATGGGCGCCTGCCCGGCCACGCCGACGAATTCGAAACCTCAACCATGCTCTACCTGGCCCCCGAACGCGTGCAGGCCGAAGCGATCGACAGTGAATCTGCAGCCCTAGGCACCCGCGAGAAGGGCGAGGCGTTGATCGGACCAGCCATCGACGGAGTAGCCGAGTTGTTGCGCAAAATGATCGCCGGGGAAGAAATCGATCTGCCGCCAGTGACCTTCTATCCCGAGGGCAAGCGAAATCTGGTCACCGGGGAGCCGGTCTGAGCACTGCGGTGCGGATCACGGCTTTAAAATAACCCCCAGCGCCGTCGCCGGCGCCTCGACGAGCAGATCGACGGCTGCGTCTATTTCATCGAGTGCAAATTCGTGTGTATAGAGCGCTTCGACTTGCAATTTGCCGTCAGCAAGTGCCCGCAAACACTCGGCTAGATTGCGCTGAGTAGGCCAATCGACAAAGACCCCGGGATAAGCCTGGCCCTGCTCATAAGCCTCATCGTGATACCCCGGTCCGGTGCGCGCTGCGCTGCGCACATCGACGTTGCCCAGAGCCGACCCAAAACCGTGTGTAACCCGCGCGCCCCCGACCAGGACAATCCGCCCCATGCGGTGAGTATCCGGGGCTTGCTTGAGACTTTGGTAGATTGTCTCAAAGGCCTCGCTGGCCTCGCCGCCAAAGGCAATCAGGCCAAAATCCATGCCATAGCCTGTGGTGAAGAGTTCCGCCTGCTCGACCGGATCCTGGTCCATGGCATCGACAATCCCCTCTATGCCGATCCGTCGGGCAATATCTTGACGCAGGGGAAAGCGATCGACTCCCTGGATATGGCAACCGCTCAGCTGTGCGAATTGAGCGGCGAATTGGCCGACCAATCCCAGACCATATACGACGCCGTTTTCGCCGTATAGTGGTGCTATACGGCGCACCGCGTGCAACCCGGTCGCCGCCAGATGCACCGACGCAGCTTGCTCAAAGCTGACGCCTGCGGGAACAGACACGCATAAATTCTGCGGCACGCAAGCCCAATCGGTATGCAGTGCGTAGCCGCCCCCCATACAGGCCACGCCCTCTCCAACCTCGAATTGCTCTACCGCAGAACCGACCTTTTCTACTATCCCCGCGTTGGTGTAGCCAAAGGGACGCGGCTCCACGGCAGGCGTGGGATTGGCGCGCAGCACTCCGACTCGACCCAGTTCGGTCCCCGGGCTGATCAACGAGGCCACTACCCGCACTAAGACCTCGCCGGGACCCAATTCAGGTACCTCGCTCTCCACGCATACTCCCCGGCCATTTCCATCGATAGCTGCAATTTTACGTCTCATATCATATACCTCCCCAGAGTTTAGTTAGTACCGGCCTGTCCGCACACAAATTCACACTGCTGTTTGCGCCTCAGAGTGCCCTTATATTATTATTGCATAAGAGCTTTCTGTTCTATCCCACCTGCTTTGAGGTCGCTTCGTGAACATCATAATTGCTGCAATCATCGGAGGCGCAATCTTAATTTGGGGCGGGTTCCTGGGCTTGCTCCGGGTCGTTGATCACTTCGAGCGCAAGCACGTATTGCTCCTGGGTGCTTACACGACTCTCGTCGTTGGCTGCGTCATGGGACTGGTCCTCTTTACCAACTACGAGCGCCAAAAGGAACACCGCCAAGACCTGCAGGATCAGATGAACGAGTTCTCTAAGCGCCTCTCTGATCTCAGCACCCGGCTGGTCAGCCAACTCGAGGAAAAAGCCGACCTGACCGCCTCCGAATTCGAGATTCGCTCAAAGCTGCAAAAAGAGCAGGAATATCACCGCCGCACCCGCGAAGACCTGGCGACCCGAATCGACCAGAACAATGCGCTGCAGAGCAAATTGGAGGCCGAGCGTCAAGCGCGCCTTAGCTACCAATCGGCCACCAATCGCACCCTCGAGGAACGCTTCGAGAAGGAAGATCAGCGCTACAAGGAATTCCGCGAAGACCAGCGCCGTTCGCTGGTAACGGCAAAGAAGCAGTTTGGCAACCTCCAAGACGAATTGACCCGGTTGCAAACGCGCACTGGGTCGCTGGAAACCAAGCAGAACACGATGCTGGGCAAAATCAACACCACCCGTGAGATTCAGGATCTAACCACTCAGAAACTAGACGCCCTGGCCCGTAGCCAGGCCGCACTGTACGACGACTTAACCCGAACCATGGCCGAAGTCGACAGTCTATACTATAAGGCGTTTAAAAAATACAAACCCAAATCTCCTTAAGGAGCCAACATGAAGCGTGCATTTGCCCCCTTCTCCATCTTTTTTTCCCTCGCTTTTTTGCTCAGTTCCTGTGCCAACGAAGAGCAGGAGCAATTGTTATTGCAACTACAGAGCGATCTGGGCATAGCCAATGCCACAATCGACTCGCTCACCTACTCGCTCGACGACTCCAATCTTCTGCTCGACGGTATGCGGGCTCAAGTCGACAGCACCCAGCAGGTCAATAACAAACTCCTCGAAAACGTTCAGAAGCTCAACAAGGAGCTGCGGCAGTGGCGCAAGCTGGCGACCGAATACAAGAAAAACAATGAGCAGCTGACGGGTCAAATCGAGCGGCTGAAAGTGGAAAAACAGGCCGACCGACAGGCGATCGCCAAACTCCGTGCCGAGGCGGACAGCCTCAATGGCGTACTCCTCGAAACCCATACCAGCATCCGTCGCCAAAGCGACCATATCCGTCAGCTGGAAATGGACCTGGCCCAAACCCAGGATCGGGCTGCAACGCTGGCGGCGGCGCAAAATTCGGTGCTCCTCTACGCCGCGGGCGAAAAATATCTAGTCGAGAACGGCTACCTCGACACCAGTCGGCCCTTCGGCAGCGGTTTTCGCAAACAGTACAAACTCATCAAGAAAATCCGCAGTGACGATCCCGGCGTCCAGCTGTTGCCCATTGGCCAACCCCAATTACTCGAGGGTAAGATTGAGACCTTTGTCGATCGCTACGGCAAACTCAAGAAGGGCACGGACTACAAAGCGACGAAAGAAGAGTCCGGAACACAGATCATCTTTACCAACGAACTGCATGGTGGCAGCGGCGTCCTGGCGATCATCAAAGATTAGTTTTTACAACATACCTAAGATCAAAAAGGCGAGGCCGGCAGATTTGCCGGCCTCGCCTTTTTGGGATTTACAGCAACTCGTCTACCAGGTGTGGAGGTAAACAGCCGAACGCACTTTCGCCCCGGACTGGTCAGTCGAGAGCAACGAATCAGCAAAGGAGGCGTGTTTGATCAATCGTTCGCGACTGCCGCCTTTGAGAAAAAGATGCAGATTGGTCTCGGGTTCGGCGACCATCCGGCGTACCATCCGCCGGAACTCCCACTCGTTGAGTGGGCTGGCGATGGTCATACCATCGCGCGACAATCCCATGCTCTTGCTGGTATAGATCACAACCATATCGCCCGCTTCCGGGTCGTGGCGGTGGACCCGCCAGACCGGTTGCGTCACATTGAGAATCAAGATACCCAGACTCAGCATCAGCATCATGATTCCCAAAAAAAGTTCCTTGCTGATATCGTGCTCTTCGAGTTCGGCTTCCTGTCGTTTGAGATAACGACTCATGATCCACCGTCTCTGGCCCTGGCCCAGGCATCCTCCTGAGTAGCAAGGCGCTGGACCATATAATCGGCCGCTTTGCGCAGTGGCAAATACGTCAAGAGCCCCACTAACGTAGTCTTAAAAGCCAAGACCAAACCCTCGGCCATCGCGCTGAGCACTTTGAAGGTCTCGGTCGCCTCATCGATCTGGCTCAATTCCTGTGCGGTGAGCAGGATCCCGCAAACCGTGCCCAGATATCCATAAAGGGGAATACGCGTCAGATCGCGACGCACATGAGCTAAGGGGTCACCGAGAAAACCGACCAACTCATCCAGCACTTCCTCGTCCCGACTTTTGATATCGGCATAAGCACGGTGCTCCCGCCGCAAATTGCCCATCTGCTGGATCCTCCGAGCACCCAGGGTCCGGCGACCAGGCCCCCCCTGCCGTGCCCAGGCCTGCTCCTCGCGGTAGAGGTGCAGACCGATGTATACCAGACTCAATAAATGGCCGCCTGCAGCCCAGGTAATCAGCACGTAGGAGAGACGGCCGATCCAGGCAAAAGTACTGGCCTCCTGATTAAGCGCCAGATAATAGGACCCGAGGCCTCCGATGACTATTCCTGTCAGTGCACCAATGCCGCTGCCGATATACTGCAGGTGAGGCAGGTCCAGTTCATAGTCGTGGTCGCGCCGCCGCATGCGGCGGGCCCTGCGCAGTTGCAAATAAGAGCCACTGAGTGCACTGACCAGTACCAGCAGGATGCCAATCGCGATAATTAACCCATTCACGAGATCCAGACCTTTGCCTTGAAGAGCTTCCACCACTCCCGACCAGCCGCCCCCAAATAGAGCAGCAGACCGGCCGAAATCCCCCATAGATCCCACCGTATGCGGTAGTGGGTTGCTACCATACGGAACGACGAATTGCTACCACCCTGGGCCGAGTCCAGCCCCTGTCCATAGATTGGACCGCGTTCGGCAGGCGGTATATAATCAATCCGGCGATCTGATTCCCCACCGGCTCCGCTGGCCAACGAGCGCGCTGGTGTCGCATGGCGGACCCCTTTTAGCTCTCGCCTTTCACGAAAGACTAGTTCGCGTTCTCTAGTTGGTAGCACTCGCGCCCAGTTGAGCAGCTTTTCCGCCGTATTGATGCTCTTGAGTTCTGCCAGCGCACCAGCCTTGCCCAGGGTAAAAGCCAGGCGCCCGTTTATAGCCCCCTGATAACGCAGATCCTGAACCGGACTCCGCCGCGCTTCGAGCCGCCGGGTCAATTCACCCCTTTCCCGCTCTAGTTGAGCCAACCGGCTAACGACCAGATGAGTTTCCATCGGCTCGCTCACAGCGCTGGGCAGCTTGGTACTAAGCGGTCGTTTGTAGGCCGCCTGGGAGAGTTGTTCAGCATCAAAGGCCGCTTCCAAAATAACTTCGCCAAAGAGCCCCTGCCCCCAGATGACCTCGGCCCCGGGGATATCGGGAATGGTGTGATTATAAAAACGTACCTCCGCTCGTTCTCCGCCCACCCACCAGTGCACTTCGTCTGTAACCAGCACCTCGCGCAAACGAGCCCCGGCATCTTGCACGTAGAGACCGGCCATAAAACCGCTCTCGACCTGGTCGGTATCCCAACAATGCGCGCGCAGTACATTGGATTGGCGCAAATAGATAGTGGGAATCTCGATCCGGGTCGGGGTCAACCGCGTATCGCCGATCCGGTGCCCATTGAGATAGAGTTCGGCCTCGTCATCGGCCCAGAAATAAAGCACCAGCTTGGAGTCCACCGGCAACGAAGGCCCATCCCCACTCGGTCTCGCTAATTCGCCTAACGCCTCCCCTCCATAGAGGCGGAAGAGCGTATCGATACTGGCGGCTACCTGATTGTATTGACGCCGGAGCGCGACTGCGTCGTCAGCAAGTGCCGGCATCACCAAACTCACACAAAAAACCACCAGCACATGCCAACGCATCTACAACTCTCCCCCGGTCGCCATTTCCATCTTCAATTGTTCGCGCAACGCCGCCAAACTATCGATATCCGCTAAGAATTGATCCTCTTGAACCACATCGGTTGCTGTTTCAGCGAGAAAACCGACCCGATTAATCTCGCGATTCAGAGCCACAACCACACCCTGTGCTCGTTCGGCCATTTTAAGCTTAATATAATTGTCGAAAAGTTGGCGATAATCACCCAATTCGGAGGGGTAATAGTCGACTTTTATCTGCAGGATCCGGGTATCGGCCACCAATTGCGGATCGCGCATTGTATCGGATGGCGTAAGAGGTACGAGATCCGGGGCTGGCGAAGGATTCACTTCAACCCCCAGCACTGCGAGTTCGTTATTCAATTTTAAGACCAGAGAATCCCATTTTGCCGCCTCGCTGCGGTAGGCCTTCAGATTCTCGCCGATCGTTGTTTTAGCGAGCGAATGCATCTTTTCGGACTGGTCTGCCGCCAGGGAAATCACGCCAGCACCGGCCTGGTAGTCCTGCAAGAACTTGTAGAGCCGGAACAAGGTGAGAAAATCGCCGGGAGTCTTGGTGTAAAAAACCACTTGGGTCTGTAAATCGACCGCCCGCTTGCGCATTTCAGCCAGCATACTTTCGAGCAGCGGATCCCAGAAATCCCGACGCAGATCAGGCATGGTCTCCGCCGCTTTTTCCAAGGTATCCCTGGCTCGCTGCGGGTTGCGCAAATGGTAATAGGACCGAATTAGATAAACCCAGATTTCGGCTTTGAAACGATAGGCTTGAATCGCCGCTTCAAAAGCTTCTGCCGCCTCCTCGTACTGGCCGGGAAAATAGCTGAGCCGCTTGTCGATACCAAAGCGCAGCCCGATTCCGCTATCGATATATTCGGCCTCAATAAAGAGCTTGGAATCGGGTATTTTTAAGCGCTCATTGAAAAAGTCGATGCTCGTTCCCCGCGATTGGGCGAAAACCCAAAGACTGGAGACCCCGATCAGCAGAATCTGTAACGCTATTTTACCCATGGCGGCTCAGATATTGGACTTGGACTGCCCCCCGTCGACATTGATACAAGCTCCAGTTACCCAACTGGCCCGATCTGAGGCCAAAAAAGCCACCACATCAGCGACTTCCTCGGGTTGGCCAAAGCGGGCAAAGGGGATATGGGCATCGATAAAGGCCTGAATCTTCTCGGGATCCTCCTTCATTCGCCGCTCCCAACTACCCCCCGGGAAGATGATCGAACCCGGAGCCACAGTATTGACCCGAATATTCTTGGCAGCAGTTTCAATAGCGAGGTTGGCTCCCATGCTGATCATAGCGGACTTGGCGGCATTGTAGGAGATCGGCCCACCGCTTTCGCGGCCAAAGATCGAGGAAATATTGATGATACTGCCTCCCCCGCGCTCCTCCATAGAAGGAATCGCGGCCCGACTGACCCGCACCGCGGAGAGAAAACTCAGGTTGAGGATCTCATCCCATTCTTCATTCGAGATCTCGACAAAGGGAGTCCATTTTGAACCACCGACATTGTTTATGAGAATGTCGAGACCGCCAAAGTGTTCCTTCGCCGTAGCCACCGCCTCTTCTGCACCCTCGGGCGTCATCACATCCTGCACTGCGGTTGCCACTTCAACTCCCTGGGCCTCGATTTCGCAGGCCGCTTCTTTCAAGACCTCCTCAGTGCGGGCGCAGATACAGAGTTTGGCCCCCTCCTCGGCCAGGGCCAGGGCAATCCGCTTGCCGATGCCGCGACTAGCACCTGTGACCAGTGCAACCTTGTCTTTAAGACCTAAATCCATTGTACTTTCCTTCCTTTAGTTATTTTGTTGGACCCGTTGTATTTAATCTATTCTAGGGCGCTTGGATTGGCATTGGAGAATCCGCTGAATACGCAACCGGCCTCGTTTCCATACCGTCATCCATGCGATTGAACTCTTAAGCGAGAGACCCTTAAAGCGCCTTGATCAAAGTGGATCCAGGTAGGAACTCAGAAGCCGCTGGGCGTTTTGGTAGGCGATTTTGTCGAAGACCTTTTTAGGCAGTTCGAGTTCGAGCAAATAGTCCATCAGTCGAGTATCGAAATAATCTCGCCCGAAAAGCAATTTGTCCTGGAATTCGCAAAGAAAGGCGCGGCCGAAATCCCGATCTCTCTGCAGGGCCTTCAAACCGGATCCCGCCGAAAGATCGGCGTAGAGATTGGGGTACTGACGCATGATCTCAGACAAGCGTCCACCCGGCAGTACTGGTCCACTGGGATAGCTCTCCTTGCCATAGAGATCGTCTCCAGATATATGAGCCCAGAAGCCCGGAGCATGACCGATAAAGACCGTCTGCGCACAGGCGCGAATTGCCCGTTCAAATGCATCGAGGCTCCCGCCGTACCACCAATTGGGCCGTGGATAGTTGCCGCGACCGTGGTCGATCGGATAATCGAGGTGGATCGTAATCGGCAGTTTCATGCTCCCACACGCCTCGTAGAGCCGCAGAGCGTCAGGGTCATCGAAGGGCAAACGCACCTTCAGTTCGGAAGCGACCCGCACCCCATGAATCTCGACCGCCGCTTTGAGCCGATCAATCGCGTCGGGACGCTTGGGATGGGGCATATATCCGAGCACAAAGCGATCTGGCGCTTCCCTGCCAACCGCGAGGACATCCTCCAGGGGTATGCCGCATCCGGTCGGAGGCAAGACCGCGTGGTACGAAGGGGCATATTCATCTTCGGGCACTTCCCAAGAAAAAAGCCAGAGTTGGTCGATGCCCTGTTCATCCATATTCTGCAGAATTTTTGCGGCGTTGAATCCGTGCCAATTCGGATGGTTGTGCGCGTCTATAAGCATGCGGTTCTTTTGTTTTTATACGAGGGTTTAATTGATCCGAAAGACAATTCGGCATCCGGTCCAATGATATTCTCAGAGGTGAAAGCTGTCAAGCTAAAGCACATTGCTGCCGAAAATAGAACTACTATTTGGTACCACATTCTACTAGTTTTTTGCTTTTTCGTGATTTATATCACATTATTAAGAGGCTCTTGGGCCATATCTTGAGAGAGAATCATCGGGGAATACCCCCTTAGATCGAGGAACTCACCTCATGTTCGATAACATTCTAAGCTCCCTGCTAGTGGTTGTAATCGTCCTCGATATTGTGGGCGCAATCGCCTATTTTGCCCTCGGTGCCCTCAGGAAGCAGAAACGCGATCTCGCCCCTGCCCCTGCCCCTGCTCAGACTCCATCGCTCTGGCAGCGCATCTTTTCCCGCCGCCAACCTCAGGCTGTCGCCGCAACCGAGGGCGACTTCGCCCAGCTTCACCGGGTGCTCTACGGTTTTCAAGACGGTCTGACCTAAGGGGTCTAACGCCTGATCTATCTCGTTCCAACCTTTCGTTCACTCTCCTAGTTCCCCTTCTCGCTCCCAGGCACCAATCCGCCTCCCAAAGGCGCGTGTTTTATTATTTAATTTTATATAATATTTATTCTTGATTATAAATATTTACTTACTATATTCGATTCTATCCGCAGCAATTTCATTAATGAGGAGTAACCATGAAGGTAGAAGACCTAAAAGGCCAGCAGGTCTTGATGGCTGTATCTGGCGGCCTAGACAGTTGCACAATCACCCATTGGCTGGTAGCTCAGGGCGTTGGAGTCGTAGCCTATACCGCCGATCTTGGGCAACCCGACGAAAAAAACATCTCCGACGTCCGCGATCGAATGCTGGCCTGCGGAGCTTCCGAGATGATTCTCGACGATTGCAAGGAAGCTATCTGCCAAGCCGGTATCCAACTCGTTCAGGCCCAGGCCCGCTATGAGGGCGGTTACTGGAATACCACCGGCATCGCCCGACATGTGACGGTGGCTGGGATCTTACCCCATATGCAACAACGCGGGATCAAGATCATGGGGCACGGCGCCACGGGCCGGGGTAACGACCAGGTCCGCTTCCAGCTGGCCGCGCAGATGCTGGCACCTCAGGTCGAGGTCTATGCCCCCTGGCGCGACCCCGGATTCCTCGCCACCTTTGGCGGTCGCAAAGAAATGATCGACTATTGCCAGGATCACGGCCTGCCGATTACCGCCACCCACGATAAACCCTACTCGACCGATGCCAATATACTGGGACTGACTCACGAAGCCGGACTCCTCGAAGATCTCGCAACTCCAACCACCCTGATCGAACCCGGGATGGGAAAATTCGCTCAAGGGGCCTCTGACGAGGCCGAGCTTTTCACCGTGCGCTTCGACCAGGGCCAGCCGGTCGAGATCAACGGCCAACCCGTCAACGCCCTCGAGGCGATCGGCGAGTGCAACGCCATTGCCGGTCGGCACGGAGTCGGCATCGGACTGCACGCGGTGGAAAACCGATTTGTCGGCATCAAATCCCGCGGCGTCTATGAGGCCCCGGCCCTCGAGTTGCTCGGCCAATGCTACGAGTACCTGCTACAGCTCGTCCTCGACCGACGAGCGCGGAAGATCTTCGCCCCGGTTTCGTCCTTTATCGCCGAGCAGATCTACCAGGGCTATTGGTTCGACACCGCGACCCAGGCCAGTTGGAAACTCATCGAGCATTTCAATCAATTGGCCACCGGGACCATCGCGGTATCGCTCTACAAGGGCCAGGTAGGCTTTCACGCAGCCAGCGATATCCCCCACTCGCTCTATAGCGAAGACACTGCTTCGATGGAGGATATCGGCGACTTCGACCACCGCGATTCGGAAGGCTTCTTAGGAGTCCTCGGCGTCAGTGCCCGAGCGCTCAATCAGGCAGGACAGACCCGACTCTAAACCAGCTTTTATTGGAGGCGATGCTCCGGCTTCGCCTGGCGACAGCTAAACGAGCAAATCCTCGGCTCGCGCGGGAAACCCCTCGACCCCGCGCGAGCGGTCGAATTGGTAGATCCGCTTATGCGGTCGTGCAGCAAATTCAAAGGTTCTGAGCGCACCCTGATCCAGACCAGCCTCCCCAGCTGAATGGTCCAGAGCCCGCAAGGCGATCTGACGCAAATGGCCCGCTTCAGCAGGCCGGGTTTCCAGTGCGGATTCGAGTTCGTGGGGATCGGTTTCGAGATCGAAAAGCTGCTCCCGCCCCCCATTGGCCATGAAGATATACTTCCACTGGCGATAGCGCACCATGATCTTGAAGAGCGGCGTGCCTGGTTCGCCGTAAAAGCCACAGAGGTACTCGCGGGGATCGGCTTCGCCCTGTGCAACCCCCAGTAAATCACAGCCTTCGCGCTTCTGCAAAGCCTCGGCCGCCCCAGTCGCGATCGCATAGAGATCGGTCAAAGCAGCCAACTCGCCGCGGCGCTGCCCACCGGGCAGCCGGGAGGGCCAGCTCAGCAGAAAAGGCACGTGGCAGGAGCCTTCAAAGAAGCTCTCCTTCTGCCAGGCCCTATGATCACCCAGATGATCGCCGTGATCGGCAAAAAAGCAGATCAGCGTATTCTCGGCGTCCTCCCGCGCTTCGACCGCGTCGAGAATTCGCCCCAGACACTGGTCTATATAGGTGATCTCTCCATAGTATCGGGCCTTGAGTACTCGGGCATGGGCGGCGTTGATCTCATCAGCCCAGATCGCATAATTCATCCAGGGTATCTGCTCGTCCATGTGATCGACCGCCGGATCGCCGCAGATCGGATCGGGCATGCGGTCGGGATCGTACATTCGATTGAACGGAATAGGCGGCGCCAGCGGCGGATGGGGCCCGATAAAGGATACAAAGCCGAAGAAGGGATCCGGCCCGCCGCGCTCGATCTGCTCAATCGCCCGATCCGCCGCCCACGCTTCGACCGTCAACTCAGCCGGCTGCGAACTCATTTGCGGCATATAGTACATCTCGGTGCGCTCGCCCATCAGCCCCTCGACAAAATCATACGCGGGATGCTCCCTGGCGATGAACTGCGCATAAGCGTCGCCCTGGCGGCGCTCAGGAGTCGCATAGAGTTCCTCGCTGCGCAGATAGGTCTCGTAGCCCAAGTCCTCATCCCAGGGATTGGTGTGGAATTTGCCGATCCCAAAAGTCCGGTAGCCGAGACCTCGCATCGACTGGGCGAGATAGGAGCCGCAGCGCTCCTGAATCGATCCGGCTTGCCCCGGGGCTGGCGGTGCGATGCCGTTCGACAGGACGCGAGTGGTCAGTGGTTCGCAGCCGGTGCGGATCGTGTACCGCGCCGCGACGCAGACCGGACAGGTCGAATAGGCATTGCTAAAGGCCAGGCCGCGCTGCACCAGCCTATCCATGTTCGGGGTGTATATATCCGGGTTGCCCAGAGCGCGAATGGTATCGAAACGCTGCTGATCGGTCATGATATAAAGAATGTTGGGTCTAGACATTGCTAAATTCCTATCAAGTATTTAGGGTTTTTGACTTTAGTAGCGACACAACACTCAAGGCACTCAGCGCAATCTATCGACACCAGCCCCCAATGCAGAGCGACCATACTCACTAGCCGACCCAAACCTGCCAACCGGGTCGCCATCTCAGAAAAAGAGCAGATCTGACGAGGTTGTGAGCCAATCCGCAGAGAGCAGGCTCAGATAAGCCGCACTCACCCCACTGGGGAGCAGGGCCGAGACCTGGCGCGATGCTGCATCGATCTCTGCGGGTAGCGCAAACCACTCGCGAGTGGGCCAGAGCGTGCGGTCGGGCGTCGCGATGAGCGTCGCACCGACCAATGGACGCTCATCGCCATAAGCAGCCACTATCCGTCCGTCTTCGACTCGTGGAGGGGAAACGCTGAGCATCGGGGTAGCTGCCGCGAGATGCGCAGCAAAGAAGTGCACGAGTTCCCGCGCCTGCTCCGCCTCGGGTATATGACCGTGCGGCCAGCGCAACTTCATGCACAATTGTCGCGGACCGGCGGTGGCGGCAGCGGATTTCTGCCAGACTGAGGGCCAGTATGCAAAGTCATTGGTGCCATTCAGCCAGAGCATCGGCAACGCTGCGCGGTGCAGGACCCGGCCCGGATCGAAATTCTCGCGCCAAATCACCGCCTCTGCTTCGCTCAAGCGGTCGAATTCGCCGTTCTCGGTCCAGGTGCTTTCTTCGCTGACGAAACCGCAGCCATAGACCGGAGCGGCGGCGCGAAACCGCGGATCGAGCCCGGCGACCAGACAGGTGAGATACCCACCCCAGGAAACCCCCGTCATGCCGATGCGGTCGGCATCGACTTCGGAACGCGCCGCCAGCAGGGAGTGCGCTTTGACAACCGCCGCGCTGGCGTGGTAGCTCCATTGATCCTCCACCGGGCTGCTCCTCTGGTCGAAACCACCCCAACCCGGTGGCCCCCCGTAGCTGTGCCGCGGCCACCCCCCCGATCCCCGTGCGCCAATATCCGGCAAGGGCATGGCGCCGCAGGTATCCATGGCGATGGCGGCATAACCGCGCTGATTCCACCACCGCACCCAGCGCGCAAAAGCCGTCCCTCCCCCGCCGTGGACCAGTACAATGCCCGGCACCGGCTCTCTGGCCGAGGCGTCCTCGGGCAGGCCGAGCCATGCAAAGACACGGGTTTTTCTACCCGCGAAACAGATGCTCTCGAAGACCAGGGCCTCCAAGCCGGGCTCCTCGAGATGAGTACAGGGCCAAATCCGGGGGCTTCCCTCGCCGATCCAGATCTCCGCTGCGCTGATCAACTGGCTCATTTCAACCTTTGCTCTCTATTTGGGTCTCTATATCTGTATCTGGATCCGAATACGTATAGTGGCTATTCTGCAGAGAGGACCTCTGCAGCACGGACCCCTTGACCAACCCCCAGCTGGCCGCCCTAACGACAGTCTCTCGAGGCTCGGAAACAAGCACCGCCGCCATTGCCAGAGCCGCGAAGGACTCGGCAGGTGTCAGTCCGTCCGATGCGGACGTAGACAATGCTATCACACGGCCCGCTAATATTTGTCCCGCCGATGGTGGTTCAAAATCGGGGCAATCATCATAACATGCACTAAATCTCCCACACGATTCGTGATATGTGCCATCTAAATAGCTGCTATTGCCAATGCCGATACTACGGTTGTGGCGAGCGCCATCAGCATCAAAGAGACAATCGACCGCATCCTGATCCCCTCTGCCGTTGTTCAAAAATGGGCTTGGCTTTATAGTACAAACATACTCAAAGTGGAAACGAAGAGGTAGATCTTGCTCCTGCTGCTATTTTATTTGGCGATGACACTCGATTTATTTGCCGATGAATATCCCCCCGGCACCATTCAACTCACGCCGAAATTAGATCTGAAACTCGAACCCGCACCCGTTGCAGGCCTACCCGGACGCACCGTTAATTTGCCGCCAGGATTTAAAATAAAACTCTTTTCTAGAGATGTGGACCACGGCCGCTTCATGGCCTTCGACGACGACGAGGTCCTCCACCTGGCCAATATGAATACCCACGACTACGCCTATTGGAAAAACAGCCACAAGCGCAACGGCAGCGTACTGGCCTTTCCCGACAAAGACGGCGACGGCCACGCCGACCGGACCTATACCGCCGCCAATCGGTTCCTGCAACCGCACAGCGTGGCATTTTACAAAGGTCTGCTCTATGTCGCCGACCACGATATGATCTACAGGCTGTACGACCGGGACGGCGACGGATTCTACGAAGAGCGCAGCGAATTTATCGCAGTGCCCGGTATTATGGGGCGCCCGTCCGAACACGTGACGCACTCGCTGGTCTTCGACGAAGAAAACGACAAGCTTTATCTGCACGTCGGCTCGGGCTGCGACGTATGCCGCGAAAAAGACCCCGAGCGCGCCACGATACTCGAGTTCAACGCCGACGGCAGCGGCCGTCGGATCTACGCTTCCGGGCTGCGCAATGCTATAGGGATAGACCTGCATCCTCTCACCGGCCAGCTCTGGGCCTGCGGCAACGGTCACGACCGGGAAGGCACCAAGTTGCCCCCGGAGTGGATAAACATCATCCGCCGGGGGTCTTTTCACGGCTGGCCCTTCGCTTATGCCTACCGCGCTTGGATCGATTTCAGCGATAAAACCTACGCCCGTAAGGTCGGGCCGATCACCGGCGCGGACAGCGCTCTGGTCCAGACCGTTGAACGTCCCATAGCGCTGGTCGGTGCCCATTTAGCTCCGATGGGGCTCCATTTCTACACGCACGACCAATTCCCGTCCCGATATCGGAACGCGGCCTTCGTCGCCTTCCACAACGGCGTTGGCGACCCGGACCATCTAGGCTATAAAGTCTCCGTCCTCTTCAGCGAACCCGACGGCAGCAATGCCCGCATCGCCGATTTCTTGACCGGTTTCCACCACAAAAATAAAGGGTACTGGGCTTTACCCGTAGGCATTATCAGCGATAGCAAGGGACATTTGTACCTCAGCAGCGACCGCGTAACACCAGCTATTTTTCGCATCGAGTACGATCCCGAGCACTAGTTTCTTTACGCGTTTTCCTCTCTGCTGAATGACCGAGCCGAGTATCTCCGGACTCATCCGTACAAATGGCGGACATATTCTCCGTAGCCATTATAGGGCAAGGTTTCGCGGCGCTCGAATCTGCTCGTGGAGAGTATGAAGCGCTCGGTGGCCTGCGACCAGCGCGGGTGCGGTACTTCGGGTTCGACATTGGAGAGGAAACCGTACTCCTGTGGCGCCAGAGTATTCCAGAAGGTCGCCGGCTGATCGCGGGTGAATTCGATCCTGGTGATCGATTTGATACCCTTATACCCATATTTCCAGGGCGTCACCAGGCGCAGTGGCGCGCCGTGTTGTTTGGGCAGGTCCCGCCCGTAGATCCCGGTGGCGAGGAAACTCAGCTCGTTGGTCGCCTCAGCCATAGTCAGCCCCTCGCTGTAGGCCCAGGGCCAGTTGGGCGAATCCCATTGACCCTGGGCGATTTCGGGCTTAAAAAAAGAGGTCATGCGCAAATAGCGCGCCGAGGCCAGCGGCTGCACCGCAGCGATGAGTGCCCGCAGCGGAAAGCCGGTCCAGGGCAGAGCCATCGACCAAGCTTCGACGCAGCGATGGCGGTAGAGACGTTCCTCAAGATCCATCATCGCGATCAACTGATCGATATCATAGGTCCTGGCCTGCGCTACCAGGCCGGCTATTTCTATGGTCCAAGGCTTCGGCGCGAAACCGTCGGTAAAGCGCCAGACGTCCTTGCCCAGCGTGAATTCGTAGAAATTGTTGTAGCGCGCCGCCGCCAACTCGTCGGTTAAAGGACGATCCAGGGCGGCGAAAGACGGATTTCCCGGGGCGGGATAACGGGAAACTGGCACAGCCGGTGCTTCGGACACCGTATCCGAAGCGTTGGCG
>CAZFMY010000082.1:0-7895 GCA_964520345.1 uncultured Gemmatimonadaceae bacterium | reverse complement strand
ACCGTATCCGAAGCGTTGGCGGCCGGTGTTTCGGGAGCAACTTCGACCGGGTCGAAGCTCTTTTCATAAGCGCAACCAGCCACGAGACCGATCGCGCTCAGACCGGCCCGACGGATGAACGTACGGCGGTTTAAAAAAGCCGCTTCGTCGGTTGCCTCGCGCTGCGTAATCTCCCAACTTGGCCGCGACATAGGCCCCCCTGGATGAGGATATTAGTGAGTACAATGATATGCGGCAGGGTTTCTCAAGACCAGCCTTTAAAGACCAGACCCAGAACATAGGTCTTGCCCGCCGCAGTATTGCAACCGGACACCATATGGAATAGGTCGGCGTTCAGTTCCAGCCCCTCGCCCAGAGCCCAAACCAACCCCGGCGCCACTTTGAGCAAATCCTGGTCGCCCGTGAGACCGGCCTGACCGGTGGCCCCACAGTCGCCCAGTGTGCGGACTCCTTCGACCAGGCCTTTTACCAGCAGGCGCTTAAGGTGTACACCACCTTCTAGGGCAAAAAAGATTTCATCGGCAAAAACTCCTCCACGTTTGCGCAAACCTACTATAGAAGTCAAATAACCCGGCAAGGGATATAGCGACTTACCCACCAGCAGACGCATATCCGCATCGATTTCGCCAGTACCCAAGGGCACGTTGCTTTCCCGGTGCTGCTCATACCCCATGGGAAATTTGCCACCCAGAGCCAGGGAAACCACTACCGGCTCGGCCCGCCAGCGCCAGCGCAGACGCAGTTCCAGATCGGCCGGGCCCATATGGCGTTCGCGGCCCAGTCCACTAATCACACCCGTTTCGGTAACAAAACGGCGCTCGTCAACCAGGCGCTTATAGGGCAGAGCGGCCACCAGGGTCAGGCGTTGATGCAGACCGTATTCCAGATAGCCGGAGATGCTCAAATCGAGCAGCTCGCCCCTACCGGCTTTTGCGACCCGGTTACCGCCGGCATCCAGGTTTTCCTGCGAGCGAAAGGCGAGGCCGACGACCTTGAAATACGAGCCGCCCTTGGGCTGCGTCCAGGCTCCAGCGTCCAAGGGCGTCGGGGCGATCACCTGCAGGAGCGCTATGAGCGGGAATCCGAGCCATAGGGAGTGGGTGAAGAGCCTCATAGGACACTTCCTTGAGTATTTTTTCTGGCTGCGGCCGGGATCCTACCAGCCAGAGTTCCAATCCCGCCGCTGAGGGCGATGGTCGCGCTGTCTGCTCATTCCACCCAGTGGCGATAGAGCGGCTGCACCTCGGCGGGTAAAGCAGCGAATATCTCTCGCCGCAACGGTACCATCTCGTAATTCTTACCTCCTGTCTCCACCACCATCGCCTGATGCTCGGGTCGGCCGATGAGCGTCGGATTCAAATTCAGCCACCACGGTGCATAGCGCACCAGGAGGCCAACGCGAGGTCCGCTGCTTCGATTCGGAGCCACCGCATGCCAGAGCCGACTGTCGTAAATCAGCACACTGCCCGCCTGCCCCTCGACCTGACGCTCGGTCGGATAAGGCGCATTACAATCTACCTCCTGCATATTTCCCGACGCTGGATTCTGCGGCCAGCGGTGGCTCCCCGGCACCACCAGGGTACCCCCGGTCTCAGCGGAAAAGGGCGTCATCATCCAGATCGTCGAAAGGTGCAGGACCGCATCGGGATAAGGAGCTGGGAGATGCGAAGCATTGGTCTGGTTATAGGGCCAGTCGGCATGCCAGTAGCCCCGGGCGTTGCCCGGTAGATTGACCACGCAATCCGTGCAGGAGATCCGGGCCCAGGCGCCGAAGAAAGATTCGATCAGATCGAGGATCTGAGGTGCAGCCAAAAAGGGGGCGAAGGATTGGACTTCGTTGATGATCTGCTTGAGGTTGGCCACCCCGGGGGTGCCGATCCGGTGCCCGCGTCCCCTCGTCTTGGCCAATTCGGCTTCGGCATGCGCTCGGTTGCCCTCAACTGCACTCACTAAATCTGCACAGATTCCATCGACCACCGCTGCGGGGATGACCCCTTCCACTAGAGCATAACCGTCGCGCTCAATGCGGTTTATAAGCGTCGCGCTCTCCCCCTTCATCAGACGCTGAAAAGCGGCTCGACATCCGCCATGATAATTTCCAGTTCGCGGAGGTCATCGGCATCGAGGACCGCTGCCGGTGCTCGACAGACAGTCGTTGCGATCAATCCACGGCGTTGGAGGATCCACTTGTATACGGCGATGCCGTATAGACGCTCGTAGTTCATCAGCGGCAAAAGCCGGTAGAAGAGTTGCCGGGCCCTTTGCTCATCATCAGCTTCCAGCGCATCCCAAATAGACGCAATCACGTCGGTAGTATGACACCCCGGCATATTGCCACAGGCCCCGCGCCGGTACTCATCGAGCATAAAAATTCCCCCCTTGCCGCCCAGGACCCCTTTGCAGGCGTCTCCCGCTACCGCGAGCGTGCGGCCCACCTGACGGGGTTCGGGCACGGTTTCCTCCTTGATATAATCGACCCCGGGCAATTCCCGACACATCCGCCCGAGCAGATCCCCGCTCATCGGCGTACCGACCGGAGCATCGAAATTCTGCACGCAGATCGGAATCTCAAGCGCCTCCGCCAGCCGCTGGTAAAAATCGTAGCACCCCTGCTGATCGACCCGCAATACATGCGGGGGCATCGACATCACCCCGGCGGCACCCGCTTGCTGGGCGAAGCGGGCCAGATCGATAGCCGGCACCACGTGTCCGGAGGTGATCGATGCGACCACCGGCACTCGACCGCCCGCCTCATCGACAACGATCTCGATCCAGCGGCGGCGCTCATCGTCAGAAAGCGTCGAAAATTCGCTGGCATTGGCCGGTCCAACCAACCCGCTGGCACCTGCATCGATACAAAAAGCGGTCAGCCGGCGCAAACCTTCCTCATCCAGCGCATAAGTGGCGGTGAAGGGAGTTGCGACGATCGGCATAATACCGCGCCAGGTTTCAGCCATTAGACTCTCCTTGTTCTAGTTTTCCATCGGCCAAGCGCAGATAGCGCGGCTGGTCGGGGTGAATTCTTGTTACAGCTTCGTAATTGATACTCTTCATCCAATCTGCCCATGCCTCAGCACTGAGTTCCTCTTCCCCATCCCGTCCCAGAAGAGTTGCGATCGAACCCTGCTCTACCCCGGTAATATGGGTAATTTCAACCATCGCCATATTCATGCAAATCCGCCCGCGGATCGGCGCCCGAACTCCATTGATAAGAGCGTAACCGATATTGGAGAACCTGCGGTCATAGCCCTCGTAATACCCCACTGGCAACACGGCAATCCGCATTGGATGTGTCGCGCGGAAAGTGCGTCCGTAGCCGATATATTCTCCTTCGGCGACGGCCCTGATCTGAGCGACTCGCGCCTTCCAACTGAGGACCGGCCTCAATTTAGGAATCGAGCTCTCGCCAGCGCCCATGCGCCGTTCGAGAACCGTGGCATAGGTCTCGCGCGAAGGCCATAAACCATATGCGGCGATCCCGACCCGCACCAGGTCTGCATGGGCCTGCGGCCAGGTCAGCGTCGCCGCCGAATTAGCCGCATGGACCATCGGCACGGCGAGATCCGCCGCGAGAAAATCCCGAGCTGTCTGCTCGAGAATTCGCAACTGAGAACGGGCGAAGCCGTGATCGGTCGTATCTTCGATATCGGCAAAATGAGTCGTCAAGCCCTCCAGACGCACCCCCTTCAAGCGGAGGACCTCGCGCCCCAATTCCAACGCCGCAGCAGCCGATACCCCCTGGCGATTGGTCCCTGTTTCGACTTTTATATGGACCCCGACCGCCCTTCCGGCCTCACACCCGGCCCGCGCCAGCGCCGCTGCCATTGCTGCATCGGAAATAACTGCACTGGCCCGAATCCTTGCGATCTCTTCGGCCTCGGCTGGAAAGATAGGTCCACAGATATAAACCGGAGCCCCTATCCCCGCGGCGTGTAAACCAGCCGCTTCTGTAGCACTATTGACGACCAACCAATCAGCCCCTGCCTCGACAAATTCGCGCGCGCAGAGTACCAGACCGTGCCCATAGGCATTGCCCTTGACCACAATGCCGAGTTTGGTATGCGGAGAAAGCCCTTGACGCATCGTCGAGATATTGGCCGCAATCGCCTCGACGCTGATCTCGCACCACGATCCCAGATCGGGATTGATCATCGCACTCATCCCCCTATTCAAGACCGACTCGTGCAATACCCTGGACCATCGACCGGGCTTACCCTCTTAGAGCCTCAGGCACCCGTGGCCCAACCGCTTCAGATCTTGCGGGCGATCCACACCTGATTGCCACTACCCATATATGCCCCACCCACGAAGTCGCCGTATAGCGCCTCAACGACAAATCCACATCCTCTCAGAAGGTGTTCCATCTCCCAGCGCGAGGTCCAGCGCAAAATCAGGCGACCAAAGGTCCGCCCCAGCGAAAGGCCAAATTCATCAAGCTCTTCAAAAACCAGTTCCTGCTCGAATATCTGCGCTTCGAGATCGGTATCGCGACTGAACCATACAACGATCTGGTGTCCTGTCTCGGGATCGATGAAATCGGTGTCTTTGCAGAGCGGGCTCGAAAATCCAGAGGCGGCGAATTGGGCCAGCGGATCGAAAGTGTCGAAGACCAGCACCCCGTCCTCTTCGAGGTGCTCACCTATCGATTCAAGCGCGCGAATCTGGTCTATCGGGGTCAACAAATGCTGGAAGGTACGGTACGGAATATGAACCTGTGCAAAGCGGCGACCAAGGTCGAATTCGGCCATATCCCCTTCGACGAATTCGACCCGCTCCCGCGTTGAATCGTCCTCCGCTCCTAGCTTATCCCGCGCCAGAGCGAGCATTTCGCCATCCAGATCGAGCCCTACCACCTCGTTCCCCTCACGTGCCAGCGGCAAAGCGATCCGCCCACTGCCAGTGCCGAGTTCGAGGACCGGGCCCGTGCAGCTTCGCGCTTCGGCGAGATAGAAATCCACATCGCCTTCGCTGCCGACGAAATAGCGGTCGTAGAAACGGCTCAAATACGCACGCATTGACCCTGCCCTTTTCCAGCAATCTGCTTCGGCTATTTCCGCACCCCCGGGACCAATCCCGGCCGCGGCAGCGCGCCCTCATCGCAAGATTCGATTTGGCCTTTTCCGCAAGCGAAGGATTTCCGCCCGAAGCGGATTCCGGCCGGCCAGCCTCTATCCGGCGAGCAGATCCGCGATGACTGCGCGCTCCTCTATGAGCTCGCTTTCGGTAGCCTTGATCTTCTCGCGCGCAAAATCGCTCAACTCCAGATCCTGGACAATCTCCCAATTCCCCTGACCATCGCTGCAAATCGGGTAGGAAAACATAAGCCCCTCTTCGATCCCGTAACTGCGATCCGAGTAGACCCCGGCGGAGAAAAAGTCGCCTTCGGGCGTAGCATTCTGGACACTTACTACATGATTGAGCGCCGCATTGGCCGCCGAAGCCGCCGAGGAGAGACCACGGGCATCGATGACGGCAGCTCCCCGCTGCTGGACAATTTCAATGAAATCCTCGCGCAGCCAGGCCGTATGACCAATCAACTCGGGCACCGGACGACCTCCGATCCGCGCGTTTTCGGCATCCGGGTACTGGGTCGCGCTGTGGTTGCCCCAAATCGCCATATTGGTCACCTCTGCAACCTTGACCCCGGCTTTATTCGCCAATTGGGCCTGAGCCCGATTCTGATCGAGACGAGTCATGGCGAAAAAGCGATCCCTGGGAATTCCCGCCTGATGACCGTGGCTCATTGCAATCAGACAATTGGTGTTGGCGGGGTTGCCGACAACCAGGACCCGCAGATCGTCAGCAGCCTTAGCCAAGGCCTTGCCCTGACCAACGAAAATCGGTCCGTTTTCCTTAATCAGATCGCCCCGTTCCATGCCCGGCCCCCTCGGCTTCGAACCAATGAGCAAACCCCAATTAATCCCGTCGAAGGCGAGATCAGCCTGGTCTGTGACCACAATATCTTCGAGAAGGGGAAAAGCGCAATCCTCAAGCTCCATTACCACACCCTCGAGTGCTTTGAGCGCGGGGGTAATCTCCAAGAGATGCAGCGAAACCCGGACGTCGGGACCAAATACCTCGCCAGAGGCCAGGCGGGGCAGAATTGCGTATCCGATCTGGCCAGCAGCCCCGGTAATAGCCACTTTCACAGTGCGTGCCATGTATATTCCTCCTAAAGAGTTTGAACGCTATTTTTAAGTCTTAATAGAATGTGGAGAAAAAACAACGTATTTGCAATGGCGGGAATTCACTTCTCTTCAACCCACCACATCCCCCTCACTAGATTGGACCTCGGGCCGGATCAACCGAGATCCAGCAGGTTCAAACCAACAAAATCGGCCAAAAACCAAGTTTTTTTTATCTTGGTTCAACAATTTGAAAGTTAACAACTTAGACTCCCCTAATATATTCTGGTAACAAGTAGTAATCTTCTCAATTCATACCTTCATAACCCCTTCGCCCACTTGCATATGAAGGGTAATTCTACCTTTCTGCATCAGGATCTGCAAGCGCTTTTTATGGGCTTCGGCAACTGGCGAAATTAACACAATCACAGTATGTTTCTTAAAATGGAGGTGCTTAATAATTGCGCTCCCCGATTATCCACGACGAGTCCTAATGAGTTCAATAACTCTCGCACCAGAAGAGGTAGCAGCCATCGAGTTGCTCGTCGATAGATTTGCCTTGCCCCCGGATCGCATCCAGGCTCTTCTCGAATTGTCAAACGGCGATCATATCCTGGCCGAAAGCGCTCTTTTGGTCGCCAGCGAAATGGGCTACGATCCCTTTGCCGGGGCATACAACTACATTGTCGATATTCTACACTTGCCCGACGAGAGAATACCTCAACAAACAACTTGACGCGGTCCGTCTACTTATGTATAATCCTTTAGTTTCACATCTACTTACGCCTACGGATAAGAGGATCTATGCAGAATCTGCATGATGAGGAGAGCACCCTGCGGCTCTACTTTGACGATATCGCTGAATCCACGCCCCTTTCGCGGGAGCGAGAAGTAGAACTAGCCGAACTGATTAAGAATGGCGATATGCGCGCCCGCGATGAAATGATCAAAGCCAATTTGCGATTTGTCGTCGATGTAGCCAAAAAGTACCAAAATCGCGGTTTGTCCCTCTCCGACCTGATCAGCGCCGGCAATCTCGGACTGATCACGGCTGCGGATCGCTTCGATGGGACCAAGGGATATAAATTTATCTCCTATGCGGTTTGGTGGATTCGCCAGTCGATCCTCCAAACGCTTGCCGAGCACGTACGCACCGTGCGTCTGCCCCTGAATAAGGTCAGCTTACTCAAGGATATCTCAAAGGCCTCGCGCAAATTGGGGCAAGACCGCGCAAACGAGCCGGACATAGAAGAGATCGCCGCCGAATTGGATCTCCCTCCTGAAGAAATTCTGGAGGCAATTCTCAGCGCCCGGTCGGTCTGTTCGCTCGATGAATCTTTCACTGACGACGACGAACGCAGCTTGCTCAATACCCTGGCCGACGACGCGACCGAAGCGCCCGACGCCGATGTCCTTCGGGCCTCGGCGCGGCAGCAGCTTGAAACCGCGCTCGACACACTCGAAGAACGAGAGTTGCGCATTATCAGGCTCTACTTCGGTTTGGACGGTAGCGAGGCGCTGACGCTCGAGCAAATCGGCAATATGATGAACCTCACTCGCGAGCGGATCCGCCAGCTCAAAGAGCGGGCCCTCAGCAAGTTGCGCCATCCCTCGCGTCACCAGGCGCTCAAGACGCTGGCCAGCGAAGCCTGAGGCCGTCTTGACAGAGGTGCAATTCCCCCTATTTTCTGGTATTCTTATTTGCTGAAAAGGGGGGATACCGAAGCGGTCAAACGGGGCAGACTGTAAATCTGTTGGCTCATGCCTTCG
>CAZFMY010000081.1:0-28903 GCA_964520345.1 uncultured Gemmatimonadaceae bacterium | reverse complement strand
CTCTCCAAGCGCTTCCAACACTTCTGTATCTTGCTGCCAGGAGCCGACCCGGGCAGCGCTTCCCTCTTTTTTAAGACCGAGCAAAGGGCCATTTTTCTCAACCGAGAATACCGCGTTTTCGAGCGGTACCTTGATCTCGACCATCTGCAGCAAGTAGAAATCTTTGGGGGCATGCGCGTGCGCGAAAACCAGGCCCGAGCGGCTGTACTCTTCGCCTAGTTCGGGAAAGAGTACCCGTTCATCGAAACACTTGTTCGGTATGGTAGGACTCTCCGGCCTCTGTTCCTGCCCCTTAAAGATCTGATCCAGCGATGCCCGACGCTCTTCTACTCCCGTCTGATACAACTCGAGATGGTGATTCAGTGCTTTGAGCAAACGGGCTCTCACAGCCCGAAGCGTAGTTTCTTCCCCGGTCGTAAAATACACCGACTGCTCTAAATCTTCGCGGGACAAAAGCTCTAAGAGTTCAAGGCGAACACCTGGATAGACCATACCGCCAACCTCGATATACATCACCCCTGCCGCGGCCGCTTCTTCTTCTTCCTCCGCCAGCAGTCGGCCCAGATCGCGCGCCTGCGATTGGGCGTCTCCCACCTCCTCTGCCAGGCGCTTCTGTGCCTTTACTTCTTCCAGGTAGAGCTGCAGGAATTTCCTCTCCATCGGACTCTTTGGAGGACGGTTTCCCCCATTCATAAGATCAGCCCAGTAAGCGTTGGTCTCAGCGCGCTCAACCATCGATTGCTCGGACTCACCCAACGCGTCCTGGCGTTTGGCGAGCAGGTCCTTTGCCTGCCACAACTCGGCTGCCAAGGCCTTGCGCTTGCCCAACCCAGGCGGCTCGGTCTCTACCCGCAGCCGCGTCAAAGCCTGGTCCTCATTACCCAGATCACCACCCACCTGTAAGCCACCCGCAGCGCAAACCGCTCCCCCAACCACATTGCCATCTACCCGGACCTCGTCCTCCGCCTCGAGGACCGAATTGAACGCATTCGATTGCACCAGGATCCGCTCGGCTGTCACAAAGCGCTGACGCACCTCCTGAGCAGCGAAAATTCCCTCGACCTGAATCCGCCCGGTCTCGACCTGGACCCGCACCGTTTTCTGCGCTTTGGCGTCGAGCGTTTCGACCTCCCCGCTCAAAAATGACGACGGCAACTGCTCTCCAACTACAGAACCGCGCACCACCAAGTTCCGCGCCAACACCCGTGAATTGGCCTCGACAACCCCCAGATCGGAAGCCGTACCCACGAATACGTCCTCAGTGCTTTGCACTCCGGCCCCGCGGGCGATAACCTTGCGCACCAGTACATTGATATCCCCTACACCCGAGTGCGGCAAATCCCCGGTAGCGTGGTTCACCTCGTCGACTGCCAGTTCCTGAACCACCCGCAACTGTCCGCGCATGTCCTCCCGCACTACGCCTTCGAGCGCAGCGACCAGCTTCTGATCCTCGACGGCGGTATGGGACCCAATACAACGATCCAGCGTCGCTTCGCGCCCCTCCTTCGTCGGGGCGATACTTTCTCCGCGAACATTCTGTCCTTCCTGACCTTCCTTGGCCGGGTGGCGGACAACCAGAACATCTCCTTTGTGAACCCGTATTATCCTGCTCCGAGCCTGCCGCCGCTGACCGCGGCCCATATCCAGTATTGCCAACCCATCGGCATTGAGCACATACTCCAATCGACCGTCCGTCCCCGACAGAGGTCGCTGTCCATCGGCAACGCGAGACATCGCCATCACCTCAGTCCCTTCACTGATCCCGGAGACAAAATTGCTGACGGTATTGAGAATCGCTCCTTTATCGATGCCGTAAACCACCTTCTGTCGATCGAGTTCGACATCAATCTGAGTGTGCAGCATGCCACGGAACGCCGTTAGCTTCTCCGGTTCGGCAAGAAATTTTTTTAAGAGCGAGGGATTGGTACACTTAACCCCCAACCCTGCAGCCATCCCGGCTTCGAAGACCGAAACCTTGACGAAGCAGGGCAAGGCATGCCCCTCCCACATCAGGTGATTGGTACTCAGCTGGGACGCCGCAGCGAATTTTGAACTCTTACCCACGTTTTGACACCTAACCGCTCCGCCGGATTCGGCCTTTGACCAAAGAAATTCTGGAGGACCAGAAGACTTAGAGTATAGCGATTCGAGCAATCCGACGTCAACGCGTCTGAGCAGAGCATAAAGCCTCGCGTCCCAATCACACAGCGTGCGACAATCGACCGGAAGCGCGATTCCATAATTATATTTTATCGATAAAATCACACGCGCGATGAATAGTGAGCGGGGGCCTGTTAAGGGCGGGATTCCCAGGTTTGTTGAACCACCCTGAGATTTTCGCCCGCCCCCCTATCGGTCGAGCATTTTGGGGGTCGATGAAGGCAAAAACACCCATTGCCGATTTAATCGAACGACAAAGATTTCAGACTATGGAAATCTATCTCGAATCAACAAAATACGTTTTGAAGAGGCCCGGGATGGACGGGCGTATTACCACGCATAGCAGATTGGTCCCATCCCGCGTAATACCTCAATTTGGTAATCTGGACACATACTGTGAATCAACTTGGGAATCTCGTAGATATCATCGTGAAAATGATAGGCAGATATAGCCAACCGTGGTTTCCACTTTCGAATTGTTTCAGCAGCTCCCCTGAGGGATTGGACTTCCATTCCTTCGACATCCATTTTGATAAAATCAACTCTATTAAGGTCGAATTCCCGAACTAAATCATCAATTCGCTGACATTGTATAGTGTGACGTACGCCTTTGGAAACTCTTTCTTCAAGCATACTTGTGGCCGTAAAACAGTCGTTGTTGTATAATATTTCTGCTTCCTCGGTGCGATCAGATACAGCCTTTCGCACAACCTGGATTTGTGTTTCAAACCCTAGCTTGATAAGCTCATTAGCATTATGCTCCGCAATCTCGGCTAGATCGGGAACGGGTTCTAAGACGATGACCTTCCCTGGTCCTCCCAATTCTCCCAGTCTTTGAGCAGCGTAAATTGAAAATAGTCCAATATTGCCACCACAATCTATCACCACATCATTAGCATCTAGAACAACTCCTTTTTGCTCGTACAATTTATCAACAAAAATCTCTCGGAAGTCGTTGACAACAACTTCCGCTACGTTTTCAATCTGTGGAAGCTTGACAATCAATCCATCACCGAGCCGCAGGTCACAATTGCCGTCGCTATCCTCTTGGAAATAATTCATTATCGTCTTGTTGCCTTCGACTGCTTCCGGGGTCGAATGGATATTTATATAACGACCGGTTATGTTTAGATATTTAACACGGAATATATCGGCTCCTATTTTGATCTGAGGATGGTCTTTTTGTAGTTTCTGAGCCTTGCGCGTTAAAAGTTTATTTTTTGCTATGCGATAAATTCTTCGCAGGCCCCGAAAAGGGAAAGTGATTAGACGTTGTACCTCATTTGCAGAAATCACGATAAAATCGTCCTTTTTGATATTCGTCTCAGCTTACGACCCTTTATTCTATAGTCCTATTTCGTCTATAATATAGGATCCTTTGCAAGAATATAGCACATGTTCATTGATTCTTTCCAAGAATCGATTCATGGGTACGGTTCCCTGAATACAAGATCTCTTTTCAAGACAGCATCACCCGCACTGGCTGCCGGCTCTCTTCAGATTGATGCTGCGGATTGCTCGTTCATCGCTCTAATCGCAGATCGGCTCTAACACGGCGCAAACCTGGGGCACAGTAATCTTGACGGTACTCACCGCATAAATTTTGTACCATCTTTTTTCTCATCATATGCTGCTATATCTATGACCAACTTTGGGCATCACAAGACAACCAGTCTCGTGCCTCAAGCACTCAAGTTGCAACCGCGATCCGCTCTTATACTCTTTAGCCTTTTAATAATTGCATCCCTATCATCGCAGGCACTGGCGACAGACCCGCGTGTACTGGTCTTTTCGCGAACAACCGGCTTTCGTCATGACTCTATTCCCGATGGTATCGCCGCCCTTAAAAAACTGGGAACCACAGAGGGATTTGCCGTAGAGGCAAGCGAAGATCCACATGTGTTTCAAGATGGGGAATTGGCGCAGTACCAGGCGGTGGTATTTCTGAGTACGACCGGCGATATACTCACTCGCGAACAGCAAGAGGCATTCGAGCGATATATCCGGCGAGGGGGTGGTTTTGCAGGGATCCATGCGGCAGCAGATACAGAATACGAATGGCCCTGGTACGGAGATCTGGTAGGGGGGTATTTCGCCAGTCATCCGGAGATTCAGCAAGCTCAGATCCGCGTGGTAGACAAGGCGCATCCCTCGACGCACGAATTACCCCGGCGCTGGAACCGCCGCGACGAATGGTACAATTATCAGGCTAATCCGCGTGGCGAAGTACACGTACTGGCGGTCCTGGACGAGAAAAGTTATCACGGTGGAACTCAAGGAGTAGATCACCCGATCGCCTGGTGCCACGAATTCGACGGAGGACGAGCCTGGTATACCGGAGGTGGACACACAGAGGAGAGTTATAGCGAACCGCTGTTCTTAAAACATATCCTCGGCGGTATAGAATACGCAGCAGGTCTTAAACCAGGCGATTGCGGAGCGACGCTGGACGCCAACTACGAAAAAGTGATACTAGACGACAAGGCCCAAAATCCGATCGCGCTGGCACCGGCCGATGATGGCCGTATCTTCTACATCGAGCGCAACGGAGAGCTAAGAGTCTATTTGCCCGACAACGGCCAGGTGATGCTGGCAGGCAGATTAGCGGTATCGACCCAGCAAGAGGACGGATTGATCGGCATTGCGCTGGATCCGGATTTCCCCAATAAGAGCCGGATCTATCTATTCTATTCGCCACGAGGACCAAATGCCGTACAGCATGTCTCTCGTTTCGCGCTAAGAGAAAATCGGCTCGACCTCGAATCGGAAGAGGTTATCCTGCAAATACCCACCCAGCGCGAGCAGTGCTGCCACTCGGGGGGAGACCTGGTCTTCGGGCCCGATGGCGCGCTCTATATCGGCGTAGGCGACAATACCAATCCCTTCGATTCGGACGGCTATACGCCGATCGACGAACGCCCTGAGCGCCGGGCCTGGGATGCACAGCGCACCGCGGCCAATACTCGAGATTTGCGCGGCAAAATCCTGCGCATCCTGCCCCGAGACGACGGCAGCTATACGATTCCCGCTGGCAACCTCTTTGCCGACCGCCCCGAGGACGGACGACCCGAAATCTACATTATGGGAGTGCGCAATCCCTACCGACTTTCACTCGATCCAAAAAGAGGTTGGCTATACTGGGGCGATGTGGGACCAGATGCCGGTGAAGCAGATGAAAACCGAGGGCCCACCGGTCTCGATGAATGGAATCGAACCCGGGAGGCGGGTAATTTCGGCTGGCCCTATTGCATCGGCGACAACAGCCCCTATCTGGATTTCGATTTTGGGAGCAATGCGACAGCTTTGCCCTTCGACTGCAGTGCACCTACCAATACCTCGCCCAACAACACCGGCCTGCACAAACTGCCACCAGCCCAACCTGCCTGGATATGGTACCCCTACGGCAACTCCGACGCATTCCCCCAACTGGGCGATGGAGGTGGCCGCACGGCAATGGCCGGTCCCGTCTATTCCGTTCGTCCAGAGTCGAAAAGAGGCCTGCCTGCCTACTACGAGCACACACTCTTCATTTACGAGTGGGCGCGCGGCTGGTTGCGAACGGTGCATTTTGACGAAACGGATAATATCCTGCAGATCGACCCCTTCCTGCCCAGCCTCAGCTTCAAGCGGCCCATCGATATGGAAATCGGCCCCGATGGCTCGCTCTATATGCTGGAATGGGGCACTGGTTTCTGGGGTGATAACGAGGATGCCCAACTGGTGCGGATTGACTATGTGCGCGGTGCTCGCGCCCCGGTGGCCCGGGGTACGGCCACTCCCCAGGGCGGCCTGGCCCCGCTGACAGTGCATTTTAACGCCGGGGATTCCTTCGATCCCGATCCCGGCTCAGTGCTGGAATTCGCCTGGGATTTCGACGGAGACGGGATCGTCGACAGCCAGGAGCCAGAGGCCGAATTCACCTACCACACCAATGGCGAATACAATGTGCTCCTTAGTGTACGAGACCAGAACGACCAGCGGGGTACAGACCAGATCTTTATCGCCGTTGGCAACACAACACCTCAGATCCGGATTCTCACCCCACCGGCCGGCGGTTTTTTCAACTGGGGAGAGAGCATGGATTTCGCAATCGAAATCACCGATGCAGAAGATTCAGCTATCGATTGCGATCGCGTCGTTTTCCAAACCTTTGTCGGCCACGATGAACACAGCCATCCCCTGGACGAATACGCCGGCTGCAGTGGGCGTTTCACCTTTATCGGCGGACATGGCAGCCAGGCCGACGATTTGTTCTATACCGTAGAAGCCCGCTATACCGACAGAGGTGCAGCAGGTGTAGGACCATTGACCGGGCGGACGGGACTAATCCTGCAGCCAAGGCGCAAAGAAGCCGAGCATTACACGCGCCAGAGCGGTGTGCTCTTGGAGGAGACCGGCGACGAGTTGGGCGGCGGCCTTAACGTCGGCTGGATCGACCACGGCGACTACCTGGTTTTTGCGCCGGTAAACCTGGCTGGTATAGACTCGCTTTCCTTCCGCGTTGCTTCGGCCGGTCCAGGCGGCCGGATCGAAGTGCGGATCGACAGTGAAACGGGCCCGCTTCTGGCCAGCGTCAACGCACCGCGAACAGGCAACTGGCAGCACTATGTAGACGTAGGTACCGCAATCGAAGATCCGGGCGGTAGCCACGAGTTGTTTCTGGTCTGCAAGCGCTCTCCGGGCGATATCGGTCTCTTCAATATCAACTGGATCGATTTTCACGGCCGCGGTATCACCGCAATGCCTATCACTGCCGTGCGGGAAGAGCGCAGCGCCCCCCCGGCAACATTCTCCCTTGCAGCGGCCTATCCCAACCCCTCCAACGGCAGCGTAGTCTTCGGTTTCACCTTGCCGACAACCACCCGAACGCGCCTGGACCTCTTTGACACTCTAGGACAACGAGTGGCAACACTGATAGACCAGGTCCATAACCAGGGCACCCATCGCCTGCTCTACGACACATCGCACTTGGCCAGCGGTCTGTACATTTATCAACTGAGCGTCCTCGGTGCCCAATCAAGCCGAGCGCTGATCGTCGTCAAATAAGGTACAGGCTGCACCCAATATCCATCGTTCTGCTTCTCGTCTGCAGGGCACCGAAGAGCCACTGCGACAACGATCGCATTAGCGGCTCTCCGCATCCGGCTGATACTGATGGAGATCCCGGTCCGGCATCTTGATCCCCAACAAGCGCAAGCGCACTTCGCTGGCCTCTTCAATCGCCTGCCATGGCAGTTTCTGATCCGACTCGTAGCGTTTGAGCCACCAATAACCGTAGTAGAGGTAGATCCCGCGCCGTAACCCCAAACCCTGATTGCACCCCCCGCTGTGCCAGATCGCACCATTGATAAAGGCCGCATCGCCGGCCCGGGCATAGAGCGCCACCTCTCCCGGCAATGGTTCGTTTCTGATCTCCGGCAGGCTGGTCCCGCGATGAGTGCCTGGCAGCACCCGAGTCGGTCCTACATCCTCGTTCATATCGTCCAGATAGAGAATCGTATTAATCGAAAGAGGCCGGTCACCAGGGAAGGCGAAATCGCGGTGCCATCCCCGTTTGGCCGCGTTGCTCTGCGGCTCCTGCCGCAGTAGATCGTACTGCAGCAACTGGGTCTGCTGGCCGAAGATGGCGCGGTGCCGATCGAGGATCGGCGAGTGCTCAATCAATTCGATAAAGGCCGGGTACTTGAGCAACTTATGTTGGTTTACCTTGGGGCTTTCCAGAGCCCAGACCCGTTCAAACTCGTTCTGCAAGAGAGCGAGATGGTCGCCATCCACCACGCCGGACGCATGCAAATAGCCATTGGCGAGAAAAAATTCCCTCTCTTCGAGAGTGTTCATAGATCGATCCTATATAAAGACCTACCGCTCCAACACCGCCGTAGGATGAAGTTTCACTGGACGAAAGCTACTTAACCCGACCACAGCATCCGCTCGTGCCCACCGCAATGGGTTTTGGTCAACTCCACCAGCTTATCCACCGCATCCATAATATAAGCGTGCGAAGTGTGGACATGGCCCTGAATCATATAGAAACAATTGCGGCTTTCCAGCGTGAGTTTGGTCCGCTCCGCCTGGCGGCATTCCAAGCGACACAATACCTCACCACCCTCTTCCACATAGCCATATTCACCTGCCGGGATCGACTCCGCGCGATCTTTGCCCAGCGGTGTAAAGTGCTCGCTCCCATCGGTCATCCGCAGGGTAATACTGCCATTCAACTGATCGATATCGTGCGCCCCCAGCGAGAGCAAAGTCTCCAGAGAGATGCAGTTATAGATATCTACCGCCAAATTTATCGCAGCAATCGACCCATGGCGCAGAAAGACGCCCAGCATGCGTTCGGAAGACGAAGGAAATCGGCGATTGGAACGGCCCACTTCTTCGTGCAAGCGCCTGAATCCCTCCAAGACGGGATCATTAGCTATGGTCTCCTGCGCATAGCGGGCTTTAAGCTGGTCGAATAGTTCGGCCTTATAACGATCGAAGCGCTCCGTCCGTTCTTTATTCTCAATCCCCTCAAAAACCATACACGCCCCCCGGATGCCCAGATCTTCTACTGCCGGAGCCAGTGCAAAACTCAACTCGTTAGCGTCTATCGCAGATTCTCCTTATTTTTTAGGTCTAAATATAACCTATACCATTACTTCATTTATAATCGTATGCTCCTTATCTGGCAGAGAAAACACACACCTCCAACCTGGCGAGCGCTCGTCCATATTGACTAGGTAGGTCGAGATCTCGCAGATAGAACAAATGTCATGCGCATCTTAGTCATCGGCGCCGGAGCCATTGGTTTCCAATTGAGCAAACAGCTCCGCCAAGACGGACATGATATTTCCCAAATCGACATCGACCCCAAGCTCGTAAAACGCGTTGGAGAGCAACTCGATATCCTCGTTGCGGTAGGCAATGGCACCAGCTTGCGAACTTTAAACGAGATCGGTATCAAAAATATAGACCTCGTCGCCGCAATGACCACTAATGACGAGGTCAATCTGCTCTCCTGCAAAATGGCCAAAGAACTCGGTGTCGAATCCACCATCGCCCGGATCCGCAATCCCGAATTCGCTTCACCAGATTTTATTTTTACGCCCGAGGAACTCGGCGTCGATCAATTCATTCACTCCGAAAAAGAGACAGCCAACGCCGTCGTTCGTCTGATCCGTCAATCGAACGCCACCGACCTGATCGAATTCTCCGAAGGCAAACTGGTACTGCTCGGCATGAGACTGGACCACCAGTCTCCTTTGCTCAACGCACCGCTGATTGAAGTGGGCCAGAAATTCGCCAAGATCCCGATGCGAATCGTCGCGGTACAGCGAAAACAACAAACACTGGTTCCAGGTGGCAGTACCACGCTACTAGCAGAAGATCGAATATTCGTCATCAGCGATCCAGAGTACCTCGAGGAAGTTCTAAAGCTAACCGGACACGACGATCACCGTCTCGAGAATATCATGATCCTGGGCGGCGGTTTGATCGGCCAGTTCATCGCCCAAGAGATCGCACCGACCACTCGAATCAAGTTGATAGAAAGCCGGGCTGAAAAATCCTGGGAAGTAGCCGACCGGCTCAAAGACGTACTGGTCATCCAGGGCGATGGCACCGACTACGACCTCCTGGCCGTCGAGGGCATCACCGATATGGACGCCTTTATCGCCGTCACTGGCAACGACGAGATCAATATCATCTCGACACTCATCGCCAAGCACTTCAACGTGCCACGCACCATCTCGCTGGTCAACAATATAGACTATATGCCGATCACTCCGGCTATCGGACTCGATTCGGTATTGAGCAAACAGTTGCTCACCGTCAACGCCGTCCAGCGTTACGTGCGGCATCAGCGGATCGCCTCGATCGCAAGTCTGCCCGGCCTCGACATCGAGGCCGTCGAATACATCGCCCGAGCGGGCAGCAAAATCACCAAGAAATCCCTGCGCGAGATCCGCCTGCCCCACGACGCCATCGTCGGAGCAGTCATCCACCGAGACCGCGTTATCATTCCCCACGCTGAAACCCGAATTGCACCCGGGGACAAAGCCGTGGTCTTCACCCGTCACTACGCCCATGAAGAAGTCAGGAAAATCTTCGGCGGCTGAGATCCTGATACACTAGAGGACCACGCCTAACACGCATGCATGCATTGGCGGTATTCCGAGTCCTGGGCATCTTGCTAACGGTCTTTAGCGTGACCATGCTGATTCCCTTATTCGTTGGCTTCTTCTATCAGGATGTACTTAGCGAAGCTTTCCTCATCGCCTTTGCCATAACCCTCGGCACCGGCTTGCTCTGCTGGCTGCCAACGCATAAGCAACGCAGTGAATTGAGTATCCGCGATGGCTTCCTGGTCACAGTCCTCTTTTGGGCCGTGCTGAGTTTTTACGGTGCGATTCCGCTATACCTCGAAGCACAACCCGAACTGAGCGCGGTCGACTCGATATTCGAGTCCATATCCGGTTTGACCACCACCGGCGCTACGGTCATCCAAGGTCTGGACGAACTGCCTAAGTCCGTTCTTTTTTACCGACAACAACTCCAATGGCTGGGCGGCATGGGCATCGTCTTGCTTGCCCTGGCGGTATTACCGATGCTCGGTATCGGCGGCATGCAGCTTTTTCGCGCCGAAATAACCGGTCCGGTCAAAGATATGAGGTTGACACCTCGAATCACCGAAACCGCCAAAACCCTTTGGTATATCTACCTGAGTTTGACCGTGGTCTGCGCTTTGGCCTACTGGCTTGCCGGTATGGAACCCTTTGACGCCATCGCCCATAGCTTTTCCACTGTTTCGATCGGCGGCTTCTCGACCCACGACTCCAGCATCGGATTTTTCGCCAATCCCGCCATTGAACTCATCGCCGTCGTCTTCATCGTAATATCCGGAATCAACTTCGGTCTGCACTTCAGCGCATTTCGCCACAGGTCGCTCCGCTCTTATTGGAGCGATCTCGAGTGTAAAACCTTTTTGCTCATTTTGACACTTATGACGCTCATCTCCTGGATCTTACTAATCGTACAAGACGAGTACGACTTGGTCACTGGATTGCGCTACGGTCTCTTTGCCACCGTTTCCATTGCCACTACCACCGGTTTTACCTCGGCAGACTACTCGAACTGGCCCAGTTTGCTCCCGTTTTTGCTTTTTCTCTGCTCGTTTGCCGGGGGTTGTGCCGGATCGACTGGGGGGGGAGTCAAAATATTGCGGCTACTGCTCATTATGAAACAGGGCAATCGGGAAATTACCCGTTTGATCCATCCCAACGCCATCCTACCCATCAAGATCGGCAAGACCTCCATTCCCGATCGAGTCGTAGATACAGTCTGGGGATTCTTCTCCGTTTACATCTTCACATTCACCGTCATGTTCGTCGCCGTGATGGCCACAGGCCTAGATCTGCTCACGGCCTTTTCGGCTGTAGCAGCTTGCTTAAACAACCTCGGGCCTGGTCTTGGAGACGTGGCGCAGCACTACGGCGATATCAACCAGGCAGCCAAATGGATACTTTGCTTTTCGATGCTCATCGGACGCCTGGAGATCTTCACTTTGCTGGTGCTTTTTAGCCCAACCTTTTGGCAGAAGTAGCCGATCAGTCGGCAACGAGTTCTGCCGTGATCCCAGCCAATATCTCCCATAGATAGGGCGCCAGACTGTACTCGACCCAGAGCCGAAATACCCGCTGGCTGTCTTCATCGCGTGGCAGTATCCCGCAAGAAACCCCCGCGACGCGCGTGTAGACCATCCGATCTACGGGTTCACTCCCCAAATCCAACCCGCAAGTTTGCGCGAAAATCTCCAGGGCCTGCGCTCCTCGCAGCACCAGTGTCACCGATTCCTGCTCCACCCGATAAACACTGGTATCCGCGGCCTGCAACGCCGCGTTGAACCGCTCCCAGAGCGAATCACCTATTGCACATTCGAGAATCAACTCACCGTCCCCCACCCGTGCCAGGACCCCGTCCCGGCCCACTGGCAGCGTAGCATAGAGTGTCGTAGGAATTTCTATATCGTGCCGCGCTGCCCACTCGACCAGGTTTCGGCCTTTTACCCCGAGTTTCACCATATCCGTCGGATGGCTCAAAACAGCCTTTATCCCCACCGATGCTTCGGCAACCAATGATCCGATCGGACTGCTACGGGTATCACTCATAGCCCTTGCCGCTCGTCTTCGGGATCGTAAAAGGGCAGTGCCGCCACCTCGGCCACACTCATCGACCCATCGTCCAATCGAACCTCGAGCCGGGTACCTGGCTCGGTCATATCTCCTTCGACGAAGGCCATGCCCAGCGGATATCCCAGCGTCGATACCGGGGCAATACTGGTAATCCGGCCGACAATCCGCCCATCGCGCATGATCAGATTGCACTCCTCCGGCAACGCGCCGGCAAAACCCTCTGGCCAGCGCACACCGACCAACCGGCGCTTGATCTCCCGATCGGCATAGATCCGCAGACTGCGCTGCCCAATGAAAAAACGCTTATTCCTGCCAATTGCCCAGGCCAGATCCGCTTCATAGGGATTGGTCAGCGCATCGGTGTCGTGACCGACGATCAAGTGCCCTTTCTCCAGGCGCAACAAACGCTGCGCTTCGACGCCGAAGGGGCGGATATCCCACGGCGCGCCCGCCGCGAAAAGCGTACTCCAGACGTGGTTTCCCTGCCAGGCTGGCACGTGAACCTCATAACCCAATTCACCGACAAAACCCACCCGCATCACCAGTGCCCGCACCCCGCAAACCTCCCCCTCCCGCACTCCCAGATAAGGGAAAGCTTCCGGACTCAGATCGATATCGGTCAACGAGGCCAGCGACTCGCGGCTCCGAGGCCCAGCCAGATTGAGCGCCGCCAGGTGTCCGGTGGCGTTGCTCAGCGTCACATCCAACCCCCATATCGCAGCCCAACGCAGCATTTCGCGATAAAAGGCTCCCACACCACTACTGGTCGCCGTGACGTAGAACCGATCTTCCGCCAACCGTGCAATCACCCCGTCTTCGATCACCACCCCGCTCTCGTCGAGCGCCACCCCATAGCGATAACGACCGACGAGCAATTTTTTAAAACGGCCAGTATAGAGGCGCTCGAGCAATTCGACCGCGTCGGGACCATTGACCAGCAACTTGCCGAGCGTGCCCACATCGATCACCCCCAGGCTCGCGCGTACGGCTTGCGCCTCCTGCACGATGCACTCGTCGCGTCGCGCTTCACCGTGCAGATAATACTCGGGCCTATACCAGTCACCGGCGTGATAGAACACGGCCCCATGTTCGCGATGCCAGTCGTGCATCGGCGTCTGGCGCATTGGGTGGAAGCGCCGACCGGCCAGGTGCCCCAAGGGCACCGGCTGATAGAAGGGCCGTGCGGTCGTCGAGCCGGTCTCATCGATGGTCGCGTCGTTGAGTTTGGCGAGGATCCGCACCGCGTTCATATTGGCGATTTTGCCCTGACTCGGCCCCATCCCCACGGTGCTGTAGCGTTTGACCAGCTCGATACTGTCGTAGCCCTCCTGATGGGCGTTGACGAAGTCAGTCAAATGCAGATCCTCATCGAAATCGACGAAGTTCTTTTTGCCGGCATGCGCGAAAATCGGATACGGATGACTGGACGCTGAGTCCGCAGGCCGCGGCGACGCGGCGATCTCGCCTTCGTAGCGACCGGTATGACGCGCAGCCGCCAGACCCGCAACCTGTCCATCCTGCCGCTGCGAGGGTGGATCATAGATACCGCGTGCACGACCGGCAACAAAAACTCCGGCCGGCTGCTCAATCGGCGTCAACTGCCCAAGCGCTTCGTCATAAGCGAATTTCACCCCCGCCTGGCTGGGCAACGCCGCATTCGGCATCCATCCAACCGAGACCGCGATTCCATCACAGGCGATCACTTCGCCCTGCCGCGGATCCACCTCACCAGCACGGTCCAAGGGAGCCACTACCGCTCCGCGGACACCGCTCTTGTCGCCCCTGGGTACCGCCTCGTAGATCGCGTGACCGCGATAGATCGATACGCCCGCCTCTGCCACTTCCTGCTCCAGAGCCGTAGGCTCGCGATCAGCGCGCAGATCGGCAATCGCCACGACCTCGACCCCGGCACCGAGCAGATCCAGCGCCAACGCATAGGCTTCGTTATTCGCCGCCAATAGTACGATCTTCTCGCAAGGTTTGACGGCGTATAGATGTATCAATCGCTGCAGGGCCGAGCCGAGCATTACTCCAGGAAGATCGTTATGGCCGAAAACTGCGGGCTGCTCAATCGCACCGGGTGTATAAACGACGGCCTCGGCACGGACCTTGGTCATCCGCTCATCATCAAAGACCGCCACCCAACCATCGGCGTAATGTCCCCCGGCTATAGACCCACAGCGGACTTCGACATTGTCCATGCCGACCAGAGCCTCGACCAATCCAGCACCCATCTTTTGCAACTCAAGGTCGCGACCATAGTGCCAGACCAGACTCCCGCCCAAGCGTGGCTGCTCTTCGACTAAAAGAACCCGTGCCCCGGTCGCACCCGCCGCCTGTGCTGCTTCGAGCCCGGCCAGACCACCACCGACCACCAGCACGTCGCACCAGGCATAGTCCTTAGGACTCGCGGTCGACGACGACGCGCTATTGATCGCACCCAGGCCTGCGATCTTGCGAATTTGCTTTTCGTGCAGCGGAAAGAGCCAGGCCGGACGATGGAAAGCCTTGTAGTAAAAGCCGACAGGCATAAAGCGACTGAATGGCTCGACCCAGTTTAGCCGGTCTCTTTTAAGCCCACCCACCGTATTCAACGCCCGCAAATCCATGCCTTGGGCCAGAGGTACACTATCGCCGCGCAAGTGGGTGGATTCCCCATCGCTGAAAAGAGCATTCGCATCATGACCTGCGAGGCTATAAGCTCCGCGCGGCCGATGATACTTAAAGCTCCGGCCCATCATCTGTACGCCATTAGCCAAGAGCGCACTGGCAATTACGTCGCCGGCAAAACCCCTGAAGGACTCGCCCTCGAAACGGAATTCGATTTCCTGTGAACGATCGATCCACTCACCGGATTGCGGCGAAAGACGGCACTTCACGCGGACTCTTCCCCTTCCCACAAATAAGTTCGGATAAACTCGTCGCTCACCGTATCGCGCTCGGCGATAAACCAGGTATTAGTGGCAATATGATACCACCACTCGCGCTGAATTCCCGGCTCGCCACTGCGATTGAAAACATAATCGGCCCACTGCTCATCGCTGGCTGCCCCGGCATCGGGCATCACTCGCAACTCGCCGCCGAAAAAGAATTCTTGAATCGGACGCGGACCATTAACCGGACAGGTGAGAATCTTCACTGCAATGCTCTCTGATTAGTGACCGACCGAAGCCGCCCCTTTTTCGCCAACCAGATCGAAAGCGCCAAAGCGAGAGAGATTGAACGGGCGAATCAGTGGATGGTCTTCGTCGTTGGCCACGGTGTGCGCCATGGTATAACCACAGACCGGAGTTGCTTTGAAACCCCAGGTACCCCAACCGGCATCGATATAAAAACCCTGGATCGGTGTAGTCCCCATGAGCGGCGAAAAATCCGGAGTCATATCGCATAACCCAGCCCATTGGCGCAGGACCTTCACCTGGCCTAAAAAAGGGAAGAGATCCATCATATGTCCGGCCAGCCCTTCGGCAAAATCGAGGGTCGAACGCATCGAAATGAGTTCGTAGGGATCCAACGAGGCCCCGGAGACCAATTCGCCGCGCGAAGATTGGCTGATGTAGGTGTGCAAACTCGCCGAGACTACGATCGCATCGAGCCAGGGCTTGAACGGCTCGGTCACCAAAGCCTGTAAGGGATGGACCACCAACGGCGTACGCAAACCGACCATCTGCTGCACTGCAGTGGTCCAACCAGCCACCGCACTGAGCACCTTGCGGGTCTTGATAAAGCCGCGATTGGTGTGTACGCCTGCGACCCGACCGTCGGCCACCTCAATGGCGGTGACTTTGGTCTGCTGGTGAATTTCCGCACCGCCCTGGTCGGCACCGCGCGCATAAGCCCAAGCCACCGCATCGTGACGAGCAATGGCACCAGGGGGATGATAGAGCGCTCCCACGATCGGCGGCTGGTGCCCGCCGCAGCTCAGGTCGATTTCGGGGATGGTCTTTTTAATGAATTCGGGACCGACGACTTCGGAATCAATGTCGAGGTGCTTGTTCACTTCCGCACGCCAGCGCTGAGTGCGCAGCGACGCCGGCGTATGGGCCAGAGTAAAATGACCGCGCTCGGAGTAGAAGAGATTGAAATCCAGCCGCCGCGAGAGGTCGCGGTAGAGATCGACGCTGAATTGATAGAACCGCGCTCCTTCTTCGGTCAGATAATTAGAGCGAATGATCGAGGTATTGCGACCGGTTCCGCCGTGACCTATATAGCGCTGCTCCAAAACCGCGACATCGCGAATCCCGTGTTCTTCGGCCAGATAATGGGCCGCAGCCAACCCATGACCACCGCCGCCGATGATCACCACCTCATAGCTTTCGCGCAGGTGCTCGGGCGAGCGGAACATCCGCGGCTCGGAGTACTCCTTTTCGAGACCGAACTTCAGCAGCCGATAGGGCATGAGCTTAAAACGAGGTCAAATACTGGTCGACCTCCCAGCGGCTGACCTGGCTATCGTATTCGGCCCATTCGGCCGCTTTCATCGCAATGAACTCCGCGGCAATCGGTCCCAAAGCCGATTGCACCACCTCGTCCTGTCGCAGCGCTTCGAGCGACTCGGCGAGCGACTGCGGCAACACCTCAATTCCGGAAGCCTTGATCTCGTCGAGAGGGCGCTCATACATATTACCGAGATTCGGCTCTCCCGGATCCAGACCACGCTTGATTCCGTCCAGTCCGGCGCTCAAATAAGCGGCCAGAGCCAGATAGGGATTGGCCCCAGCGCTGACCGTGCGATCTTCGAAATGTCCATCACCGGCGGTGCGGATCATCTGAGTGCGATTGTTGTCGCCATAGGTAATAAAAGCCGGGGTCCAGGTAAAACCCGAGCGACTCGAATAAAGCCCCGATCCCAGCTGCAGACGTTTATAGCAATTTACTGTCGGGCTGGTCACCGCACAGAGCGCGCGGGCATGGTGCAAAATGCCACCGACAAAGTGATAGGCAAGGTCCGAGCAACCCAATCCCCGCTTATCTCGCTTACCCATAAAGAGATTCCTGCCCGATTTGGCATCGGCCAGATGGTAGTGCACGTGCAAGCCGCTTCCGGTGCGATCGGCGAAGGGCTTGGGCATATGCGTGGCGATCGCGCCGTATTTTTTGGCGATCTGCGAGGTCGCCATCTTGAAGAAAATAATCCGATCGGAACTGGTCAGAGCATCGGCATAGTCGAAGTTGACCTCGTATTGGCCATTGGCATCTTCGTGATCGCACTGGTAGACTCCCCAGTCGAGCGCGTTGAGGGCCAGCGTCAACTCCTGCAGATAGGCCAGCGCTGGAGACATCGAGCGAAAATCATAGCAGGGTTTAGCCAGCGAATCGACTCCATCGGGATCCCAAGGCTCTATAGAGCCATCGGCACCGCGCGAAACCAGAAAGTGCTCGGGTTCCATACCGACATTGAAGACATAGCCCTCTTTCTTCGCCTCGGCGAGTACGCGCTTGAGATTGGTCCGTGCGCAATAGGGATAGGATTCGTCATCGACAAAGAGGTCGCTGGCAAAGCGCACCGTATTCGGCTGCCAGGCCAGACGCGAGTACGAATCCAGATCGATCCGCGCCATCATATCGTGCGAATGCGGCCCCTGCCCCAGCCCCCAAACCGCCGCACCGGCGAAACCCGCCCCTTCGCTAAATGCATCGTCCAGCGATGAGACCGGAACCATCTTCACCTTGGCCGCCCCGGTTATATCGACGAACTGCACGAGGAGAAACTCGATACCCTCTTGTACGAGACGTTTCTTGATTGCTGCGCGACTGGCCATAACAGGCTCCTTGCTAGAGGCCCCCAGCGGGGGCGTTTCCAGGTATCCAATCGGTCCCGGCCAGGGGTATTTTGGCCATCGCCGCCGACTCCAAGGTCAGCGCCGCCAGATCCTCCGGCTCGAGATTGTGTACATGTGACTTGCCACAGGCTCGGGCAATGGTCTGGCACTCCATGTTCATCACCCGCAGATAATTGGCCAGCCGCTGACCCGCGGCTATTGGGTCGAGTCGGCTCGCCAGTTCCTCATCCTGAGTCGAAATACCAGCCGGATCCTGACCGTCCTGAAAATCGTCGTAAAATCCAGCCGCCGACCCCAATTTGCGATACTCACCGTCCCAGTCCGGACTGTTGTCGCCCAACGCGATCAACGCGGCCGTGCCGATCGAACAGGCATCGGCCCCCATCGCCAGAGCCTTGGCTACATCGGCTCCACTGCGAATACCCCCCGACACCACCAACTGTACCTTGCGGTGCATCTCGAGTTCGTCGAGCGCCTCCACCGCCTGGCGCAATGCCGGCAGGGTCGGAATACCGACGTGCTCTATAAAGACCTCCTGAGTCGCACCGGTGCCCCCCTGCATCCCATCGAGGACCACCACATCGGCCCCGGCCTTGACCGCCAGCAGCGTGTCGTAGTAGGTCCGCGTCGCGCCGATCTTGACGTAGATCGGCACCTTCCAATCGGTGATCTCGCGCAGCTCGACGATTTTGATCGCCAGGTCATCGGGCCCGGTCCAATCGGGATGGCGACAGGCCGAGCGCTGATCGATATCCGTCGGCAGGGTGCGCATCTCCGCGACGCGGTCGCTGATCTTCTGCCCCAGCAGCATTCCACCGCCACCTGGTTTGGCTCCCTGACCTAGGACGACCTCGATGGCATCGGCCTGACGTAAATGGTCTGGATTCATACCATAACGAGAGGGGAGTAGCTGGTAGACCAGCGTCTTGGACTCACCGCGCTCTTCCGGAGTCATTCCCCCATCACCGGTAGTGGTACTGGTACCCACTGCGCTCGCACCGCGCCCCAGAGCTTCTTTGGCATTGGCCGACAACGAGCCAAAACTCATCCCGGCGATAGTGATCGGGATCTCGAGGTGAATCGGATTTTTGGCATAGCGCGAACCCAGTACGACATCGGTATCGCAGCGCTCCCTATACCCCTCCAGCGGGTAACGCGACATACTCGCGCCGAGAAAAACCAGATCGTCGAAATGGGGCACCCGGCGCTTGGCCCCCCAGCCGCGAATATCGTAGATCCCGGTCCGTGCAGCACGCTGGATCTCGTGGATCACATTGCGATCGAAGGTGGCCGACTCTCTCAGGCCTTCAGGGTGGTTCGCTTGGGTCATAATGGGCGTTTCAGTATTTTGCGGCGTTATCCACCTGGAAATTGTAGAGTTGGCGCGCTGATCCGTAGCGCCGGAACTCTTCCGGTTTAGCACCGGGCACTTCGGCCCGTGCCAAGAGGTCTGCTAAAACATTGAGATCTTCGTCGCGCATCGGCTTCTCGATGCAGTCAGCTCCTAAGCCCTTGGTCTCGCCGCGAACGAAGATTCGCGCCTCGTAGAGCGAGTCGCCCAGCGCCTCATCAGCATCCCCACAAACGACCAGATTGCCGGCTTGGGCCATAAAGCAACTCATATGACCTACGGACCCGTGAACCACAATATCGATGCCCTTCATCGAAATACCGCACCGACTTGAAGCATCGCCCTCGATAACCAGCAGTCCGCCATGCCCACTAGCCCCCGCACACTGGCTGGCATGCCCCTTCACCCGCACCAAACCCGAGACCATATTCTCAGCGACCCCGACCCCGACCATCCCGTGCACAGTGATCTCGGCATGCTGGTTCATTCCGGCACAATAATAACCAACATGGCCCTCAATATCGATCTTAACCGACACGTCGACGCCCACGCCGACCGCGTGCGTGCCGCGAGGATGGACAATACGCCAGGGCGTACGAGCCGTCTCCTCGGTCAGGTCGTGCAACCGTTGATTGAGTTGCCGCAACTCGTCTAGTGCCAGATCGAACACCTCGACTGGAGCTTCGCCCGGAGCACTCATCAGTTCGCGCTTCCCCAGGTGTAAACCCGCGCCGGCTTGGGCTCCCAAACCTCGGCGTTGTCGATCCCCGGCAGATCGGCCAGTGCCTGGAACTCGCTGGCCATTGCGACGTATTCGTCGGTTTCAGCCAGCACCGCCGGCTTGCAGGCGATCGGATCGCGCAGCACCGCGAAACCGTCGGCAGTGCCGATGGCGAAAGTATAAAAGCCGTCGAGATCTTCCAATGCCGCCTCGAGCGCTTCCTCTAACGCATCGCCCTGCTGCATTCTCCACATGAGATAGCCAGCAGCTACTTCCGAGTCGTTTTCGGTGCGAATTTCGATCCCACTGCGCGCCAAACGCGCGCGCAAACGATTGTGATTACTCAGCGATCCATTGTGTACCAAGCAGAGATCCATACCGGTAGAGAACGGATGTGAACCATCGGTGGTCACTGCGCTTTCGGTCGCCATCCGCGTATGGCCGATAATGTGCGTACCGCGCATGCCGCGGATGCCGAATCGATCGACGATCGATTCGGGAGATCCGATTTCTTTGAGAATCTCGATACTGCGGCCGATGCTCATGATCGCAAGTTCAGGAGCCAGATCCGCCAGCGCTCGGCTGAGGATCTCTGCGTCGGCACAGACGGCAATGACTGCGTAGTTGGCATTGACCCGCAAGCTCGCTTCGCAATCGAAGCGCTCGCCGAGAGCAACCGTTAAAGCAGACCAGTCGTACTCGTCCCCATCGTGACGCAAGGTAACTTTGATAAAACCCGCAGGAGGATCGTTGCCGTAGAGGGCAAATCCCGCACTATCGGGTCCACGATCGGTCATACAGATGAGCATTTCGGCAAATAATTTACCGATTTCGTCTTCCCGATCACTACTTTTCAGATAAAGTCCAACAATGCCGCACATGGAATCGCCGATAGCGTTTCGAGGATAGGCCAAACCTGGTGGTCAATCACAATGCTACCAAAATCCCCGAGCCAATGAGAGCACATCAGAATCACAGCCGCAGCGCAACCGCCCGAGTTGTTGAGAGCACCTCCAAAAGAGGCAAAAATTTAAAAGGCCGAATCGGGCATGTCAAGACGCGAGCCGACGAACCCGCTCTGTGGTCATCTGCCCTATGAGCAAACTGCAAACGCCGCGCCTAGAGCAAGCCACCAGCACTCAAAGCCCGAGGACCCTACCCACCCCACCCGAGCGCCAGAGCGATCCGCCGAACAATCATTGCCCAATAGAGACCCTAACGCGCGCCAGCCGCCCACGGCAAAAGACAGGACGGGTCGTGTGTGAAACGACGCAGGCCACAGCTCAAACTCATACTGGTCGATGGGGGTAATTCCACCACGAAATGCCGACCATCTACCATCACCTGCCTATCTTCCCAAGCCCGTTCCTCCCGCAACCAGAGCCCGGCGTGACGCTCCAATCCCTCCCGACTTTCTTCCCTGAACGACACCTGCCCAAAGTGATGCTCGGCAAATGCCCCGGCCTGGACCACGACCTTCCGGGTCGCCGACCCGCTGAGATTGACCAATTGGATCCCCACCCGCTCAGCCGCGATTTCGTCCACCAGCGCCGCCACGTCTGCAGGCAGACCCGGCCGACGCTGCTCCTCGTCAAAATAGCGCACCTCGGCCCGCAACAAACCACCATTGTAGACGGGCGGCGGCGAGCCCATACTCACCTGAACCAACCCTTTGATCAGCAATGGATTAGGCGGCCAGCGACTCTCCGCAACAACCTGCTCCTCGTCTCGCGTATCCAATCTCATATGCTCGTACATCGCCGTGACAAAGCGATATTCGGCCTCCAGTCGCGCTACCGGCCAATTTGGATTTTCGCCTTCGTAGTACTGAAATCGAGCTTCGAGATTGCCGCTGCTGCGATCGGCTGCGCTTTCAACGGCATTCCAATCGCGTTCGCGCTCTCCCTGTTTCAGACGCTGAATCAACGCGTAATCGCGCGGATCCTGCGAAGCATGGTAGAGCCGACCAAGCCACTGGAGGTCCATTGGCTTATAGTCGGTCCAGCCATCGGGCATCATCCGAGTCGGCACCACCAGTTGGCCATCCTCGCGCGTCCGCGCCCGATCCATGAGCATCTCGATCTGCGATCGTATCAGCGTCAAATAGGCCGAATCGCCCGTCAAAAGCACGGAACACTCAGCAGCAATCGTCGCTGCAAGCAGTGCATTGCGTGCCGAGTTACGACTATTCCAACCGTACCAACCCCCCCACCACTGGCCCTGACGCCGCTCACCAATCTGACCCGCAGGTCCGACATTATCGGGAATGATACCCCCATTTTTGTCGATTCGCTCCAGCCACGCTTGTGAATAATCGAGAACCCACTGCCGATATTGGTCCTCGCCGGTCTGGAGATAGGCATTGGTCATCAGAGCCGTACAGGCCAGATTGTCGGGAATATCGGCGTGCAACACCACTTCCTCGAAGTGCTGAACAACTGCGTCTCTTCTCTCTGGATCCTCAAACCAATCTTCCTCGAGATCGACGATCAGCGGATGTATGTTGGCACGTTGAGCATGTCCACGCGCCACTCCGCCCGGATAATAGATCGGGTCTAGTGCGCGCTTGACAAAATCCAGGTCCGCATCAAAACGCGGTCCACCACTGCCGTGAAAAGGCGAACGGATCACCCGGTAGCGCGGATCGTAATTTCCCCTGCCCGCATCTCCACCCAGATAGAGTTCGGCAAAACGCCGAGCGCGCTGTACATAGGCCGCATCGCCCGGGATTGCCAGGCCAAGGCTGTAAAAACTCTGGTTGCCCTCGCCCATGTGAAACCAGTCGTCGCAGGTGTAATATTCATCGCGGAGTTGTGTTGCGAATCGCGGATGATCCGAGTGCCCCGTCGCCTCGTCATAGAGCCGGGTAATCGCATCCCACTGACCGACCGCTTGAGTGCGAATCGCCTCGCTTCCCCCCAATGCGTAGAACAGACCTCGGTACGAGTGGGCTTCATAGGCATCATCGGCATCCTGCACATTGAGCGGCGTGCCGTCCGGGCGGTTGTATTTGGCCGCAGCATAGAGCGCAGCCTCCTCGATGAAGGAAATCAACTGACGCTGGATCAGTGCCCACGACGGCGGCGGAACCAAATTGCATGCGGAAATCCTAGTCCAATCCGTCACCTGGCTACTCCATCCAGATTGAGCTCAAAAAACCCCAGTGAGAGCCGGCCCGAGACCTCGCCGCCAAAACCCACAAAGGAAAAACCATAACTTTCAGCACTGGCCAGCACCTGGTCGAGGCTGGCCACATTCTCAGAGTCGCTTGACCAACTGTGATACCAGAACGCCTCGTCGTTGGGAATAGCAAAACGAGTTGGTTCTTCCGGCCAGTGATCAGCGCCAATTTCGATGGGATGACCGCTGCAATGCCAGCGCGTCCCCCCGATATGAACCCAGAAATAACACGCGGCCCCATTGAGCTGCAATCCGTCTCCACGCAGACTAACTCCCAACTCCGCTCCACGCAGGTCGATCGGCCCTTCTCCAATCCAACTCTGATAGCGAATCAGCGGCAGAATCGAAATCGGCTTCTCCGGAGTATCGGCACTCCAGCGCGTATGGTCGGCCCAGACATAACCGCCATCGCCAATTCCTCCACTGCTGGCAAAGGTCGTCAGGATAAAAATATTCTGCCCGGCGACAATGCTGGCGTGATACTCGTACGAGCACCAGCCCTCAGGTCCCAGCGAAAAATCCCGCTCTTTTTCAGCCATCTCGCCTCTCTTTCAGGTTCGTTAGCCTGTGTCAACGACTCCGAGATCCGACACAGTCGGCCAGCACCTGACCTATAAAATAAGTTGTCATCGTCTTAATTGAAGCCGTAATTTACGGAACTAAATCAAGGGTAACAATCGACCGCCGAGGGAAACCAGATGAAACGCATCTTGATGGCTGTATTCAAACAGGAAGTGGGCAGCTTCAACCCCAAACCCACCCAATACGCCGACTTCGAAGTCCGTCGCGGCAGCGCCCTGATCGACGCGCTGCGCGGCACCAATACCACTACCGATGGGGCCATACAGATCTTCGACGGACACGGCGGCATCGAAATAGTCCCAACCTACGCCGCCTGGGCACGGTCCACAGGCGGTCTGGTCGTCCAGGCCGACCTCGATCAGCTCGTAGACGAATTGCTGACCGAGGTCCGCACTACGAGTGAGATCGACGGGGCCTGTATCTGCATGCACGGGGCCATGGCCGGCGAGAGCGAAGGAGACCCTGAGGGCCGCGTGCTGGCCGGTATCCGCGATCATATCGGCACAGCACCCCTGGTAGCCAATCTCGACCTCCATGCCGTCGTTTCGCAGCGCATGGTCGACGCAACCGATGCCCTGGTCTTATTGCATACCTATCCTCACATCGACATGCGCCAGACCGGAGAGCGCTCGGCCAGAGTCTTGCTGGACATTATGGAAGACGGCGCCCGCCCGACCTCAGCCCGGGTACAGATCCCTCTCCTCGCTCGCGGCGATCAGCTAATCACCGCCACCGGCAAGTTCGGCGAGGCACTCGCAATCTGCCAGGAGATCGAAGCTTCACCAGGAGGCCTGGCCGCCGGTGTCAATATCGGCAACCCCTTCACCGACACCCCCGACCTGCAGTCCAATATTCTCGTCACCACCGATGACGATCCAGAACGCGCTGAGCGAGAGGCCCTGCGCCTGGCCCGATTCATGTGGCAACACCGCGAACTCTTCGTCGCCGACCTGACTCCGCTATCGGAAGCAGTGCGCCTAGCCGAAGCCACCACCGGGCTCACCGTATTTTCCGACGCCGCCGATTCCACGGCCTCGGGCGCTTCCGGCGACAGCAACGCGATCCTGCGAGGTTTGATCGAACACCAGTATACCAAGCAAGCCCTGCTGCCGATCGTCGATGCACCGGCAGTAGAACAAGCCCATAGAGCCGGTGTCGGATCTACCCTGCAACTCAAGCTCGGCGGCAGTATCGACTCCGGACGTTTCGAACCGCTATCCCTCGAGGTCTACGTCAGGACACTCTCCGACGGCAATTTCACCTACGAAGGCGGTCTGCCCGCCGAAGCCGGCCGCACCGCCGTACTTACCTATGGCCATCATGCAGTCCTAGCCACCGAACGGATCGCCTCCTCGGTAGGCCTGCGTATCTTCCAGGCTCATGGCATCGAACCCACCGACTTCGACCTCGTAATATGCAAGTCGCCCAACGGCTTCCGCGTACACTACGAAGCTCTGGCCACGCAGATCGTCCCGGTCGACGTGCCCGGTTCGACCAGTGCCAACCTCAAGACTCTGCCCTACGAGCAATGCGTGCGGCCGATCTTTCCGCTCGACGAAGGAGTGGTACCTCCTTTTTCTCTGGCCGACTGAGTTCGTATCCAGCAGCGGAAAAAATAAATCCCGGTAACACTTATCCACCACAGCAGTGTTACACCTGCATAATGAGGATTTAGTAAACCCATTGTCCATCAGGAGGGATGAGTGTTCGCGGAAACTTATTTGCGCCGTATCACTCTAGGTGTCCTGGCAACCTCTTTGAGCCTGTGTCAAACAGCGACCTGGGCGAGGGAACCGGTATCGATAGAAGGCGCAAATCCAGACACCAATACCACAGTACCGAGCACCATCACGCGAGCGATCAGCGGTTTTGTACGCGACGATTCCAGCGGCGAACCCATCGCCTATGCCAATGTCTTTCTCGCTGGGACCGCACATGGATCAATGACCAATGAAGAAGGGTACTTCGTCCTCCCGGAGATAGTTCCTGGATCATACGACCTCAAGGTGACCATGATTGGTTATCGAGCCGTTCTCCGCAAATTGACGATCGCAGAGGCTCAGAATTCAAGGATCGATATTCGACTTGTAGAAGACATCCTGCAAACCGAAGGAGTCACGGTCGAGGCCTCGTACTCGGAGTTGAAAAAATCCGTACAGAGTAGCCAGATCAAGCTCGATATCAAGGAAATCAACTCGGCGCCGGCTTTTATCGAAGCCGATGTTATGCGTACACTGCAGATGCTGCCCGGCGTCCAGGCCGCCAATGATTTCTCCAGCGCACTCTATGTCCGCGGCAGCACCCCGGACCAAAACCTGATCCTCCTCGACGGCATCACCGTCTACAACCCTTCGCATCTCGGGGGAATCTTCTCGACCTTCAATACCGATGCCATAAACGATGCCAAATTCCAGGCCGGTGGATTCCCGGTCCGCTACGGAGGCCGGATGGGGGCGACCTTGAATATCGTCAACCGCGAGGGCAATACCGAGAAAATTTCGGGCTCCGGCAATATCTCCTTGATCTCTTCCAAGGTGTTGCTCGAGGGACCGATCCCGAGCGTCGGCCCGGTGCGGGGATCCTGGATGGTGTCGGCCCGCCGCACCTACCTCGACCAATTGGTCGAGCGTTTTTCCTCCTTTGAATTCCCATATCACTTTTACGACTACCAGATCAAGACCAATCTGGAGATCGGCCCGAACCACCGACTGACCTACAGCCGGTTTTACGGCGAGGATATTCTCGATTTCTCTAACAGCGAATCGGATACAACCCATAACCGGATAGAGAAATCCCTCAGTACACTGGATTGGCCCTGGGGCAACCGCACCAACGGGCTCACCTGGCGCTGGATCATCGCGCCGACACTCATCTCCAAGACTTTCCTCTCCACCAGCGATTACCGTTTTGAGGTCGATTTTGAAATCGAGAACACCGAGCGACTCCCCCTCCCAAACTCGACGATCATCAGCCGCGAAAAGGTGAATTTCGAGGTCAAGGACCTCATTGAAGATCGCAGTGTGGACAGCGAATTACTGTGGAAAATCAACGCAGAGCACGATCTGACGACCGGCTTCCAACACAAGGAGGTATCGTTCGATCTCGACCTCACCTTCGGGGTTGCCACGCTGGACACCTCCTTGCAGTGGAACCCCGTAGCGATAAAGAACAAAACGCGCGAAAGCGCCTTCTATATCCAGGATCGGTGGACCATCAATCCAACCCTTAGCGTACTGGGCGGTCTGCGGGCCACCGAATACAGTCTGCACGATAAACTATATCTGGAGCCGCGCCTGGGCGCCAAGTTCGCCGCGACTGAAAAGCTCTTTATCAAATACAACTGGGGACACTACCGACAATTCCTCATCACCGCCAACAGTCCGGACGAGGTATTTCGCATCGTCGACCTGTGGTTCGGCGTACCCAGCGACAGGAATGCTCCCCTTTCGACCCATAATATTTTCGGCGTCGAATACCTCAGCGACTCCGGTCTGCTGCTGCGCCTCGAGGCCTATCACAAGGGCTTCGATAATCTCCTGACCTTGAAGAATGATGGGGGCGAAGATCTCGACCAGATAACGGCATTAAACGACTTCTGGGACACGGATGCACAATCGTACGGCCTGGAAGTACTGATCAAAAAATCCGCTGGGCGGGCACGGGGGTGGATCGGCTACACCTATGCCCGAACCCGGTATTTCACCCCGCTCAGCGACTGGTACGCACCGAACTTCGATCGCACCCACACGCTCAACATGGTCGCCACCCTCGAATTCGGGGATCGAGGTCTGCTCAGCACCTCTGCCTCTTATGCTACTGGCAATCCCCATACCCCGGTACAGGGCCGAGCTTCGCAATGGACCCACGAGCTCAATGATACTCCGCAATGGTCTCCGGCCAGCGCTTATCTGGTCGGCAGCAAAAACTCGGATCGCCACAAACCTTACTTGCGCATCGACCTCGGTTATGTCCGACCGTGGGGTCCCGTCGATATTGTCGTCCAGGCGATCAATATCACCAACCACGTCAATGCACTGACCTATCAATACAGGACCCGGTCCGATCCGGATACGGGAAATCAGGAGGCCGTGCAGCGACGCGCCGTCCCCATGTTCCCTTATATGCTTAGCTTCGGAGTCAAATTTGCCTTCTGATATACGCCGCCCAATTCTGCTCTGCACCCTGTGTACCGCGATCAGCTCATGCGTGAATCCGCAGTCGACCGAATGGGAAGATCTCGCGTACGACCGAGAGCCCGTATTGAACGTGTTCGGTCTCATCTCGCTCGATCCCGAACTCGAGAGTTTCGTCCGGGTCTACCGCTCTACGAATCTGAGCGAAGTGAGCGAGATTCGCGTCGACCCATTTAGCGATGCCGATCAGAATAAGGACGGCGAGCTGGACGAGAACGAGATTCTCGCCCTGGCCGACAGCGACGGCGATGGCCAAATCAGCGATGGAGAATGGCTGGCCACCGCCGACCTCGACCAAGACGGCACCATAGATGAAGAAGAGTGGCAGGAGTTCTTCACTCCCCGCTATGAACCGGCAGCGGTTCTCACCGACGCCCGGGTCGTCCTCTCTACGGGATCGGACTCGACCTTTTTCGAATGGCGCGCGGATCGACGGGCCTATTATTCGAGCTCTTCCAACTTCGCTCCCAAACCAGGAACGCAGTACGAGTTGGAAATCACCGCAGCCGGTTTCGAGAAGATCACCGGCAGCCTCATCACCCCGGAGATACCCGTATTCGCCGTCGAACTCCATCCCGACACGCTGAAACTAGGACACGACAAGACCGTTGACCTCTCCTGGCGTACGGGTACTGCGGGCAAGGGAGTACTCACCGGAAAAATGCTCCGCGAGGATATTGAAGCAAATGGAGAGAAAGACACTGAGTTCGATCCTCAATGCGTCAGCCTGTACAAAGTGGTCAATCTCGAGGAGGGGA
>CAZFMY010000080.1:27352-29196 GCA_964520345.1 uncultured Gemmatimonadaceae bacterium | reverse complement strand
AGGGATAGAGAAAATGATTGAATTTTTTCAAGAAGGCGGACCTTTCATGTGGCCTTTGGGTCTCTGGTCGGTGCTTTCGATCGCATTTTTTCTCGAGCGCATCTACACGTACGCACGGTTGCGTTCTGAGGATGAATTGGCCGAAATCACCAACGATCTCAACTCGCGTATTGACTCGGGGACCTCGGTCGATCAGCTCAGGGAGTACTGCGTTGAGGTTGGCAAGCTTGAGGGTGAGGTTTATGGTGAGGCACTTGAGCGCTTTGAGCATCTATCGCGCGAGCAACGCACATTGGAGGAGATGCGTGCGGAAATGAATGGTACTGTTGAGCGCGCTGCTCTTGCGTATCTTGAACGCTATCTATCTGTTATCGATTTCGTATCTAAGTCCGTGGTTTTGCTCGGTCTGCTGGGTACGGTCAACGGTATGATCAACGCTTTCGAAGGTATAGCCGAAAAGGGTCTTGGCGAGCCGACGATCGTTGCTGCCGGTATTTCCGAAGCGTTGATCACTACAGTTACTGGTCTAGTGATCGCAGTTCCTTCGATCGCTATTTTCACCTATTTCAGCAATCGCGCTACGGGCAAGTCCATTCAGTTTGAGGCCTATGGACACGGTTTTGTAGATGCCCTCTTGCGTCGCTGGCAGGGTTCCCAGGCCGCCTAAGGCGGTCTCCTTTTAGGAGGACATGAGATAGATGGCTGAAAAAACTGAAAAAAAAGAACTGGCCATGCCCGATCTGACACCAATGATCGATGTGGTCTTTCAGCTCCTCATCTTCTTCATGGTGACCGCTGTGTTCGCTATTACGCCCGGCTTGGATATCAAGTTGCCCGAGGCTGAAGAGGCACAGGCACCGGAGAAGGAAAACCTCTTTATCGTCGTGGATCAGGACGGTAACATGAAACTGAACCACAAATCGGTAACATTTGCAACGCTTAAAGAGGAAATTCAGGAGAAGAGAAGGTTGCTGGATAATACTACGATGATCATTATTCAGGGCGATGAGCGCTCTACACACGGACAGATTGTTCAGATCATGGACATTGCCCGTCAGGTGGGGGTCGTCGACCAGGTCATCGCCACGGAACCGCAGCGTAACTGAACTAGGTTTCCAAGCCCTTCCAAGAGAGGGAATAATTGTGGTAGACGAGTATAAAAAAGCAATACAGGACCAGCGGAAAAAGTCGGCCTGGATGGCTGTTGGTGCGGCGATTGTCATCCACGTTCTCTTTATCCTGTCTGAGGAAGTGGCCATGGCCTTTGGTCTGGCGGCTGTCGGTGTACTGCTCTATGCTTTGTACGCCGAGACTACCGGTCACCGTATGAACATGGTTGTGGCCTTTGTCCTCTCGGGCGTGATCCATGTGGGCGTTTTCGTCTACGATCACCTCTTCGGTATTGGCGTAGAAGAGAAAGAGACCGAGTTGATCATCTTTCGGGCGCCGCCGCCGATTTTGGAAAAGAATTTCGATTTGGCGAAGCGTCCCGAGATCTCCGAAGTGCAGATGGAGATGTTGCAATCAATGGCACCGCCGGATTTACCGCAGGATATATCGGCGATGGCCGATGTCAGCGCAGTGGGTAGTGACCTCCTGAGTTCGGTCCTTCCTGGTACTCAGGTTCTGGGTGCTTTTTCCGGGGCCAAGGCTGAGGAACTGGCCTTCGACGAAGTCGAGATGATTGAGCTGGCCGAGACCTCGGCCCCAGTGCAGGAGGCTTTGAGCTTAAAGCATGAATTGCTCAATGTCGGCGATCTGGATATTGGTCGTTACCAGGCGGTTCTGATTCAGGATCCGGATAATAAGCGCAATATTCGCGGCTTTTTCAATATGACGGTTAT
>CAZFMY010000080.1:0-27342 GCA_964520345.1 uncultured Gemmatimonadaceae bacterium | reverse complement strand
CGATATCGCTGACAAAAACCGTGATCGGTTCCCAACGGCGGTAGAAGAGTTGATGCGCTATATGCGCGACCATACCAAGATCAATGCGCGTATTGAGGGAACCACTCTGGAATTCTCGGATCCGCGGATTATGGAAGCGCCGATGATCTACGTAACTGGCAACGATGCCGTACTGCAGATCAGCGACACGGAAAAGACCAATCTGGGTGAATATCTGAAGAATGGTGGTTTCCTCTATGCTGAGGAGATCCGTCAGAGCGATGCCGAGAATGGCCTTGATGGCAAGGAAGCCGGAGTTTCCGGTACACCGTTTGATCGCCAGTTTAAGGCCTTGATGAAAGATGGCCAAGTTCTTGGTAGCGATGGTTCCAAGTGGCAGAAGGTGCCCAAATCCCATCCGCTTTACTACAGCTTCTGGGATTTTCCAGATGGCCCGCCGATGGGGGGTGCTCCGGGGGGCAATGTATTCGATCTGGAGATGTTGGAACTGCGCGGTCGAGTCGCGGTGGTTTTCAGCGACCTGAACGTCAGTTGGTACTGGGGTGATCCGCTTGCCGACGCACGGGAGCGCGGGTTACAGTTCGGGGTGAACTTGATTGTTTATGCGCTGACTCAGCCCGGTGGTATCGCCAATGTGACCCAGTTTACGCAATAAGCATCCTAAATATGGTAGTAAAAAGGCCCGGGAGATTCTCCCGGGCCTTTTTGCATTAAAGGGAATAGCTGAGTGAAAATCGTCGATATTGAACGTATAGTTGTCGATGTGCCTTTTGTGCCTAGGCAAAAGCGGATCACGAAGCGGACGGTATACAACTGGTCGATCCTTGAGTTATGTCGGGTGGAGGCCGATTCCGGCCATGTCGGATGGGGCGAAACTGTCGTTCATTATACGCACCAGAGGGTTTCGGATCAGAGCATTGCCAACGCTTTGGGCCGGAGTCCTATGGCGCTCTGCTACGACGATGGTATGGGGGCAGGTTTACAAATGGCGCTCTTCGATCTAGTAGGGAAGATACTCTCCCTGCCGGTTCATTGCCTCTTGGGTAAAAAAATCCGCAATGCGACGCCTATCTCTTGGTGGTGTAGTCATGCCTCTCCAGAGGACTGGGTAGCTGAAGCGCAGGACGCGGTGACTCGGGGCTATACTAGCTTTAAGACCAAGCCCCGACCTTGGTGGGATATCGTTGCACAGGTCGAGGCGCTATCGCAGGAGACGCCCTCAAATTTCAAATTGGATCTCGATCCGAATGGATCGCTTGTGAATGCAGCTGCAGCGATTCCCGTACTCAAGAAGCTAGAGGCCTACAATCGGGTCGCGATGTTCGAGACGCCAATACCGCAGGAAGATATTCTCGGCAATCGACAGATTCGGGCTAGCATCGCACGGCCGGTGGCGATGCACTTTGGCTCGCCGCCCTATGTCACTGCTTTGCGAGAGGAAGTCTGCGATGGGTTTGTCATCAATGGCGGTGCTACGGCTGTGTTGCGGCAGGGGGCTCTGAGTGCCGAGGCGGGGATGCCTTTTTGGCTCCAACTGGTGGGTAATGGGATGACTACGACTTGGGCGGCACATTTAGGGGCTGTGCTCAGCCACGCGACCTGGCCGACGATCAGTTGTGTCAATTTATATAGCCATTCGCTCTTGTCTGAAGACACCGTGGTGTCGGGGGGCTACCAGCCGGTACCCGAAGGGCCGGGTTTAGGCGTCGAAGTTGATGAAGAGGCGGTGGAACGGTTCCGCGTGCCTAAGAAAAAACTCGATGCTTTTGAGGCGCGAGGGCAGGTCTATACCCATAATGTCCCCCGACTCATTAATACCGTGGTCTATCCGGATGGCACTTGTATCCACATGGCTGGGATGAATCTGGGCCCTTTTGCCCTCGGCATAGGTCCGGTTTATGCCGAGGGCGTGAGGGTAGAGAGTTGGGCCGACGACGGATCTCAGGAGTGGGCGAATTTGTACGCACAGGTTTTGCAGCAACCCGTGCGCGACCGGTGGTCAGTCGCCTAAGGTCGGCGGTTTAGTGCGGTAAATTGGTTTTTAATACAGCCCAGGTCGTTGATTCGATCAATGTGCTTCTGCTGCTTTGCTCGGAGAGCAGGTAGGTCGGGATCGAACCGGGAGTGCCTCTGGCATCGGCGGCAGTGTCCCAGCCACTTTGTTCCGAGGCTGTAGTCCAGCTTTCTCGCAGGTCACCGCGTTGGTCGAAAGCTGTACGCACCATGGCGTGTTTAAGGACTGCATCGCCGGCGAAAGGGACACCCCGGCCATCGTCAGCCAGGTCAATCAGTGTTGCGCCGGTCTGTGGATCGCCGTCATAGAGCCGTACGAGCAGTTTGGTATTGGGCAGCGAAATTGCAGGATCGACATACTGAGGTTGGATCGCTAGTTGAGATTTCTCATGGTCGGCAGAGTAATTGGCTATGAGAAAAGTTTGACCTGAAGCGATAGTAGCGTTTTTAAGGACGAGCATGACGCTATCGTCATCTCCATCCTGCCGGGTTATGGTCCAACCAGACAGGTCTATTGTCGAATCGCTGCGATTATAGAGTTCGATCCATTCGTCGGCACTAGATGCCGAACTACCCGACCACATGAGTTCGGATATTACGACAGGCCCGGGCTGGGCGGCGAGGGGGACGGTGAGGGCAATCAGTGCAATAAAAGGGCGCATGGCAGCCTCCTTGTTAGGGATGAGTGGGACTCTACCAAGCGATCAAGGCAAGATCTATGCCGTTTTCAGTCTTTTATTTAAAGCACTATAAATAAATAATATACAATGATTTCTCTTGGTACTCAGGTTGGTGTATTGTTTCTATAAAGCAACAGATCTGTTACGTCTTAGGCCGGGTCTGTGGGGATTGTGTATTTACTCGTATTGTTGCCCTAGTAAATGGCTCAAGACTTGAGTTGCTTTTTTGCGTACGGCCTTATTGGGGTGGGTCTCGATGAGTTGCAGAAGAGGGGGGATAGCCGATTTATCCTTGACCTGACCCATTGACTTGACGGCGCGGAGTATGAGGGTTGGGCTGTTATCTTGGTCGCGAACGACCGAGGAAAGGTAGAAAATTTGGCGGAAGTGACGGCGCTCGATGCTACCCTGATCGATGAGCGGGGGTTGTCCTAAACTTTGGGTGGTGCGCCGGTTGTTGGCGGCGACCTGGCGGCCGAAAGCACCCGGATCGGAAAGTGAGATCGCACCGATGGCCTCTATAGCCTTTAGGCGAATGGTTTCGTTTTGGCTTTTGTCGAGGGCGGCGCGCCCAAGCGGATCAATAGTGTCGGGCGTGCCCAATTTGCGTAGCATCTGTACTGCGGAAAGGCGCAGACGTGAATCCCGATCTTGCAGGTTGCGGTTGAGAAATGGGATGGGATTGAGGAGATCCTTTTTTGATGCCTCCCATAGAGCTTCGCTGGCTCTAAGGCGCACCAGTTGGTTTTTTTCGAGCGCATCGTCAGCAGCCTTGCCCAGAGCTTGCAGGGCCTGGGGGTAGCCGGGAAAGCGCTGGAAGACGATATGTCGTAATCCACGGACGATTTCGAGGCGGATGGATTCGTCCCGCTCATTGGCCAGAGCGTTCTCGAGCAGGCGGACGCTCTGAGAATGACTTGCTCGCGATAACGCGATGGCCGCTTGACGGCGGATTCCGATCTGAGGGGCCTGGAGTTCCCGACCGAGGCGGTCGATATCGGGATTTTGCGCCAGACCGAGGGAAGGGAATACGAGTATGAAGAGTAGGTATCGCATTGTTGTCAGAAATCGAAATGAGCTTTGTTAAGGACAGTTGCTATTAGTATTGTCGGCAGCTTAAGCGAAATAAGCCACTCTCACGAACCGTGTTGGGCTTGGAGTTTCGCTCGCAGTTTTTGTTGCAGACCTCCAAAGGCACCATTGCTCATAAAAACCACCAGATCGCCGGGTTGGGCTTGCGCAGCGAGATGGGCGGCGATCGATTCGGTATCGGGGAGGTAGTGAGCTGTTTTACCAGTGGCGCTGAGGCACTGTACTAGTCGCTGAGGTGAAAAGGGTGCGTCGTCCTTCGCGCGCTCGGGACGGGGTACTCGGGTTACGACAAGGGCATCGGCTAGGGCAAATGCCTCGATGTAGCGTTCTTCGAAAAGGGCGCGGGCGTTGGTGGCACTGGCAGGTTCGAAAACAGCGAGTAGCCGTCGCTCGGGGTAGGCTTGTTTGAGCCCGGCGAGTGTCAGAGATACGGCGGTGGGATGGTGGGCGAAGTCGTCGATGAGTAGAATATCGTTGATGTGGCCGACAAGTTCCTGTCGGCGTTTGATGCCGGCAAAACTACAGAGTGCCTTGCGCAATTGGTCTGGGGTTAGACCGGCATGTAAACCGATGGCAAGGCTGGCGAGGGCGTTGCGGACATTGTGAGTACCACTCATGGAGAGCTCAAAAGTTCCCAGAGTTGAACCTGCTTTTTGCAGGGTGAAACACGTGCCTTGTGCACTGGTCTGTAGATCGGTTGCACGCCAGAACGCGTCTTCTTCCAAGCCAAATGTTTGTACGGGGGCTGGTGCATCGGATATCAGATCAGTGATGTTGGGGTCCGATCCGTTGGCTAAGATCAGGCCGTTTTGGGGCACCAGATTGATCACTTGGCCGAAGATCTTGGTGATTTCGGAGAGGTCTTGGTAGATATCTGCGTGGTCGAATTCGATATTGTTGATGACCAGGATCTCGGGCAGGTAGTAGAAAAACTTAGCCCATTTGGCAAAGAAGGCACTGTCGTATTCGTCCCCTTCGATAACGAAGTGCTCACCCTGGCCAAGGCGGTAGGAACGGTTGAAATTTTGCGGTAGGCCGGCGACTAGGAAAGAAGGATCGAGTTTGCAAACCGTTAAGAGGTGAGCGATGAGTGCAGTGGTGGTAGTTTTGCCATGGGTGCCGGTGACGACTACCGAGTGTTTACCGCGGATGAAGAAATCGCGTAGAATCTCCGGTAGGGAGAGATAGGGGATTCTGCGAGAGAGTGCAGCTTCGACTTCGGGATTGCCACGAGAGACGGCATTGCCGATTACGATCAGATCAGGGGGGGGGTCTAGATGTTCGGCTGCAAAGCCTTCGTGGAGGAGGATACCCAGATCTTCGAGCATGGTGCTCATCGGCGGGTAGACCCGGTTATCCGATCCGGTGACGCGATAGCCTCGCTCGCACAACATGCCGGCCAAAGACCCCATGGCCGTGCCGCAGGCAGCGATCAGGTGTATATGGGCACCAGAAGGAAGTTCCATAGCCGTATATACCCTTGCCGGGGGCTAACTGTCAAGGAGATTTATTGCTAAGGTACTGTAGACGCATTACATTAGAATAAAAACATGACCCTGCGCAAAATCAGTCCTGCCATTCTTCTCGCCATTGGCGTCCTCTTTCTTGGCGCCGCTCTAGTCGGCGGATTTCTGTCCTATACCAGTGAAGGGGGCGAAAATCCACCCAAAGCCGGACTCGGGGTATCGGATCGAGAGTCTATAAAGGTTCCAAAGCCTGCTCCGACTGCCAGGCACTCAGATCCAGCTCCTGTGGTAAAGAAGGAACCCATCTCCCTTGAGGAACTACGTCGACAGAGCACGCGGGCTCTGATAACGCGGATCGCTGATACGCCTGCGGTCCTGAACGAGGAGTGGCTCGGCCAATATCTGCAGCATATCCGCACCGAAACCGATCTGAATGCCTTTATTGACGAGTACCTGACTCTGGGCGAGGCGCGCGCCGCTCAATACGCCAGGGCGCAGCAAGCATCCAAGAAGCTCTTGCCGCAGGATCCGCGTTATTTTGTTGGACAGGCGACTTCGGCCCTTGTTGGCAAAGGAGATAGAGAGCGAAATCTGGCAAAGAATGTCAAAGAGAACATGGCGCTGGCCCTTTACAAAGAGCAAGATAGGGTAGAGGGGCTCGAAAATGTCGATGAAGCCTTTATGGGTACCTTCTTCAAGAATCTCCTGCTGATGTACGAGTTATTGGAGGAAGCCGAAGAGCGCAATGGCGGCGATCCGAATCGCTGGTTAGAAGAGCATGTGCACATGCTAGAAGCAGCGGTGATGGACCGCTATCTGCGGGTGAAACTCCGCCTTGGTAAGGCACGCCAAAAAAAGGAAGGGACGGGCCAATCGATTGCTGGCGTACTTTTCCGTGCAGATGGATTGCAGAAGACGATTAACGAGAATTTGCTGCGCCTAGGCGGGCTATATCACCAGGCTGCTCTTCGCGAGGTGCTCGATTTCGACCGGCGTCAGTCTTTTGCCGACCGGGCATTTTCTCTCTTGGCGATGGTCTACCAGCGGGCCAAATCTGGCGAGGCACTTACGGTGATGCGCGAGATTAATGATTTGCAGTGCGATTACTTGCATCGACTGGCGCGTACTAGCTGGAAACGGGCTCAGTTAGCTCTGGCCTCTGGCGATTTCGACCGGGCCAATGAAAACTTCTTTGTTGCTACTCAGAGCTATCTAAAGGCGATAACACGAGCCGTAGGGGATAAGAGAGAGCAATTCACTGCGGAATTAGCCATGCTCAAAAAAGAAATTGCCAAGTCGAAGTCCAGTGACCAGGGCAAAGACTCCGCCGACGGGGCGGAGATCTAGTCGGTCCGGGATGGGGGAAGTCGCCGTCGCTCTGGCGAACTGGAATGGGATGGCGTATATCGAGCGCTGTCTGAATAGCGTCTTCGCTCAGACTTGCGTTCCGCAGGAAGTTGTCGTTGTCGATAACGGCTCGACCGATGGCTCTGCCGAATGGATCGCGGAACGATATGATAGAGTCCAGTTGCACCTGAACGAGACGAACGAGGGTTTTGCCGCTGGCTATAATCAGGCCATTGCCGCTTGCGCTCAGCCTTTTGTGCTCATACTCAACACCGATGTTTTCCTGGCTCCTGATTTTATCGAGTCTGCGCTGGCCGTTCTCGATGGCCACCCCGATGTCGGCGCTGCGACCGGGTGTGTTTACCAGCAGGCGACAGGTGAGTGGCTCAACAGTGGATTTTTCCTCCGGCCTCAGATCCGCACAGTGCACAGTACCAACCTCGAAGAAGTCGAAGCGGTTTTCGGCTGCAGCGGGGCACTCATCCTCTTCCGTCGAGAAATGCTCGAGGATATCCGCATCGCAGGGCAGTATTTCGACGAGGCGTATTTCAGCTATGGAGAGGACATAGACCTGGCCTGGCGAGCTCAGCTTCTAGGTTGGAAGGCGCGCTTTGCGCCGGAGGCACGGGGCCACCATGTGGGCTCGGGGTCTTCTGGCGGTCGTCTACGATTTATCGATAAGCCGCCTTTTTTGCAGCGTCACCTCTTGAAGAATCGCTATCTGACCCTCGTTAAGAACACTTCCGGTGGTCTCCTGCCTTACGTTTTGCTCCCTTTTATTCTTGCTGAGCCCCTGATCTGGATCTATCTACTTTTGCGTCTGCCATGGCGTTTTCCCTATCTGCTGCTGGCCTTCTTCGATACCTGTCGCTCTTTGCCAGCGGCCCTGCGCTGGCGTCGGGAACTCATGCGGCGGCGGTGCGTTTCCACTGCCTATATTCGGCAGTTTTTACGCTGGATCTGAGTGCATGGGTTGCAGAATCCGCGTTTTGCATATTGTGACCCGTCTCGCGGTGCGTGGGGTACCGAGACACGTGCTCGATATGGCCAGCGGATTGGACCGGGAGCGTTTCGAGGTTGAGGTGCTGACCGGAAGTATCGAGAAGGGGGAAGGAGATTTGTCGGCGCAGGTTCGGGAAAGGGGGTTGGTTCTGCACCGGGTGCCCAGTCTGCAGCGCGAGATTGATCTATTCAGGGATATCAGAGCGCAGAGGTCTATCGTTCGGATTGTGGCCAATGGATCATACGATATCGTCCATACCCATATTTCTAAAGCGGGTATTCTGGGGCGATTAGCTGCGCGCTGGGCTAAAGTTCCAGTGGTGCTCCATACGTATCACGGTCTTGTCGATGAGGTGATCAGTTCATCGATAAAAGGAGAAATCTTTCGGTTTTGTGAACGCCGGGCCGCTGGGTGGAGCGATGCGCTGGTGGCGGTAAGCGGTCATGTGGCCCGACAATGGCAAGATATATCCGTAGGGATGGGGGAGCAGTATCGGGTTGTGCCCAACGGCATCGATACGGATTATTTTGCCAGGGCCGAAGGCCTCGCGTTAACAGGCGATCCAAGGCTAGTGGTGGTGGCGAGTTTGACGCGCGAGAAGGGGATTGACGTCTTGTTGCGGGCGATGTCTTCTGTTATTGCTGAGTTTCCCGGGTCAGAGCTCTACGTGGTTGGGGATGGTCCACTGCGCAGCAGCCTCGAAGGTTTGGCCAGCGAGTTGAATTTGCACTCTGGTGTTCACTTCGTTGGCATCCAGTCCGATGTGCGGCCCTATCTGGCGGCTTGCGATCTGGCCTTATTACCCTCATTGCGGGAGGGGTTGGGTCTTGCGGCAGTCGAGGCGATGGCTGTGGGGCGAGCGGTGGTCGCCAGTCATACCGGGGGTATTCCCGAGGTCGTAATCGCAGGGGAGACTGGATTGTTGGTGCCGCCGGGAGATGATCAGGCTCTGGCGAATGCGGTGATCTCGTTGCTGAAAAATCCCGAGCGACGGCGGGAAATGGCTCGGGCGGGATCGATTCGGGCAGAGCGGGATTTCTCGTTGGAACGGGCTCTTGCTTCCCTGCAGGCGCTCTATGAGGAACTCCTAGCAACAAGGCGGGGACAAGCGTGATCGCCGTGACCGGGGCTACCGGATATACTGGGTCATTTCTGGTGAGCAAATTGGCTACCGGTGAAGAGAAGATGTGTTGTCTGGTGCGCCCGGGGACTGATGTGCATAAGCTTGAAGCACTGGGTGTTGAAATTGCGCGTGTAGATCTGGATCGACCTAAGGGTATAAGTTCGATATTGCGGGAGGCACGTGTTGTACTGCATCTGGCTCATATCCGCTATGCGCGAGCAGTGCTGGAAGGCATCGGTGCGCGAGTAGAGCGTATAGTGTTGGTTTCTTCGTTGAGGCGATTCTCTCGCGTTCCCGACCCCACCGTTGCCGAGGTTATCGCGGCGGAAGCCCAGGTGCTTAGTTCGCCGCTACCATGGGTTTTGCTGCGCCCTTCGATGATCTATGGTCCTGGAGACGACCGCAATATCAGCCGCTTGGTCGCCCGATTGAGGCGAAGGCGAACACTGCCGATTCCCGGTTCGGGTCAGCATTGCCACCAGCCGGTTTTCGTGGGAGATGTTGTAGCAGGTATTCTGGCTGCTGCGACCACCCCTGGAATAGAAGGGCGCGCGTATGCTCTCGCCGGTGCCGAGGCTCTTAGCTATGATGCACTGGTTGATGCGGTTGGGGCGGTCATTGGGGTCCCACCGCGCAAGGTTCATCTTCCGCCTTGGTTGGTGCTCTGGGGTATCAGTGTGTTGGGGTGGTTGGGGATTCAGACGGGCATCGAACCTGGTCAGGTCCAGCGTTTGCAGGAAGATAAGGTCTATTCAATTGCAGCGGCGAAGACCGATCTAGCTTTTGAACCACTGACCTTTGTTGCCGGCCTTGATAGGATCTACAGAGGGCAGGAGTGATGGATGGTACTTAGTCTGGGTTGCGCTTTTGTCGTGGGATTGGCGGTTACCTTTGTGGTATTATGGGCGACGCAGCGTCTGGGATTTATTGACCAACCCAATGCGCGAAGTGCCCACCATGTGCCGACCCCAACGGTTGGTGGTTTGGGTATTGTCGCCGGTTTTTGGGCCGGTTGGGTTTGTTGGGGGTGGGTTGGTGGAAGGTTCGGGGAAGAGTTTTGGGGGCTGCTTGGGGCGACGGTGCTGCTTTTAACGACCGTCATTGACGATGTAGTTCGCCCTCTGCGCCCAGCAGAGAAGACAGGGCTGCTTTTGTTGGCTATTGCTGCCTGGTTGTGTTGCGGACTTCATTTGGAAGGGCTGACCCTGCCCGGCTTGGGCAGAGTGGAGTTGGGGGTCTGGGGATGGCCGATAACTGCTTTATGGTTCGTTTTTCTCTGTAATGCAGCGAACTTTATGGATGGGATTGATGGATTGAGCGGGGGCCAGGCGCTCTGTGCTGGTGGTTGTATGGGATATCTCCTTTGGGAGTTAGGGGGGCCGGCGGGTCCTATCGCCTCGATTCTGGCTCTTGCAAGTGGCGGCTTCCTGGTTTTTAATTTTCCCCCGGCTCGGATATTTATGGGCGATGTAGGGGCACTCTTTATCGGTTTCGTGCTCGCCGCTTGCGGGGTCTTGAGTGAGAAAGCAGGGTTGCCGCTATGGGTTTTTAGTGCGATGCTGGCAGTGTATTTTTTCGATGTAAGTTATACACTGGTTCGTCGGTTTTTACACGGGGAGAACGTGTTTGAGGCCCATCGCAAACACCTTTACCAGCGGCTGGATAAATTGGGCTGGAGCCATCGGAAAATCGATGTGGTTGCTGCTTGTATAACTTTGGTTATGGGCCTGGGAGCCCACTTGTACTTAAAGGGCAGTACGAGTGCTGGTTATGTTTTTGCACTGGGGGGCGGCGTACTTGTGTTCGGCGCAGTGTGGATCGAGACGCAGGATTCGGAATTTGCTTAATTTGAGGTGGATTCTTGTAGCGGTTTGGGTTTTTTGCGCGGTATCCGCAGACGCGGCGGAATCGAATCAGCCGAATATCTTATTGATTACAGTCGATACGTTTCGGCCCGATCACCTCGGCTACTATGGCTACCCTTTAGATACCAGTCCTCATTTGGATACTCTGGCCAGCGAGGGGGTGTTTTTTAAACAGGCTTTCAGCTCTTCGGGATGGACTACCCCGGGGTTGATTTCGATCCTGACCTCGCTCTACGAGCCGACTCATGCAGTCGATATTCGCGGCAGACGCCTCAGTCCCGAAGTTGAGACCTTGCCCGATGCGCTGCGCCAAGTGGGCTATCAGGCCCCGGATATCTTCTTCCTCACCGAAATTCCCAATTTCGCCAATCTGGGTTTTTCGCCCTATGCTCGTCGTGATGAACTAATCGACGACGGGGACGAAATTCTTTTCCACTGGCTGGAGCAAGAGGCCGATGCTGCGCGCCCCTTTATCCTCTACTACCACTATCGCGACCTGCATTTGCCTTATGCACCGGGCGAGCCGTACGAGTCGATGTTTATGCCCAATGCCTTTGCCGCGACTTTTTCCTGGCTCAGTGTTTTTAAGCGTTTCATCGCCCGTGAGAAGATTGCCGTGGTCAAGGGCAATGTGATGATCTCACGAGGTGACATGGATTTCGCCCCGCGTGATCGTCCCTGGGTGGAGGCGCTTTACGATGCCGAAATCCGCCGGCTCGATACAGAATTTTTTGCAAGACTCCGCAGGACTTTATCGGCAACGGGCCTGGACGAAAATACCATAGTCGTGGTCTCGGCAGATCATGGCGAGGAATTGCTCGACCGCGATCTAGTCGGTCATATTTCCACCTTCAAGGAAGCTCGGCTCTACGATGAAATAATCCGAATCCCTCTCCTGATCCGATTCCCCGGGAGACTGCCTGCAGGTAAGATCATAGACGAACCAGTGCAGTGCGTAGATATCATGCCGACTCTATTGGAACTGACTGGCACTCCAGTTCCAGAGGGAGTTCAGGGGCATTCTCTTTTACCGCTCATAGACGAAAGGCCCTGGGAGCCCAAGCCGCTTTTTTTCGCCAGTTCGTCCGGTGGGTACACAGCTAACGAGGCCGAGTATCAGCGCCGGATCCACGCGGTGCGCACCGAGCGCTGGAAGCTGATCGACAATCACTGGGAGGGGAGTTACGAACTCTATGATTTAGTTGCTGATTCACTGGAACTGGATAATGTCCTGGACCGCTATCCGAGTGTCGCGGACAGCCTGCGCACCCTGCTCAACGAGTGGGTGCTCTACGCCCGTCCGCGCGTCTATCGTGAACCCTTACCCGAGTCGGACGACGCAGAGGAGAGTTTGTGGCAGGGGACGCCGGAGATTCTATTTCCCCAAGATGGCGATACCCTGCTTTATCAGGGTGCCGAACGCGCTATAAAACTGCAATGGACCGGGCCCGGAGAGGGAGAGTACGCCATAGAGTACGAAGTGGGGATCGGAACCTACCACCTGGCCGGAGAGATAACCGAGTCTAGTTCATCGCCGGTATATGGTCCTTTTCAGGCCAATTTCTGGAATTCTTTGGTACTCTACAATCCATGGAAATTCAGGGTGTATTTGCGAGATAGGCCCGAGGCCAAAAGCGAATGGGTTGAGTTTAACCTAGCGGCTTCGGGGGGGGGTGAGACGGCCTTCAGTATTGGTATGTTGCTCCTGCAGGCTCCGGCAGCCTTTAGTGGTGCGGTGGTTCATATTTATAATCTGGGTTGGGGTATTTTGCGAGGGATTGGTGATCTATATTTGCTCGTCGTTGCTATTGGGGCGGCGGATTTGAGTGCCTATGTGCTGATTCTGGTGCTTCTATTGAGTCTTTTGACACCGGTCTTTGATCGGTTGGGAAGTGTCCGGAGCAAAGCCTGGGGGTGGGCGCTGGGGTATATCGTCTTCGTATATAGTACTATACCTGTGTTACCTCAGGTTTGGAGGGTGCTGGTCGAGTATACTGAAGACTCGGTGCGCTATCTTGGAATCGTCATAGTAGGGTTGGGGTTAAGTGTACTTGCTTTGGGAGTATGGCGTCGGTCTCGAGGGCGGCGTCTGCTCGCGTTCCTAGTACTGGGTTTCATCTCAGCGGTGTATGTCTATCTACTAGAGGTTTATGCCAAGTTTCCGGCGGAGAGACTGCATCTGGTGGAATATGGTTTTATGGGGTACGTGCTGTTCCGGGCTCTGCGTCTCGATATGGGCCCCCTGCCGGCGTATTTGGGCAGTTTTATCATCGGCGTACTCGTTGGCATCGGTGATGAATGCATTCAATGGGTATTGCCGCAGCGCTTTTTCGAAGTTAAGGATATTCAACTCAATGCTATATCAGTGGCTTTGGGCTTGATTGTGGTGCGCTCTAGCGGTGCTTCGGAGGATGGCGATGGTCGAGCATAGGATTGGGGATCTGGGCGGATGGAGCTTGCGCTTGGAGTGGATGCTCAAAGCGGGGATTCTCGCACTTGTCGCGTTGGTGCCACTGGTCTATGGCGGTACTTATCTCTCAGATTTTTTCTCGGCGAAGTATGCTCTCTTGCATATAGGAATCGGCCTTTTAGTCGGAATATGGGTGTTCCGATGCGGGACCGGGGTCAGGATCGAATCCAAACGGCAGCCTTATTTAGTACCGCTTATCGCCTATGCGTCTATATCGCTTTGTTCGCTGGCCTGGGCTGTTAATTCCTGGCAGGGACTGGAGGTTTGGCTGACACAGGCTTGGTTACTGGGATTTTTTCTATTGGTGGCGAATTATTTTTATACGCCTCGAGCCGTCTGGGGGTTGCTGTGGACCATCGCTCTGGTTTCACTCGTCGTTTCACTGATCGGCTTATTGCAATATCAGGGGATTCATCTAATCCCATTTCCACACGCGCGTTGGGGAAACTTCGGGGTCTCGACTTTGGGCAATCCCAATTTCGTCGCCCACTATCTCGAACTGAGTATTATCCTCGTAATAGGGATGCTCATAGCCTGTCGTCGTCGGGTGGAAAAAGTGGGGTTAGGAGCGTTACTCGTTGTTGAATTATATTACCTTTTAGTGGCCCGTAGCAGAGGGGGCTGGTTGGCTCTTGGTGTGGGTTTAGTCGCTCTGCTCATTTTTTACCGCTCGTTGTTCAGTCGTCGGGTTTTGCTTACCGGTGGACTGGTCATGCTGGTGCTGGCGCTGGTGTGTTGGGTGTTGCTCGACCGGGTGCCCACGGACGGAGATGGTCATTTATCCGCTGTGGTAGAGGAAATACGGGAAATATCGGATCGGGCTTTGAGCAGTTTCGATCCCGAGCATTTTTCGGTCCTGCAGCGGCGTTTGGTTTGGGCCGATACTATCGCGTTGATTGCCGACCAGCCGGTACTGGGAGTGGGAACCGGGAATTTCGAATTTTTACTGCCGACTTACCGCACCACGGCACGTCAGCGAAGCTGGGAGGAATTGATCCCCAACCGGCCGCATATGCCGTACTACGCCCACAACGAATATCTCGAAGTTTGGGCTGAGAACGGGATCTTTGGTTTAGGGGCGGTACTCTGGCTCTTGGGTAGCCTGCTCTGGGTGGGGTGGAGGGTTTTGCAATCGACAACGGAAGCTGCACCACAGGCGCTGCAGGCGAGTTTTTTAGCGGCGATGGTTGCCGCACTAACCCACAGCTTTTTCAGTCTCAATTTTCAAGATCCCACATCTGCTTTGCACTTCTGGCTGATCGCCGGGTTGGCGGTTGGGGGTGGAATCGCAAGGCCTGATATTCGACCCACTGGGCAATCGGGTGTGCTGAGTCGTTGGTTTGCCTTGGGTGCAGTGTTGCCGGTGGCTCTGGGCGGATATTGGGGGCTGTGCATCTTGATCGGAGATTATTATTATTTTGATGGACAGCGCAAGTACTACGACTTTCAGCAGCCCAACCGGGCCGGTCTAGCTTTTGCCCAAGCCATTCGCTGGCGCGAGCACGAGTTCAGGTACCATCATATGCTCGGATTGGTCGATCTGGTAGCCCGGCGTTTTGATCCGGCGATCCGATCGTTGGACAGGGCCGAGCAACTGCATCCTAATAATGCGGCGGGATTGAGTCTTTGGGGACAGGCGTTACACTGGTCCGGGCGGGAGGTCGAAGCTATTTCCGCCCTGCATCGGGCGATAAAATTGAATCCTCTTGATCCGCGGGCCTATCCATTCCTGGCCCGATCCTATCATGCCGCAGGACAAGAACGTCGGGACGAAGGGAATCTTGCAGCGGCTGACTCTTCCTTCCAACGTGCGATCGAGACCTGGCATCAGGCTCTGTCTTTTGATCCGGAGAACGCAGATCATATCCGCAGTTTGGGCATCGGGTATTTTTCTGCCGGTCTTCTCGACGATGCCGAAAGCGCATTGCTCCGGGCAGCGGATTTACGCCCTGGAGATGGGATGACTCAGGGTAATTTGGGGGCTGTATATCTGGGGCAGGGGCGACTCGATGAGGCGGAGACTGCGTTCGAACAGGCACTAGCGATCGATTCGCTGCGGGCTGAGTGGTGGGGTAATCTTTCGCTGCTTTACGATAAGCAGAATCGACCTGAGGCGAAGGAGGCGGCACTAAACCGAGCGGTCCGACTCGACCCGGTCAATTTGCGCTGGCATCTGCGGTTGATCGAACTGTTGCATCGGCAGGGGCGGATAGAGGCGGCACTCAGGGCTGCCGAGAACGCCCTGGAGGCACAGCCACAAAACGAGCGTATAGTGCAGATGCTGCGAGAGCTGCGTCTGCGCTTGCAGAAAGAGGAAAGATGAGCCAAGCGAGAGATGAAGTGGCGGGGGATATTTTTCTATCCCTAGTCGTACCTGTTTTTAATGAAGAGGAAAGTCTGCCGCATCTGTGGACCAAGATCCACCGCGTACTGGCTGCCGAGGGCCGGGCCTGGGAAGTGGTCTTCATCGACGATGGCAGCACGGATGCCTCGTTTGACGTCCTGGCAAAGCTGGCAAGAGAATTTCCACAGGTGAACGCTTTGCGCTTTCGCCGCAACTATCGCAAGGCGGCTGCTCTGGCCGCAGGATTCAAGGAGGCGCGTGGTCAAATCATCATCACCATGGATGCGGATTTACAAGACGATCCAGATGAGATCCCCCGACTCCTCGCAGCAATCGACAAGGATTACGATTTGGTCTCGGGTTGGAAGAAGAAACGCCAGGATCCTTTGAGCAAGACCTTGCCCTCCCGCTTTTTCAATCGGGTCACCTCGCTGGTTGCTGGGATTCGCCTGCACGATTTCAATTGTGGCCTCAAGGCCTATAGGCGCGAGGTGACCGAGGATGCATTGCCCTATCTCTATGGGGAACTGTATCGATTTTTACCCGCTATCGCCCATTGGGCCGGTTATCGGGTCGGCGAGATCCCCGTCCAGCACCATCCCCGACGTTTCGGCTATTCCAAATTTGGTGCAAAGCGGTTGCTGAACGGTTTTTTAGATCTTTTGACTGTGACCTTTGTCGTGCGATTTATGACCACGCCGATGCACGTTTTTGGTAGTCTAGGGCTCTGTTCGACTCTCGGTGGGTTAGTTATTTGTTCCTATATTGCCTTATTGCATTACGAGCACGGGAATATCCAAAACCGCCATCCCCTGTTGATGCTGGGTGTGCTGATGGTGATTGTTGGTATTCAGTTTTTCTCTACCGGTTTCCTCGGCGATATGATGGCCAGCCTGCACCAGCGCGGAGGACGCACCCCGCGTATCATCGAGCGTATAGGCGGAGAGTAAAGAGCGCATAACACACATTTGCGGATAAGAGATTTCCAAGGCCGGCTTGAGCATAATGCTCGGGTCGGCCTTGTTTGTTGCTGGAAATACTTTCCCATACGAGAAAGCATGTTTCATATAGCTCGCTTAGAAGAGCGGGAAATTTTATGGAAAACTCCATTTAAGTCAATATATAAACAGCTGCTTAAGGGTTTCGTGATCCGGGCGTGGCATATTTCTTGCTCAAAAGGGGGCAGAACTTATTTAGAGGTGGAACTATGTTTCTGGATAAAGTGGTCTTTAACAAAACCAAGGTCCCCGTGCTTAACGCGGTGCTGGATGTTACTCAACTCCGGCAGCGGGTGATCGCCAACAATATTGCCAATGTTTCGACTAAGGGCTATCGCAAAAAGGATCTGCGTTTCCAGGAATATCTGGAATCTTTTGTACGCCAGCCGGCCGTTGAAGGTAAGGTGGCAAGTGAACGTCATATTCCTATCCCCAAGCCCATTGCCAACCCCGAAGTATTCGAATCAGAGACCGGCATCAATGATGCGGGTATCAACAATGTCGATATCGATCGGGAAATGGCCGACTTGGCGGAAAATCACCTGTTCTTCAATGTCGGGCAGCGCCTGATCAGGGGCCAGTTCGATGGGTTGAAGAAAAGCATAACCGGCCGGCCGCGATAGCCGTTGAGATAGCGAGGGATTCGTGCAGATTTTTGATGCATTAGATATCAGTTCATCCGGGTTAAGCGTTCAGCGCCGTAAGTTGACGGCTATAGCCAGCAACTTGGCCAATGTCGATACCACGCGTACCGACGAAGGCGGGCCCTACAAGCGTCGCCGGGTTGTGATGCTCGAAGCGCCCAAGATGAGCAAGTTTACTACGATGCTCAGCGAGGAGAAGAATAGGCTGCGCCGCACCGAAGACAAACATCGGTTCGAGTCGGATCCACAGCCGGGAGAGTTCATGGTCGGATCGGGAGTGCTCTCGCAGGAGGTACGCGAAGAACCGGTCAAGCCGCGGATGGTCCACGACCCGAACCATCCGGACGCTCGCGAAGACGGCATGGTCCTCTATCCCGATATCAATGTCATTACCGAAATGGTGGACATGATCGCTGCATCGCGCGCCTACGAAGCTAATATCACGGTGATAAATGCGGCCAAGGATATGGCCAATCGGTCGCTGGAAATCTAAGTAGGAGTGAAGATGAATATCGATAGGGTAGCACCAAGAGCTAATGAACTGGGATTGCGGCGAACGGAATTGCCGGCCCAGCCTTTTGACCTGACGGTCTCGGATCAGGGAGTACGTCCCAATCAGGGGAAAGAGGTCGTCAGAGAAGAAGGGCCGGTCTCGCTTAATTCGAATCCGGATTTAGGCCAGTTGCTCTCGGTCGAAGAGACACACGCGTTGCGCGAGGCTTTTGCGCCGACTGCGGAAGGAAGCGTGCGGGAGCAACCGACTGGGATTTATACCATTCGCGGGCAAGCTCCTCGTGTTGCACAAGGAGCTGCGCATGGCAGCCTTTTGGATATTACGGGATAGGGCCATGGATTGTCTCCTCGAAGTCCGCGGTCGGTTGGTCGGAGTGGCAATCGTTTTACTTTGTCCATTGTTGTCGGTTGCAATCGAGGCTGAAAATAGGGAAGAGGAGTCGATTGGGGGAATACTCTCTCGCAGTTATGAAAGCAGTGCCCTCAGCAGTATACTCGGTCGTAGCACCAACTACGCTTCGTCGGTAAATAAGTTGCCCGAGATCGTGCCTCCACAAGAGGAAGGTTTGGTCCTGGATCACTACGCCGAACTGATCGATCACTACAGCGTGTATTACGGGTTGGATCCGAACTTGGTCCGAGCTGTGATCCAGGCAGAGTCGGGTGGAAATCCACAAGCCTTATCTCCCAAAGGGGCGGCGGGACTTATGCAGTTGATGCCGGATACCGCAAATCAGATGGGAGCTACAGATCGTTTCGATCCGGAGCAGAATATTGCTTCGGGTACGCGCTACTTGCGCACTCTCCTTGATCGATTCCATTCAGTAGAATTGGCTCTGTGGGCATATAACGCTGGTCCAGGTGCGGTGCAAAAGGGGGTACTGCCTCTTGAAACCAGGGAGTATGTGCCGCAGGTTTTACGCCTCAAACGGCATTTCGCAAAACGAGAAGGCTCCTAAAATGGCAGTCGAACTCATACGCGATTTTACCGGTCGCGGCGAAACTAGCTCTCAGCGGATCCACCAGAGTCCGCAGGCGGAAAAAAATTTGGCTACCGGGCCGACAAAGCCCGATTTTTCTGATTTAGTTAAGGATTTTGCCCGCGACGTAAACGATATGCAGTTCAAGGCTGGACACGCCATCGATCAGTTGGTAACTGGTGAGGCAGCCGATGTACACCAGGTGATGGTGGCTGTGGAAGAAGCTGGGATTGCCCTGGATTTAATGCTGGAAATACGCAATCGAGTCCTGGATGGCTACCAGGAACTTATCCGTATGCAGGTATAGGGTTTACGGAGTATAGAAATGAATTTACCGACACAAATTACCGATATAATCGAGCGATTACGTGCTCGGTGGGCTGAGGCTTCACCGAACCAGCGCTACGGCGCGATGGGAGTAGGTGCACTCTTACTATTCGCGATAATTTTCATCGCGGTTTTCTCCGGTGGTGGTGAAGGAGATAAATGGGAAGGGCGGATCCTCTATGCAAATCTCGAGTTTGAGGAGGCGGCAGAGATTAGCAACCGTCTGCGGATCATGGAAGTTCCGCATCGGTTGACGCCCGATGCTACTACGATTATTGTGCCCGAGGATCAGTACATGGACTTGCGGATCCAGTTGGCTGGCGAGGGTTTTCCCAAGAGTGGCCGCATCGGTTATGAGATTTTCGATGATGCCCAACTGGCGATGACCGATTTTTTGCAGCAGGTCAATTATCAACGGGCGTTACAGGCGGAGTTGGAGGAGACCCTGGTGCGGATCGAAGGGGTCCGCGATGCCCGCGTTCATCTGGTCATTCCCGAACCGAGCCTGTTCACCGAGAAACAGAATCCAGTGACCGCTTCGGTGCAGTTGACTCTGGAGGGTAATGTCAAACTGAAACGCGAGCGGATTAATGCTATCAACTATTTGATTAGTGCCAGCGTTGAGGGATTGGATCTAGACAATGTGGTCATTGTCGATGCGGAAGGCAATCTGCTCTCGGAGGAGAAAGATCCACTGGTCAAGATGGCCAATAAACAGTTCGAGATGCAACAGCAGGTCGAAAGGGCCCTCGAGCGCAAAGTGCAGACGCTGATGGATCAGATCATCGGAACCGATCGTTCGCGGGTCCGAATCAATGCCTCGCTCAAATTCGACCAAGAAAACACACAGCAAGAGGAATTTGTGCCTGGGGCTTCTCAGGTGGTCATCAGTGAAGAGACTAATGAGACGGTTTCGGCAGAAGAGGGATCGGAAGAGCAAGCTATTCGCAACTACGAAGTCAATCGCACGATAAAGAGCATCGTTGGTTCGGTCGGAAATGTGCAGCGACTCTCAATGGCTTTGACGGTAGATAAGACCAAACTAGTTCTCAATAAAGAAACTGGTCATTACATAGAAGAAAATCGTAGCCAGGAAGAGATTGACAACTTAGCGGCGCTGGCAAAGGAGTCCATTGGTCTGGACGATAAGCGAGGTGATACAATTGAAGTTTTCCCCCTACATTTCGATAAGACTCAGGAGATTCGGGCAAAGGAAGAGGCAGAATCACTGCGGAGCAGAGAATTTTGGACTGATGCCGCGATTATCGTGGCTAAGGTTTTGGGCATCATTGCCGCACTGATTACACTCCGCTTTATTATCCAGGCCATTGGTCGTGGTGTTGGGGTTGAGGAGGAAACTGAAGTGCTGGGCGAGGTCGCGGATGATGTTGAGGAAGAGGAATTCGAGCGTCCCGAGACACCGCATGAGATGATCTTGAGTCGGGTGCAGCAAATGGTGCGTGATCGTCCGGAAGATGCGTCCAAGCTAATTCGCACAATGCTCATGGAAGATGCTATGTAGGCAGTGGCCAGTTCCTATATTTGATAGAGATTGGTGCTCTTTAATAAAAAGGAAGGGATGCCTTGTCCAAGATAATACGCACGGTGCGCCTGGGGGGACCAGTTGTTACCCTAGGGGCAGCCGAACGCGAGCTCTACGAAGAGGGAGAGGAACAGAGCCTGGAGTCAATAGGTCTTGAGAGCCTGCTCGAGGAGCAGGTGCAAGGGGTGCGCAGTGCTCTCGAAGCGGAGTGGGAAGATCGATTGCGTCAAGAGATGCAGTATCTGCAGAGCGAGGCTGATAAGCGGCTAGAAGAGGCCGAAACTCGATCCGCGGAAGAGCGCGCCGCAGTTCACCAGGAGCGCTATGAGGAGGGTTATCAGGCGGGGCTTGACGAGCGCGAAAAGGAGGCCACAGAGTCGGTGTCGCGAATCGAAAAATTGCACCAGAACCTGGTTGCTGAGCGCGCTCAGGTATTAAAAGAGGCCGAAGAAACGGTGATCGATTTGGCCGCCGCCCTGGTGCGGCGCATCGTCGGTTTTCAGGTCGAAATGAATCCGAAGGCCCTGGTACAGATCGTGCGTAATGCACTGGGCCACCTGAGCGACTACAGTAACCTGGAGATCAAGGTTCATCCCGACGACCTGAAGATTGTGCGTCGTTTCGCTGCGCGCTGGGTCGATAAGGTCGATCAGGACGCGGTGTTGAAAGTTCGTGCAAGTGAAATTGTGGCTCGCGGTGGTTGCATGATTGAAGGTCTGGAAGAGAATGTCGATGCTAGGCTCGAAGAGCAAATTAAGGTATTGCATGATGGTCTGCGCACCGCTCTTTTTGACCCCGAGGCAGGAGAACAAGAAGCAGAATCGGTCGCAATAGGTGAGAGCGTAGAAATCGAACCCGATGAGAGCGTGTCAGACGAGATAAAAGATGAATAGTCAGTATTTACTAGATGTTATAGGACGCACCGATCCGCTGACCCGTTACGGCAAGGTTAGCCAGGTTGTTGGCTTGGTGATCGAGTCGATCGGACCGAGTGATGCAGCTCTGGGTGAACTCTGCGTTCTGGGGGATCCCCAAAGCGATGGATTGCGGGCCGAAGTGGTCGGTTTTCGGGGTAAGCGGGTGCTGCTGATGCCATTGGGTGAGGTTGAGGGGATTCGACCTGGAACCCCTGTTTTTCCTATGCGGATGCCGTTCTATGTTCCGGTTGGGCATGCTATGCAAGGGCGGATTATCGATGGTTTAGGTCGACCGATTGATGGGGCGGGTCAGATACATGCCGAGGACCGTCGTGTTATTCACAGTCAGCCGCCCGATCCTCTTAGCAGGCGTCGGGTTAAGGATGTACTTGGCACTGGGGTTAGGTCGTTGGATGGGATGGTCAGTTGCGGCAAGGGGCAGCGCATGGGCATCTTCGCCGGCAGCGGTGTGGGCAAGAGTACACTGTTGGGAATGATTGCGCGTCACTCGGAAGCCGATGTCAATGTGATCGCTCTGGTTGGCGAACGCGGTAAGGAAGTTCTCGATTTTATCGAGGATAATCTAGGCAAGGATGGTTTGAGTCGCTCTGTGGTTATTGTTGCAACTTCGGATCAGCCGGCACTGGTGCGTCTCAAAGCGGCCTTTGTCGCTACGACCATTGCCGAGTATTTCCGCGATCAGGGTAAGGACGTAGTGTTGATGATGGATTCGCTGACCCGCGTGGCTATGGCTCAGCGCGAAATTGGACTGGCTGCCGGCGAACCACCGACGACCCGTGGTTATACGCCTTCGGTATTCGCCTTGATGCCGCGTCTGCTTGAACGCGTTGGTATGACTAAGTGTGGTAGTATCACGGGGCTTTATACGGTACTGGTTGAGAGTGATGATATGAATGAGCCAATTGCCGATGCTTCACGCGCAATTCTCGATGGCCATTTGGTGCTCTCACGCCGTCTGGCCTCACGCGGTCATTACCCACCGGTTGATGTAATGGAGAGCATTAGCCGGGTGATGAAGGACGTGGTCAGTCCGGCGCATTGGCAGGCGGCAATGGATATCAAGGCCATGATGGCAGCCTATAACGAGGCTGAAGACCTGATCAATATCGGCGCCTACGAGCGAGGTTCAAATCCGCAGATCGATCGAGCACTGGGTTTTGTCGAGCCCGTGGGAGAGTTTCTGCGCCAAGAAGTGGATGGAGGTGAGGGATTTGATCAGCACGTGCAGCACCTGATGGGAATATTGGCGACTGAAAACGAAAGGATGGCGAGCGATACTGCATGAAACGCTTCAATTTTCGTTTTCAGCGGCTGCTCGAACTCAAGGAGCGGATAGAGGATCAGTGCAAGGCTGAGCTTGGCGAGGCTATGGCTGTGTTCAATCGCGAACTCGACCAGCTCGGCAAATTAGAGCGATCCTTCGGTGCGTACCGTCGCGCAGCGTTGGGATTACCCGACCAGCGAGTTGATGCGGCGCTCCTGGGTTTCAACGCCAGCTATCTATTGCGATTGCAGCGTGAAATTGGCGAGCAGCGCGAGCACCTCGATCAGATAGGATCCGTAGTCGAGGACAAGCGCGGCAAGTTATTGGAGGCTGCTCGTCAACGACGGATGTACGAAATTCTGCAAGAGCGCGCAGAGGAGGAATATCAGCGCGAAGCCATGCGCCAGGAACGGATTCAACTGGACGAAATCGGAGAGCAGCTCTACGTCCGGCGAGGGAGCGGAGACGGAGAACTCAATGTTTGAGGGAACGCTATGTTGGAATTGATTGGAACACTTGCTCCGGGGCGTAGCTCGGGGGGTAAGGAGAATAGCCCAGGCGGTGTGGGATCAGGATTGGACTTCGCGAAATTATTGCGCCATGCCGAAGAGGAACATTCGCCGATGGAGGCTGAAGCAGGCCTGCCGAAGGCATTTGGACGCGAGGGTACTGGTGGCCATGAGGATGCTGGTGTGGAACCGACCGTGGCCGTAGTTCAGGACGATGAGCGCGAAGAGAGTGTAGAGCAATCCTCCGATGAGACAACTGAAGAGGATGTGATGGAGGAAGCGTCCAAGGCGGCAGCGCAAGCCGAAGGGGTTGTTGCGGTTGCGTTAGAGGTGGATCTAAAGCAGGATTCCGAACCCACGACTATTAGTGAAGGCGAGGGAGAAGATATAGAAGAAGCTATCTTCATAGCACCTCAGAGCTCCATCGAGACCGAAGCCGGAGAAGAGGCGCCACTCGAGGGAGGAACAGACGAGGAGATCGAGCCGGAAATCGCTTCGGCACCTATGGCGAATTTTGCCGAAGCTAAATCACCGCTGGAACTGCTCAACTTCAGCGAGCTGATGGATCCAGATTTAGTGGTGGAGAAAAGTCCCAATCAGGTGATCTCGCGTCTAAGTCAAGCGGTGGCCACTAGTACTGCAGCTCCATTGCAGGAGGAATTGGCTGAGACGGTCATGCCTCAGGTTATCCGCGGACTTGCGACGTTGATTCGCAATGGTGGGGCAGAGATGCGTCTGCAGCTGAAGCCGGTGGATTTAGGCGAGATTGAGTTGCGAGTGCGTACTGCGGAGGGGGTGGTACGGGGCGAAATGATGGTCCAGCACCCCGAAGTCAAACAATTGCTCGATGACCAGATCGATAGGTTGCGTACTGCCCTCGCCAGCCAGGGCTTAGAACTGGATGGGTTTGATGTAAACGTCGATCGCGATCCTCGGTTCGCCCAAGACCTCGATCCGGCACGTCAGGGGGGGCGAACTCAGGGGGCTGAGCCAGAAGGCGATGATAGTAGTGGACGCGAAGCGCCCGTTGCGGTGAGCCTTGGTGAGCACGCTGTAGATTTTACGACCTAATAATTCACGAGACGAGGCCTCTATGGACATCAATAGCATTGTCAATCAACAGAGCACGCAAGGTCCAATGACCAAGGCGCAGAATCAATTGGGCAAGGATGATTTCTTGCACCTGCTAACCGTACAATTACGTTATCAGGATCCGTTGAATCCGCTTGAAAATACGGAGTTTATCGCGCAAATGGCGCAGTTCAGCTCACTGGAACAACTGCAGAATATGAACCAGTCACTGGAAAAGACTCAGGGTTCGGAGGCGGAACTGCATGCTGCCTTCAAGAATAATCTGGTCACTTCGCTGGTGGGTAAGTCGGTCGAGATTCCGACCCAGGAGATCGTTTACGACGGCAGCGATTCGGAACTGGCTTATCGCCTTGGCGATCGAGTGCGCGATGCTTCGCTCCAGGTTCTCGACGCTCGTGGCCGCTTGGTGCGACAATTGGAACTGGATGTCTCGAAACCGTATGGCGCGATCGAATGGGATGGCAAGAGTTCCTCTGGCGATACAGTGCCCCAAGGAGCCTACCTGGCGGTCATTGCAGCTAGTGGTCCGGGTGGTGTTGCGGTAGAAGCAGATATACTTAAGCGGGTCAAGGTCGATGCCGTGCGCTATGCGGGTAATGAAGCTCGGATCTGGGCCGATGGCCGCGAACTCTCATTTACCGATTTGCGCGGTGTTTTGGAAGATCGTAACTGAACGGAGTAGCATTCGATAATAAATTGCGGTCATGGATGGACGCAAGTGGATCGGATTCGCCTCCCAGGATGGGAAGGAGCGGATTCCAACCACACCCATCGGACGATGGGGCGAGGAGTCAAATCAATGTTGGATTCGATTTTCATAGGGATCACGGGAGTCAGTACTCACCAAACGCGGATGAATGTGATCAGCAACAATGTAGCGAATGTCAATACTACGGCCTATAAGGGCGAGCGTGCGAACTTCTCAGATATCATGAGCCGGATGCTGAGTGAGGGCGGTCCTGAGCGCGACCAAATTGCCGCCACGAACCCACGACAGTCGGGTCTGGGTGTCGAGCTCTCGAGTATAGACACGGTGCAGCGTCAGGGGACGCTGCAGACTACGGGTATTGATACCGATTTGGCGATAGAAGGTGATGGCTTCTTCATCGTCAGCGATGGCAACGAGCGTTTCTTTACCCGAGACGGAACCTTTGCATTCGATGCCAATGGCAAGCTTTACGACCCGGGGACGGGACTGGCTGTGCAGGGCAATCTGGCCAGTACCGACGGTTCTTTTAAATCCGAGTTGGAAAATTTGGTTATACCCTTGGATAGAGAGTCGGAGGCTTCGGCGACGACTGCGGTCCGCATTTCGGGTAATCTCGATGCCAAGGGCACTGGTGAGGATGCTTCGGTTTGGACAGGCAAAACGCTTTTCGGCCAGCCGGCGCGGGTTGTCAGCAATCCCAATCCGGGTTTTCCGCTCGATCTGACCAGTCTGACCAACGCCGGACTCAAAGTAACGATCACAGATGGTGACCATATCACCGAGAGCACTCTGAATATTCCAACCAAGGTCTATGGTGATCGGGTGGAATTAGTTGCTGAACTCAATTCGCAGATCAATATTAATGGCACGCTCAAAAACAAGATCCTCTTCAAGACCAATGAACTGGGTGAAGTGGTGCTGAGAACGGTCGAGGGTGGGGAGCAGATGTCGCTTAAAATCGACAACGCCAATCCGGAATCGAATATCGCTACTCTGCTCGGATATGCGATCGACTCGGAGCAAGTTGGGATGCGGGCGGCCAATACCGACTTATTGAACAGTTTGGCCAATGTCGGCAACGATCTTACCGATGGTGATCTTATTCGCTTCACCGGTGTCAAACCCAACGGTGAGACCTTCGATGGTCGTTTTACCTTTGAGCGTGATACCAGTGATACTGTTGAGGATCTCTTTACTGTAGTGGAAAATGTCTACGGCGGAGTCCGGGCGGGTCTAGACCCGGACACCGGGCGGATGATTCTCACTGATGCGGTTTCCGGGGATAGAGTTGTGGGTTTTGATATCAACTTTTCTCTGCTAGACACGGGTACGGGCTCAGGTATATTCGGTAGCGAGCCGCCCTACGAATTCAGTACCAACTCTCAGATCTTTGACGAGAAGGGCAATGCACACTCGCTGACGTTGGCCTTTACCAAGAGTGTGGTGCAGAACGAATGGAATTGGATCGCCACTGTGGACGGATTGACGCCGGAATCGGGTAATAATGGGGTACTCGTCTTCAACGAGGACGGCACGTTGCGTACCTTTGAAGCTTCCGACAAGTCTCCGATAATTTTTACTCCCGGAGAGGGGACACCGCAGATGGCTATCGAAGTGGGCGCCGATAGCACGGAGCGGCTGGGTGGTTTGACCCAGTTTGTCTCTCCTTCCTCAGTGTCGGTGCGAGAGCAGGATGGTCGCTCTGCCGGTTCGTTGGTTTCGGTCAGCTTCGAGCCGAACGGCAATATTACTGGACTCTTTTCGAACGGGACGTCGGAGAGCTTGGGGCGTGTGGGTCTGGCTTCGTTTGGCAATATCGACGGATTGAAACGAGAGGGGGATAATATGTTCACTCAGACCCAATCGTCTGGTCAGGCAGTGATTGGTGCGGCCGAGACCACGGTGCAGGGCAGCATTCGCTCTGGAACGGTCGAGATGTCCAATGTCGATCTGGCCCAGGAATTCACCAATATGATTGTCACCCAACGGGGTTTTCAAGCCAACGCGCGGAGTATTACCACCGCGGACGAGTTGCTCACCGAAGTAGTGAATTTAAAGCGGTAGTTATATATTAGTGCATGATCTGCTTCCGAATGGTTTTTAAATGCTAAGCAGCGGTAGACGGCCGTCCGACCCGAGAGGGATTGTATGATCAAGGTGACCCGCCTCAATCAGAAAGAATTGATGGTCAATGCGGAGATGGTCGAATTCGTCGAGGCCACTCCCGATACCCTCGTCACCCTGGCTTCAGGGAAGAAGATCATGGTCTCGGAATCGGTTGATGAGATCCTCGCCCGAGTTATCGACTACAAACGCAAGTGCAACCAGCTCATCGCGAGCGGCTGAAAAAGGTAGTGGTTCATGGACATAGCAACTATAATCGGAGTAATAACTGCAATTACGCTGATCATGATGACAGCTG
>CAZFMY010000079.1:0-29566 GCA_964520345.1 uncultured Gemmatimonadaceae bacterium | reverse complement strand
AGTCGATCCCCGCCGTGAGCTTGACCCGCCGCACCGCGCGAAACAATCTGTAGCTCGCGGGACAGGACAAAATCACAGCGACTTCTACGCACCGATCTCTATACGCATACCGTCTTCGGCCAGAAAGACCTGGTCGCCGAAGATTCGGCGCGCTTTGCGCGCTTCACCGTCGGGATCGGCCAGAATAGCGCGACCGTGATGCAGAAAACCCAGGCGCTTGACGGGTTTTTCCCGCGCATAGGCGCAGATATCCTCGACCCGATGGTGACCGGTTTCTACCAGCAGTAGATCGCAATCATCGAGCAGTGGTTCCAACTCGTCGATCTCCTTCAGGTCTCCCGAGAACACCACCCGTTTACCGGCGGCCTCGATGCGAAACGAATGGGATTTCCAGGGCTCGCCCGGGGGCGGAGTGCCCAGGTGCCGATTGTGTAGAGCACTCACCGCAAAACCTGCGTTACTAAAAAATGACCCATCTCCGTAGCTGGCAGCCTCCAGTTCAAAATCGATCTCGAAGTTTTGCTCCGTAGCTCTGAGCACCTGCATAATTCCTTGCCATACCTGCAGGTCGGGAATGAAAAGATCTATTCGCTTACCTGAAATCCGCCGACTCGGATCGCGGCAGCGGCCGTTGATCTTGCGAATATCCCAGAGCAGATTCGCCAGGCCGCCGATATGATCCATATGGGTATGCGAGATGAAAATCGCCCGTACCGCGAGCAAATCGATACCGAGCAAATGGGCCGTGTAGGAACAACCCGCGCCAGCGTCGAACCAAAAGACTTCGCCGCCATATTCGATGACGAAGGACGTGTGTTTGCGACCGGGCATCGGTTCGGTGCCGGCACAGGTGCCTAAGAAGGTTAGTTGCATCGATCAGCCTCGCTCAAGACGCCCCTCGGCATAGGCGGCGAGAGGATCCACCATGCTCCGAATCCGCGCGCTCCCGCTTTGGGCGAAGGACTTGTGTGGCCTGAATACATCGGGGGTATAGCGCTCCAGGGTAATCAGGTGGTCCGAGGCGAAGGGTCGGGCGGCGAATTTCAACGCGATATAGCGACGGTCTCTCCCACCGCCGAACGAGGAGTGCCACAGACAGTGATGAAAGAGGATCAGATCCCCGGGCTCCGATTGCAATGCGAGCGAAGGAATGTCCTGTGGAGTGCGACCGAAGGGCATCGACTCAGGTGCGATCTCCTGTTGGGCCAGATCTTTGTGCAGGGGCATCTTATGCGAGCCGGGAATCACGCGCAGAGCGCCGCTCTCTCTTTGCACCCCGGTTAGGTAGAGCATCGCTTTGACCTGCGGATAGTCGATCCACCCTTCCTCGCCACAGCGGTAGTATTTGCGATCGGAGTGCCACTTCACCTCGCTGCGGTTGCTGATATTGCCCTCGGAGCCAACCCATATGAAATCCGGGCCCATCAGCATCTCGACCGCCGACCAGATCCGATCGTCTTCGGCCAAGCGAGTCAAATCCGCTCGGCGCTCGACAAAAGCACTCAAACGCCGCTCCCCATTCTCTTCGGGTTTCGGATCTTCGGTCCATATCTCTTCGGCCGCCCGAGCAAAAGCGTCGATCTCCTCAGCCGAAAAGCACTGCGGCAGCAGCAGAAAACCGAAGGTCTCAAAATGAGCTTTCTGACCGGGTCCAAGCATTCGACACACCTTCAATTCTCCCGCAAAAGGCGGGATTCGCTCATGAACACTCGACGTGTACCGCCCTCACTCTGGGCGTACAACCGCTGTTGAACGCACCCAGCGCCAGGCGGTATTGAATCCATTCGCCCTGTACCTGCCCTGGAGTCGGGGTATCCCCTTGCGCGAACCAGGTCTCAGCACTGCCGTCGGGTCCGACCCAATCGGCCTCGGCCAACCCTGCGCAGGTGGTCGCCGATCGCAACTGCGCTTTGACCCAGGTCCTGGGCGGTGTTTCGGCCTCCCAGGTCATTCGAGCCACGCTGGTACGGGCGGGCACCTGGTACGGTGCCGAAGTATAGACCTCCTCGGGCCCGCGGTTGGCGATATTGCCCGGATCGACGCAGAGCATCCCGTGCGGTCCGGAACTTGGCAGGCGCGTGATCCGCTCCTCCGCGAAACCTTGCGGGCCGTTCCACCACACGGCCGACCAGCCCAGATGATCACCCTCGATCTTGTGGTTGGCGATGGCCAGATCGATCCAGCCGTCTTCGTTGAAATCGGCGGCTACACAGCCAGAAGCCGCGTGGGTGAAGAGTCGGGTCCGATCGGCCGCCGCAAAACCCCGTCCCGAGCGATTCCAGTAGATATACGAGTCCAGATCGCGCGAATTGCCATCGGAATAGGACGGTACAAAGAGATCGAGTAGACCATCATTGTCGAAATCGGCCACCGCCACCGCGAGCACGGCATTGGCCGGCAGGAGCGTGCGCCGATCTTCGCGCAAACCTTCGGGGCCATTCCAATAGATATAGACAAAACAATCGTGCGGTTCGGCCAGGGTCGGCGGCGCAGCGCCGACGATCAGGTCGAGGTACCCGTTGCCGGTCAGGTCGGCGGCGCGAGCACTGACTCCTTTCCACACCGAAAGGAACTGAACGCGATCCATGCTGAAGCCCTCGGGACCGCCCCATAGAATCAGACTGCGATCCGCCCTGCTCTGCGGCACGACCAGATCGAGCCAGCCGTCGTTGTTCAGATCCGCAAGATAGATCCACAACGAGCTATCGTACACCTCGCCCTCGTACTCCATGCGGATCCGCTCGGGGTTCTTGGCATCGTAACCGTCCGGACCTCCGTGAAAAATGAGGATTTCCGGGCTCAAGTGTCCACCGAAAAGCAGCTCCAGATAGCCATCGCGGTCGATATCGGCGCAAGCGGCGCCATGCGCCAGATCGGTGTCCAGAATCGAGGTGGGCTCGGGCGGGAAACCGCTATCGCTATTGCGGTAGATATAAGAGCCGGGATCACGCGAAGGAGTGTTGTGCGAGGAGTTGACCAGTACTAGATCAGCACGTCCGTCATCATCCAGATCGCAACACAGAGCACTGACTGCACCCCAGCCGGGCAAGTCCTGGCGCCGCGTTGCAGAAAAACCGTCCGGACCACCGGCGTATATAGATACGGGCACATCCTCGATCTTGCGACGGGCCTGGGCATTGACCAGCGCGAGAGCGGGCCGGCCGGCACCCCGGGGACGCGCCAGGAAAATTCGGCGGCCATCGTGACTTTCGAGGCCTATCGGTTCCCCGCCTGGATCGCTCCCCCCGCGATAGAGAAGCGAGTCGCGAGTGAAGAGATCGGGCGTATGGCCCTGGCAAAAGGCAATATCGTCGCAGCCATTGTCGTCGAAATCGCCCAGCACCACATCACAGGCGCGGTAGGTGCGCAAAGCCGTGCGCCGCGCTTCTGAAAAACCATCCTCGCCGCCCCAATAGATCCACGAACACTCTTCCTCGCCATGGGGTTGGCGGCAGGCAAAGACCAGGTCCGCTCGCCCATCGCCATTCACATCGCCCAGCGCCACCGCCATCGGCTGGGCGCAAGCAAAGGTCTGTGGATCTCCGAACCGGCGGTCTGAATGCACCGGGACCAGCAATGCGCTCCGGGCGCGGGCCGCGAAGACGTGCGGCCGACCAGCCAGGGCGATTACCTGCACCAGCGGGCGAGCATCCTGTATATATTCGGCCGAAGCCCTGTCTACGGCGTCGTCGCTACTTTCATCGTCCCCCTCGTGCGCCAGCGGCAACGCCGTTCCGTTGCCGGGCTCAATGCCCCCGGACGAGCCCCAGTAGAGGGAGATTTCGCCCTCTACGGAGCGCACCAGCAATTCGGCGCAACCATCTCCATCCAGGTCGCCTGCGCCCAGCTGGTCACCGGCGATCTCCAGATCGACGAAGCGCTTGGGTTCAAAACCGAGTTCGGACTGGTAAAACAAACGGACTTTACCATTGCACAAAAACGCCAGATCAGGACGTCCATCACCATTGAAATCCCCGGCCGCCACCGAGGTGCATACCGGGGCGGGCAAACGCTGGTGACGCCCTTCGCTCCAGCCCTCGCTGCCGCCGTAGTAGATAAAGGCATTCATATAGTGACCGATGCCGTTGTAGCGGTTGCCCAGGACCAGATCATCGCAGCCGTCGCCATTGAGATCGAGAACGGCCCCGGAACGGGCACCATCGGCGGGCAATTCGGAATATTCGAGCTGCCCCAGCGGATCCTGATATACGCCGGCAGGTGGCATTTCCAGACTGCCCTGACTGTTGCAGAAGACGAGATCGAGATAACCCTTCTGCGCAAAGTCGTACTGGTGGATGCGCTGCAGGATACCAGCGCGAGAGACGTAGAGGTTGTGCCCGGCTTGACCGCAGACGCCGGCGCTGAATGCCTCAAACCCTCGTGTTGTCCAAATATGTGTCATTTGCAGTCTCCAGTACCGCGCAAACCTATTCTGCGAATGATCGACCGTCAAGATAACCAGCACGACTAGTCGCCCGGCGGGATCTCCTCCCGTGATTGATCCGGATCACCACATTAGTACGTGAAATCCCGATCTCACCCGTCTGGTCGGATTCGATTTGCTGACCCACAAAGACCATCTCTTCGTCGGATTCTACGACGCAGACCGCAGGAGACTCCTGGTCAGCGCAAACGCGACCAGGATCGCTTCGGACTGGTACGGCTGGAGGGCAGCAGATGTATTGAGCCGGGGCCATGAAGGCCCGAACTGGTCGAAAAAAAGCGCTGCCATTGATTTTGTGCTCTTTTTGCCGAACTTTATCTCCTTGTCCGATTTCCGTCGAATCAAAGAGAGGCAAGCCTCGGATCGCCGATGCGTTTTCTTGACAGAACGTATTGGTTAATCTTATTTTACGAAGGTTGATTACGGCTGTTTTCGCCGCGTAACTCCTTCTTTTATCCCCCGCTGAGAACCGGATGGATTCGGCCTATTCACTCGATCATATCACCCGTCTGACGGCTCAGACAGACAGCTTCAAAGACGTCATCGCTCGGCTCGGGAATGGTCAAGAGCAAATCCTGCTCCACGGACTCCCCTCTACTCTCGCTGCTTTCCTCGCCAACCAGGTCCGCAGCGCGCTCGAACGCCCGGTGCTCATCGTCGCCTCCAGCGAAGACCGCGCCGAAGAGTGGCGCGACGACCTCCAGGCCATCGCCGGCGAGGAAATCGTCTGTTATTTCCCAGCCTGGGATACCGAACTCTACGACCGCCAGTCCCCCGACGACGAAATTACCGGCTTGCGCATCGAGGCAGCTTCCAGGCTGATGCGCGACAAAGCAACCATCGTCGTAGCCCCGGCCTCGGCCCTACTGATGCCTCTGATCCCGCCCCACGCCCTCGAATTGGGCTCGCTGGAATTGAAGGTCGGGGAAGAATGCGATCTCGACGCACTTTGCTCGCACCTGGTAGACTGCGGCTTCGAACGCGTAGCAGCTATCGACGGCATCGGACAGTTCAGTTCGCGCGGTGGCATCCTCGATATTTTCCCTTTCGGCGTCGAGCATCCCTACCGCTGCGAGTTTTTTGACGACGAAATCGAATCGATCCGCCACTTCGACGTCAACTCCCAACGCTCGCTGAGCACCTGTGAAGAAGCCTGGGTAATGCCGGCGCGCGAAGTGCTCCTCGGTTCGCCTTTTTACGAAGACTACCTGCAGCGGATCGACGACGCCGATGCTGGGCAAGCTCTCGCCCCGCTGAAGGACCAGCTGGAATTGGGCGAATCGCTCGAAGGCATCGAGTCTTTTGCCGCCGTGCTCTACGGCCGCGACAACGGACTCTTCGAGTACCTCAAAGAACCCCTGATCTTTCTGGACGAGGGTGAAGAAATCGCGGAGGAACTCGATAAAACCCTGGCCCGGCCGCGCAAAGAATACCAGCGCCACCAGGAACGGGGAATCTACCTAGCCCCCACCGAACTGCTGCGTGACGAGGCCTGGCTCGAAACACAACTGAGCAACCACACCCGACTCGAGCCCGCTCCCCTGGGCCGGATCGAAGAGGCCGTGCGCTTCGGCGCCAGCGAGCCGCAGGTCTTCGAGGGCGAACTCTCGCTGCTGCGACAGGCGATAGACCGGCTCGTCGACGAATCCTACACCATCCATATCCGCAGTGAAACCAAAGGGCAATCGGAACGGCTGCAGGAGATCTTCTCCGAGTGGCCCGAGACTCATTTCGGACTCGGATCGTTGCACCGGGGCTTCACTTTCCCACAGGCGCAACTGGCCCTGCTCAACGACCACGAGATTTTCAGCCGCCAGAGACGCCGCTACCGCTATCGCAAATTCCGCTCGTCGGCAGCCATCTCCAACTACGGCACTCTGCAACGGGGAGATCTGGTCGTCCATATCAACCACGGCATCGGCCGTTACTCCGGCATCCGCCGCCTGCGCATCGACAACCGCGAACGCGACTGCCTCACCGTCACCTACCAGGGCAAAGACCGTCTTTTCATCCCCATCGAACAACTCGACCGCCTGCGCAAGTACTCCAATTCCGAGGGCGAAGCCCCCATTCTCAGCAAGCTGGGCGGTACCGCTTGGGAAAAGCTCAAGGAACGCACGCGCGAAGAGATCTTCAAAATGGCCAGCGAGCTGATGCAGCTCTACGCCGAGCGCAAGGCGCGACCCGGCTTCCGGTTTTCCGCCGACAATCCGATGTACCGCGAACTGGAGGCGGCCTTCCCCTTTCAGGAAACGCCCGATCAGCTGCGCACCATGGAAGAAGTCAAAGCGGATATGGAGTCGCCCCACCCAATGGATCGTCTGGTCTGTGGCGACGTCGGCTACGGCAAGACCGAAATCGCGGTGCGCGCCTCCTTCAAGACGGTCTGCGATCAAAAACAAGTAGCAGTGCTGGTACCAACTACCATCCTCGCCGAACAGCACTACCTGACCTTCTCCGAACGCATGGACCACACCCCCGCGCGCGTCGAGGTCTTAAGTCGGTTTCGCACCCCAAAAGAACAGAAACAGATCCTCGAGGACGTCAAAAACGGCAAGGTCGACATACTCATCGGCACGCACCGCATCCTCTCCAAAGATATCCGCTTTCGCGACCTGGGACTGCTGGTCGTCGACGAGGAGCAGCGCTTCGGAGTCCGCCACAAGGAGCGGCTCAAACAATTCAAGCGCCTGGTCGATGTGCTGACGCTTACGGCGACCCCGATCCCGCGGACTCTGCACTTGTCGATGATGAGCGCCCGCGATATGTCGGTGATCAATACCCCGCCGCAAGATCGCCTGCCGATCCACACCGAGATCCTGGCCTTTGACGAAACCCGCATTGCCGAAGCGATACACCGCGAGGTCGAGCGCGAAGGCCAGGTCTACTTCGTGCACAACCGGGTGCAGTCGATCCATCGGCTCAGCGAGTATCTGCAGGATCTCCTGCCACAGGTGCGCTTCGGAGTTGCCCACGGCCAGATGCCGCCGAGACAGCTCGAGAAGATCATGTTCGATTTTATGGAACGGAAGTACGACTGCCTGGTCTGTACCATGATCATCGAATCGGGTATCGACATACCTTCGGTCAACACGATCCTCGTCAACCGCGCCGACACGCTGGGCCTGAGCCAGCTCTATCAGATCAGGGGCCGGGTCGGTCGCTCTAATGAACGGGCCTACGCCTACCTGCTGGTGCCCAAGGGAAAGAAGCTGACCAAAAAGAGCCGCATGCGTCTGCGCGCTATCGAAGAATTTGCAGACCTGGGCTCGGGATTCAACATCTCGATGCGCGACCTCGAGATCCGCGGCGCCGGCAACCTGGTAGGTGCACAGCAGCACGGCTTTATCACCGCCGTCGGATTCGACCTCTATTGCCGCCTCCTCGACGAGGCGATACGCGAACTCAAAGGCGAGGCCGTAGCGGATAGCCCCGAGCCCGAGATCCAGATTACAATCTCGGCTTATATACCCGACGAATACCTGCCCGACCCGGACCATAAGATGGAGTTCTACCAGCGTTTGGCCGACGCCGCCCGAATTGTCGATCTTTTGGATATTCGCGAAGAGATGGTGGACCGCTTCGGACGCCTGCCCCAACCGGCGCGCTCGCTGATGCACATTATGGAGATCAAGATCATGGCCAGGCAGCTGGGCCTCGAAAACGTCCAATTGGAGAAAAACCACCTGCGCCTCAGCTTTCCAGAGAACAGGCAGATCTCGCCAGTCGATATCCAACGCATGGTGGAGAAATGCTCTACCCAGCTCAACTTTGACCTGGATGCACAGCTCAAAATCGCGATCCAGATGCAGGGACGTGACGAAATCGAACGACTCGAAAAAACGCGCGATATCCTGGAGGAAATCCTCTGAACGCGTTGCTCTTCATCACACTGGTGCTCAGCGCACTACCGGGGTGCAGCTCGCCGCGTGCCCGCGATGTGGTCGTCGCTCGTGTTGGAGGTGCCGAACTTGCAGAGAGCGAGCTTTCAAGCCGACTCACACCGGGTATGGACACCGGGGAACAGACGAAGGAACGGACCCAGCTGGTCGAGGAATGGGTGCGCCAGGAACTGCTCTATCAGGCAGCTCTCGAACGAGGGCTCGACCAACAGGCACGGCTCAAGATGCTCCTCGATCAAACCCGGCGCGACCTGCTGATAGCCGCCTTACTCGACACCGAGTTCGAAAACGAGGAATTAATCTTCGACGAAAGCGAAGTCCGCCGCTACTACGACGCACACCCGGACCAGTTTCAGCGGCTGCAGACCGAGATCAGGGCTTGCCATATCCTCTTTGCCAGCCAGCGCGATGCCAAGATTCGACGCCAGGCGCTGCTGCGGGGCGAGAGTTTCGCCGAGATAGCCCGCGAGCACTCGCTCGACACCGACACCCGTTACAAAGGCGGCGACCTGGGCTATTTTACCGAGCTCGACGAACCCCTGCTCTGGGCGGCATGCCGCGAATTGCCGCCCAACCGCATCTCCAATCCACTGCGCACCGAGTACGGATATCACTTGATTCAGGTTCTGGAACGCTGGGAAGCTGGCACGATCCGAGATCTCGAATTGGTGCGTGGCGAGATCATTGAAAGATTGGTGCGCGAGCACCACCAGAACAAACTCGACCAACTCGTCGCCACACTTAAAACTTCCGCAGACTGGGCTATTATGTCCCCTAACTCTCCCTAAGATTATGCCACTGCATTTGCCAAATCGCCTGCATCTTACGCTCGCTACCGTATTCTGCCTCGTGGTTCAGGCCGGAGCGGCCCCCGAACTCATCGACCGCATCGTCGCCACGATCGACAACCAGACCATCCTGTGGTCCGAGCTCAACTACCGCCTGCTTTTCGAAGCAGAGCAACGCGGCCTCTCCTCCTTCTCCGCACCCGACGAGCTAGAGACACTGCGGGGCGAAGTGCTCAACGACATGGTCGATGAGCAGGTGCTGATCCTCAAGGCCAAGAAGGACAGCATTCAGATCGATCCGAGCGAGGTCGAAGAAATGCTCGGACAGCAATTCCAGATGGCCAAAAGCAATATGGACGATGGGGAATTCGAAAAGATGCTCGGACGCGTCGGACTCAGTGAGCGCCAGCTCAAAGCCCGCTACCGCAAAGAGATACGCCATCGTCTGCTCTCGCGCCAAATCCGCGCTTTTGTCGCTTCCCGAGTTCACGTTGGCCACCGCGATGTCGAAACTTTTCGCCTGAGCCACCGCGATACACTGCCTACCCAGATCTCGCTCAGCCACATCCTCTTCAAAATCCAGCCCAACGACGAGGTGCTGAGCGAAAAATTGGCGCAGATCGAAAAAATTCATGAGTTGCTGGCAGCAGATGGCGACTTCGCCGCAATTGCCCGCAACCACTCCGAAGATCCCGGCAGCGCCAGCCAGGGCGGCGACCTGGGCTGTTTCTCCGTCGGAACCCTGGTGCCCGAATTCGAGCAAGCAGCTTTCGCGCTCAAACCGGACGAAATCAGCGATCCGGTGCTGAGTCCCTACGGTTATCACCTGATAAAACTACACGAAAAGCGCGAGGACGCGATTTGCGCCAGCCATATACTGGTCCTGGCCAAAACCAGCGACGACGACCGGGACCACACCCACGCAAAGCTCACCGAATTGCGCCTCCGCGCCCTGGACGGGGAGGATTTTTCACAACTCGCCCGCCAGCACTCGGACAATCCTCAGACCGCGATGTTAGGCGGCGTCTGGGGCACCTTTCCCAAAAACCAGATACCCGAGATTCTGCAGCCCTATATCAACAACCTCGAGTTGGGCGGAATTTGCGAACCGTTCTTTCTCGAAGACGGCTTCCACATCATCAAGATCAACGACGATCAAACGACGATTGAAGACCTGATCCGCCAGTCCCGCACCGAACTAATGATGCGCGGACTAATCGATGAATACCGGCAGCAGATCTATATCGAGATCCGTCTCGATGAGAAAAACCTGCGCAGACCAGACGACGATGCGACTGGATATTTACCTCAAGAACACAGGGCTGATCAAACAGCGCAGCGCAGCTAAGCGGGCCTGCGATACCGGGCGGATCCAGATCGATGGTCACCGAGCCAAAGCCTCCCACTCGGTAATCGTCGGTGAAAAGATCCTCATCGAGACCGACACTCGCCTACTCGACGTCGAAGTACTCGAGATCCCAGTGCGCCCACCTGCACGGCGAGACCGCCAGCGTTTTTATCGAATCATTCGCGAAGAGGCACGCGACCCGTACGAAGACCTGAGTTTTTAGGACGAAACCGTGGATAGCCAACATACCACACAGGCCCCCTACCAGGGGCTCGCCCCCGTTTACGACTACGTGATGCGCCACGTCGATTACGACGAGTGGGTCGCCTATGTCCAATCGCTCTTTGAACGCTGGGACTACAGCGCGACCCGGATCGTCGATCTGGCCTGCGGCACCGGCAATATTTCTTTCGAGCTCCACCGTCTAAACTACGAGGTGACGGGCATCGATCTCTCCGGCGATATGCTGCGGGTCGCAGAAGCGAAAGGCGGAAATACCGGCATCGAGTTCGTCCAACGCGACCTGTGCCAACTGGCAGGTCTGGGCCCTTTCGACGCGGCCGTCTGCATGTACGACAGCTTCAACTACCTGCTCGAGACAGAGGATCTCGATGAAGCCCTGACGAGCGTAGAAACCATCGTGCGACCCGAAGGACTCTTCATTTTCGATATCTGTACTGAGCACAACTCGCTGCGCTACTTCCGCGATATGCGAGACAGCGAAGAGGGACCGGGTTTCGCCTATGAACGACACAGTACCTACGACGCCGAAACCCGACTCCAGCGCAACCACTTCGTCATTCACTTCGACACCCAGGACGAAGTGCTAGAAGAAACACATATCCAGCGCATCCATCCCGTCTCCACCGTCATCGAACGCGTCGAGGCCAGCTCCTTCGAGTTGCTCGATCTCTGCGACGGCTTCACATTTAAGAGAGGCACCGAAGACTCAGACCGTATCCACTTCGTTTTGCGCGCACCGAAAGCAGAGTAAAGATTTGGGCCTGAACTTACGCGAGAGTGAATTGTTTATCGAGCAGGGAGATCACTTCCTGCTGACGACACACGTCAAAAGCGATGCCGATGGCCTGGGCACCTGCCTGGCTTTTGCCCGGCTGCTGCACAGCATGGGCAAGCGCGCCGATATCGGCCTGCCCGAAGCACCAGCGGACCAGTGCTATTTCCTCGAAGACTGGGGAAACGTTCGCTACGGCCCCGACCTCGACCTCGACAGCTATCGCTCTGTTATCGTCGCCGACTGCCCATCCCTGTCCCGCATAGGTCCACTGCACAAGCATCTGAACAACGACGTCCGCCTCCTCAATATCGACCACCACTCCGGCAACGAATTATTCGGCGACGTCAACGTAGTTGCCAGCAGTAGTTCCACCTGTGAGCTCTTTTACCACCTCGCCATGGGTCTCGGGGCAGAAATCGATGATGCCATGGCCGCCCAAATCTACACCGGTATCCTCTTCGATACCGGCGGCTTCCGCTTTTCGCTGACGACGCCCTCGACCTTCGAAGTGGCAGCCGACCTGGTGCGTCGAGGCGCGCGACTCGACTATATCGCCGACCACGTCTTCGGCAATAAGACGCTCGACCTGGTCAGACAGCGCGGCCAGGCCATCAGGAGCCTGGAACTGCACCGAGAAGGCCTGATCGCAGTGATGCAACTCGACTGGGATGCTATGCGCGCCGGCGATCCCGACGAGGTTGTCAACTACGGCCTGATGATCAAAGGCGTCGAAGTAGCCGTCCTGCTCAAAGAGCAGGATCCCAATTGCTACCGCATCAGCCTCCGCTCTCGCACTAGCATCGATGTGGCCAGAATCGCTCGTGCCTTCGGCGGTGGCGGCCACGCCCGCGCCGCCGGGCTAACGCTAGAAGGCAAGCCCGACGAAGTCGCCACGAGGATACTGGCCGAAATCAGCCAACAACTGGTCTGAGGAGAACAAGAAGTGCATTTGATCACGTTAAAAGAATGGTCGTCCGAAGACGTGCTCCAGGTTGTCGAACAGAGCCTCGCTCTCAAGAACGACCCACAGCGCTACGCCGAATCCCTCTCCGGACGTTCGGTAGCACTGCTCTTTCAGAAAACTTCGACCCGTACCCGCTGCGCCGCCGAGATCGGCGCCGCCCAATTGGGTGGGCACGCTCTCTATCTCGACTGGCAGAACACCAATTTCGGGCTGGCCGACCTCGGCGACGAATTTCGCGTACTCTCCAGCTACGCGGACTTTATCGTCGCCCGCCTGCTCGAACACGCCGACGTGCGCCGCGCCGCCGAGGCCTCGCAGGTACCATTGATGAACGGCTGCTGCAACCGCTACCATCCGCTGCAAGCGCTGACCGACCTGATGACTCTGCAGGAGAGCTTCGGCCGGCTCGAGGGCCTGCGACTGACCTATGTGGGCGTTCTCAACAATGTCGCCAACTCGCTGGTGGCCGCAGGTATCAAAGTGGGCATGCACGTCACCTGCGTCTGTCCCGAAATCAACGCCGCAGCACGCGATGACGAGCTCTACGCCGCAGCCGCGAGCCAGGGACTCTACCAACACACCGAAGACCTGCGTCCCGCACTAGAACACTCCGATGCGGTCTATACCGACACCTGGATCGACATGGAATTCTTCGCCGAGCCCAAATTCGCCAGTGAAAAAGAACGCCGGGTGCAGCTCTTCCAGCCCTACCAACTCAACCGCGAGCTGATCGCGGACCTGGATCTGAAGATTCTCCACTGTCTACCCGCCCACCACGGCTACGAAATTGAAGGAGCCCTCCTGCACGACGAGCGCTCACTGATCTTTACCCAGGCCGAAAATCGCCTGCACAGCCAGAAAGCCGTGATGCTCAAGCTGGCGGACGCCCTTTCCTGAGCCGAACATGACCCTGCGGTTACCCATATTAGGCGCACTCATTGCGCTCGTTGTCTGCCTCTCGCCGGCAAAAGCCCAAGAAACAGAAGAAGAAACATCGACCCCCGAGAGGAAACCATCTAAATACCGGATCACCAAGGTCCATCTATTGCCCAAGGCGCTCGGCCCCCAGGCCGGGGTCAGCCAGGGCCGTTATATAATCAACTTCGGCAGCCGTGAAGGCGTACAGCCCGGCAGCATCTTCCGCGTCATGTTCCGCGACCGCCTGATGGCCCTGATCCGCATCCATCACGCCTGGCGCGACAGCGCCGAAGCCCGCCTGGTCAAATTGATCGAAAAAACCGATCCCGATTCGCCCTCTCCACTCAAACCCGGCTACTACCTCGAACCCAAACTCGTACTGCTGGAAACCATTCAATTCGACAAGGGCGATCCGGTCATTACGCCCGAAATGTACGAACGCCTGCACTACGTAGCTCGTTTTATCCGTTCCTTCCCGCAATTTCCCCTGATCCTCGAAGGCCATACCGATTCCTCGGGCAAAGCCTCTAGCAACATCGAACTGGCCAAGAAACGGGCAGAGGGCGTACGACTTTTTCTCAACGAAGTGTACCGTTTGCCGATGCCCCAGATGCACACTATCGGCTATGGCCAAGAACGCCCGGTAGCGACCAACTCCACCGAAGAGGGCCGCTACAGGAACCGCCGCGTCGATATCGTACTGATGGACGCACAACCGAACTAGGATCCCGGCAGGCAACCTCAGCACCAGGGCGAAGAGCTTCCTGTTCATAACACTTAGGTCCATTTTTCTACACTCGCACCGCCAGTCTATAGCCTTCTCGCCCATAACCCCAAGCTTGACGCAACCAGGGCAAGCCGATTAGTTATAGGGCAGGTTTTTTACCCCATTTTTTGGCGACCTTGTCTATAAACATGAGGATGTGATGGCATCAACATCAAAAATCGTCTACACAATAACCGATGAAGCTCCCGCTTTGGCGACCTATTCTATGCTGCCCATTATCAAAACCTTCACCGAAGCGACAAATATCGCGGTCGAGACTCGGGACATATCACTGGCCGGGCGGATCATTGCCAATTTTCCGGACAATCTGACCGATCAGCAGAAACAACCCGACGCTTTAGCAGAATTGGGCGAACTGGCCCAAACGCCGCAGGCCAACATTATCAAGTTGCCGAATATCAGCGCGTCGATCCCGCAGCTTACCGCCACCATTAAAGAGCTGCAGGCCAAAGGATACGATCTGCCCGACTTTCCAGAAGAAGCGAGAACCGAAGCGGAGAAAGAGATTAAGAGCCGCTATGCCAAGATCCTGGGCAGTGCTGTGAATCCGGTGCTACGAGAGGGAAATTCGGACCGGCGCGTCGCATCGGCGGTGAAGGAATACGCACAGAAAAATCCGCACCCAATGGGCTCCTGGGCCGCCGACTCGAAATCCCATGTGGCCCATATGGGCGACGGCGATTTCTACTCGAGCGAACAGTCAGCAGTGGTTGAAGAAGCGGGTAATCTCGTTATCGAGTTCATCGACAGCGACGGCAACACGACGGTTTTAAAGGCGGAGACCGCCGTCCAGGCGAGTGAGGTGATTGATGCTTCCGTGATGAGCGCTGATGCCTTGCGCGCTTTTTACGAGGCGGAAATACAGGATGCTAAAGAAAAAAACGTCTTGTTCTCACTGCACCTCAAAGCGACGATGATGAAGGTTTCCGATCCGATCCTCTTTGGCCATGCAGTTTCCGTGTACTACAAAGATGCGATTGAAAAACACGCTGCAGTATTTGAAGAATTGGGCATCGATTTGAACAATGGTCTCGGGGAGGTGTATGGCAAGATCGAGAGCCTGTCGGAAGCCCAGCAAGAAGAGATCAAACAAGATATCGCAGCATGCTACCAGACCAGACCCGAACTCGCAATGGTCAATTCGGATCGCGGCATCACGAATTTACACGTGCCGAGCGATGTGATCATCGATGCATCAATGCCGGCAGCCATCCGCGAATCCGGGCAGATGTGGGGGCCGGACGGAACTCAGAAAGATACCAAGTTTACGATTCCGGATCGGTGCTATGCGAGGATCTATCAAGAGGTGATCGATTTTCATAAAGAACACGGCGCATTTGATGTAACCACGATGGGCAATGTGTCCAATGTGGGGCTGATGGCGCAAAAAGCCGAAGAGTACGGATCCCACGACAAAACCTTCGCGATGACACAAAGCGGACGAGTACGGGTTGTGGACGGCGCTGGAACGGTGCTGCTGGAGCATGCGGTGGAGGAGGGCGATATTTGGCGAATGAGCCAGACGCGAGACCTGCCCATTCGCGATTGGGTTAAGCTCGGTGTGACGCGGGCCCGGCAAACCGGAGCGACGGCGATTTTCTGGCTGGACCCGAAGAGAGCCCATGACGCCAATTTGATAGCAAAAGTTAATGAGTATTTGCAAGACCACGATACGACCGGGTTGGACATTCAGATTTTATCGCCGCTGGACGCGATGCGGCTGAGCCTGAAGCGGGCCAGAGACGGCAAAGACACGATTTCCGTCACCGGTAATGTATTGCGCGATTATCTGACCGATCTCTTCCCCATTATAGAGCTGGGCACGAGCGCCAAAATGCTCTCGATCGTACCGCTCTTAGCCGGTGGGGGGCTTTTCGAGACCGGCGCAGGAGGGTCGGCGCCCAAACACGTGCAGCAGTTTGTCGAAGAGGGGCATTTGCGCTGGGACTCGCTGGGCGAGTTTTTGGCCCTGGCCGTTTCACTGGAAGATTTGGGCTACAAGACCGAAAATGAGCGGGCGCAAGTTCTGGCGGAGGCGTTGAATCGGGCGACGGCGAAGTTTTTGCTGGAGCGGAAATCACCCTCGCGCAAGGTAGGCGAACTCGATAATCGCGGCAGTCATTTTTACCTGGCGTTGTTCTGGGCACAGGCGTTGGCCGAACAAGAGAACGATACCGAGCTGCAAGAGAAATTCACCGTGCTGGCCCAGAAACTGGCAACTAGTGAGGAGGCGATCATTGCAGAGTTGGACAGCGCGCAGGGGGCGGCGGTTGATATTGGCGGATACTACCATCCCGATCCAGAAAAAGCGGGTGCGGCAATGCGTCCAAGCGAGACATTTAATGCGATTTTGGGCGGCTGATCCGTAAGGCCTGCCCTTATCCAGCCACTGATTCAGACCTCGATCCAATCTCCCGTAGACCCTTTGGAGCAGGGGCGGTACACTACCGTCCTTTTTTGCAATCCGCTTTAACTGATTCCTATTCCTCACCCCTGACCCACGTCCCGCTCCGCCCCCCCCGCTTCTCCATCAGCCGCAATTGGCCAATCACCATGCCGCGATCGACGCTCTTGCACATATCGTAGATGGTCAGCAGAGCCGTACTCGCCGCCACCAGCGCCTCCATCTCCACCCCGGTGCGGTCGTTGATCCTGGCCTCGGTCTGTACCAGAACCCGATCCTCGCCAACTTGAAAGTCGATGCAGACCGCCGTCAGATTGAGCGGGTGACACAAGGGTATCAGCTCGCCGGTGCGCTTGGCGGCCATAATCCCGGCCAGTCGCGCCGCCTCCAATACACTGCCTTTGGCGATCTTGTTGCCGGTGATCAGCCGGGCAGTCGCCGGATCCATGCGAATCTCTCCGCAGACCCGGGCCAATCGCTCGCTCGGTTCCTTGTCGCCGACATCGACCATCTTCAAGCGGCCCTCCTCGTCAAGGTGGGTCAGCTGGTCGGCCATAAAAAACTCCTTTTTGTTTTTAAAGAATTATTTAACAAGTACTTAGGATTCATTTTTCAACAACGGCAATACGGGCTTCGAGGTCAGCGCGTTCGATCTCGGCCAATTCAACGGCGAAAATCTCAGCGTAAGCACTCAGCAGGATCGACTCGACCTCAGCCAGATCTAAAGCACACCCCAGTAGTGCATTCATTGTGGTCATTTCTTCGCTCGTCAGGCCGCAGGGTTTAATCGCTGAAAAGTGCCGCAAATCCGTAGCCACATTGAGCGCCAGACCATGCGTCGTGATCCAATGCCGTACGTGGATGCCGATCGACGCCACTTTGCGGTCCCCCACCCAGGCCCCGGTCAGCCCCGGACGCGTTGTAGCGACCAGACCATAAACTGCCAGCGTGGCGACCAGCACCGCCTCCAGGTCGCGCAAATACTGATGTACATCGCGCCCACGCCGCCGCAAATCTACGATCGGATAGGCCACCAATTGGCCCGGCCCGTGAAAAGTAATGCTACCACCGCGATCAATCGGCACCACCTCCAGCTCATCGTCCACAAGGTGTTCGGGGAGCATCGACCGCCCACCAGTGTATACCGGCGGATGTTCGACGAACAAGAGTACGTCCGAAATTTGCTCTCCACGCCGTAATTCGCGCAACGCCTCTTGCCAGGTCCAAGCCTGGGCGAAACCGATCCTACCAACTCGGCAAACGCGTATCTCATCCATGGTCTCTAAATAACTAGCTGGTTTATCCTTGCGCAAGAATAACAAGATCTCTATATTTGACAATTGAGGTATTTTTTTTAGCACTCTCTTTTTACGAGTGCTAATTTTGGTTTGCAGATACGGAGTTATCCTTTGCAGCACCGTATTTTCACAACAACATCATTAGGAGGAAGCCTAAATGGCTGCTAAACAGCTGGAATTTGATATGGCGGCGCGCGATGCACTCCAACGCGGCGTCGATCAACTGGCAGACGCCGTCAAAATAACGCTGGGGCCCAAGGGCCGCAATGTCGTGCTGGACAAGAAGTTCGGTTCACCGACAGTCACCAAGGATGGAGTGACTGTCGCCAAGGAAGTCGAACTCAAAGACGCCTATGAGAACATGGGTGCACAGATGGTCAAGGAAGTCGCTTCCAAGACCAGCGATGTCGCTGGCGACGGCACCACCACCGCCACCGTCCTGGCCCAGATCATCTTCCGTGAGGGCCTCAAGAACGTAACTGCCGGCGCCAATCCCATGGATCTCAAGCGCGGCATAGATCAGGCTGTCGCAGCCGTTGTCGACACGATCCGCAAGACCAGCAAGGATGTCAAGTCCCGCGAGGAGATCACTCAGGTCGGCACCATCTCGGCCAACAACGACAGCACCATCGGCGAGTTGATCGCCGACGCCATGGAAAAAGTGGGTAAGGACGGCGTCATTACCGTCGAAGAGGCCAAGGGCACCGACACCAATCTCGACGTGGTCGAGGGGATGCAGTTCGATCGTGGTTACCAGTCGCCCTACTTCGTCACCGAGCAGGAGTCGATGACCACCGAGCTCGAAGACAGCTATATCCTGATCTACGACAAGAAGATCTCCTCGATGCGCGATCTGGTCCCGATCCTCGAAAAGACCGCCCAGTTGAGCAAGCCGTTACTGATCATCTCCGAGGAAGTCGAGGGCGAGGCCCTGGCTACCCTGGTAGTCAATAAAATTCGCGGCACCATCAAAGTCGCCGCGGTCAAAGCACCGGGTTTCGGCGATCGCCGCAAGGCCATGCTCGAAGATATCGCCGTCCTCACCGGTGGCCGGCTCATCTCTGAAGAGGCCGGGCTCAAGCTCGAAGGCGTCAGCCTCGACGATCTCGGCCAAGCCAAGCGCGTGGTAATCGACAAGGACAACAGCACAATTATCGAAGGCGCGGGCAAAGCCTCCGATATCCAGGGCCGCGTCACTCAGATCCGTCGCCAGATCGAAGAGACCACCTCCGACTACGACGGCGAGAAGCTGCAAGAGCGCTTGGCCAAGCTCGCCGGTGGTGTCGCGGTGATCAACGTCGGCGCTCCGACCGAAACCGAGATGAAGGAGAAGAAAGCCCGCGTCGAGGACGCACTGCACGCGACCCGCGCCGCAGTTGAAGAAGGTATTGTCCCCGGGGGCGGCGTGATTTTTCTCCGCGCCCAGAAAGCACTCGACAAGCTCGAGCTCGAAGGCGACGAGGTCGTTGGAGCCAACATCATTCGCCGCGCACTCGAAGAACCGCTGCGGATGATTTCTTCCAATGCCGGCGTCGAAGGTGCGATCGTCGTTCGCAAGGTCATCGAGGGCAAGGGAGCCTTTGGCTTCAACGCCCGCACTGAGGAGTACGAAGACCTGATCAAAGCCGGGGTTGTCGATCCGGCCAAGGTCTCGCGCACCGCGCTCGAGAACGGCTCTAGCATTGCTTCGCTGCTCCTGACCACCGAAGCGCTGGTTGCTGAGCTTCCGGAAAAAGCCGCTCCGGCCCCAGCCGGCCCTCCCGGCGGCGACATGTACGGCGGCGGCGGCATGGGCGGCATGGGCGGCATGATGTAGATTTTTCGCCTTTATCGTTGATAAAAAACCCGCTGCTTCTTTCTGAAGCAGCGGGTTTTTTATACTCAGCTCTAATCATCTCAAATCGGTCCGCTATCGCGGATCCGGACGGGTATCTGCCGCTTAGCAGATCTCCCTCTACACCCGGGTCCGATCGCAACTCACCCCAGCTCTTTACCCCACTCTTCCACCACGCCTTCCTCGAGCCGAGCGCCCTCTTCGATCACCAGCTTCGGCGTCTGCAACACCCCTTTGAACCGCGCACCCGATCTGAGTTGTACGCACTTTCGCGCCCGGAGCAAACCATCGACCTGCCCCTCAATGACGGCCTCGCCCACCTCGATAGAAGCAGCGCGCACACTTCCTTCCGAACCGACCGTCAACACCTGTCGGGTAACTAGCCGACCACTGCGCAGAATCCCATCGACGCGAATATCGTACTCGAGATCGAACGTGCTGCCATCGAGTACGGTCCCGGCACCGATCAACGTATCCCGGTGCTCTTCCTTAGCCACGTTGGTCTTGTTCGTCATCCTGGCACCTCAGATCCACAACCTGTAAACTAGGGGATCGCAATACTTTCCGTTCTCCCTAACGGCGTAAAGCAGCCCCGGTCCCCGGGATTCGCGCCCCTCCCCCGAAAATCCGATAGCCTGTCCCTTGATTACATAGTCTCCCGCTTCGACGAGGAGTCGGGCATTGTATCCGTATTCGGTCAGCAGGCCATTGCCATGATCGAGAACCACGACAAAACCCAGATCCTCATCGTAACCGGCCCGCGCGACCCGACCTGCAGCGCTAGCACGCACCAGGCTGCCGATTCTGGCGGAAATAAATACCGAAGGCCGATCCTCGCTAAAAGGCCTGAGCAGCGGCCCTTGCAACGGCCACAAGGTGGGAACCGTCTGCACATGCCCCCAACGCAGCCGCTCTAGAGAGGATATATAGGGAATTTTATCCGTGCTGCTCTGCGAAGATCCAGTATCGAAGTCCTGGGGATCGCCCAATATGGCCCGCAACTGATCGTTGCTCTGCTTGAGCCGGTGCAGCATTACTTCGAGTTGGTCGATCTGCTCTACTTCCTTTTCCAGCAGGGCCTTGTCTCGTTCGAGCCGCACCACCATCTGGTCCAGGTCGCCAGCATCGATATAAGAGCGAAGACCCTGCGCCAGAAGCGCCGCCAACGCGACACAGCAGCATCCCAACAACCATATGAAGAGCCGGGGAATCTTGAACTCAAAGGTCTTGCCGCCCTCCTCGGGAATGATGAGCAGAGTAATACGGTTGCTATTGAACATTGCCAATACTGCCCCTTGCACACAAGCCGGAGAGACCGGCAGCTATACCTCGGACCATAATCACTCTCGCTATTCCTGGAATTAACCAGCGACAAAAATACATTAGACGGCGCGAGACGGCAAACCACATCAAGCCAGGCCCTGTCGGTCCAGCTCGTTGTGCACCAACGTGATGCACTGGGAGGCAAAGAGCATTTTCGGCCCCACGCTCAACGAGTGGGCACCGAGCCGAACGAGGAATCGATCGGCTTTCTTGGGCATCGCCAGATGGTCGGAAAACACAAAGGCCGCATCCTCTGCAAATTCGTGGCTGCGAATATCGGCACCCCGACGCTGCAGGGTGTAGAGGGTGCTTTTGACACTGAACTCGCGCACCAGCGACTCGAAGCTCCGTTTGGCCACGAAAACTCCCTCCAACGCCTGTATCTCTTCCTCGAGCCCGAGGTGCAAACCCGCCTTGAGCGCCTGCTGGATCACTGCGGCGAGCGAGCGCTCATCAAAGCCACCCAACGACCCGAGTCCATCGCTCTCGATCCGCACCGTCTTGGGCGGGGCTGCCGGGCCGTCGAAAACGATGTGCACCCTCACCCCCGGGCGTATGTTGAGCGAGTAGAACAGCGCGTTGGCAATGCAGTGGGCAACGATTTCCAGATGTCCGACGCTCCCTAAATCGGCGAGGGAGAAGTCGGGGGTCGAAGGTCCCTTGCGGGCCCGGAGGATAAAATCTCTCATAGGCGAGGATAATATAGATCGAGTCTTTGTTTTACGTCACTATTATATTAGTATTGTCACAATCACAGGCTGCGCTTTCCGCCCTGCAAACAAAAGATCATACGTGTCCCCATTCCGCCTCTTGCTCCCGACGCTCTACGTCCTCTTGCTCAGCCCCGTCGGGGCCGAGCGCCTGATTGTAGACCCAACGGATATATGGGAAAGCTGGACGTACCCGGCCGGCGCGCTGCAACTCGATCAAACGGGCGGATTGCACCCGGTGCTGATCGGAAAGAATATCGATCCGCTCAAAGGCGCGACCGTCCGTGCAGCCGGCGCCAACCCAGCCGGCGCCAACCGCGCCTTCGACGGAGATCCAAACACCGGCTGGAGCCCGCCGCAAGGCATAGCGCTAGAGGATTGGTGGCTCGAGATAGACCTGGGACAGGTTTTTCCCGTCCAGCAGATCCGCCTTCGCTTCGCCCCAGACGCTCCGCCCCTGCCCTTCTTCACCCTCTCGCTTTCCAAAGGCGAGCGTTTTATAAACAGCGCCAACGTCATCGTCGAAGGCACGCTGATCTACAGCGCCAGCGAGCGCTTTGCTTTCAACGAAGCGCACGAACTGACCATCGACCTCGACGACGAACTGGTACAGGTCCTGAGGCTCGAAGCAACTCGCAGCATAGAGGGGGCTCCAATCCTGGCCGAAATCGAGATCGACGCCTTCGGCGACAATATCGCTTTCGACCTTATCGCCAGGGGCGGCTCAATCGACGTCGAGGCTGCAATCGTCGCTGTGGCCGGCACGCCCAGCGTCATGTTCGACGGCAATCTCTCCAGCCTGTGGCGGGTCAACCCGCTGGCCAAGGGCTCTTCCGGCGGCGGCCAGACCTTCGGCGACTATCGCATCGACCTCGGCGCCACCTACTGGGTCGACTCGATCTGGCTCCTGGGCGAGCCCCTGGGCATCCCACCCCGCACCCGACACGTCTACGCCAACTTCCTCTCCTACCAGCTCCTCTATTCCGACGGCTCGCTGGCTCCCGATGGAACCCTCTCCTGGCAGCAACTGGCCTCGATCCCGCCCGACCAGCGAAATCTCTTCACCCGGCGCAATTTCCGTCATGATATTGCGCCGGTGGCCGCCCGTTATCTGCGGCTCTACTACCCGACCAGCCAGGGAGGCCAGATCATCGGCGGCAGTATCGCCGCTGGCGGTGCCCGCTACGACGGCCTCGGCCTGGTAAGCGAATTCCAGGTCTATGGCCGGGGCCACCCGGCGCGAGTGGTGCTCAACTCGCCGGTCATCGACCTCGGCGCAGACTGGAATATCACCGCACTCGAATGGAAGACCCACGCAGCACCCGGCGCCCAATTCCTGCTGCGCAGCCGCAGCGGCAACCAGGTCGTTGAAGAAAACCACTACTTCGACAAAAACGGCAAAGAAGTCACCAAAAGGCGCTACGATAAACTGATCGCCGCTTTCCGCGGCCCCGTCGAAACCACCCTCCAGCCCGGCGCGGGCTGGAGTCCCTGGAGCGAAGACTATATCGAGCCCGGGGTACCCTTCCGCTCACCTTCGCCCCGACGCTACCTGCAACTCGAAGCCGAAATCCGGTCCGAAGACCCGAATGCGGGCATCGTCCTCGACGAACTAACGCTGGTCTACTCGCGCCCCCTGGCGCACACGGCCGTCGGCGAAATCCACCCGGCGCTGGTCGCCCCAGGGCAACCAACCGAATTCACCTATTTCCTCCACCCCGAATTCGCCCGCGAAAGCCAGGGGTTTGATGCGCTCTTCCTAGCCGCCTCGGTAGCGCTGGAATTCCGCGAGTTGCGGATCGACGGCGCTCCAACCGAGACCGAGATCACCGCAACGAGCACGGGCCTCCGTCTGCGCCTGCCGCAACGCATCAGCACCGCCGAGCGCCTCGAGTTGCGTTTCGCCGCTACCGTCTTCCAGAACAACACCCGATTTCGCGCCTACCTGGAACGCGAATCCGGGCTCGAAACGCTACAGCAACAGGTCGACCCGGGCGATGCGGCACCCGAGTTGGACGGGTTCGGCGACGCCGTCTCGCTTCCCGTCGATCAGGCGCTGCTCGCACACCTGGATCTGGGCCCCGCTCTCTTCACCCCCAACGGGGACGCTATCAACGACGCACTCGAAATCTCCTTCGATGTACTCAAACTCATCGCAGCCCGTCCCATCGTAGCTGAAATCCGCGATTTGCGAGGTCGACTGGTACGCACCCTGCACGACGACCTCGGCGTTGCCGGCCACTACCAGCTGACGTGGGACGGCCGCCAAAACTCCGGCGTCATAGCACCACCCGGGCTTTACCTCCTGCACCTGAGAATCGCCGGCGACGCCACCCAACACAACCTGATTCGCAGTATCGGTCTGAGCTACTGAATCAAATCGCAGACCTCTCGATTGGCCGATCTTTCCGTACGGGCAGGCAGGGGCACAAACAAACGCCTCTTGCCCAGTTAGAGATCCAATTGCGCTCGCCAAGCCAAGAGCGCGCTCGCGCAATCGAAGCGCGAAGTGCTCCGATCATCGCCTCGATTTTTCTTAGGTTCTCAGAGATTGCTTGCGTATACTACGTGCAGGTCTATCCCGGCCTAGAGCACCCCTTAACGCCGATGAACTGTGCCCCAAGAGACCGAACAAACGAACCACCAAAGCCGTTCTCGATGTGAAAAATATCTGTGGAGTTATAGATTCCGCGCGCTTGATCAGCATTGAATTCAACCGAATTTACAACTGATTTTGCACTAGTGAATACCCGAATACCACATCCATTTCACAAAAGGGAGTTGCGCCATGAAATTGAGTATCCAGCATCAGGAAAGCTATTCGCGCGGCGAGTTATTGCTCCGCACCATTTTCGGCGCGATCTACATCGGCGTGCCCCATCTCTTCCTGCTCACTTTCATCGGCATCTGGAGCGGAATTCTGAGTTTCCTCGCATTCTGGGTGGTTCTCTTTACTGGATCGTACCCGCAGGGCTGGTTTGAATTCCAGGTTAAAGTACTCAACTGGACGACCCGACTCAATGCGACCTTCTACAATCTGGTCGACGGCTATCCGGCTTTAGGAGTCAACGGAACCTCGGACAAAGTCGAACTCAGTGTCCCCTACCCGGAGACCCTGGGCCGGGGACTGGCTCTAGTGCGGATGATCTTCGGCGCGATCTACGTTGTCGTGCCGCACGGCTTCTGCCTCTTTTTCCGATCCTTAGCCACACTTGTACTGATGTGCATCGCGTGGTTTGCGGTACTCTTCACCGGCAGCTATCCGGCCGGCTGGCACGCTTTCAACGTCGGTACCTTGCGCTGGATGTTAAACGTACAGTTGTATATGTCGTTTATGACCGACGATTATCCCAAATTTACTGGTAAGGAACTCGAGGCCGAAGAACAAGCTCCGGCTGCCGAGCCCACAGCCACGCAGGAAACTCCCGAATCCGATAACGAAGCATAAACCAATCGGAAACTGCGAATATGGAAGGATCCTCGACCCCCATCGCGCTACCGCAGCCCGACGAAATTCCCAAGCGGGAAAGAGAAGATGCGATGGGTGCCTACTTGATGATGTTTGCGGCCTGGGGAGTCGGGCTCCCCTTGCCGCTGCTCAATCTGGTGGCGGCCATCATCTATTTCTTTACCAACAAAAAGACTTCGCGCTTTGTGTCTTTTCACGCCTACCAGTCGCTGCTGACCCAGATACCTACCTCCATAGTCAATGCCAGCGCCGTGGCCTGGACCTTGACTCTCTTCCTCAAGGACTATCACCTCAATACCTATGAATACGCGGACCTGTTCTGGTCCTATATCGTTTTTGTGGTGCTGCTGAATCTGGTCTACATGGTATTTTCGATCGTCGCCTGCATCCGTGCCCGCAAGGGCCGGTTTTATTATTTCTGGGTCTTCGGCCGCATCGCCTTTGCACGGTACTACGGCCCGTCAGCGATATCCATGGAGAAAAAGGAGGAGAAGCCCAATCTGCCGCCGGAGGGATTTTGAGGCCCTTCACGGGACTTCCCCGGGAACTGATCGCGCTCTGCACACTGCTGCTGGCTACGGCTGCTACCGCCTATCTGATCCAGCGCGCACTCTCGCCCGGGGCGGACGAGACCACACAGAGCATCGACAGCATTTCCATTGCCTGGGAGCGGGAATTCAAAGAGGGCATCAAGAAGCTCATCGCCAACGACGCCCTCCTGGTACAGCGCGATGAGCTCGACGAAGCGCTCTCCGACCTGCTGCAACGCCTGGAGCAGCACCTCGAAGAAGAGCATCCGTACGAAATAGAAATCATCGTCGTCAATTCCTCACTGGTCAACGCCATGGCCTTCCCCGGCGGGCTGATCGTCTTCTATGCACCGTTGATCCGGTTGACCGAGACTCCGGAGGAATTGGCCGCGATCATGGCCCACGAGATAGGACACGTGGTGCACCGCGATCCGCTGCGCAAATTGATCCGGCAAATCGGCCTCTCCGCCACCCTGGCGATACTCGGGGGGGAATCGACCGCGATTCTCGAAGATCTGATCAAGAATCTGTTGGACCTCAAATACAGCCGGGATCAGGAGCGCGAAGCAGATGATTTTGCCTTGCAGACCCTAGCGGCATCCGGCATCGATCCAGCCCACTTCGCCTCGATCATGCAGAAGCTGAGTGCGGGAAAAACCAACGGCAACGACAAGGTCTTTAAATACCTCAGCACTCATCCCCACCTCGACGAGAGGGTGACAAAAGCCCGGCAAGCTTCGCAGCGCTTTGCCGCCCATACAGAGCCTTTCGGCCTCGACTGGCCCCGGGTAAAGAGAGTGCTGCCCTCGATTTTCGACTAAGGACCCGTTGCAAATTGCGTTGCTCGATTATCTGTATCGGACAAAACAATCCGCAATTGCAGCTCCACCTCACCAGCAACACACCATGAAATCCTGGAAAAAAGCATTTGAAGCACTAGTCGCCTGAGGTCTTGTGCGATCGAAAGTGCTTTAGTTGAATTGATCCTTTTCGATTAGGTACTTGCTATATCGATCGTAACGAGTATTTTCTATGATCAATAGTTGCACAATTTTAGATAACGATCTTTTAAAGAGCAGACCAAACATAAAATAAACTATATTTTGAGATACCCACCTTTTGAAAAATATTGGATTTTTCAGGGTGCTTTGCGTAAGATATTACGGTTAGATAGACAGGAGTTGTATAAAACACAATGGATATCGGTAGATTTGTTCGTCTACATCGCAAGCGGCTCCACCTCTCTCAGGAAAAACTGGCGTCGGCCTGTGGAACCAATCCGGCACTCATCTCGCGGATTGAGCAGGGCGAGGTCCGTCGCGGCATCGAACCCCAAATGGCGCAAACTCTCGCTACCGCACTCGAAACGCGGTACCACTATCTCAGGGCAATCGAGGCCGGCCTTAGCGGAGAGGATTTGCTGGCGGCGTTTATCTCTCAGGGCTTATCCGAACTGGACAAGCCGCTCGCCCAACTCCGCCCTGGGGAAATCACTAATATCGTCAACACCGAGGTGCGAAAGCTCAGGCCCGATACGTTCCTGCTCAGCCTCACGCGTTTTGAGGACGACGGCGAACAACTCTTAATGCGAATGTATCCTTGTGATGAAAATGGTCTTAGACCCATCATCGTTCATGGATTTCCGACGGGTACCCTCGATCCAAACAGAAATCTGGAGCAGGTCTCGACCGCCGTACAGGAAACCTGGAGCAAATTTTACAACTTATGGGAGGGACCTGGAGCAAACGAACAAACTATCATCAATGAGTTCTTTGAGTGGATCGTGGCGATCCGCAACGGCAAAGAGTTATGCCGCAACGACATGCTTCAAGTCGAGAAGCTCCGTTCCTCTGCCACCTGCGTCACCTACCCGCATACCCCCCCCTTGCATCAGTGGAATCGCGCAATCTTTGTTCTCGACGTGCAGTTCGACGGTCGCCTCCAAGACCCTCCCCCCCTCTTCAACGCTACTATGAATGTCCTCGCGAATTTCCTCGAACTCCTCGATCAGATGAGTCGATTCTCCACCGCACAAACCCCACCCTTCCAATAACCCATTTCGCTATCGCTGCAAAACCGGCACCTTCCGAGTCAATCGAGCCGGTAGCCCGGAAGGTCGCTTCTGTGATTCAGGACAAGGTAGGTTGGAGCGCAGCTTTGGAAGATTCTTGCGGATAACGCTGACGACGTTTGTTTTGGCCTTTGTGCATTTTCGTCCGGGTCTTATACCGATAACCGGTTTCCGGCTCTACAGGGGCAGATATGCTCTTTGGGGCACTCGCCCGCGGGCTTTCTTGCTCCGCTCTGGATCCTATCAGCGAACCGCGACCACCGAACCACAACATCAATACCAGAGCAGGACCGGTCCAGTCCCTGACCAGCGCCACTATTTCCGGACCGGCGAGTTGCCGAGATACCAGTTGGAGTTCGAGTACGATCAGAGCGGCCTGCAAAAACCAGAGCAAAACCACTGCGACCGCGGTACCACCCAGACGCCAGCGCAGAGAACGACCGGAACTCGCTGCAAAGAGGGCCGCCGCCGCAATGACATCCGGACAAACCACGCCCTGGCCGATCGGTTCGCCAGAGCGCAGAAAGATCGAGGCGTTGGTAAACCAGAGTCCCAGATTGACTCCACCTAGAAGCAATTCTAGGTAGAGATCCGAGACGTAGGTCCAGCCTACGAGCAAGAGGGCGCCGGCGAGGAGGAACTCGCAGAGAAATTTACGGGGAGATTGGATCATGGGAGATTATTAGTTAAATAGGCTTTGTTAGCGGATCCACTATCTTTCGTATCCAATCGGCCCAGAGCATCATCACGAAACCGAGATTGAGTATGACCATGAAATAGAGATGGAAAAAGCGCAGCAAATCGGGGAGAATCAGGGCAATAGCGCCCAGGAATACCAGACGCAATGCGCCGTAGGCAAAGAAGGCCGGTATGCCAATCAGAGCGCCGCGAATCTTGTGGCTCGACTCTGCAGGGTAGGCCAGCAGCGCCGCCAGATAGATAAAAAATGCCGAAATACCGCTGCACTGGTGTTCGACGTGAAAGACGAAGCGACCGATTTCAAGGATACAGAGATCGTTCTGGTTGGGGGGATCATAGACCGCCACCGGCACGCCAAAGAGATCGATCAACGAAGCAGCAGTCCAGGAAATCGGCCAGAGATAAAGGCTGCTGAACCATTCCTTCCAATTGACGAAGACCCCCATCAATACCGCCAGGCCCAGACAGAAAAGCAAGCAGAATCGGATCCTGATATCCATAGCGCCGAATTGGCCGGTTCGGTCTTCGGCTCTATTGTGCGAGTTCCTTTTCTCAGTTTTTGGTTGTTTTTTCGGCATATCCCATATATCGGCCCGATGGCAAATCTCGCCACCTTAAGATTTGAGACTAAATCGGACTGAGATTGTATATTTCTATATTGGGTCCGATTGGCCAGAAGAAAGCGAAATTCGTACCAAAACTATATAACTCGACGCGATTTACTGCACCGATCCACATCAGTTGGATTGGGCTTTGCTATGTTTTATCTCCATTTGGCGCTCAATTTAATTCACAGCATAGCCATTCCGTCAGCGACGAGATATATAACTGTATTCGAGCCTCAAGGCACGGGAATGTGAAATTTTCACCATACATCATAAGTTGTTTTTTTATAATGATTTAGAAAAAATACTTGCAAATATCGACTACGATATCGATATTTGGCCCGGGACCATATATATTTTTTGCGACGTGTTGGTAATTTTGTCTTTTTTTGTATTAGCAAATTCCGAATGGGAAAAAAAGTTTCTCTAACGAGCAAGTATTTCACTTTTTTTC
>CAZFMY010000078.1:0-29959 GCA_964520345.1 uncultured Gemmatimonadaceae bacterium | reverse complement strand
GCCTACGACTATATCCAGAAGGGATCGGCCGATCCCGCCGAGATCGAACTGGTCGTCGAACGCGCACTCAAATACCAGGACGCCGAACGCGAAAACAAGCGTCTGCGCTCCGAGTTGCAAGACAAGTACAGCTTCAGCAATATGATCGGCAAGGCGCACAACATGGAGCAGGTCTTCGACCTGATCGACACCGTCGCCGACAGCCGGGCCACAGTGCTGGTCACCGGCGAGAGCGGTACCGGTAAGGAGTTAGTCGCCCGCGCTCTGCACTATAATAGCTCCCGCCGCACTGCTCCCTTTATCCGGCTCAACTGCGCTGCACTGCCCAAAGACCTGATGGAGAGCGAGCTCTTCGGCCATGAAAAAGGCGCCTTCACCGGCGCGATCAAACAGACCCGCGGACGCTTCGAGATGGCCGACGGCGGCACCCTGCTCCTCGACGAAATCAGCGAAATCGATCCCGCCCTGCAGGCCAAGCTATTGCGCGTACTGCAGGAGCGCGAATTCGAAAGAATCGGCTCGACGCAAACGATCAAAGTCGACGTGCGTATCGTCGCCACGACCAACCGCGACCTGCAAAAAGAAGTCGCAGCCGGCAATTTTCGCGAAGATCTCTACTACCGACTCAATGTCATCGAGATGGGTCTGCCACCTCTGCGCGAGCGCAAAGAAGATATCCCGGCCCTGGTGCAGAACTTCGTCGCCAAATTCAACGAGGAAAACGGTAAATCCATCTCCGGCCTTGCCGACGAGACTCTCGACGCACTGCTGCAATACGACTGGCCCGGCAATATCCGCGAACTGGAAAACTATACCGAACGCGCAGTCGTCGTCTCCCAAAGCGAAATCCTCACGCCCGGAGATTACCCCCAACGCCTGGTCTCTGGGCCCCAGGGCAACAACGACGGCGGAATCCACGTGGGCATGACCGTCCACGAAATGGAGCGTCGTCTGATTATGAAAACGCTTGAATCCTGCAAAGGAAACCGCACCGAGGCCGCCGGCCTGCTTGGGATCAGCACGCGCACCCTGCGCAACAAACTCCACGAATACGGCGAGATGAAGGCGTTCAAAGAATCCAATGACCACATCGAATCCGAAGAGCAAGAACTGGTCGCCGCCATGGCGTGAGCGCAGACCCAACATACTGTTTTTTTGTACCTGGCAGGGGCCGGCTCTTATTGGCCCCTGCTTTTTTAGTTCCAGGGACCAACCATTGATTTATTCTCCACCGAACCCTATTTTCTTTGGTCTCGGCAGACCTCCCAAATCGGATTCCCGGGAGGATCCCCTTCAGTGGAGACGATTCGTTGACCGCGACTAGTGGCCAGGACAGCGGCAATCCACTCATCGTCATCGGCGACCAGATTCAGCCCAAACTCCATCTAGTTTCCCTGCTGCAACACCTTCGCAACGCCAATAACTACCTCTCGGAAACCGAGCGCATCCAATACGTGGTTTGCAGCGATAGTGCCGACGTAGCCCTGGCCCTGCGCAAACATCTAGATGCCGTCAGAATGATCCTGATCGGTCCCAATCTCGAGGGCAATACACTGGCCATGGCCCGAATGCTCTCGCAAAAAGCCTTCATCGTCATGGTTATCGACCCCCAGATCAACCCGCTGGGCAACACCCCGAAGAGCATCCAGCAAAATCATAATAATTTGCAAAATCTGGGCATCATCGTCACCATGAATCAGCAAGCCACCAGGGAATTTTTCGAGCCCATCGTCCAGGACTGCGTTCTATCCGATATCCTGCCTGGAACCGATCTCGAGTCGATGTCCGCCGAGGAGCGGGCCCAGATGGTTGATCAACGTCTCGACTCGGTCAACAAATTCCCTTCCCTGCCCGAAACCCAGCGCAAGGTTGCCGAACTCGACGATATGGACTCACCGCTGAAATGGGCTGAGGCCATCGATCCCGACGTCCCGACCCGAACCGTGATCCTGCGCCTGCTCAATTCTGCCCGCTACGGTTTCCGCACTCGGATTGAACGAATCGACCAGGCCGTCGCCCTGGCCAGCGCCAAGACCATCCGCGAGATCGTCACTGCCTGCCAGATCCGCCAAATCTTCGATAAGACTGCCGAAAAGACCATCGACCAGTTTTGGCGACACTCGCTGGCCACGGCCTTCTACGCCAAACTCTTTTCGCTCTCGGCCGATCCGGCGACTCAGACTCCGCGCCAGAAGGCTGAATTCGAACGCTATCAATTCGAGCAAGACGACATTGAGCAGATCCAGACGATCCGTCTCTGGGAGGCTTTGGGGCTCGATGACGAGGGCGATTTTTTTACCGCCGGCCTCCTACACGACGTCGGCAAAATTACGATGGCCATGTGCCTTGAAGACTCCCTCGAACTGATCAAGACCCTGATCGACTCCGAATTTCAGGATGCGCAACAAGCCGACGAGATCTGGGCCCAGTCGGTCATCGAAATCGAGCGCTTTCTGATGAAGGATATGGACCACCAGGTCATCGGATCGCGCCTGGCCGAAAAGTGGGATATGGACCCCATCATCGGACAGACCATTGGCCACCACCACAATATCCACGAGAAATCACTACCGATTCTCAAACTCATCGCCCTCGCCGACCTGGCGGCTAATTGCCTCTTCCCCTATCCGATCGCCGAGGAACAGCATCCCCTTCCACAGCTCTTCACCCGAATCGAAAAGTCACTCAGAGACAAACCGGGTATGAATACCGACCAGGCCCTCGACGAAATCATCAATCAGGAGATCTTCGAAGATCTCGTCAGCATTCTCAGCGGACTCGGCACCTCAGAATCACTGTGGGAGCTCATCGACTTCAAGACTTTTTTCAAGCTCGCCTATCTAACTGCTCCGAAAATCAAAAACGTATCAATTGCCTTTCTTCAGCAAACTTCTTGAACTCAACGATAAAATCACCTTATGAAAGATCTCCTCAACCGCCTGGAACACGCCACTGATCTAGCTGAAGTCCAATCGATCATCGACGGCATCTTCGACGCGGCGCGCAACAACAAAGGTACGCGCGACGAAAGAAGGTCTTTTCTGCGCCATCTGCTCTTCAACCAAACGCTTATATCCCACTTCGCAACCTCGGCTGCAATCGACCACCTCTTCGATTCTATAAAGCCCGGCGAGTGGGCCGATCTCTTCGGCTATGCGGTCGAGAAAGAATTGCCACAACTAGCTGTCACCATGATCGCCGACTCTATCGACCTCGACCACCGCGCACTCTTGCGGCTGCTGTCCCCCCAGGCTCCCAAACCGCTCTTCCAAACGCTCAAAAAACTCAATACCTATCTCGAGCAGTGCGAAGACTCAATCCGCTACCTGCGCGGCATGCGGGCCTCCCGGCTCATGGCCGATATCTACCAGATCCTGGCAACCGACCCGAAAAACTGGCGGCGCCGCTCTCCCCCGCCCTGCTGTATCGATGGCAATACAATCGTCAAACTCAAAGAAGAAAAGCAGGTCGATCAACTCGCCGCCGCCTACGAGACGCGAATCAACCAGTTGCAACGCATCGACCTGCGCCGCTCTCTAACCCCTATTGGCAAGGGGCGTGAACCGGCGACGCAGATGGCCGAATCCGATTTCGACCGCGTCTTTTGCATCGAAGCGCCTCTGCGTCTGGGCATCTCCAGCGCCAATGCCTCAGACAACCATTTGCGCAGCAAGGAGCAAGGCGGCAAGACCCTCAATATCGCCATCAATCTCCAGCTCGAAGGGGAAAAGAACGCCTCTGCCCCGCTCAAGGTCACTGCGCGGCGACTCGCCGAACCCAAGCTGATCCTGCGCTCCTTTTCGATGGACTTCAAGGCCGACTTCGAGGCCAGCAGCCGCGGCGATGCCGAGACCATGAGCGAGCTGTTCTTCGCCTATCGCCGCAGCGGCGACGAAGCGCTGCGCCTGCTCAAGCAAGGCCTGGTGCACACCGGTATCATCCGCCCCGAATCGCGCGATATCATCGAGGATATCGCCTCCTTTACCGGCGGCGGCGGCCTGGAGCTCACCACCTCCAGCAAAATCTTGCAGGGATCCGGGCTCGGCACCAGCAGCATCCTATCCGCTGCGATTCTCAAAATGCTCTACCGCCTGTCCAGGCACCCTTACGCCAGCGCTGAATCCGATTACCCCAACCTCTACGATCAGAGCGTTCTCCTCGAACAGAGTCTCGGCCTCAACAGCGGCTGGCAGGACGCGCGCGGTGCCAGCGGCGGGCCCTCGGCGATCAAAGATTTCTACGCGCCGCCTACCGACGGCCTGCCCGCGCCCGAACGCCGTTTTCTCACCGAGGTAGATCACGACCTCTTCAGCGAACGAGTCGTGCTCTTCGATACTGGCATCTCGCGGGCGGCGACTCGCGGTCTCAACGTCGTCCTCGACGCCTATCTCACCAGAGATTGCGAACGCTATCCGGTCATTTGCGAGTCGTTGGAGATCCACGACCAGATGGTGGCAGCGCTCTGCCAGGGCGATTACTCCACACTCGGAGCGCTGGCCGACCGCTACTGGACCTTGCGCACACTGCTCGACCCCGAAGCCACCAACCCCGCGATAGATCACCTCTTCACCAACCCGGAGATCTCCGACCTGACCACAGGAGGCCTGATCACCGGGGCCGGCGGCGGCGGCTTCGCCCTCTTCATCAGCAGACCGGATCAAGCTTCGGCATTGCGCACCAGGCTCAACAAGCTGCGCAAAGACCCATCCTTCGCCAAGAGCAGCGTGGTCGCCTACCAGCTCAATCCACAGGGCATCGAGCTCGAAGAACAATAGAGGTTGGAGAGCGATGGCCGCCCGCAGAGAACACCTTTTAGTCGACGGCTACAACCTGATCAAATCAAGCCCGCTCTTCCAGAACCCGGGCGAGACGCTGAAAAAGGCCCGTACCACTCTCGAAGAGGCACTCGGCGTCTACTGCCGTCGCACCGATCGTCAAATCACGCTCTACTACGACGGCACGGACCAAATACCGCAAGCTATACCCCACCGCCATAAAGAAATCGAAATCCACTTCTCGCAGTACCCGGAAAAAGCCGACGATTTGATCATGCTCGCAGTGCGACAGAAACACGGAGCCAAATGGCTGCGGGTCATCAGCTCGGATCGCGAGATCCGCCGTTTTGCCGAGCGCCACAAAATCCGTTCGACCAGTGCCGAGGACTTCCTCGACGAGTTGGAAAAAACACCGCCTGCCCGGACGCCACAGGCGATCGGCGCAGACGATGCCGTACGACCGAATCCTGACGACCCGGACGACCCGGACGACTTAGATGAATGGGAAGCATTATTTACCAAGCGCCCAACCGACACCACCAAACCCCATCGACAACAACGCGGCGATGGCACCGAACCCAATCCGAGTTTGAACCCACGCGAACTCGATGAGTGGGAACACTTGTTCGGACGAGACGAAGATTTATAATCTAGGAAGGCGGCGGCAACGCCAATTCGCGCAAAACACCGAGACTATGCTGCCCCTGGTCTTTACCCGCTCTCGCCAGCGCTTCCAAATGCACTTTGAGAAAGCTGGCTTCTTGCGCTGTATCCACATCGTACCAAGGAGGCAAAAGACCCAGGGTCTGTGCATCGAGCCGCTCTAAAGTCTGCTGCAGAACCTCACCCGTGCTCCACGATACTCCATCGAAAATCCGGCTCGCTCCCCGACGTCGGCCGATCAAATAATAGCCCCCGTCGGTACTGGGACCGAGCACAACTTCCCTCTCGACCAAAAGATCCAGCGCCCGATCAACGTATTCGACGGGCAGACTCGGCGCGTCGGAACCAATGAGCACAACCCGCTCGCCTCCTCGCTCGAAACTCCACTGCATCAAACTCGCCATCCTACCACCCAATTCGAGCTCGGGCTGTGGAACATAGGTGAAATCGCCATGATCCTGCAGCAACTCGCGCAAGGCCATACCCGCATCAACCGGAGCGAAAGCCACTACCTTGACCTCGGCCTTCGTCGCCTCTAGCACTGTGGCACAATCTACCAGGAATGCCCTGTAGAGGCGGGCAGCAGTTTCAGCACCCATATGTGTCTGCAGCCGGGTTTTCACTTTGCCAGGTTCGGGATTCTTGGCAAATAAGACCGCACAAGTGCTCATTCTCTGCTCTCCTATTGTCAGCAATCGGCGGACTGCGTATTTTTACACGTTCTCGAATATACGGCGTCTATGCCATCCATAAAATCAAATCCGCAAGAGGATCCCATGGCCCAAGTCAATATCGTCCGTCACAACCCCATCGCCATCTTCTCCAATCCTACCGAAGTCATCATCACCGACGATAATGGTGCGGTCGTGCGCCTGATCGAGCCTTCTGGAAATGTCGGCACCCAATATGCCAACGACGTCGGCTCGGAGTGGTTCGGCACCATTGAGAACCTCGACAAAGGACTCAAAATATGCGGCGTCGAATGGTCCGATGTCTATAAGACCGACGTACTCTGGACCACCCCCTCGGCCGATCGCGACGAGTGCGACCAGCGCAAGAACGACTTCAACGCCTGCTATGGCGCGATGCTCAACGCCATAACCGGCGGCCCCCTGCGTTCCAATCGCATGGCCCGCTTCACCCATCAGGAAGGCTTTCCCGACCCGGCAGCGCTCTTCGAGGTCCAGATCAAAGCAGCTGCGGGCGAAAGCGTCGAAATCGGCGGCGGCAAAATCAACTACGGCACCTGGACCGATCATCAGCCCTCTGGTGCCTCGGTACTGCACAAAGGCGCCGATGGAGAGATGGTCACCACCCTCGGCGACGACCTGAGTGCGGAAATGAATTTCATTCTCGAGGAACAATACGCCAAACCCTTCGCCGCAGAGGGAGTCGACTTCAGGAAACAGACCGTCTTTATGGAGATCCTCGTCGCGGTCGACGACGATCCCGGCAAAACCTGGGAGCGGATCGAAATCACCCGCAAGGCTTTCGAGGACTACTACGGCGACGACCGTCCCGCCGGCTTGATCTACCCCGTCTCGCGGATTCCCAACCTCGACAGCATCATCGAGCCCCAGCCCAGAGTCGTATCCGGCGAAGTGGAGATCCAGCGCTCTGGCCAGATCGAGAACGGCTTCTCGACCTGGGCTGCTTTTAGCCACCACGGTGTGCGCGAGGTACAGGTCTCGGCAGCGGCCGGCAACGACGCCAGCGCTCAGCTCACCACCCTGGATGCCCGGATCAAAGAAGCCGGCGGCGCCGGCCTCAAAGAAGACGGGATCTTTAACAATGCCTATATCAGCGCCGGTGACGACTCCGCACAGAATCGCGAATCGCTGGCATCCTTCAACGAATCCTTCAGCGCCTACTACCAGGGCACCAAGCCCGCGGGTCGCACCGCCCAATTCGTCGGCGGCTGTCAGCAGGAAGGTCAGCAGAGCGGAATCTCGACCCGCGCGATCTTCGCCGAGTAAATCATGCTCAACGCCGACAAGATCATCGCCGCGCTCGAAAGGCACGGAATCACTCACGTCGTAGGCGTACCCGACAACGGTTCGCGCGCTCTTTATGAAAAACTTTGGGCCCATCGCGAAATCGAAGTCATCTTGACCAGCCGCGAAGGCGAGGCCTATGGCCTCGCCTCCGGCCTCTATCTCGGCGGAGCTCAGCCACTGGTTTTGATCCAGAACACCGGTTTTTTCGAAGCCGGAGACGCCTTCCGCGGTACCGCCTTTAATATGGGCATCCCCCTGGTGATGCTCATCGGCTATCGCGGCTACAAAACTATGGAGCCGGATGCTCCGCGGGTCGATACCGCCGCCACTTTTTTCGAGCCCACGCTCAAAGCCTGGAATATCCCCTATAGCGCCATGCACAGCGACGACGATATCACCCAGATCGACCAGGCTTTTGACCAGGCGCGCAAAACCTCGTCGCCCACTGCGGTACTGATCGTCCCGGAGACTGTCTGAGATGCTCGATAAATACAGCTGTTTGCAAAAACTAGCCGCCGCGCGCACCGACGAAGTGGTCGTCACTACCATGAGTGTGGCGATGCCCTGGGCGGCGCACTCCGATGGCCCGCTCGACTTCGCTCACGTCGAAAGCGCCATGGGCCATGCTGCCGACTTCGCACTGGGCCTGGCCCTGGCCCAACCCGAACGCCGCGTCCTCTGCATCAACGGCGATGGCAGTACGCTGATGTCTCTGGGCGTACTGGTTACCCTGGCCCAGCACCCGGCCAAAAATCTGACTCTGATCATTACGGAAAACGGTACCTACGAGGTCACCGGGAGTCAGCCCGTGCCCGGCGCCAGCTTCATCGACTACCAAACGCTGTGCCGCGGCGCCGGCCTCGAGCGGGTCTACACCATCGATAACGACGAGGACTTCACCGCGAAACTCGACCAGCATTTCAACGAAGAGGGGCCGGTAGTCTTCATTTGGAAGATTGCCCGAGCCGATGAACCGGTGCCCAAGCCCGCCAAGCCCATCCGCGAGCGCGCTCACCGCCTGCGCAATGCCCTAACGGGCAACGCCGCCCCCTGACCCCCTGGTATTTCACCGTTCAACCATCAGCGCGAGGCCCTATGCAGCTGCCGAAAATGGCTCCGGTAAAACAGCACTTCGCCAGCACCGCGCTCGACGATGTCGCCGCAGCGGTCCGCCAGCAACTCGCCACAGCAGAGCTAGCCACTGCCATCACCCCCGGCGCGCGGATCGCCGTTTCTTCCGGCTCTCGCGGCATTGCCAATATTCCGCTTATCACTCGCACTGTAGTCGACCAAATCAAAGCCGCCGGCGGCGAGCCCTTCCTCCTTCCGGCTATGGGCAGTCACGGAGGAGCTAGCGCTCAGGGCCAGATCGACGTTCTCGCCAGCTACGGCATCGATGAGCAGAGCATGGGATGTCCGATCGAATCGACAATGGATGTGGTCGAAGTCGATTCTCTGGCGGACGGCACTCCGGTATTGCTCAACCGCCTTGCCACCGAAGCTGATGGGGTCGTGCTCATCAATCGCATCAAACCGCATACCTCCTTTCGCGGAATTTTCGAGAGCGGCCTGATGAAAATGATGACCATCGGTCTCGGCAGCCACAGAGGCGCAACCATCGCGCACGCCGGCGGGGCCGATAGCCTGGCCCGCCTGATCCCGGCCTGGGGCCAGGCTATTCTCGACCGGGCCCCGATCCTGATGGGGCTAGCCATTGTCGAAAACGCCTACGAGCAAACGATGCATGTCGAGGCACTCCGGCCCTCGGAGTTCCAGAGCCGTGAGCCCCAGCTCCTGGCTGAAGCCCGTGAAGCGATGCCGCGAATTCTGGTCCAGGGCATCGACCTGCTCATCATCGAAGAGATCGGCAAGAATATCTCGGGCACCGGCATGGACACCAATGTCGTCGGCCGGATGTGGTTGCCCGGGATCAAAGAGCCCACCAGCCCCGGCGTCGCCCGTATCGCGGTCCTCGGCCTCACCGCAGAAACCCACGGCAATGCCAATGGGGTCGGGCTAGCCGATATCATTACCCGGCGCCTGCACCAGGCAATCGATTTCAAGGCCACCTACGCCAACGTCTTCACCACGACCTTCCTCAACCGCGCCTACGTACCAATTGTCATGGAATCCGACCGCGAAGCCATCGAAGCCGCACTCGGCGTACTACCGCTGGAAGATATGGCCCGAGCCCGCGTAGTACGGATCAAGAACACCCTCGATATCGGCCAGATCGAGATCTCCGAATCGCTGCTGCGAGAATTCGCCGATCACCCCGACCTGGAGCAGGCCGCAGCGCTCTCCGAATTCTCCTTCGACGAGACCGGCCGCCTGATCTAAATTCAGGCTCTTTGCGCCATGAGTAATCAAAGAAGCCCGATCAGGGGGGTAATCCCACACGGAACGGCTTGATTGATGCTCTGAGCGTGGTTGGATTTCGTGCAGAAAAAGGGGACCAGAAGCGCAGCTGGTGGGATCTTCGGCCTCCTGGCTGAACGCCAGCCAGCGACCGGCCCCATGCAGCGCTTGTCGAGAGGTGAGTCGCGCGTAGCCTAAAGCGCTTTCCGGTATCGCTGCGAAGGGATCTGCAACTGGTCTCGATACTTGGCCACGGTGCGCCGGGCGATCTTCAATCCGTCTTCGCCCAGGCGATCCGCAATCACCTGATCCGAAAGCGGCTTGGCCTTATTCTCATCGGCGACCATCCGCGAGATCTTATCTTTTACCGAGCGCGCCGACACATCTTCGCCCTCTTCGGTGCTCACCTTGCTATCGAAAAAGTACTTCAATTCAAAAACGCCATGCGGCGTCTGCATGTACTTGCCATTGCTGACCCGACTGATCGTCGACACGTGCATCTCCACCGCGTCGGCCACGTCCTGCAACACCATCGGCTTCAGATGGGCCGAGCCGTGCTCGAAGAAGGGCATCTGCGCCTGAACCAGATAGTTGGCGACCTTGAGCATCGTCGTGCGGCGCTGGTGAATCGCGTTGATCAGCCAGCGAGCATCGTTGAGCTTTTTGGACACGTAGCCCTTAACGTCTTCCTTGCCGTTGCTGGGAGCATTCTTCAGCATTGAGGAATAAGTCGCATTGATCTTCAACGAAGGCATCGAGCCATCAGCTAAGGACACGACCCATTCGTCGCCAGCCTGCTCGACGATCAGATCCGGGGTGATATAAGAAACCTCGGTATCGAGCGTCAGGAGTCCGTTGTAGTCGCTGCTCGAAGGCGAACCCGGATTCGGCTGCAGCAGCTCGATCACCGCCAATATTTCTTTGAGCACCTCATTGGAAATCCCCAGCGCCCGAGTGATGCGCGTCAAGCGGCGCCGGGTCAAATCCTCCATGTGATCGCGTACGACCTCCAAGGCCAGATCATTGAGCGGGTCTTCGCGCTGAGCCAGCTGGATCATCAGACACTCGCGCAAATCGCGAGCGCCGACCCCGGGTGGATCGAAGCTCTGCACCACCCGCAACACCTTTTCGACCTCCTCAACCTCGAGCTCCAGATCAAGGGCGATCTCCGCGAGCATACAACCGAGATAACCGCGCTCGTCCAGGTTGCCGATGATATACTCGGCAATTTCGCGATCTTCCGGCTCGAGATCGCTGAGCGCAAGCTGATCGTAGAGTTGCTCGGCGAGGGGGGGAATGGCAGTGATGCGGTTTTCCTGCGGTTCGCGATCAACTTCCCAATTGGGATCGTATTCAGTGCGTTCGCTATTATAGGAACCGGTATCGAAGTGATCGTCCAGAATCGCATCCAAGTCGACCTCTTCGACATCCTGCGGAAGTTCGTCCTCTTCCTTGATCCCCTCTTCTTCCTTGGCGGGCTGCTCGTCTTCCTGATCCTCGAGCTGCTCCAACGATTCTTCGAGCAGCGGATTGATTTCGAGCTGCTGCTTGATCTCTAATTCCAACTCCAGCGTCGACATCTGCAAGAGCTGTAGCGACTGGATGAGCTGGGGCGCCATCTTCTGCTGCAAACTGAGATTTTGCGCAAAACGAAGCATCTTCTAAGATCTTATAAATAAATTACTTGTCTATTAAAGAATGAATTGGTCCGATAATTGCTCTATCCTTGTAATAAGGGGGGCTAAGATCAAAAAGTCAAGCTGTAGTACTCTTAAATATCAATCTCTTAACGCGAAAAACGCTGCCCCAGGTAGATCCTCCGCACCTGCTCGTTGGCGATAAGCTCCTCGGCGGTGCCAGCAGTGAGAAGCTTGCCGTCCACCATAATATAGGCGCGATCGGTAATCTCGAGGGTTTCGCGCACGTTGTGGTCGGTGATCAACACACCCAGGCCTTTGGCCTTCAGTTCGGCAACGATATTCTGTATATCTTCTACCGTGCGCGGATCGATACCGGCAAAGGGCTCGTCGAGGAGCATATAACGCGGTTCCGAAGCCAGTGCCCGCGCGATTTCTACCCGACGCGTCTCGCCGCCCGAAAGCGTATCGGCGCGCTGGTCGGCACGCTCGACCAGATCTAGCTCGGCCAACAGGGCATGCTGGCGCTCGGCCATCTGCGCCCGATCCAATCCCCGGGTTTCCAAGATCGCGCGGATATTTTCGGCCACGCTCAACTTGCGAAAAATCGATGTCTCCTGCGGCAGATAGCCGATCCCCATCTGGGCCCGGCGATACATCGGCAGCCCGGTGATATTCTCGCCGTCGAGCAGAATCTCGCCCCCGTCCGGCACCGTAAAACCGACGATGCTGTGAAAGGTCGTGCTCTTGCCCGCGCCGTTGGGTCCCAGCAGGCCGACGATCTCCTCGCGATCTACACTGATATTGACCCCATCAACAACCACACGACCACCGTAGTATTTATTGAGTTCGCGCGTTTCCAACGCCACGTTAGGGTTCCTCCTCAGGTGGATAATAATTGCCCTCGATATCCGGGCCAATTCGCACTTCGGCTATGGACCCATCGACAAAGCGAATCGTCAATTCTTCGCCACTGACCTCATTGACAGAGACCTCCCCGTCGTCTTCCTGCAGCCGCGAGATCAATTCGGCCGAGCCGCTGACCAGCGCCTGACGCAACCCCTCGGCATCAAAGTGGAGCTCTATCTGCGTACCGCGAAAACGACTGACCTCTTCCTCTGTAGAATCGCGGTACGTCACATCGGCCTCGGCATCAATTTCGACCCGATCCAAATTTCCATCGACGAGCAAGATCCGTCCCTCGCGTCCCGCGACCCAGCTATGGCGACCGCTGGCCTCGATTTGCCCCAGTACCCGACCAATAATAGCGACCTGCTCGACGCGATTATGCGATAACGAGACGACCATCGAATCGGCCTCCATCCGGGTGTGGTAGTTTTGCGCTGAACTGCGCTGGTCCAAAATCACTCCGCCAGCAACCAACACCCGAGCCGAATCGGCTTCGTAAACGCCACGCTCGGCCTGGACCTCTACCCCTTCTGCCCGCACGTGGAATCCACCTGTTCCGACCAGTACGCTCCGCGCGAGATCGAAGCGCAATCCTGCGGTTTCGAGGATCAGTTCGTCTCCCTCATCGACAGTCCGACGCAGCGAGGACGCACCCTCTATCCATCCCACCTCCTGTTCCAGGTCGAAAAAGAGCGAATCCCCGGTGAGCAAACCCTCCAGTTCGGGAGCCTGCAGCACGACCGCACCCCGAGCCCTGACGAATCCAGTATCCCGCTCGTAGCTCAGTTCTGCCGTCGTAAGTTGGCGATCCCTCTCGCGCAAAACCACTGCATCCCGCGCTCTCAGCACCCGTTCGTAACGCGCATAACTCAATTCACGCGCCTCGACTTGCCGTCGTTGCTGTACAAAAGTCGCCGGGGCTCCCCGGGCTTGAATCAGCGCAATACTCCGATCTTCCCCGACCTCGTCAGCCCGTAATTCAGCCTCTTCTTCGCGATAGCGGACCGCACCCCGCGCCACCCATCGCTCCTCCCCCATATCCACTTCAACGCGATCGGCGGAAAACTGAGCCAGCGAGTCGGCACCGCTTACGCCCCCGCCAAAATCTAAACGATGAGCCGCAGGCCTGAACCTGGCCTGCGCACCCGTCAATTGCATTCCATCATAATGCACGTCGACGCCGGTGTAGGTCACTTCTTGCACGCCCTCGATACGACGGCTTTGTTCCCGCTCCGCCCGCACCTCCACCTCGGCTCCGTTCCCAACGCGCCAATGGCCCGTGACCGCTTCCAACGACCACGTATCAACGGAAAAATTGCTGATGAGATTTCGGCCCCGCTCCCATCCCTGTCCAACCTCAACCCGCAGCGTACCAGGAATTCGCAATTGCTGATCCTCACCGGCCCAGACCAGTGTGTCGGCCTGGACCTCGAGACTATCCCCCGCCCGCAAGACCACACCCCCAGACAGTCCAAAGCGATCCCGTTGATGTTCGAGGGTCAACCGCTCCGCTTTCAGCGTCGAAACGATCTCGCCATCGCGGAACGCGACCTCTACGCCCCCACTAGCACGAACCTCCTGCGCATCGGAGAACTCACGTAAATAAGCAGCGTGGATCTCGACGCGGTAACCGGGACGCCCGATTTCCAATCGCGTATCCCAGGCTTCCCCATCTGCTGCGGGAAGTTCAAAAACCTGTTCTGGATCTTGTTCCAACCCACAGGCCCAGAACATCGATCCACAGTAAAACGCGCAAAAAAGCCGCGCTCCCCAACGGAAAGCACGGCGCTCTAAACCGAGTTTATAGCCCACAGTTCAGGAAGCAGCTACCTGCCCTTCCCCGTCTTCGGACTTCTCCAACTGGAAGGCCAGCGAGGCATGGACAAAACCCGAAAACAAAGGTGAGGGATTATCCATTCGCGATTTGAATTCGGGGTGGGCCTGAGTAGCAATAAAGAAACGGTGATCCGGCAATTCGATATACTCCATCAGTCGGGTGCCGTCGACCCGCCGGTGATAACCCGAAAAGACCAGGCCTTCGTCCTCGAGCAATTCGACGAAACGCGGCGAGACCTCGTAGCGGTGACGGTGGCGCTCAAGAGCTACCTTATCGCGATTGAGCATAACCATCCCAACGCGAAAAGCCTGATCGGAATCGGACAACATTTGCTCGATCCGGCGGGAGTCTTCATTCAATCGGCCCGATTCCTCGTAGATCTGTAGTACCCGGCTATCCTTCTTAAGCACGGCGGCATAGGCCCCCAATCGCATACTGCCGCCATAGCGTTTTTCTTCCAGCACACTTTTCTGGGTCTGCTGCATGCAGATCACTTTCCACTCAGAATCCGCATCGAACTCCTCCGAAGTGGCCTTCTCTACCCCCGCAACATTGCGGGCGTATTCGACAACCGCCAACTGCAGACCATAGCAGAGGCCCAGATAGGGAATATTCTGCTCGCGGACGTAGCGGATCGCCTCGATCACACCTTCGGCCCCTCCAGCGCCAAAAGCCCCCGGGACGATAACGCCATCAAACTCGTCGAGTTCCTCCAACTCCATATTGCCACGCTCGAAATCATGGCCATCGATCCAGGAGATCTCGATCCGGGCATCCCAGGCCACGCCGGCATGCACCAACGACTGGTTGACCGATATATACGAGTCCTGGAGTTGAAAATCTCCGGATGCTACGTATTTGCCAACCATCGCAACCCGGACCTTCTGGCTCGGCTCCCAACTGCGTTTGACCAGCTTTGTCCAACTGGACCAATCGGGCTCCTTCTTCGGCTCGCAGCCCAGTTTCGACAGGATCTTTTCGCCCAGATTCTCCTCCTCGAGCACCAGTGGAATCTTGTAGATCGTGTCCGAATCCGGAGCCGAGATGATGTGGTCGTTGGGCACATTTGCACCAACTTGGATCTTCTTCTTGCGCACATCGTCGGTGGCCGTCTCGGCACGGCAGACGATGAAATCCGGAAATATACCATGCTCGCTCAGCATCCGGATCGCCTGCTGGGTCGGCTTGGTTTTCATCTCGCCCACGTGCCGTGGTATCGGCATATACGTGATCAGCAAGTGCACGAAGTGTTCCTCGCCCAGGTCGCGCTCCAGAGTCTTCACCGCGAAAAGGAAGGGTTCATTCTCGTAATCGCCCACCGTGCCACCGATCTCGACCAGCACAACATCGTAGCCCTCACCCGCCTCCTGCAAGCGGCGAGTGATCTCATCGGTGATATGGGGAATCGGTTGCACAGTCTCCCCCAGATACTCGCCCCGGCGCTCGCGTTCGATGACCGTGAGGTAGATCTGTCCGGTGGTCAGATTATTGCTACGCGGCAGGTCCAACCCCAGGAAACGTTCGTAATTGCCCAGATCCTGATCGATTTCACCGCCGTCGTCCGTAACCCATACCTCGCCGTGTTCGGTCGGACGCATCGTGCCGGCATCGTAGTTGATATAGGGATCGATCTTGACCGCCGTAACACTGTATCCGTATTGCTGGAGAATCCTGCCCATAGAAGCGGTGGTCAACCCCTTGCCCACACCACTGATCACCCCGCCGGTCACAACGACGTATTTGGGACCTTTGTACTCTTCGACCACGTTAAACGCTCCTCGGTTCGTCCAACACTTTAAACCCTCTTAAAGCGAAGAAGCGGCGCGATTTTCCGTCGCCGCTTCCCTTCAATCGATGATTCTCGGAACTTTGAAGTAGCTCTCCTGCCGCTGCGGAGCCGCTGCTAGGATCTCAGCCACCGAGGAAGAGGGATCTACCTCGTCCTGTCGGAATGCATTGGCCAGGGGCAAGACATGGGACGTCGGCTCAACTCCCTCGGTATCGAGTTCGTTGAGCTTATCCATATACTGCAGGATTCGATTAAGTTCCCCGGTCAGCCTCTGTTCTTCTTCAAGCGAAAAACGCAACCGGGCCAGCGCGGCAACCCCGCGCACATCTTCTACGGTAACTGCCATATTTGAGATTGGTTATGAAAAAGACAGGGCCGAAAAAAACCAACCGGATCTACGCTTTGCAAGATCGGTCTTAATATCACGTACACCCAACGGGAGCGCAAGAACTTTGTGAATCCCGCTTGTAGACCGGCCCTCTAATCCCTATACTTGCGAGACCTATAACAATGAAAAATCGGCAGAAACAGTATGACCCGCAAAGCATTCACCATCGCCGAAGCGAACGCAGCACTGTCCAAGCTCGAGGAAATTCTCCAGCGTTTGGAAGCCAAAAAATCGGCGATTCACCATCACGACCAGAAATTGCAGATCCTCGACGCACTCTGGGGCGAAGCGCTGGCTCGTACCACCAACCCCGACCGCGAAACTTTCGACCAGCACAGCAACCGCGTCGACGCCCTGATGCTCGACATCAAGCGCACCGTCGAAGAAGAGATCCTCGCTGCGGGGATCCGCTTCCCCCCCGGCGGCCTCGAACACGGACTCCTCGACTTTCCCACCACCTACCAGGGTCGCTGGGTGCTACTCTGCTGGCAACGCGGCGAACCCGAGGTCCGTTATTGGCACGAACTCGACGGCGGTTATGCGGGGCGCCAGGAGATCTCCGACGAACATATCATCGCCATGGGCAGGGAAGACGATCCGTCGACCATCGATGATCAGGATCTAGACTTCTGATCCCAGTAAAAGACCTGCAGCTTCGCGCGCGTCGGAAAAAACCAGTTTTCGGGCCGGACAAGTTTCAACCAATCGCCCCACCAGCTCGATGCTCGCCTTACCCCAATCCCATAAACTGAACGATTCTCCCAACAAGCGCCCAGCCGCTTCGGCCTGACCAAGCTGGGATACCTGCATTTGCACGCCAGGCCTGTGTTCTGGAAAAATCAATCCACAACACGGCACAGGTGCAGCAGTACTGCGCCCGCCGAATAAAGAGGCCGGAAAAAAACGATATTCGCTATGGATTTTCCAGGGCGGCAACTCCGCTACGGTCTCGGGAAAGAGTTGCTGGGTACCCCGGTGGATAATCAAATCTCGGGGGAAGGGGTGGACCCGCAGATCCTCTGGGGCAAAAAGCGCTATTTCATCGGTATAGGCCAAGGCGCCTGACGCAGCCAGGCCGACCAGCAGCGAAGTCTTGCCTGCCTCGGACGGCCCACTTAAGATCAGAGCACTACCCCGGTATACTGCGACGGCGGCGTGGAGCTGATAGAATGCACTTAGACCGCGCATAAAGGCCTCGGTCAATTGCCACTCCACCATTTGGAAAAAATCGTTTAGTGAATCTGCAACGCCGAGTTCCTCGCCCGCACATCGCAGCGTGAAACGGCCGGCATGAGCCCCAAGGACGAAACAAAGCTGCGGAGCCGTATCCCCACAACGGGCTCCAGCATAGAGACTGGCAGCCAGGGACTCAAGTCGAGTATCGACTCCTTCTAGAGCTATGGCGTAGTCCGCTATCTGATAGTGGAATCGCCATTTACCCATAGGCGCCTTTCTCAGGCAGCGACCCTGCTAGAAACCGGACGGCGCAGTGAGGCTAATTCGGTCCGTACTGCTTCAATCTGGCCATAGAGCCGAACGCGGCGCGACGCGTACTGGCGCTGCTGACGATCGACTTCGCGCTGAGCCTCTTTTATATCGCTCAATTTTCCAACCAATTTCTTGTACTCTTCATCGCTGCGCAGCATCTCGCTGCGATAACGTCCCATATCTATCGCTGTGACCCATCTCAATAAAGGCGGGATAAGTACCAGACATAAAATAAGTGCGAAATCAGTCACTGGAACCTCCATATGATACCATCTAATACTGAACACATCTATTCCAGTATATCGACCCCTTCGAGTCACCCTCTACTGATTTTCGCGTTCGACCCGATCCTTTTCCTCCTGAACCTCCATATCTCGCAACAAAATGCGGATGAGTCGCCGCTCTCTCTTATTCGCCGCAGCAACCAGAGCCAGCAGCAAACGCTGGTCATCACCAGGACCGAATTCTGCCACCAAAGCTTCCATAATTTCGCGGCGGTCCTCGGGTAGACGTTCGACAATCGGCTCGATCAGACTGGCTAAATTCAACCTGTTCTCCCTCTTTGGTAGTCCGGCTAATCTGACCGCAGCGGTAGATTCCGTCAAGTCCTGCCAAAAATAACTTGACCAGGTATGCAATATATAGTATACTTCCACCTGCTTTATCCTATTTGTAGTATGTTTTTGTGGGTGTGGCTCAATGCTCTCCCCAGAGCACTGATGCGCCCCATACCCATGGCCTTTCCCCGAGGCACCGACAGAACTCCCCAGTATACCACGATTGTGATCCAATCACATCTTTCCATTGGTGCGCTCTGAACCGAGCGCCTGGCAGGAGCTCGACCGTGCGTCTTACTCAACTCGAAATATTCGGCTTCAAATCATTTGCCCAGAAGATCGTCATCCCCTTCGATCCAGGTATTACGGCCATCGTCGGTCCTAACGGATGTGGCAAGTCCAATGTGGTCGAGGCCATCCGCTGGGTCCTAGGTGAACAGCGCGCCGGCACCTTTCGCAGCCACCGGATGGAAGACGTAATATTCGCCGGTACCCGCCAGCGCAAAGCCCTGGGAATGTCCGAAGTATCGCTCTCTATCGAAAACCGCGAAAACGCCCTGCCCGTCGAATTCAACGAAGTCATGCTGACGCGTCGTCTCTTTCGCTCTGGTGAAAGCGACTACCTGCTCAACAAGATCCCCTGTCGGCTTCTCGATATCACCAACCTGCTCATGGACACCGGCCTGGGCCAGGGAGCCTATGCGGTGATGGAACAGGGCATGGTCGACGAGATCATCAGCGAAAAAACCGAGAATCGCCGCCGGATCCTCGAAGAGGCCGCTGGCATAACCAAGTACAAGACTCGTCGCCGGTCCACCTGGAATCGCCTGGAGGCCACCCAGGCCGATCTGACGCGGATCGAGGACATTATCGCCGAGGTAAAACGCCAGGTCGACTACCTCGGCCGTCAGGTTGGGCGAGCCCGACGCTATCAGGAGCTCAAGGAGGAATTGGACCAACTCGACCTGCTTTTGGGCCGCCATCAATTCTTTAGCTTCAAAGCCCAACTCGCCCCGATGCAGGACGAATTCGAAATACTCGGCAAGGCCGCCGAAGAGGGCTATACCCGCTTCACCAGCCGCGAAGCAGAGCTCGAAAAGGCCCGTTTAGTTTTGACCGAGGCTGAACAAGCCATGCAGGAATCGGGCATTGAACTCAACCGTCAGATCGAAACCATCCACGAGAAGGAGCGCCTTCTCGTCGCAGTACGCGAGCGTCGGGAAGCAGCCGAACAAATACTCGAACGCACGGCCAGAGAACACGCAGACTATCTCGGCCAGCGCGAAACCCTTGGGCAACAACGCAGCGACAACGCCGAGCACATCGAGACCGCGCGTGCAGAGCTCGCGTCCATCGAAGAGAACTTGCAGACCCGTGAGCGCCTGGCAGCCCAGGCCGAGGAAGAGTACGCCGGCCACCGTGCCGAACTCGACCAGCGCCAGCGCGCGCACATGGAATACCTGCGCCAAGAAGGCGAGATCAATAGCACGCTCGAACGCCAGGAGGCCGAGCGCGAAGCCCTTGACGAACGCAATGCCGGCATGCGCGGCGAAGAGGAGAGTGCGCGCACGGAACGCAATACGGCTCTCCAGGCCGCCACCAGTGCCCAAAGAGCCCTCGCGCAAACGAGGCAGGATCTGGCCGTACTCCAGCAAGCACACGAAGAGACTCTCTCCACCCGCAATTCGACCGAAAAATCCCTGTCCCGCCTGGGCGAGGAGCACGACGACGCCCGACGCGCCGTCGAAGCCAATCAGGCGCGACTCCAGGTCCTTGAAAAAGTCCGTTCCGGCTACCAGGGCTATCAGAGCGGAGTCCGCACTCTGATGCTCGATTCTCCTTATACCAGCCTCTTCCGCGGCGTGCTCGGCGATCTGGTCGATGTCGATGCCGAACGCGCCCGGGCTGTCGAAGTCGCCCTCGGCGAGTCACTCCACGCACTGGTCGCCCACTCGGACAACGGCATTCTGGAAGCCATCGCCCATCTCAAGGAAAATTCCGGCCGAGTGGGAATTCTGTCTTTGACAGGCCCCCTCGGCGCCCCCAGCCCGGCTCTCGTTCCCGAATCCATGTCCGGTCTGCACGGGGCATTGCTCGACTACGTACGCCCCGAAGCCGATATCGCACCTCTCGTTGAGCACCTCTTGCACAATACCTTTCTGGTCAATGATCTGCAGACCGCGCTGACCCTATCGCGCCGCTACCCCGAGACCTACCTGCGCTGCGTCACACCCGATGGCGATGCCGTCGATCTATGCGGCCTGACATCGGGTGGCCAGAGCGAAGCCGAAGACTCAGGCGTCCTCGGACGACGGCGGGAAATCCGTACCCTGCGCTCTCTTATCGCTCATCAGAACGCACGCATCGCCGCCCTGGTCCCACGGCTCGATTCCTTAAAACGCCGAGCCCAAACCCTGACCCAACGCCTTGACAACCTGGCTATCGAGCTCGAAACACAGCGCGAAAGAGAGCGTGAAGAAGTACACCAGGATCAGAACGCCCGCACCGATGCCGAGCGCCTGGCCGTGCGTCTGGCACATTTAGAAGAAGAAACTGCCCAGATCTTTGAACGACGCCAGTTGCTGGATCAGAGCATCGCCGCACAAGCTGAGCGCCTACAACACAACAAATCCGAAAGCCAGCGCCTCGATCGCGAGAGCGACACCCTCGCAGAACGGCTCAAAGAGAGCGAAAATCAGCGTCAGGAACGACGTGAGGAACTCGGCGCCCTGCGAGTAGAACGCGCCCGTATCGCCGAAGCAGTCCAGAGCCTGGAGCGCGATGCCGAACGACTTGAAAACATCGAAAACAATCTGGACAAGAATATCAATCGTCTGGAGTCAGAAAGTGCAGAAGCCACCCGCCAACGGGAGGAACGCAGCACTCGGATCAACTCGACCGAAAAAGAGCTTGAAACACTGCACCAGGCCCGTGAAAAGCTGGCCCTGGAACAAGACCAACGCCGTCAGCACTGGGCCGAAGCAAATACCCGGAATCGCGAGTTTGAAGAACAGATCAGCAAGGTCCAGCGCGAACTCAACGACCAACGCGAACGGCGATCGCGGCTCGAAGTGAAAATTTCCGAGTTGGCACTGCAAACGGAACACATCAGCCAGCGGCTGCAGCAGGAACAACACTGCGCAATCGAAACCATGGGTGCCCCCGATGAGGAGGTCGACGAGGTCGCTTCCCAGCAACGCCTCGACCAATTACGCCAGTCGCTGCAACGGCTGGGCTCCGTACACCTGGGTGTCTTAGACGAATACGAGGAGCAGAAGGAACGCTACGATTTTCTCTGTCAGCAGCGCGACGATCTGGTGATCGCCGCCGAGGACCTTAAGAAAACCCTCAACCTGATCGACCGTACCGCACGGCGCATGTTCGTCGAGACCTTTGACCAAATCCGCGAGAAATTCAGAGAAACCTACGTCAGCTTCTTTCCCGGTGGCGAAGCCGACCTCAAACTTGAGGAAAACGTCGATGCCCTGGAAGCCAATATCGACATCATCGCTCGCCCCAGCGGCAAGCGTTTACAAAGCATCGCCCTGCTTTCGGGCGGCGAGAGGGCATTGACGGCAATCTCGCTGCTCTTCGCCATCTACCTGGTCAAACCCAGCCCCTTCTGCATCCTCGATGAGGTCGATGCCCCCCTCGACGACACCAATATCGGCCGCTTCGTGAAAGTGCTCAAAGAATTTGCCAAAGGGACGCAATTCATCGTCGTCACCCACAACAAGATCACCATGGCTGCTGCCGACACTCTGCACGGCGTCACCATGCCCGAGCAAGGGGTCTCACAACTAGTTTCGGTACGAGTCGAAGAAGACGAATTGGACGAAGCAGCGGGTTAGGCACACACCCTTTTGCCCACTCTGGTCGCGACCAGGTAGCACAGACCAGGGAGCTGCACTCCCAGTTCAACCCGTACAGGACCTATCCAACACCAAAGTCGCTGCTTCAATTTTTCACTCTCGCCAGAGAGACTCGTCCAGACCGTAGGGGTTTTCGTCTATTAACAGGCGAGCGCGCCCAGTCACCTTTGGATCGGCTCCGGCGAGGGCTGCACGCAAAAAATCGGGATGAGCTTCGAGAAAAGACTTCATCGCCGCTTGCGGATCGCGGTAATAACTCGCCAGCACTTCAAACTGCGCTTCATCGATTCTCCCGATCTCGACCAGGCGGCGAAAGAGCACCGCGTCGACTCTCATCAGTGCCCCGGCCCGAACCCCCTGCTCATTAAGAGCCTCGATTCCTCCCTGCCCTCGGTCGATGACATTAGCAGCATAAGCAATCCGTCCACCGGTCTCTGTGATCGCGGGAATCCAGGCGCGAAAAAAGCTCGAGGCCTCGGTTACCAGATCGGCCACGTGCAGGGCGTGCTGCGCATTGAGCCCATCTGGACCGACTCCCCGCAGCGCGGCGCCGTCCAAGAGCACCTTGCGCAAATCCTTGTAGATTAACAAATGCGGTAAACCCAGGTGTGCGGCCACCGCCAGCGAGAAAAACCAGTCTCTGCGCTCTCCTCCCGAGACAAAGTCGAAATCCGCCCCGCTCGCGCGCGCCTGCGCCACTAGCTCGTCGATAATCCGGCGATAGATAGCATCCTGCGCATAGTGCTTTTCAATCCGTTCCTTCAAGCGATGGGGAAAATCCTCCTCTTCCTTCTCCGCATCAATAAAGGCCAGTAGTTCCTCCGCCCCCTCCGGCCCGCCGTATAAGTAGTGAGTATTAATGTAATAAGGGCCGACCGTTCCCGAAGTATACCAAAACACCTCCCCGGGAGGAGGGAGGCGCAACGCTTCGGTTTCTAGCAGGGCCTGCAAAAGATCGAATTTCATTTATTCATCCCAATCTAGCTAAATCAACACAAAGTCGATCGCGGCATCTTTGCGGCAGCCTCGCGCCAATCCAGGTAGCCTGCGGCGAAAAAACCATACCGGACCGGAGCCGGATAGAGTAAAAAAATTGCTTCGCAGTACTCCTTGGTAGCACCACAGTTGATCGAACCGGCTCGGCAATCGAATTATGCCGGCAGGTCTTCTTCTGGAATCTCCCGCATTCTAGGATTCTGCCGATCACGCGTTGAAATAAGCAACTCCCCCTCTATCTCCCAATCGATACCCGCATCGGGATCGTCCCAGGCAACGCCGAATTCGTCGGTAGCATCGTAGTAATTATCGACCAGATAGAAAAGCATCACATCGGTGATCGCATAAAAGCCATGCGCCACACCTACGGGAATAAAAACACCGCTCAAGGCCTCCTGATCCAACTCGATGACCTCTGCCCGTCCGCGCGTCGGCGAATTGCGCCGCAAATCGAGCAGTCCAACGCGCATCAACCCCATGCCGCAATGCCAATAGTCGACCTGACGGTGGTGGTAGTGCAAGCCGCGCAACGTACCCTGCGCTGACTCCGAGCGGCTCCATTGCATCAGATCCCAGGTGCGCTGGGGAAACCACTCTTTGCGGAACACCTCGGTAAAACGGCCGCGTTCGTCACCATGCGAGTTCAGCGCAGCGATACGGACACCCTCTATCTGCGTGGACTGGCGAATCTCTGTCATTTCAAGCGGCCTTACCACAGCACTTCTTGAATTTCTTGCCGCTGCCACATGGACACGGATCGTTGCGTCCAACCTTGGGCGCTTCGCGGCGAAAGGTCTCGATCTTATCGGGAAAAAGCCGTCCGCCCTCCAGCGCTTCGGCGGGCTTCTTACCTTCCAGCGCTTCGCGCGGCGTCTGCAACCACTCGTCGTGCAACTCGCGCATCGCGTCGCTCATCTCCGCCTCATCTCCTTCATCCCCAACTCCGCGCTCCTGGCAAAAAGCGCTAAAATCGGCCAGCAAGGCTCCGCGTGGCGAACTGAGCATCTGCTCGACCTGGCGCATATCGACCCCGGGCGGAAGCATCTCCCGCAGTTCGCCCATATCGAGATCCTCAGCCTCAGCCTCAGCCTCAGCCTCAGCCTCAGCCTCAACCTCAACCACTTCGACTGCTGCCTCGGGATCTTGCTCCTCTTCCACCGCGGAGGGAGGAGCCACTTCGCGCGCAATATCATTCAAGATCTGGGTCAATTCACTGCGATTTTCTTCCGTTGCACTAGGCATCACCTGAGTGACGATCCAGTCTACTTCTTCGCCGTCTTCCAGCAATTCGACAATTTCGTCTGCTGAAAATCTCCCAGCCCCCTGGGCCTGGCACAATGCTTCGAGACGCGTGGCCAACTCTTGCACAGATGCGCTCCGTCTTTCGAGAATCAGATGTGATTTACCGGGGTAGAAATCTATTATTTACCTCTCTAATTGTCAAAAGATCTCCCTCAGAAATCTGAGACTCATTCAAATATCTGAATGATTATGCGGGGTTTTTGCTCAATATAGGCTCATCTATCCGCCAAATAGGCACGAATCCCCTCATATTGAGGTCGGTACGGTTCTTGCTATTCTTGCTAATAGCTCTATACCACGCGCCAGCATAGCCGAGGCCACTGGCGCCCCCCGCAAGAAAGGACATGATCATGGAAGCAATTGAAAAACTCACCGATAAGGAAATCCTGATGCGGGCCGCCGAAGATCAGGGTTATCTCTCCCTGCTGGTCAAACGCTACCGCACCCCCCTCTACAACTTCGTCTCTCGTTTTGTCGGCGATCGCGAAACAGCGGAGGATATAGTCCAGGAAACCTTCCTCCGCTGCATGCGCCACAGCCACCAATATCCGGCCATCGAACAGGTATCTACCTGGCTCTACACCATTGCCGGCAATCTAGCTAAAACCGAGTTGCGCCGCCGCAAGCGCTGGCATTGGGTTCAGATCGGCCCCAACGACGACGAGGAGCAACGCACCCCTTTCTACGAGCCCGTCGCCAAGGACCCACTGCCGGGCGAGGAGACCGACTCCAACCGCGTTGTGGCCACCGTGACCGACGCGATCCACAACCTGCCCCAAGAATTTCGCGAGGCCGTACTCCTGCGCGACCTGAACGGCTTCTCCTATGAAGAAATATCCAAAATCATCAACTGCCCCATAGGTACGGTCAAATCTCGCGTTAACCGGGGCCGCTTACAGTTGCAAAAAATTCTGCGCGACCTAGCCACAGATGTCATCGGCACCCTTGCAGCCAAAGCCTAACAAATAACTCCGCACACCCCCTCAGGCACCTGCGCACGCAAAAGCGCAGGCGCTTTTTTATTGCCCGCGCTCAAAGGTCTAATTATTTTCGCTGCTCTACCTAAGCGGGAGGTCCTATGTCTATCGACTCAGCACACCTGTACGACTTGCTCGAAGAGTTACTCAGCGCTCATGCCCCCTCCGGATCCGAAGCCGAAATGGATCGGCTCGTCCACACTTTAGCAGCCCCGATCGGCGATGCGATCTGGCAGGACCCGGCCGGCAACATTATCATCCATATAAAGGGCCGAAACGACGACCAGCCAGTGGCAGCCCTGGCACATAAGGATGAAATCGCACTGATTATCAAACGCATCGACGCCGATGGTAAAATCAGAGTTCGGCCGCTGGGCGGCCTGCATCCCTGGGCACTGGGCGAGAGCCCGGTAGAGATCTTCGCTGCGGACGGCCTCTGCCCCGGCGTGCTCTCCATCGGTGCCAAGCACGTCTCAGAAGAAAGCCCGGCAGGACCGCTCAAGGACGGTCAGCCGCTCAGGTGGGAGCACATGTGGGTCGAAACCAGGCTCTCGGCAGAGGAATTAGCCGGGCGCGGCATCCGCGCCGGCTCCCGGGTCGTCATCGCTCGGAAGCACAAAATCCTCTGGCGCCTCGGCGATTGCGTCTGCGGCTACAATCTCGACTGTCGCGCCGGTCTGGCGGCGATGCTCACAGCAGGCCTGCACTTGCGGGAGAAACGACCGGCTCAGGACATCTACCTGATCGCCAGCGCCAGCGAAGAGATCGGTGCACATGGCGCCATCTATGCGCTCGCGCAACTACCCGTACATACCGCCGTCGCAGTAGATATCGCACCGGCAGCAGCCGAATACGGCACGATCAACAATGACGCCCCTATCATCGGGGTCAAAGACGCGCGCGGTCTCTACGACGAAGGGCTTATCGACCGCTTCGACCAACTGGCCGCAGCCCACGGCTTCGGTCTGCAAAGAGCGGTCTTCACCTCGTATGGCAGCGACTCCACCATCGCCAAGACAGCGGGCTCGATCGCGCGAGCAGCACTGATCGGTTACCCCGGTGAGAACACGCATGGTTACGAGATCTGCTCCTGGGACGGTATCGTCAATACCGCACGACTGCTCCTTGCCTACCTGGAGGATCCGGCGATTTAAAAAGCAGGCAACTAAAATGCACGCTGGACCAGAAAGTCCAGCATTTCTTGCAGGGTATCGCGAGCGGGAACGGGGGGGATCTGTTGCAGGTAGGACAGACTCTCTTCGGCTTTATCCAAACATATTCGTTCGGCGTAGCGATCGCAGCCGTAGTGCTCAACCAGCTTGATGACTCGTTCAATCTCGGCTGCGGTATTGAGCTGACGGTCCTGATGCAGGATCTCAAGCACTTCCTCCTGCTCCCCGGCCGTGCATTTGCGCAGCAGGTCGATAATGATCAAGGTCCGCTTGCCTTCGGCGATATCCCCACCCCGCTCCTTACCGTAGGCCCCTGAAGTGATACCCGGAGCCACACCGGCATCCTGTTCGGACGCACTCAAGTTGAGCAGGTCGTCGCGAATCTGGAAGGCGATGGCCATCGCCTCACCAAAGTCGCCGATATGACCCCGCAACTCCGGATCGGCGCCAGCGATCAACGCACCGGCAGTACAGGGGCCTCGCCCGGTATACCACCCGGTCTTCTTGCGCAGCATCGTCATGAACTCGTCCTCGCTGGGAATATAGCGCTGACGAATCCACCCCACATCGTAGGCCTGTCCCTCGAAGGTCTCGCGCGAACCGCGGACCAATTCCTCGACCAGATCGAGCGAAATATCTGCCCCCAATAACTCGCGGTTAGCGCTCAGTATTTCGAAAACCTTGGCATAAAGTGCATCGCCGACATTGATACTCAGTGGAATTCCGTGCAATTTGTGCATACATGGTTTGCCGCGACGCATTTCGGAATCGTCTTCGATATCATCGTGAACCACGGCGAAAGACTGGAACATTTCGAACGCCGCAGCGGTCCGCACAGCTTTTTGCAAATCGCCACCGAAGACCTGACAGGATAAGAGCACCAACGCCGGGCGAAAACGCTTCCCTCCGCGCTCGGGATAATCGCGCATAGGACCATACATATAGTCCTCCGGCTGCTGAATGGGCAGAAATTTAAACATCTCCCTTTCTATTTCGGGAATGTACCGATGTAGAAATTCGCTCAAGCCCTTGGAGACCGATGCCATATTCAACCCTTTGTTTGTGCGGAGCGCGAGTTGGGAAACAAAACGGCGTAGGACAACCCGCTCAACTCATCGGCCGGTTTGGCCGCGGAACGGCACCGCTACCGGATTTGGCAATCTTCGCGGTACCCTAATGGTAAAACCTCCGAAGATTTGGGGCAAAAGAAAAGGCCAACCACCTTTAATGGTCGACCCTCCTTCCACTGCGAACTGCGCCTTGACTAAGTACTTATTTTTAAACGATTAATCGCCCTAGTCAATGCTGTTCTGGCTCGAACCGCATCAACTTCTCCATCCTCCCGATTAGCCAGGCGCTCCTCGGCGCGCTGACGTGAAGACTCGGCGCGCTGCACATCAATTTCCTCGGCGCTTTCGGCCGTCTCAGCCAGGACAGTGACCCGCTCGCGACCAACCTCGGCGAAACCGCCGCTAACGGCCATCTGCACGCCTCCCCCGTCTTCATCGGCAAAGCGCAAAACTCCGATATCCAGCGAGGCCAGCAACGGCATATGTCCGGCCATGACGCCAAAACTGCCCTCAGTGCCGGGTGCCTGCAGACTGGTGACTTGACCCGAGTAGACCACTCTTTCCGGGGTGACGATCTCCAGTGCGAACGCGGCCATCCGTTAAAGCCCCTTGGCTTTTTCCAGCGCCTGCTCGATATTGCCGACCAGCATGAAAGCCTGTTCGGGCACATCGTCGTATTCGCCTTCGACCAGTCCCTTGAAGCCACGCACCGTGTCCTCAATTTTGACGTACTCGCCATTGATGCCGGTAAACGCCTGAGCCACGGTAAAGGGCTGGGTGAGAAAGAACTGGATCTTGCGCGCTCTCGACACGATCATCTTGTCTTCGTCCGAGAGTTCGTCGATGCCGAGAATCGCGATGATCTCGCGCAGATCGCGATAGCGCTGCAGGATCTCCTGGACCCGCTGAGCGACCTCGTAGTGTTCCTCGCCGACAACCCGCGGATCCAGAATTCGCGAAGAAGAAGCCAGAGGATCTACCGCCGGGTAGAGCCCCTGGTCAGCCAGCGAGCGCTCGAGCACGATACGACCATCGAGGTGGGCAAAAGCCGAAACCACACCCGGATCAGTATAGTCATCAGCCGGTACGTAAATAGCCTGCACCGAGGTGATCGATCCATTCTTGGTGGTCGTTATACGTTCTTGCAATGCGCCCATCTCGGTCGCCAATGTCGGCTGATAACCTACCGCCGACGGCATCCGTCCCAGGAGTGCCGAAACCTCAGCACCAGCGAGGATGAAGCGAAAGATATTGTCGACGAAGAAGAGCACGTCCTGACCCGCTTCGTCGCGGAAGTGCTCGGCAATGGTCAACCCCGTCAGGGCGATGCGCTGACGAGCACCGGGTGGCTCATTCATCTGGCCAAAAACCATCGCCGTCTTGTCGATCACGCCCGACTCTTCCAACTCGCCAAGGAGGTCATTGCCCTCACGAGTGCGTTCACCAACACCGGCAAAGACCGAATAGCCGCCGTGACCGGAAGCAACGTTGTTGATCAATTCGGTGAGAATGACCGTCTTTCCTACCCCGGCGCCACCGAAAAGTCCCAGCTTACCGCCACGGGCAAAAGGACAGACCAGATCCATCACCTTGATCCCGGTCTCAAGCATATCGTCCGAAGTGACCTGGTCCTGATGTTCGGGAGCGGCCCGGTGCAAAGGCAGGCGGGGCACGTCGTCGGAGACCGGCCCTTTTCCGTCAATCGGCTCGCCTATCACGTTGAAAAGGCGACCCAGTACTTCTTCGCCCACCGGAACCTGAATCGGCGCACCGCTGTCGCCGACCCGGGCACCACGTGTTAGACCATCGGTAGAGTCCATAGCCACGCAGCGCACCAGATTCTCGCCCAGGTGCTGCTGGACCTCGAGGATCAGGCGTTCCTCGCCCGGGCGATCTTCCTCGACCACCTCAAGAGCATTGTAGATGGGCGGCAACTCCTGCCCGGCAAAATCCACGTCGATGACGACGCCGATAATCTCTTTGACCCTTCCTTCTTTCATTTCCTACCTCGCGTAGTAAAGAGCGCTATGTGGCTACGGCTTCGGCGCCGCCGATTATATCCATCAACTCAAGGGTGATCGAGGCCTGTCGTTCCTTGTTCATTGCGCGAGTCAGTTCCTCGATCATGTCGCCGGCATTCTTGGTGGCGTTGTCCATCGCCGTCATCTGCGC
>CAZFMY010000077.1:0-30036 GCA_964520345.1 uncultured Gemmatimonadaceae bacterium | reverse complement strand
GTCCCCCTGAACAACGATTGGCGCTTCGGAGGCATTTTCACAATCGTCTCGTGGTCCAGATTCGTACGGTGCCACTGCGCCCACAGGGAGTTGTAGCAATTGAAAATCGCACATCTCGGGTTGTCCCGATTCGTCCAGTCGTTCGCGGCATGCACGAGGCTCTCGGTAAAGATGACGACCGATCCGGGCGGGCAGGAATAGTCCTCCATCGCGTCGCGCATCGCAGCTTCCCACGGCGACTCGCTGATATTCGGCCGATGGGAATCCGGTCCACCGTAGCCGAAGTGCGCCTTGTGCGATCCGCTCAGAAAAGAGGTCGCGCCTTGCCCGGACTTGACTTCCTCTAGCTCCCAGACGACGCGTGTGAGGCCTGAATAGATCTTCCCTCCCGCAACCTGATAGCGCATCGCGTTCGCCCGCTGCGGTGGGCGGACGACGTGGGGCATCCCGTTATCGCCTCTCGCGGTCGTATCCCACCCCGGCGGCCGGATCGTGGTGAAAGACCCTTCGCAGCGGAACGGATAGCAGGTTTCGCGGATGTGGCGCTCGTCCGCGAGGATCTCGGTCAAGATGCCAACGATGGCGGGATGATCCAGAAGGCGATCCAGCGGGGCTTCGTAGCTCCTGTTCGCGCCACCGTACACCGCCGCCTTCATCTCTTCGACTTCTTCTGCTGCGAGAATACCCGGTAGAGTGATCCATCCCTTCAGATCGAAAAAGAACCTCTGCTCATCTGTCATTGGAACCGCGTCTACGACTCTCATCTCATTCACGTCCTCTGTCCAATTCGAATCTCGCTCCCGGCAGTATCCCCGCGCAACCAGCTCATAGGAAATATAAACGGACTTTTAGGGGGCTCGAGCAAGCGATGTGAGCGTCTTGCCGCCCTCTGTGCTCTTGGGGTGCCCGCCTTTAGAGGACCATGATAACGCACTAGTTTGAGCCCGAAGGCGAGGGAATCGCTCCCGCACGCTCCACTTATTCCTTATAGTAGAAGCAAAGAGATGGGTCTGGATTCGGCCACGCAACCGCTGCGGACGAGCTTCTTTTACGCAACTTGCCGACAGTACCCGGCGGCAGAGTACTCACCGACCGGAGCCGCAGCCAGGATGGTAAATGATATGAGATCTGTACTATTGCTGCTAAATATTATTTTGGTCGCCGGCGCGGCGCGGGCTGAGGAAAGCCTCGTCGCGCATTATGCCTTTGATGAGGGCACGGGCACCGTAGCCCGCGATGGCGGTGCCCATAGCTTCGATGGCAAGATTCACGGTGCGAGGTATGTGGCCTTGCCGGAGGGCTTCGCCCTCGAATTCGACGGCGAGGACGATTACGTCGAGATCCCCGATTCACCGCTGCTGCAGTTTGCTGGGACACTTACCGTGTCTGCCTGGGTGAATACCCCCGTCAACTCCCAGCAGGCCGTGGTGGGGAAGAATGGCTGCAGCGTTATGCGCCAGAATTACCGCATAAGTCTGGACCAGGGCAGCGTTTTCTTCGGCCTGGTCGATTGCCCCGAACACGAAATGACGGCCGCGGGTGGCGGCGTCGGCCCGGACCGCTGGTACCATCTGGCCGGCACCTACGATGCCGAACGGGTCACGGTTTTCGTCAACGGCGTAGCGACGGGTGTGTTAGAGCGCGCATTCGTCCCCGGCACCCTGGACTCGTCCCTCTATATCGGTGCAAGCTATTATGGCCCGGGACTTGGCGCCCACTTCACCGGTCAGATCGACGATGTCCGGATCTACGACAGAGCACTACCCGAGGCCGAGATCCTGGCACAGTACGAGGCAGAGAAGAACCTGCGCATCTCAACGCGGGATCGCCTGCTGGCCCGGATCAGCCCGACTCGGGACCGCGACACGACACCTCCAACTCTCAGCCTGCCCACTCCGCCACCGGACACACAGCACGAGATCGCACCGGTCATTTCCGCAAGATTTGAGGACAGGGGTACGGGCATCGACCCCGCCACGGCGCGCATCCTGCTCAACGGCGGGGACGTCACCACCCAGGCCCAGGTCGACGATCGCGGCTTCACCTTCACCCCCCCCTCCGACCTTGCAGACGGCATTCACGCCGTCGAAGTCACGGTCGCGGACAGCGCCGGCAACGCCGGCAATCGCTTGCGCTGGCGCTTCGGGCTTGGCGAGCCCGTGCCGCTGGTGTCGCACTTCGACGGAGACGTGTTCCGCGTCAACGGCGAGCCGCACTTTCCCGTCGGCATCTACTCGCCCAACGTCTCCCCGTGGGGCCCCTTGCCCTACCTGGCGCAGGCCGCGCGAGCCGGCATCAACTACAAGCTGATCGGGGAGCACGGCGCCGTCACCACGCTCAACGAGCTGCAGGCGCTGGGCATGAAGGGACTCGTCCATGTGTACTACGCGTCCCTGGCCCTCGGAAAGGGCAATCCCGAGGAACTCACCACGCTGGTGGAGAGCGCGAAGGACCACCCGGCCAATCTCGGCTGGTGGAACGAGTACACGAGCGTCAACCAGTCGCCACTGGCCACCGAGACCTATGATCTCATCACCAGCCTCGACCCGTCGCATCCGGTCATCTACATGCTCGGCTGGGGGGGCCAGTTGTCGGACGCCTACTTCGTCTACGCCTACCCCATCTTCAACCCGCTCTTGCCCGACAACTCGATCATGTCGAGCGACGAGCTGGTTATCCAGCCGGCGCTACAGATGGCACGCGAAGAAGGCAAAGGCAAGCATATGTGGTTCGCGTCGCAGGCTTTTGACTACCGCCTCGACATGAACCGAGGCGAGGTCGTCACGCTCGACGGAGGCTTCCGGCCCAGTCGAGAGGAAATCCGCGCCATGAACTACCTGGCTCTGACCAGGGGCGCCAAAGGGCTGCTGTTTTATGCTGCCGGGGGGGATATCCCCGACACCGAGTTTGCCAATGACGTGGCCCTCTACCCCCGCCAGTGGACGGAGATCCTCAAGATAGCCAGTGAACTGCGCTTCCTGGCGCCCACGCTCGCCGCCGGCAGCACGGCAAATACGGCGCGGCTCGGGCAGTCCAATGAAGCCATCCAGTTCATCGAACTTTTCGAAGGGAGCACCCACACCCTGATCGCAGTCAACGTCGAGCCGGAAATGGTTCTCGCAGAATGGCGCTTCGAGCAGCCGGTATCGCTCACCGTCCTATTCGAGGATCGGGTGTCGACCGCTAGGGTGCAGTCGTTCACCGATCTCTTCGAACCATTGCAAGTCCATGTCTACCAGTGGTCGGCGGCACAAAACGACTGACCTATCTCAGGGGGCGTCAAAGCGCGGAACGACGAACACTTCGACTGCCTCAATGAGGATGTCTTCTCGATCCAAAGCGTCGCTTCCGATCAACTGCAGACCGAGCCGATTCTCCCCGTGCTCGCATAGATCGCCGGTCAACGGAAACCAGTACATGACATAGCACCGCTGGTCGCGCTGCTCTTCGGGACGCAGATCCAGCCGGATCTCATCGTCGCATCGCCGCAACCCGCGCGCTGGAACCAGACGCCCGTTGAGCACAATGGCCAGTTCATCCACCAGCGTCATGTGATAGGCGCGAAAGAGCAGTTGGGCCGCCTCGACCTTCGACAGCTTCATAGAGCCGAAATAAAACCAAGCGAAAATACCGAGCCTATTTCAATAACTCGTCGGATTGCAACCTATCCAAAATAAAATGAGCTTGAGTCATTTTATTTTGGATAGAATCAGGGTATGGGGTATATCGGAAAACTGCTGGAGCAGTAGGAAGGGCCGGGACTGGGATCTCAGGGTCTGACCCTGGACCGGTCGCCCCTCACACCCTATGCACCGATCGCTTCCAATCCCTCGTACTCATTGCTCTGCTTGGGCCGCCGCGAGTGGTGCGACGGCTTGAGCAGTGTCGCTTGCTGTGCCGGCGTCAACTCGTGCCAATAATCGGGCGGATTGTCCAGACTACCCCCACCCCACGACATGTGCCCGGCGTTGTATTTGTAGAGAATGGCACGCCGCTGGTGTGACCCTTTCCACGGCAGCGTGCCGTGCGTGCAGGCCTCGCTGAAGATCACCGCGTCGCCGGCTTTAGCATTGATTTCAGTAACGAATTCCCGGTACTTCTCCCACCTGAGCATCTCGCGCGGGCAGGCGACGTTGGCCTTGTGGCTACCCGGTACTACCGCCACCCCGCCGTCGTCCGGCCCCTCGTCGGCGAGCAGGTATTCGATCACGCAGAGCCCGGTGAAAATCCGACCCTCGCGGTAGAAATAGGGCGCGTTGTCGAAGTTGCCGTGCAACATCCCGCCCGAGCAGCCCTGATCCATAGCAATCAACCCCGGCCCATGGTCCAAGCGCCAACCTTCGCCGAGGATGGTGTTCAAATGCGGAATGGTCTTGGGATGCGCCAGCATTTCGCGGAAAGGCTGGCAATGGGGCGGATCCAACTCCAGCAAGGGCTTGGTATTGCCCAACCGCGTCGATCGATTCTCGCCTTTGAGCGCAATAGAATCACCGAAGTACTCCGGACTCGGCTGCAATTCCATTGCGTCGATAGCGGCGTTGGCGATATCCAGTTGCTCTTTGCTCAGAACATCGCGCACCAACAGATAGCCGGTGAGATCGAAAAGGTACTTCTCGTCGGACGACATCTGTACTGTTTGCTCGGTGATTGAGTGCGAAGTATTGGGCTGAGCTTCCATAGTCGCAGACCTTTCTTGGAGATGAGTTATTTAGCGGCAATACTAGTCGGACGACGGGTGGCTGTCAATTACCAGGTGCCCCCTGGGTAGAGAAATAAGTACGCCGGCATACCGGCTAAAACACCCTCACCATCGACGGCCTGTCGCGTGGCCCGATAAACCTCCTTGATAATCGCCTCCTTTTTCTCTTAGTTTTGCCAAGTATTTCAGAAAATAGATTGCGCCTGCGGCAAAGAAAGAACGGACGATGAAAACACCGGTTGAGAATCAAGAAGAACAACGTCGTACACTCTACGGCCTACTCGGCGAGCTGCCGGCGCCGGATTATCCCCTTGCCGCAACGTTGATTGGACGCGAGGAACGCGATCACTACGTGCTAGAAAAACTGGTTCTGGACTTGAACGGCATCGAATCGGTACCGGCATATTTCACCAAACCGAAGGAAGCGACAGAACCCTTGCCCTGCGTTCTCTACAACCACGCCCACGGCGGCGATTATCAGCTCGGTAAGGACGAACTGCTTGGGGGTCGAAAAGCCCTGCAGAGCCCTCCTTATGCCGCAGCGCTGAGTGCCAACGGCTACGCCGCCCTGTGCATCGATAGCTGGAATTTTGGCGAGCGCCGGGGACGCACCGAACACGACCTCTTTGCTCGGATGTTGTGGCAAGGCCAGGTGCTCTGGGGCATGATGGTTTACGACAGTGTGCGCGCTCTGGACTATCTAGTCTCGCGTACGGACGTAAATGAAACGCGCATCGCCACCCTGGGCATTTCGATGGGTAGCACCATGGCCTGGTGGATGGCCGCACTGGATACTCGGATCAAGGTGTGTGTGGATCTGTGCTGCCTGACCGACTTCCAGGCCCTGATCGATGCACAAGGCCTCGGAGGACACGGCATATACTACTATGTTCCATCCCTGCTCAAGCACTTCACCACCGCCCAGATCAACGCCCTGATCGCCCCGCGCCCCCACCTGAGCCTGGCCGGCACCTACGACCGCCTCACTCCAAAATCTGGCCTGGAACGAATCGATGCCGAATTAAAACAGGTCTACCAGGACCTGCATGCGGACACGGCCTGGGAACTCAAATGCTACGAGATCGGCCACTTTGAAACCGCGGCAATGCGCGCCGAAGTGCTGCGTTTTTTGCGTCGATGGTTGTAAACGAGAAAACCGGGCGACAGAGAAAAACCACACATCTTATCAACTCGAGCTAGGTCCACGATGGCCGCCGAACCCCCACCCATCAGCAGCACTGCACCTCCACCACCATTTGCCGCATGCAGGACGGCACCATCATCGTTTCGGAGCGCTGGGACAACGCGCGCGGTTCGCTGGTCGTCGAATATGAAGAGTACGTCCGGGCGATCTGTGGTAGCTGCTCAATAGGCCACGGCAACGGTGCCGAGTTGTTCTTCAATACCCTCATCCGCCTCCAGCTGAATCCGATAAATATACACCCCCGGCGCCACCAAGGCCCCTCTCTCATCCCGACCGTCCCAGCGTTTCTCGACCGGACCGGTAAGCACCGCTGCGCCCGCTAACGAGCGCAGGCGATAACCCGATACATCGTAGATCTCTACCAAGAGCGGACGACGCACCGTCACTTCCCGCACGGCAAAGGACAAAACCATCTCGTCGTTGATGCCGTCCCCGTTGGGCGTAAACGGGTTGGGGCGCACTCTCGCATCCACTAATAGGGACCCTCCCACCCGGGTGCGGACCGAGAGCTGATCGCCCGCGTGCCGAAAAGTGGCGTTGCCCGCCTTGACCTGCTGCTTGATTCGATCGCCGTCGTCATTGGCATAGACCCAACCCGCGAACTGAGTGCCGAAACGCAGCACTTGTACAGCGAAGTCGACTTCGACCAGTTTGAAGCGGTCCGTCGCCGGGCTCTCCAGCTTACGATCCAGTGCCACCACCAGCCGATCCGGCAGGATCTCGGGAGGAAATCGCTCCAGATCCACCTCGATGCCACCGACCTTGACGCTGTAGACGCTGTCGACCCGGGTATGGGTCAAAATCTCCAGGCGGTTAAAGCCGGTGTCGCCGGCAGCGAAGTCGGGCCGAACCACATAGGTGAAGCGCTGAGGGCGGAAACCATCAACCTCGATCGGCCAGATCTCTCCCACCAACTCCGAAGCCGATAAGGACCGAGCTAGTTGCACCTGCAACTGGTCGAGGTGCGGCGCCTGGGTTTCGGTCGAGAACAGGACGATGCGCAGCTGCAGGTAGCGACTGGGACTGGGCGAGTGCAAAACCACGCCGTCGTCCCAGGCCGAGGCCACAAGTGCCGAGTCGCGCAGGCCGACCTCGAAGTCGTAGGGCGGTGACCAGAAGCTCCAGTGATCCCGGTCGTAAAGCGGCCACTCCCGGTCGCGCACCGGCAGGCTGTAGTGGGTTTCGAAATCGATCGCGTCCGGTTCGTCGGTGATGGCGTTTTTTTGCCAGTAGATATCGGGGTTGGCATCGTCGCCGGTGCGGGTGCGGATCTCGATTTGGGTGCCGGGCGGCGTCTGGCCGCTCCAGCGGATCTTGCCCCAGTTGATGGGCTGGCCAAAATCGAGGATGTCGGTCTGGTACACGGCTTTGCGCACATAACCCTGGCCGTAGATCTCCACTTCGGCAATTTCCCAAGCGCGGTAGGGATCCAGGGCGCGTAGGGCCACCCAGCGCACATGGGTCAAGGGGAATCGGAAGTCGACCACCACATCGAGGTTTTCCCGCACCTGGCGAAGTATCGTATACGCTCCGTCGTTGTCCACCCGGAAGCCAGTGACGTCCTTGTGCCATCTTAAGCCTTTGGGAATGGCGAAGGCCGTGTCGGAAAAAGGGGCACTGTTGTCGGCCACGCCTATCTCGTACCATTCCAGAAAATTGCTCGTGAAGCTCTCCTCACCGAAGGATTCGGGGTCGGGTTTGGGCGCCGCCATCGCAGCGATGGTATGGGCGTCCCCCGTCTTGCTCAGCCGCGGATAGAAGCGGATCCGATTGATCGGCATCTCCGCCCCGAAGTTGGTGATCACATTGAGGCGAAAGCCGCGGCCCACACCCGGCGGCGAGCTCGGCTGTTGCGTGAAGGCGCGAAACATGGTCGTGGTAGGATCGCCATCGTACGCCAATAGACTGCTGGGCAGCGTCATCGCCATGAACGGCGCGGCTCTTCCCTGCGTCACGCGAATATTGCCGCCCAGGTCGTGGAGGGGCACCTGGCTCTGGCCGTTTTGATCCCATTCGAGAATAGTCGTCAGATTGAGGCTGGGATCTACCCACGACGGTTTCATCGCATGACCGGTGTAGTCCAGCAGCGTGTCGGCGCCGGTCCATTGCGGCGAGGTGCCGATAACCACCGTCTCGACCCGCTGGCCATCCGAATCGAAGATAGAGTAGAAGCCGCCCGTTTCGCTGTCTTCCGCCAGCGGCACCTGCCAGGCATTGCCGTCGACGCCGCCCAGGGTAAACTCGGCCCGTTCGGACCGCGCAGATGTCGACAAAGCCACAACCAGAAAGAATATGATGTACATCATAGCCTCTTTCCCGCTTGTACTCGCACTTGGGTCGCAGGCCATCAAAGGCGCGGTCTTTAAGCGCGCCACTGACTTGCCGCTTGTAGGGCAGGCGATTTTTTCGTATCTACTGTAATTTACAAATATCTAGCCGCAATGGTAAGTCAGCCCTTTAGAGTCCGGTTTCGTTTGCTTCGCCAATTGTACACCTTCATACGCCAATGTCTACAAGAGCAGATCTCTCCCTTGAAAAGGCGCGCCAGCCGAGCTGGGGGTTGCCTTCCAGCTAGCGGATAGGCGCGCGAGTGGATTAATTCGCAGATCGATCAGACCAGGAGAAAACCATTGAGAACCGCAGCGCGCACCTTCTTCGACGAAAACGGGTACTACCTCGCCCGAAGCGTCTATTCGCCCCAGCAGATCAACCGGCTCGAAGCGGAATTCGACCGCGTCGTGCGGCAGGTCGAGCACAGCACCGAGCCCTGTGTGGGGGCTAATGCCGCCGAAGACAATGGTATTATCTCGACCTTCAACGTCCAGAAATACTCGGCGCTGTGGCTGACGCAGGGCTTGCTGCACCCAGGCTTTCTCGACCTGGCGGAACAGTTTATCGGGCCCGATATCGTCTTGCAGCGCACCAGCCTCTACGAAAAGCGACGCTCGAAGGCCATCGGCCCCTTTCGCATGCACCAGGACTGGATCTACGGGCCTATGCAGCGAGATACAATGGTGGCAGGGATGATCCACGTCGCCAAAACTACGGCGGCGATGGGCGCTTTGCGCATCTACCCGGGCACGCACAAAACGCGGATGGAGGACTGCCGCGCCAGCGACGACGCCTTCGCCGAGCGCTTCCCCCTCAACGAGGCGACAGTCATTGAGGCCGAGGCCGGCGACGTGCTGTTCTTCCACTACTGCCTGGTACACGGCTCTATGTCCAACCAGACCGACATACCGCGAAAAGTCGTCCACGCGCGGATGTTCTCGGGAAAAGACCGCCGCGAAAACCTCGACCAGCCTTTCGAAAACCTCGTCCTGCGCGGCTGGAACGCGCAGACCAACGCCCGCAATGCAACCTCGGCCAATGTGTAGTTGATATCTGTCGTAAAAAAGACGCTGGAGACTTTATGGAGCCTCAGGCCAATCCGGCATGAAAAAAGGGATTAGGCCAAAATATAAACTCGACCTAATCCCTTTATTTACCATGGTGCCGGAGGAGGGACTCGAACCCACACACCCGAAACGGATACTGGATTTTGAATCCAGCGCGTCTACCAATTCCGCCACTCCGGCTTCAACTATGGGGGGATAAAATAGGCCCCGCCCCACAAAATGTAAAGCCTAGAAGTCCTCCCTTTCGCTCTTGGGTTTGCCGAGAATCTCCATATAAACGACCGCGTCGCGCGCCTTTTGCGGATTGAGATTCCAGCGTCCGACCCGGGCCCTGCGCCCAGCACGGGAGCGCTTGCGGGATTTTCGGCGCTGAGTTCCTTCTGTATTCTGGGACCGAGTCTTCTGACGCCAGCGCTCCATCTCCAATGCCCGGTTATCGACAGCGGGCACCACGAGCTCGGGCTCGACAACAGGCTCGAGTCCCTCCTCTTCGGACGGGTCCGGTTGGGCTTCCTTCGCAGCAGGTTTGAAATCCTCGAACGGATCGCCCTCGAAAGGCCAGCCGAAACTCGGCTCTTCTTTCTGTTCCTCTACCACAACCGGCGCTGGAGCCTCGGATTCTTCTGACGGATCCTGCCGCTCGCTGATCACCTCTTGCTGCTGCGCAGCCTCTTCCAGCTGTTTTCGGCGCTTGCGGCGCTCCATCAGCGCCGAAAACATACTGAAGAGCAAGAAGAGAAGAAAAAGTACGATTTCCATGCGGCTAGTTATCCTTGTCCTCGCCGCTATCCGAAATCGAATCGCGCATATCGGTATCGGCCTGGATATTGCGCATGCGATAGTAATCCATCACACCCAGATTGCCTTCGCGGAAGGCCTCGGCCATCGCCCGCGGCACCTCGGCCTCGGCTTCTTTGACCCGCGACTCCATCTCGACGACCTGGGCCGTCATCTCCTGCTCGCGCGCTTGGGCCATCGCCCGCCGCTCTTCGGCTTTGGCCTGGGCGATCTTGAGGTCGGCGTCGGCCTGATCGGTCTGGAGTTTGGCCCCGATATTCTCGCCGACATCGACATCGGCGATATCGATCGAAAGAATCTCGAACGCGGTCTCTGAATCGAGTCCCTTTTCCAACACTCGCCGCGAGATCAGATCCGGATTCTCCAGCACTTCTTTATGAGTGGACGCCGAACCGATCGTGGTTACGATGCCCTCACCGACTCGCGCGATGATCGTCTCCTCGCCGGCGCCGCCGACCAGGCGGTCGATATTGGCACGCACCGTCACCCGGCAGGTCGCCTTGACCTGAATCCCATCTTTGGCGATCGCCGCGATCAGCGGCGTATTGATGACTTTGGGGTTGACGCTGACCTTGACCGCGTCGAGCACATCGCGACCGGCCAGGTCAATGCTCGCCGCACGCTCGAAGGTCAAATCGATATTGGCCTTGTCGGCTGAAATCAACGCCAGGATCACAGCGTTGACATTACCACCGGCCAGAAAGTGGGCTTCCATGCTCTCCAGCCCGACTTCCAACCCCGCTTTGGTCGCGCTGATTTTCGGAATGACGATCTGACGCGGCGGCACCTTGCGCAGCCGCATACCAACCAAGTCCTTGAATATCGCCACCTTGACCCCGGCGAAAAAGGCCGAGATCCACAAACCGATCGGGACGAAGTACGTAAAGAGAGTCAGAAATAGGATAATGCCAGCTAGCACTAAAAGCGGAAAGAGGACATCCATAGCAAAAGCTCCTTATGGGAGTGAACTAGTTTTCTTCTGGGCCGAGCTGATGAACAACGACGCGATTTCCGGCAACCTTCAACACCTCGACCCGCTCACCACGCTCGATATAATCGCCCTCGCTGACCACGTCGATCACCTGCTCACCGAATTGCGCCCGGCCCGCTGGCCTAAGGGTTGTCAGCGCCTCGCCGACCTGCCCGAGCAGATCCTCGCGACCCGGCGCAGACGAATCGTAGCCGGCCTCGCGGGTCATGCCGCCTCCGAGTACCATCCGATCCCAGGCACGCACCTTGAGCATCAACCGCACCAGCACCGCAGTGCCAACCAATCCTACACCAGCCACCAGCCCTGCCGCAAGACCCCCCATCTTGACATAGGCAAAGACCACACCGGCTACGGCCGTAATAAAACCGATAATGCCGAAGATATTGAGCCCCGGAATGACGAATATCTCCAGCAGCACCAGCACAAAACCCAAAACCAGCAGCGCCAGTGCATAGATCCATTCGAGCAACTCCCCACCGAGAAAGCTCATAGGGCTCTCACCACCACTCGACTGCCCCGGGCCTCGACGATTTTGATCGGGCGCTGGGCCTCGATGAATTCTCCATTGGCGATCACGTTGATTCGCCGTCCTTCTATCATCGCAATGCCCGAAGGACGCAGGAAACTCATGGTCACGCCCTCCTTGCCGAGCAGATCCTCGTCATCGTCGCGCGAGGAGGCGGTATAACCGGAGGAAGCCTTGACCTCGTCGTCGAGGATCAAGCGGCGAAAAGCGGCAAAGCGCGGCATTGAGCGCATAACCACAAACGAGAATACGATGGCCAGGATCATCGAGACCGACATCCGGGTGATAACCCAAGCAATCTCGTCGATACTCCACAACGCCGGATCATCGCTCAACTCAAACTGCGTAATCACCAGACTCGTTACCATCGCCGTGATCCCGGCCAACCCCACCAATCCGAAACCCGGAATCGCGACCAATTCAAGAATCAGCAGCGCCAAACCAGCTGCGAAAAGCGCCAGCTCCTGCCACTCAGCAAGACGGACTACCAGATGACTGCCGAAGAAAAGCCCCAGCGCCACCAACGCCAGAGTCCCACCCAACCCCCACCCCGGAGTGCGCACTTCGGCGATCAGACCGAACATCGCCACTGCTAGCAAAATCGAAGTTACGATCGGATGCGTCAGGATCCGCAGTGCATGCTCAGCCCAGTTGAGTTCGGCATATACGACTTCAGCCTCTTCTAAGTCGTATATGCGCAGGAGTTCGACCATGGTTTCGGCCGTCTCGTCGGACATCTGCCAGTTGAGCGCCTGCTCGGTAGTCAAGGTTGCCGGCCGCCCGGCCTCGGCGCTCAAACCAGGCACATCGACGCGTTCATCGACCATCGCATCGACGATCTTGACATTGCGCCCGGTGCGCTCGGCAGTGGCGCGCAACTCGGCGCGCATATAGGAGGTGACCTTATCGCTGGCCTTGGTCCCCGAGCCATCAACCGGCGTCACCGCTCCCATCGTCGCTCCCTGGGCCATAACAATCTTATCGCAGGCCAGCGCGATCAGCGCACCTGCCGAAATCGCGCGCTTATTAATAAATGCGATGGTCAGCGCCTCGGCATCCAGAATGGCATCGCGGATCACAGTACCTGCGTCGACCCGTCCACCGAAGGTATCGATCTCGAGGACAATGGCGTCGACCCCGATCGAGTCGGCCTCCTGGATCACTCGCTCGATAAAAGCGGAGACACCCAGATCGACCATGCCCTCGAGTTTGACGTCGACGTGGTACACCGTCTGAGCCTGGACCCCACTGGCCACTAGCACTAGGAACGCTATATGGTGAAGATATCGCATCGTGCTCATACCTTTCAAGAACCTAGATTGTACTCTAATTACCTGCACGTTGTCAATATCCCTATTTGACGCTCGCGATTTCCAATCCTACTTTGTTCCTGCGGTTGTACTTGCCTCGCTAGCCAGACTGGAATTACCATGCCCCGCAAACTCGAAATTCTGCTCAAAGGCGGTCATATCATCGACCCCGCCAACGAGATCGACGGCATCGGCGATCTCGGCGTACTCGACGGCCGCATCGCCCGCGTCGAGGAGAATATCCCCGTTGAGGATGCCGAGCGCGTCATCGATGTCGGCAATCTCATCGTCGCACCAGGTCTGCTCGATATACACGTCCACAGCTATTTCACCCGTGCCCGCGGACCCGGCATGCTGGTCGGCAGCCTCAACGCCGATGCCCACTTTCTCAAAGAGGGGGTCACTACCTGCGTCGATACCGGCACCGCCGGCGCCGAGGAATTCTCTCACTTTCGCGAGACGGTAATAGATACATCCAAAATTCGGATCTACGCCTTTGTCAATATCTCCGCACCGGGCATGGGCGATCCCGAACAGATCGTCGCCAACCTCGACCCCAGACAAGCGGCAGAGACCGCCGCGGCCCACGACGACGTGGTCGTCGGCATAAAGACCGCCCACTACTGGACCACCGAACCCTTTGACGACGAACATCCGCCCTGGGCTTCGGTCGATGCTTCGGTCGAAGCCGGAGAATTGTGCAAAATGCCGGTAATGGTCGATTTCTGGCCCCGTCCCCCCGAACGCTCCTATCCCGACCTCCTGCTCAAGCACCTGCGGCCGGGCGATATCCACACCCACGTTTTTGCGCGCCAGTTTCCAATCATCGACGATAACGGCGCGGTCTACGAGTACATGCGCGAAGCACGCAAAAAAGGCATCCACTTCGATCTCGGGCACGGAGCGGCCAGCTTTTGGTACCGCGCCGCTAAACCGGCCATCGACGACCACTTCCCGCCCGACTCGATCAGCACCGATCTGCACATGGGCAATATCAATGGCCACGTCCACTCGATGCTCGATACCATGGCCAAATGCCTGGCGATGGGCATGCCCCTGCAGGAAGTGATCTACCGCTCGACCGTCACTCCCGCCCGTGCGATTCGCCGCCCACAACTCGGCACACTGACACCCGGTTCCGAAGCCGACATCGCTGTCTTGGGTGTCCTCGAGGGCAATTTCTACTATCGCGACTGCGGCTGGGCCTGTATCGAAGCCCAGCACCGCCTCGAATGCGCGCTGACCTTGCGCGCCGGCGAAGTAGTCTGGGACCGCCACGGCATGACCTGTCCGCACTGGCAGGAAATCCCGCGCGAAGAGGCCTACTGGCACCTGCCCGAACGCCAGGGGGTAAGCCCCGTCCCGCGCCTCTGGCGCACCGACGCCTGAAAGGCCCATGCAGCGCGATTTCTCTCTGGCCCTGGCCCTGCCCTGCGGCCTGGTATTCCTGACCGGACTCTGGCTCTACGCGCCGGAGAGCCTCTCGCTGACCCAGAACGAGTCAACCCTCCTCACCCGTGCCCAGGGATTGATCGGTGGGCAAGCACTCGACCTGTACAATCCCCTCTACCTGCTGCTACTGGGATACTGGCAAAAGCTGGCCTCGCACCCCTTGCTGCTGCGCCTGCCCGGCCTGATTTGCGGCCTCCTGGCCCTAGTGCTGAGCACCCGGGTCCTGCGCATGCTGATCGGCGCTCACGCCGTTCCGAGCGCCCTCCTCTTATTAGCCGGTGCCCCCTTCCTCATCGCCCAGACCCGCGCCCTCACTCCGGCGCCCCTGGCGCTGGTCGCCGCGCTCCTGTGCTCCTGGTTCTTTCTCGAGTTTCTGCGCGCCGGCCAGCGGACCTGGCTCGGCGCCTGGCTCATAACTTCGATTCTCTCCTGGGGTATCCAAGCCGGTCTGATCTTCCTGATCCTGGTGCAGGGCGCAACCGTGCTCCTCTACCGCCGACGCTACTCAGGCTATAAAGAACGCCGTTGGTGGCTGGCACAGATCCCAGTCGTGACCATTTTTCTGCTGGCGTTCTGGCAACCATTCTCCCACTTTCTCAGCGTACACCTGCCCGCATTATCCCTCGAGCAAGCTACCGGGACGATCGATCTCTGCGCCCGCCTGAGCACCAATCTCTCCCTGCCCCAGGCCCTGCCCGGCATGCTGGTCATCATCGTCGTGGCTCTGCCCAGCCTGCGTGCCGCCGACTGGCGCAAAGATCCCCGTCACGGCTTCTTGGCCCTCAGCCTGCTGACCCCATGCCTATTCTATCTATGTACCTCGCAGAGCGAAGCACTCCTGCTCTGCGCCCTGCCCGCTCTCTCCGGTCTGGCCGCACTGGGTCTGCGCCTCTATCCCCGCTGGGCCCGTCAGGGCCTCTGGTCCGCAATTTCGCTGAGCTATATCTGGAGTTATTGGCACCTCTACTGATCCATCAGTCCAGACGCAGAATATCCACCCCCGTCCCATCGACATCTCTAGCTCTAAACAATCGGGGTATTTGCCACTATAAAAGTCCTATCTTAGATTTTCACATAGATCCTTTAGGCTCTTAACTCCTTGTAAATCTTGGACGAAACGGCAACCAAAACCCAACCCGCAACTGAACTCAAGACTCTCCTGCCGCAGTGTCTGCTTCAGGACCGGGTCCGCATCCAGCGCCGCCTCAACCGCCGCCGCCCCCTCGCAGCCAAAGAAATCGAACGGCTCCTGGATCAGGCTCGCACTTCGACCGGTCTACGCGAGAAACGCCGCCTCAACCGCCCGATTCCCACCTACCCCGACCCACTGCCCATCAGCAGCCACAAGGATGAGATACTCGCCGCAATCGAGAAACACCCCGTCGTTATCGTCGCCGGCGAGACCGGCTCGGGAAAGAGCACTCAGCTGCCCAAAATCTGCCTCGAAGCAGGTCGGGGTCAGGAAGCCCGTATCGCCGTCACTCAGCCGCGCCGCGTCGCCGCCCTCTCCATCGCTCGCCGCATAGCCGCAGAGTTGGAACGGCCCTACGGCCGCTATGTCGGTTGCAAAATCCGCTTCCGCGACCAGACCGATCCCGAGACCTGTATCAAGGTCATGACCGACGGTATGCTGCTGGCCGAGACGCAGACCGATCACGATCTGCTCGAATACGATACCATCATCATCGACGAAGCCCATGAGCGCAGCCTCAATATCGACTTCCTGCTCGGTTATCTGCGCCTTCTTCGCCGCAAGCGACCGGAGCTCAAAATCATCATCACCTCGGCCACAATCGATACCGAAACTTTCGCCAGGGCCTTCGACGACGCGCCGATCATCGAAGTTTCAGGACGAATGTTTCCGGTCGAGGTTCGCTACTGGCCGCTGGATGAGCGAATGCAGGAACGCGGCGACTACACCTTCATAGACGCCGCTGCCGCAGCTGTTGACGAAATCCTCAAGGAGTCGCGGCAAGGCGACCTGCTGGTCTTTCTGCCCTCCGAACGCGATATCCGCGAAACGCGCGAAAGACTCGCCGGACGGTCGTTGCGCGGAGTAGAGATTCTGCCCCTCTTCGGCCGCCTTTCGGCCGCCGAGCAAGAACGGGTCTTCGCACCGGGAGACCATCGGCGCGTGGTACTGGCCACCAATATCGCCGAGACTTCGCTGACCATACCTCGAATTCGCTACGTCATCGACACTGGACTGGCGCGCTTGTCGCGCTACAACCCGCGAACCCATACCCAGCGCCTGCCGATCGAAGCGATCTCGCAATCGAGCGCCCGCCAGCGCGAGGGCCGCTGTGGGCGCGTCGAAAACGGGATCTGTATCCGGCTCTACTCCGAACGGGACTTTCTGGCCCGCGACGAGTACACCCCACCCGAAATCCAGCGCGCCAATCTCGCCGAGGTCATCCTGCGGATGATCAACCTCAAACTCGGAGATGTCGCAACCTTCCCCTTTATCGAGCCCCCTTCAAAACAGGCCATCGCCGGCGGTTTCCAACTCCTGCGCGAACTCAACGCCCTCGACGAGAACCGCAGACTCACCACCATAGGGCGCAGCATGGCGCGGCTGCCGATCGACCCCACCGTCTCGCGGATGCTGCTCCAAGCTCGCGAAGAGCACGCCCTCAGCGAAGTATTGATCATCGCAGCAGCGATCAGCGTGCAGGACCCGCGCGAACGGCCGCTCGAAGATCAGGATGAGGCCGACCGGATCCACCGACAATTTCACGATAAAAACTCCGATTTTCTCGCCTATCTCAACATCTGGAATGCCTACCACAACCAAGTGGAAAACTCCTCGCAGAACCAGCTGCGCAAATTCTGCAAAGCGCACTACCTCTCGTACATGCGAATCCGCGAATGGCGTGATATCCACGTGCAGGTCCGCGAAACTCTATCCGAAATAAGCGGCTTCCGCTTCAACGAAAAACCCGCCGACTACGATTCGATTCATCGCGCGGTGCTCACCGGGCTTCTCTCGAATATCGCCCGCAAGGAAGAGGGCAATATCTATCAAGCCGCCCGCAACCGCGAAGTGATGATCTTCCCCGGATCGGGACTCTTCCAGCGCAACGAGAAAAAAGGACGAGAAAAAGACGAAAAACGCGACAAGGACAAGACGCCGGGTTGGGTGGTCGCCGGCGAAATGGTCGAGACCTCGCGGCTCTTTGCCCGGACCATTGCCCGCATCCAGCCAGAGTGGCTCGAGGAATTGGGCAGCCACCTCTGCCGCAGATCGTACGACCAGCCCTATTTCAACGCCCGTTCGAGCCGCGTACTGGTCCGCGAAAAACTCATCCTCTACGGTCTACAGGTGCTCGAACGACGCATCGGCTACAGCCGCATAAACCACCGCGAAGCCACCGAGATCTTCATCCGCGAAGCGTTAGTCCCCGGTGCGGTGCACACCCCCCACACCTTTCTCGAACGCAACACCCACCTCTGCCAAAAGCTCGAAACCTGGCAGACTCGTACCAGAGGCTCAGCTGGCGTCGATATCGAACAGGCAGCCTGCGCCTTCTACAACCGCCGCCTCGACAACGTCTCCTCGCTGCCCGATCTCAACCGCTTCCTCCGCGACAAGTCCGACGAGTACCTGCTCATGGAGAAAGAAGACCTGCTCGGCTCTTCTGAGGAGGATTTTGACCAGCAGGACTTTCCCGACGCGCTGGATCTCGACGGCGAGGAACTAAACCTCAGCTACGCCTACCGCCCGGGCCAGGACGAGGACGGAATCACCATCAAACTGCCCTATAAACTGGCCCACGCCGTCGACCCGGAGATACTCGAGTGGCTGGTCCCGGGACTCCTCGAGGAAAAAGTCACCACCCTGCTGCGATCACTGCCCAAATCGATCCGCAAAAAACTGGTCCCGATCCCCACCAAAGCCGCGCAAATCGCCGCTGAACTCAAACCGACCCACCCGACCTTCCTCGAATCGCTGCAGGATCATATCCGCCAGCACTACCAAATCCCGATCCAGGCCGCAGACTGGACCGCTGACATATTGCCCGACCACCTGCGAATGCGCATCGAAATCCAGGGCACTGACGCAAAACCTCTGGCTGCCGGCCGCAACTTGAAAGACCTGACCCAGCTCCTGGATCAACACGACGCCTCGGCCGAACTCGAAGTCTGGCAAGAAGCGGCGCGAAAATGGGAACGCAATGGCGTGAAAACCTGGGATTTCGGCGACTTGCCCGAGCGAATCGAAGTGGCGCAGGTCGGCGGCTTACCGCTCTACGGCTGGCCCGGCCTCGACCGCAACGAATCAGGCGTATCGCTGCAACTATACAAAAGCCGTGCCGAGGCTGAGACTCGTTCGCGAGAAGGTTTTTTTGGGCTCAGTGCCCTGGCCCTGAGCGATGAATTGGCCTGGCTTCGACGCGAACTCAAAGAGCTGGCCCAATTTAAAGCCCTCTATCAGAACAGCGTTCTGGAGCTGCGCCAACAGGCCTTTGCACATCTGGAGCGCTACCTCTTCGAACGCGAGCGAATCCTGCCCCTGCGCCAGGAAGACTTCGCCACAACGCTCGAGCAAGGCAAAAAACGGCTGCGCGGGCTGGCTCCGCGATTTATCTCGTTGGTCGATAGTCTGCTCAATGCCCGCCGGGCCATCCTCCTTTCTGGTAAGACCTATCGCGAACTCGAAACCGATCTGGGACGCCTGCTGCCGACCGATTTCCTCGCTCGCGTCCCCTTCCACCGTCTCGGCCACCTACTCCGCTATCTCAAAGCGGTCCAGGTCCGCGCCGAAAGGGCCCAAACGGACCCGCGCAAAGATGTCCAGAAAGCAGAGCTGGTTGCAGCCTATCAGAGTCAGCTGGAAAAACTCGCCACAGAGGATAATTCACCCGAACGGGAGGCTCGAATCGAAGAATTGCGTTGGATGCTGGAAGAGTACCGCGTTTCGGTCTTCGCTCAGGAATTGGGTACCGACCATCCGATTTCTCCTAAACGGCTCGACAAGAAGATCGGGCAAATCGGACAGATCCGATGATTCGCGCCCTGATCTTCGACCTCTGCGATACCGTAGTGCGCACCGCCGGCCTGCCCGGGCTGGCGAATTTGCCTGGAGCAGAAAAACATCGCGACGCTCAGGTCTTGGAGCGCTGGCTCCTTGAAAGTGCGGAGTTTTACGCCTTTGAACGCGGAGAAATCAGCCCCGATCAATTCCTCCAGGCCTTCCGCAAAGGGCTCTCACTCAGCGCCACTAACGACGAATTGCGCTCCGCTTTCGCAGGGCTGATCCTGCACGAGATCGAAGGAGTAGCCCCCCTGCTCCGTCAACTGGCCACCGAGTACCCGCTCTACGCACTTTCCAATAACAATGCCCTACTCTGGCAGGGCGTACAGCGCATCTGCAGCACCCTCGACCTTTTCGAGCAGATCTTTCTCTCGCAGAGAATCGGCCTGCTCAAGCCCGATCCGGCTGCCTTCCACTACGCGCTGAACCAGATCGGCTGCCAACCGCAGGAGGCGGTGCTGATAGATGATAATCCGCGATGCGTGACAGCGGCCGCAGAGTTGGGACTAGCAACCGTCCTCTTCTGCAATGCAGCACAAACCACACGCGAACTAGCCGCAATCCTTGGCGACAAAAAGCTTGACTGATTTTCGACAAATCGTATCTTGTTCATAATATTGGATAAATATTGAGCAATACGAGAAAAAGATAAATTCGCATGGAAAGTATCGAAATTCCCGCCATGATGGTGGCTTTGCTCCTGATGTTCGGCTCGATCGGTGCCAAGGTCGTTACCGCGCAATTAATCACACGGATGAAACAGCAGATCGGTCAAGTAGCAAGTGTCAAACAGGAAGTTCTGAACCGCCTCAAAGTGGCCCAGAACCAGAAAGCGGTGGCGGATCACAATAAAGGGGCTCTGACCAACAAGAAGGCCAGACTCATCAAACGCTTCAAACGTTTCAAAAGGGAAATGAGCGAGATCGAGCAAGAAGCGGACGCGCGCAAACAGCGCCAAGCTTTGCGCAAAATTGAATAAGGCTCAGACCCTGGCCACCAGCCACTGGTAGCATTTCTCGTATCCCACCGCCCCCTCAGTCTCCAACCCTTCGTACTCCGCTGTCCAAGCCCCGTCGTAACCAGCTTCTTTAAGGCATTTCACCACATGGTCGAGATGGATCTCCCCCGTACCCAACGCCGCGCCGCGATATTTGTCGCGCGATCCCGTGCCGTCTTTCATATGGGTGTGGAAAACATGCGGCGCAAGGAGTTCATAGAAGCGATCGATCTGGTCCAACTCGTGACCGAACCAACGATAGTTCATTGTATCTAGATTGACGCCCAGTCGGTCCGAACCGACCCGCTCGATCAGACTCAGCTGCCAGTCGCCGTCATTAGTGGTCACGCCGTGATTGTCGAGGGCAATCCGCACGTTGAACTCCTCGAGAAAATCGGCGCAGCGCTTGAATGCATCGAGCATCATCGCATCCCACTGGTCCTGCGGAACCTGGTCGTTGCGGTTCCAGCCGCCGTCCGAGCGCACGATATCGGTACCGGTGAGCGGGATGACGCGACAGCGCTGACGGTAACGCTCGATCTGCGCATCGAGCGCGCTCGGATCGGCCTGCAAGAAGTCGTTGCCGATCTCAACCGCCGAAGCGGTCATGCCGTAGCGGCTCAGCAATTCGCGAACCTCCTCGGCACGCGCCGCACCGTCATCAGCCTCATCCGACCAAATATCACTAGCGCGCACTTCGCAGTGCGTATAGCCGATCTCGCTCGCACGACGCGCGAAGCCTTCCAGATCGTAACCGGGCCAGTTGTAATGAATCGCGCCGATTGTAGCCATGTCCGGACCCCCTATTCGATCCCCAGCAATTCGACCTCGAAAACCAGTGTAGAGCCCGGGGGAATCTTGCCAGTAGCCCGATCGCCATAAGCCAGATCAGAAGGTATAACCAGTTTCGCCTTGCCGCCGACTTTCATCATCCCAACTCCTTCGGACCAGCCCGGGACGAACTGGTTCAAGGGATGCACAATCGGCTCGTTGCGCTCGACCGACGAATCGAAAACCGTGCCATCGACCAGCATACCGTGATAGTGGACCTTGACCTTGTCGGTGGGTTGCGGCTGAGCACCGCTACCTGCGCGAAGTTCGATATATACCAGGCCGGAAGCGGTCTTGACCGCCCCGGGCTCCTGCGCGGCTTGCTCGAGAAAAGCCTGGCCCTTCTCCTTCTCTACAACCGCCCCTTCTTTAGCGCGTTCTTGCACATTCTGAAAGCGCTGCTGCAGGTAGTTGTTAAGTTCTTGTCCATAGGCACTGGCATCGACCTTCGGCTCTCCCTCCAGCATCCCATCCCGGAACCCTTCGGTAATCATCGCCACTTCTTCGGGCGTAAACTCTCCCTTAAACGCCGCGAGCGAGTTCCCGACTACCGATAGGCCGATAGCATAGAGCTTCTTGTCTTCTTCGGTTTCTGGCACCGGTGGCGCCTGGGCCTGATCGGCACAGGCGACCAGGCCGATACATGCGACGGCGATCAGACGCATTGCTTGCACGGCAAACTCCTCTGGTCGTTTAAATTGGAAGCCGCGGATCCACAGCAGGCAGGTAAAAAGAATGTATTCTCTCAACTCAACCCCAGACCGCAACCCGAAAGTCTATGCAAGGTAGGGACTAATATCGATCTGAGCAAGGTGCTCAGCAGGTTCGCCGTACCTGCGCCTGCACAAGATAAAAAAGTCGAATCGGATAATCCCCGCTCCAGGCCGACCCTGACCGGCCAGCACTGCGCCAAGAAGACCGAAACTACGGGTGATCCTGCCGATAATGCTGTCTGAGTACATCTTCGCCGAAATCATTATTCAGATCGCGCCACACCGCGTGGATATGGTTGGCGTCGTTCTGAGTATTATCATACTCGGCCAAAAAGCTCGAGCCCTGCACCCGGTAGTAGTGCGGCCCTCCGCGTTCTCCACTGCCAGCCCAGGCAAAGCGCGCCGCTTGCAGATCCTCCGATCCCAACCGTGCCCACTCCGCTTCGGCTAGAGCCTCGGGCAAGCGCCTGACATAGACCTCGACCAAGTCGTGCAGGAGCGCACGCTGCGCCGCGCTCATATCTGCAGAACCCAACCCTTCCGGCTCGACCTCGCCGCGCACATAAGGCGTATTGGTGGTGAGAATATCCTTCGGCGCTTCTGCACTGACGATAGCCACCGCCCGCTGTTCACCATCCAACTCGTGCAAGAGTGCTCGCCCCAGATCTTCTTCTTCTTTCAACGCCCGCAATCCCTCGCTCTCGCCATGGCGAACTTCGGCGGGATTCGAACCGAAAAACAACGGTGTCGAACCCAGCATCCGCCCCTCGACCAGAGTAAAATTGAGCGAGATATGGTGCCCCTCAAAGCGCCATCCCCAAGGGGCATCGGTGCCCGGCTCACCGAAAACGCTGACGTAATAAAGCTCGGGGTCGCGCACGAAGCGCCGACCCTCTCCCTCCAACTCGGCCAGCACTGGCTCCAACGAAATGATCGTCGAAACCTTCTCGTATCCCTGCGCGCTCACACCCGTTGCCACCAATGCTCGCGCCAGTTCGCGCGCTTTACCATCCATCTCTTTCAGCGGCAACCCCGCGCGGTCCCGCGGTATATAATGCCAGTCCTCGCGCTCGGCGCTATCCGCAAAATCGATCACCGCTTTCTGACGCCCGGCAGCGTCCAACCCCGCGAGGAAATTGCCGGCCGCTTCGGCCATGCGCTGTACTGTTTCGGCCTGGTCCATGGGTTTCCTTTCTCAGGTAGGCCCGCGCGACGACAAATCGTCGTGCAGGTCGATCGTAGTGTACTCCTCGTTTTGCTGCGCCACTGCAATGCGTATAAATTCCAGGTTTTGCGGACCGGGATTGTAAATGCCATGCCCCTGGCCGATCCCCTGCCAGGTCATCGAACCCGGGCCAACGGCAAAGGTCTCGTCGTCAACGGTCATCAGCCCCTCTCCATCCAGCACCGCGAAGCTTTCCTCCAATCCGTCGTGATAGTGGTACCCCACCGACCCTCCTGGATCCAGGACCGCGTGATCGAGAAAGGTCCAGGTGCTGGAAAAATCCTCCGGCTTGAGCACATGACGCGTGGCGATCTGACCACAACCGCCGTGGATTGCAGTGCGCCACTTGAGCGCCCACACGTCGAAAGATCCCACCCTAGGCGACGAGTCAATCCTGGCCTCAGCCATCTCCGCCGCGCTTAAATCAACACCCACGTGGAGGACACCAACCTCCTGAAGAGCCAAATTCTCCAACGAGTGATCATGCCCAACCGGACCCACGATAAATCCCGGTCCACACCCACTCCTGCCCCGCAACTCGTCCTGCTCTCCACATCCTTCGCGCGACGGTTTCAAAGTGAATTCCACCGGCCCTCCCATCAACACATATCCCTGCTCACACGCTTTTCCCTCTCCAACCACAGTGCGTACTTGACCGGGTTCCAATACCCAATAATCGAAGACCGACCACGGTGTCGAAAACCGCAAGCCAGCAAAAACTGCAAGGCCTTCTTTCTCCAACTCGCCTATATGGACGTGCTTCATTTCTCCCGCGTTCGTCAAAGATGAGGTCCTGTACCGCAATAGCCGCAGGTCCCTTCCCCAACGCGCAGAGCAGAAACCGACCCGGGGATCGCTCTCTAAGCTCCGTACGGACAAAACCGGGCAGTTCCACAGGATTCAGCACCGGCACCAGTAGCGCGCTGGCGATTCGATCCCACTTAAACTACATACCTCATGCTCCCCCCACAAACTCTTGACACCTCCTGCCCCAATGCCCAAGATAGACGCGCATCTATCGACACCATACACGACTTATCAACGGAGACCTGCTCTATGCCGGCCAAAAGAAAACAGCCCCTTCGCGTCGCCATCCTGGGCCAGGGCCGTTCTGGCCTCGACATCCACTGCCGCTACTTGAAAACCGCCCCGCGTAAATTTCAAATAGTCGCGATCGCCGATCTGCTCCGCGATCGCCGCCAGCGCGCCGCCAGCGAAATCGGCTGCGATACCTACGCCGACTACCGCGAGTTGCTCGCTCGACGCGATCTCGACCTCGTCGTCAATGCCCTCCCCAGCCAGCTCCATCCCAAGGGCACTATCGAGTCGCTCGATGCCGGCCACCACACCATCTGCGAAAAACCGCTGGCCTGGAGCGTTGCCGAGCTCGACAAAGTAATCGCCGCCGCCCGCAAGAACCGACGTCGACTCCTGCCCTTTCAGCAGTCGCGCAACGCGCCGCAATTCCAGAAGATGCTGCAAGTCATCGACTCGGGAATCCTCGGCCGCATCGTTCAGGTCTCGCTCTCTTTCAGCAGCTTCGCCCGCCGCTGGGACTGGCAGACGCTGCAAGAGTACAAGGGCGGAAACCTGCTCAACACCGGCCCCCACCCGATGGATCAGGCCATGCGCCTGCTCGAGTTCAAGAAGCCGCAACAGATCCTCTGCGCGATGGACCGAGCCAACACCTTCGGCGACGCCGAGGACTACGTCAAAATCCTGCTGCGCAGCAAAAATAAACCGGTCATCGACCTCGAGATCTCCTCCTGCACCACCTTTCCACAACCCATGTACACCGTCCACGGCGAGCACGGCGGCCTCTCCGGCGGCGCGGCGGGCCTGACCTGGCGCTACTACAACCCGGAAAAAACCCCCAAACAGCGCCTGATCCGCAACCCGCTACCCGGACCCAGCTATTGCCGCGAAGACCTGAAAATGGTCGAAAAGTCATGGGCGCCAAACAAAGCCCAGAAAGACGCATTCGGCTATATGTCCAAAGCTTATTACGATCATATCTACGCCGTCTTGCGCGAGGGCGCCAAACTCGAAATCACGCCACAGCAGGTGCGGGTCCAGATCGGAGTCATCGAAGAGTGCCATCGCCAGAACCGCCTGTCTAAACTGCCGCGTCAGGGCTGGCCGAAAGGTGCGTGAAATGAATGCCGCAAAAGCGAATGTGCTGGCCGATGCGATTGCCGAATTACCCCGCATCCATCTAGCCTCGGTCCGCCCCACCCCCCTCGAGCCGCTGACTCGTTTCTCCAACCACCTCAACAGCCCCGCTCTCTATATCAAACGCGATGATCTGACAGGGCTGGCCTTCGGCGGCAACAAGACGCGGATGTTCGAATTCGCACTGGCCGACGCACTGGAAAAGGGAGCCGACACCATCGTCGCCGGCGCGGCGGTGCAATCGAACTATTGCCGCCAACTCGCCGCCGCCTGCGCCAAACTCAACCTCGAACTGCATCTGATCCTGCGGCCGGTACGCGAGATCGATAGGGCTCAATCCCAGGGCAACAACCTGCTGCAGCACCTGCTCGGCGCCCATATCACTATCGTTGAAGAGGGCCGTCACCTGATCCAGAACGAAGCCATTCAGGCCAAATGCGATGAGTTAAGCGCCCAGGGCAAGAAGGTCTACTGGCCGCGCCGCGAGGACACCATCGATCTCGATGCCATAGCCTACGCCGAAGTAGGGCTCGAAATCGCCCGCCAATGCCAGCAGCAAGATATATCGCCCGAATATCTCTACCTCGCCGCCCTCGACACCACTCAGGCCGGCGTCGCGCTGGGCCTGGCCTGGGTCGAATCGCCGATCAAGGTACGCGGCTTCTGCCCTGTTCCCGAACAGCACGGCCGTCATCAGGAAATCGCCAATCTCGCCAACCTGGCCGCCCGCCGCCTCGGCCTCGACATCGAAATCGACCCCGCCGAAATCGACAACGACGATAGCTTCATCGGCACGGGATACGGAATTCCCACCCCGGAGGGCCTGAGCGCCCTGCGCACTCTGGCCAGAACCGAGGGCATCCTCCTCGACCCGGTCTACACCAGCAAAGCCCTGGCCGCCCTCTGCACTCACGCCACTGACGGACGGCTCGACGGCTCGGCGATTTTCCTCCACACCGGCGGCGCCCCCGCCCTCTTCGCCTATGCGGACGAGATTCTCGCTAGTTAATGGATACGCTCTTCCTGATCGGCGTCTCCTTCTTGACCTCGACCTTTACCGCCATTATCGGCATGGGCGGTGGCATGGTGCTGATCTCGGCAATGCCGGGCCTCCTGCCCACCGCCGCCATCATCCCCGTCCACGGCGCCGTACAACTTGCTTCGAACTCAAGCCGCGTACTCTTCGGCCTGCGCCATATCGAATGGCGTGTATTCTGGCCCTTCCTGGGCGGTGCAATCCTCGGAGCCATCACTGGATCGCAAGCGATCATCCGGCTCAGCTTCGACTATCTTCCCCTTTACCTCGGTTTTTTCATTCTTCTGGTCACCTGGGTCCCGCTGCCGCAAAAATCCTTCCATCTCCCCGGTCACTTCGCGGTCCTCGGAGCCCTGCAGACCTTCCTATCCCTCTTCGTCGGCGTTACCGGTCCCCTGACCAATGCTTTCCTGGTGCGCGAAAATCTACCCAGAGACCGCCTGGTGATCACCCACGGTATCGCGATGACCGTTACCCACCTCTGCAAAATCCTGGTCTTCGGTTTTATCGGCTTTGTCTTCACTCCCCATCTCCCCCTCATCGCCGGGATGATCGCAGCGGTGACGCTGGGTTCCTGGTGCGGCACCAGACTCAGGGGCCGACTCTCCGAGCACCTTTTCCGCAAAGTCTTCAAAGCCTTGATCACTCTGCTCTCAATTCGCATGATGATCAACGTCTTCTACCCCTAGACGAAACGAGGATCGACGCCAAACATCCTGGCCCATCCCACTGATAGCCAAACTTCTTATCGAGACCTGGTCGGTGATTTCCCACCCGCGAAGAGATTCTTTGCACCGATACAGCGGCACTACGAGAACAAACAAAGACCATATCCCGAACCAGACCGTCAGCCAGCAGGAGAAAACCAATGAACGAATTCGACCAATCTATACAAGAACTCGAAGTATACGGCTTCACTCTTTTGGAAAATGTGCTCGATACCAATACCGCCGCCACCATGCGCGAAACCCTGATCCGCTGTGAACAAGTACACGGCACCGAGCACACCCACCGCGGCGCCGCCCGTCACGTCGCCAACCTCCCGGTCATGGACCGCATCTTTCACCAGTGCATCGACCACCCCCGCGTCTTACCTCTTCTCGAACACTTTCTCGAGCCTTCGCTGATCCTGGGCAGCCTCAACTCGCGGATCGTCCGCCCTGGCGACGGCTACCAGAGTCTGCACAGCGATATCCCTGTCTACATGCTCAACATGGACACTCCGGTTATGATGAATACCGTGTGGATGCTCGATGATTTTAGTCCCGAAATCGGTGGTACTCGAGTGGTGCCTGGATCGCACAAGAGCGGCCTCGGCGGCCCACCGGAAGGATTCGAGGTCAAACACGAAGTCCAGCCTACCGCTCCCGCCGGTTCGGTGATCGTCTTCAACGGCCAGTGTTGGCACGGCGGCGGGGCCAACACCGGCGACCGCAACCGTCACGCCCTCTTCGGGCACTACAGGAAGCACATGCTGGTCTTCCAACTCGATCCCCACGATGGCTTTCCCTCCGATTGGTACGAAGGATTGAACGAACGCCAGCGCCAACTAATGCGCATGCAGAATGGCCCCGGTGCCCTGCACGCAGCCGATGCGCATTTTCGTTAGGGGAGTTTTACCTTCTCATTGAGCTAGTACAAAGATTCAACGAATCCTTGCGCCGGTCTTTTATAGTTGGAAGAGATCTACCTAAGCCTTAGATTAATGTATTTATGCTAATTTGTTGAGGTAGAACAGCCGGCTTACGCTGATTCCCACTCGATGAGCAAATCTATATGCTTAATGCCGCCAGAATCGCGCTTTCCATTTGCTTTGGACTCTTGGTTTCGAGCCCAGCAATCGCTCAGATCACCAGCTGGCAGCTCGGCGGCAACCAGCCCTGGTCCGGCCAGGATACCGTCAGCGTCATGGTCGACTTCGCGACGGTTGAGGGCGCGATCCAACCCGTACGCGTCCAGCCAGGCACAAACATCATATCCCTGATCGACAACTGGACAACCTTTCGTCAACCCAAGGAGCTCGGCTATATAGACGGCGAGCGGCCCCGGATCTGGAAGTGGAATGAGGGTAATGGCGACCCCACCGAGAACGGCGTGGTACTCATCGACGCCGATAGCAGCACCTACAACTCTTCCAAAGCCGAAGGCATCGGCAAACAATTCTTCACCATTGACCTCGCCGTGCCGATGCCGGCACGCACCTTCGGCTTCCACACTCCCTCCAGCGGTTTCCGCTCCGACGGCACTCCGCTGCGCACCGACTCGACCCCGGCTTTCCAGATCTCGATCCAGGAGGAGAATCAAGGCACCTTCGGAATCAAAGGAGGGTGGGCTCTCGAAACGATCGTCGCCGAACCTACGCAGAACTTCGACGCCAATGTGCGCATTGATTTCGACCAGCAGTACGTGCGCTTCTTCCGCTGGGTCCGCAAATTCTCGATCATCGACGAAACGGCCCTGACCCGGATCACCGGCACTTCCGCCGGCCAAGGCAACCAGGCCCGCGCCCTCCTGGGCACCATCAGCGAATTCGAAGTCTACGGCGACGGCTTTCCCAAACGAGCTACCTACCGATCCAAAATCACGGACTTGGGCACCGAGCAAAACTTCGGCCGACTCTTCTTTGCCGTCACGCCGATGCGCTTTATCGATGGCGAGGCGGTACTCACACCGGACGCCGAGGCCTTCGCAGAAATAGAAGTCCGATCCGGCCGCGATGCGGACCCCAACCTCTATCACGAATACACCGTCACCGGCAAGGAGAAACTGGTCAGTCGAGACCGCTACGAAAACGACCTGCGCACCGGTTTCGGCCGCACCTGTGCCTCCTGCGACTTCGTCCAGCGCAGTCCCCGGCCCGGCATGCGGGCCTCTATCGCTTATGACAGCGACAACTGGACCTTCTGGTCGACGCCCACCACCCAATCGGGGCTACCGCTCAACCTCGATAGCGGGTCCTTCATCCAGGTCTACATCACCCTGCACAGCGCTCGTTTCGCCGATTACGTCCGCCTTGACTCGCTGTGGATCGAACAAGCTCCCCTACTGGCGTCTCGCGTACTCGGCGAAGTAGCAGCACTAAGCGACCTACAGCCGCCGCGGGGTATCGCACAGGTGTCCCTGGGAGAAGAAATCGATTTCGCCTATGATATATCGGCCTCCTTCTCCAGCGCAGACCAGGCCGGCTTCGATGCAGTGCGGATCCGAACTGGCGCCCAGGCCACATTCAAAAAACTGTACATCGGCGACGACGAGATCGCACCGGCCGAGGTCCCGACAACCAACGACGGTCTGACTATCATTCTTCCCCAACACATCACCAAGGCCAACAACGCCCCGCTGCGCATCGTCTTCTCCGCCGAAGTCTTCGAACTAGCGACCACCTTCCTCGGCGAGGTCTCCTACTCGCAAACCGAAACCCTGCCCCAACCCATTGTCGACGGCGACGCCAGCGACGCACTATCGACCAACAGCCTTCGCGTACTCAGCACCTCGGACCAACAGCCCGCACTGCTGCAGAATTTGTCCTTCTCAACACCGGTGCTGACACCCAATGGCGACCAGGTCCACGACGAATTGCGCATTGACTACCAGCTTTTCGGCCTGCCCGAAGAAGAGGACTGGGTGCTCCATGCGCCCTACTCCGACA
>CAZFMY010000076.1:2503-30663 GCA_964520345.1 uncultured Gemmatimonadaceae bacterium | reverse complement strand
ACTTACAGTGCGTTCGAGCTATGGGGTGACGCAGAAGTGAAAGGTCAGCCAGCGACTGGAAATGCTGGTCTAAGCCCGTAGGGGGACCGTCCAGGCAAATCCGGACGGTCGCTACCCCGAGAGGCGATGGGGAGCCGTCTAACGGCATAAACTGACCCTAATCATGCTGCCTAGAAAAACCTCTATGTGAGTTCTGTAGGTGCCCGTACCGCAAACCAACACAGGTAGATGAGGAGAGTATCCAAAGGTGCGCGAGTGAACCCTCGTTAAGGAATTCGGCAAAATGATCCCGTAACTTCGGAAGATGGGATGCCCTCAGTAGGTGAAGCCCCTCGCGGGTGGAGCCCAAAGGGGCCGCAGAGAAACGGGCTGGGCGACTGTTTACCAAAAACACAGGTCTCTGCTAAGCCGCAAGGCTATGTATAGGGACTGACACGTGCCCGGTGCTGGTAAGTTAAGAGGAGGAGTTAGTTCCTTCGGGAACGAAGCTTTGAATCGAAGCTCCAGTAAACGGCGGCCGTAACTATAACGGTCCTAAGGTAGCGAAATTCCTCGTCGGCTAAAAACCGACCTGCACGAATCGTGTAACGACTTGGCCGCTGTCTCAACGAGGGACTCGGTGAAATTGTAGTTCCAGTGAAGATGCTGGATACCCGCGGCAGGACAGAAAGACCCCGTGAACCTTTACTATAGCTTGGTATTGGATTTTGACACTGCATGTGTAGGATAGGTGGGAGGCTATGAAGCGGGAGCGCTAGTTTTCGTGGAGCCGACCTTGAAATACCACCCTTGCTTTGTTAAAGTTCTAACCTTGGTCCCTTGATCGGGATCGGAGACAGTGCCAGGTGGGTAGTTTAACTGGGGCGGTTGCCTCCCAAAAAGTAACGGAGGCGCCCAATGGTTCCCTCAGCGCGGTCGGTAATCGCGCGTAGAGTGTAAAGGCATACAGGGAGCTTGACTGCGAGACCTACAAGTCGAGCAGGTGCGAAAGCAGGGCTTAGTGATCCGACGGTTGCGCGTGGAAGCGCCGAAGCTCAACGGATAAAAGGTACTCCGGGGATAACAGGCTTATCGCGCCCAAGCGCTCATAGCGACGGCGCGGTTTGGCACCTCGATGTCGGCTCAACGCATCCTGGGGCTGGAGAAGGTCCCAAGGGTTTGGCTGTTCGTCAATTAAAGCGTTACGCGAGCTGGGTTCAGAACGTCGTGAGACAGTTCGGTCCCTATCCGCCGTGGGTGGAGGATATTTGAGAAGAGCTGACCCTAGTACGAGAGGACCGGGTTGGACGAACCTCTGGTCTACCAGTTGTTCCGCCAGGAGCATAGCTGGGTAGCTACGTTCGGAAGGGATAAACGCTGAAAGCATCTAAGCGTCAAGCCCACTTCAAAACTAGATATCCCGTAGGGTTAACCTACCTGAAGGCCCCTCGTAGACTACGAGGTTGATAGGTTGCAGGTGGAAGCGCAGCAATGTGTGAAGCCGAGCAATACTAATTGGCCGTGCGGCTTGGCCATTTATTGCCTCGCAGTACTGGAGGTTTTGTATCGCAATTTGGCGTGGACCTGTATTCGGTTGTTGAAGACAATTTGAGTTTTCCGGTGGCCATAGCGGAAGGGAAACACCTCTTCCCATTCCGAACAGAGAAGTTAAGCCTTCCTGCGCCGATGGTACTGCTGGGGTTGCCTAGTGGGAGAGTAGGACGCTGCCGGATTTTTCTTTAAGCCCATCCCTCAGGGATGGGCTTTTTTTGTGCGTGCATAACTAAAGCTTGACAAACCCCATGGGGCACAATTAATATTACGCCCATCGCAAGTGGGGCAGGGTTGGGGGTCAGTGGGACGATTTTTATTCAGGAGGAGTTAACATTGAGCGAACAACTAAGGAATTTCTCCTTGTGTGGTCATAGCGGTGCGGGTAAGACTGCGCTCTCGGAGGCTATGCTCTTCAACATGGGGGCCGTGAATCGCCTGGGTCGTATTGCAGACGGGACGACCCTATCGGATTACGATTCGGCTGAGATTGAGCGCCAGATTTCTCTTAAGATCTCTCCGCTCAACGGCCGTTGGCAGGATCACCACCTAAATGTGCTGGATACGCCTGGTTATGCGGACTTTATCTCTGAGGCCAAGGCGGCCTTACGCATATCTGACACGGCGGTGGATGTTGTCGATGCGGTTACCGGTTTAGAGATTGGCACCGAGCGGACCTGGAATTTTGCCGCGGAATACAATTTGCCCCGCATGCTCTTCATCAACAAGATGGATCGCGACGATGCCGATGCCGATCAGGTTTTAGAAATAGCCCGAGAGCGTTTTGGCCGTGAGGTGGTGCCATTGCAGATGGCGGTGAATCCCGGTGAGGGATTCAACCAGATCATTGATCTAGTGTCGATGAGAGCCTACACCTACAATGATGGTAAGGCGACTGAGGGGGACATTCCGGCTGAAATTCAGGAGAGCGTCCAGGAACAATACGAGCAGTTAGTAGAGTCCATTGCCGAAACTGATGAAGAGTTGATGGAGAAGTATTTTAGTGAGGGCGAGTTGTCGAAGGACGAATTGATTGCTGGTTTGCGCAAGGCGGTACTAGGACTAGACCTCTTCCCGGTTTTTTTCGGAGATGCTTATAACAATGTTGGCGTTGATTTGTTGATGGATGGTCTGGTGCATTACGGGCCGTCGCCAGCCGAATCAGCGGGATTGAAGTTTCAGGATGGAGATGAAGGCGTGCTCGAGGGTGCTGCCGGTGCACCATTGGCGGCTTTGGTCTTCAAAACGCTGGCCGAGCAGCACGTGGGTGAACTCTGTCTATTGCGCTTATTCGCTGGTACGATTAAGCCCGGCGACGAAGTCGCCAATCCGAACAACCGCGCGACCGAACGTATTGGCCAGATCTACCAACTCAACGGCAATAAGCGAGTCGAGATTGACAGCGCTGAGGCTGGTGATGTCGTTGCTCTGGTCAAACTCAAGAACACGCATACGACTGATACTCTATGCACCAAGGGGCAATCGTTGAAACTGCCCGGTATTGAATTCCCCGAGCCGTTGATCCGAGTGGCGATCCAGGCCAGTGAGCAGGGGGGTGAGGAGCGGATGGCTACTGGATTTTCTCAACTGCAGCAGGAAGATCCAAGTTTTTCTATGAATTACGATGGTGAGATCCACCAGGCTGTGCTCAACGCTCAGGGTGAGTTGCATCTGGAGACGATTATCAGTCGCCTGAAAGAGCGCTTTGGTGTCGAGATCGTTATGGAGTCGCCGAGGATTCCCTACCGCGAGACGATCCGCGGCAGTGCCGAAGCGCAATATCGACATAAGAAGCAGTCGGGTGGTCGGGGTCAATTTGGGGAGGTCTATTTGCGGATTGGTCCGAAGGGACGCGGAGAAGGTTTTGAATTCCTCAATGAAGTTGTCGGTGGCAATATCCCAAGCAATTTTATCCCCGCAGTGGAAAAAGGCATAGTCGAGACTCTGGACCGGGGACCGGTCGCGGGGTATCAAGTAATTGATGTGGCCGCTACGGTTTACGATGGTAAGCATCACCCGGTAGATTCGGACGAAGTCTCTTTCAAGTTGGCTGGGTCCCACGCTTTCAGAGATGCTTTCCTCAAGGCCAAGCCGATTTTGCTGGAACCTATATATCGTCTGGAGATTACCGTACCCGAGGAGTTTATGGGCGATGTGATGGGTGATCTTTCGTCGCGTCGGGGTAGGATCAGCGGCATGGATGCAGACAGCCATTTTCAGATCATCCACGCCGAGGCCCCCCTGGCTGAAATCGACCGTTATGCCACCACGCTGCGTTCGATGACCCAGGGTAAGGGTTTTCACGTGCAGCATTTCGAACGCTATGAAGATGTGCCCGGCGATATAATGGCCAAAATAGCCGAGACCGCGCAGAAAGACAAAGAAAAAGAAGCCGCTTGATCGGAGGGCTTTTTTGAAGATTTTAAGGGCGGTCGACCGGTTGGTCGCCGCCCTTTGCTTTTTCTCGTTGTGTTGGTTTTTTTATAGTAGTAGACTTCCACTGGGTAAATCTTCTAATTTGCAGAGAGATAGAGCTAATGTCTGGTCACTCCAAATGGAGTACGATAAAACGCAAGAAAGGCGCCAACGACGCCAAGCGCGGCAAGATTTTTACAAAGTTGATTCGCGAAATTACGGTAGCGGCCCGGGGTGGAGGCGATGAGAATGCCAATCCGCATTTGCGCGCGGCGGCACAAAATGCCCGGGCGGCAAATATGCCTACCGCGACGATTGAGCGCGCCATACGCCGCGGCACTGGAGATGAACCAGGGGTTGTTTACGAAGAGGGCCTTTTTGAAGGGTACGGCCCAGGTGGCGTGGCGATCATGGTCGAAACCCTGACGGATAATCGCAATCGGACGGTTTCCGAAGTGCGTCACGTATTCACCAAGCACAACGGCAATCTTGCTGAGAGTGGGGCGGTGGCTTGGATGTTTGAGCACAAGGGAGTTATTGAAATAGACAAAGAGAATGCTTCCGAAGATGATTTGCTGCTGGCGGTTATGGATGTGGGGGGCGAGGATATCCAGGATGGTGATGAGGTCCACGAAGTGACGACTCAGGTTACCGACCTTGAATCGGTTAAAAAGGCGTTGGAGGAGAGCGGCATCGCCAGCACTCGGTCTAGCTTGGCCTGGATACCCAAAAGTGAGAATATGCTCGAAGTTCAGGGCGACGAAGCTGAAAAGATCGTCCGACTGTTAGAAGGACTTGAAGACCTGGATGATGTTCAGAAGGTCTTTTCTAATTTCGATCTCAAAGAAGACGAACTCGAAAAACTCATGGCTCAGGCTTAGCGGTACTCCGCCTTGATTGTTCTAGGAGTAGATCCCAGCAGCAGAAGCACCGGTTACGGATTTATCGAGTTCACTCAGCGCAAGGCTCGCTTTATCGCCTGCGGCTGTATCCGCCCCAGGGAGGACGAGTTCGAGGATCGGCTGGTTCATATCTTCGATGAGATGACACGGCTCATCGGCGAATATGCTCCAGACGAAGGAGCTATCGAGAGTACCTTCTTCGGCAAAGATGCCGACGCAGCGGCCAAACTATGTCAGGCCAGGGGCGGCTTGATTATCGCTATGCGCAAGGCCTCTCTGCCGATTTCTCACTATACCCCGGCGACGGTCAAAAAATCAGTGGCCGGCAATGGCCAGGCGACTAAGGAGCAGGTGCAGTTCATGGTGACCCGCAGCTTGGTCCTGAAGGAAGTACCCAAGCCTCTTGATGCCTCGGATGCCTTGGCGATCGCCCTTTGCCATACCCAGCGTTCTGGACGGGTTATACGCACAGGCAAAGGTCAACGCAAACCCGAGATAGAGGCTCTGCTCAGCCGCATGGTTCGGCGTTAGGCTCCTCTATTATGATAACGCATTTGCGCGGGACCCTCGTTGCCAAAGCGCCCACACAGGCAGTTCTCGATCTAGGCGGAGTGGGCTATGGCCTGGCCATCTCCCTGATAACGTACGATCGCTTACCTCCATTAGATGAAGAGGTGCATCTTTTTACCCATCTCCACGTGCGTGAGGATCGCATGGATCTTTTCGGATTTGCCGATGCGGAGGAGCGGGAGGTCTTCGAACTGCTGATCGGCGTTTCGGGTATCGGTCCCAATTCGGCGTTGACGGTTTTGTCTGGAATGACTCTGCGCGACTTACAGGAGGCGATCCTGCAGGAGCGCGTGACCGAGTTGACGGCGATCAAAGGCATTGGTCGCAAGACGGCTGAGCGCTTGGTTCTCGATTTGCGCGACAAGGTACGCATAAGCGCCTCGGCGACAGATGAATCAGCGACGGGGGCCGAGGTCGATGCCGGCCCGAGTGAAGAGGCGGCGCTAGCGCTAATGACATTGGGTTATGCGGCGCCAGCTGCGCGTCAGGCCGTGCGCAAGGCCATCGACAAATACGGGGCTGATCTGAGTGTGCAGCAGTTGATAAAACAGGCTCTTAAGGAGCGCTGAGTGCTCGTATGGATGATCGTCAGATAGATCCTGATGCCGGTGACGAAGATCGCCACTTCGACAATACGCTGCGTCCCAATTCCCTTGCCGAGATGCTGGGCCAGGAGAAAACCAAGGGGCAGTTGGGTATTGCGATTGCCGCTGCCCGTCAGCGCGAAGAGGCGATGGACCACGTTCTGCTCTCTGGTCCACCTGGTCTGGGCAAGACGACGCTTTCGTACGTGATTGCCAAAGAATTGGGTGTTGAGATCTACCCGACTTCAGGTCCTTTGCTTGAGCGTCCGAGCGATTTGGCTGGTATGCTTACGACCATGGGGGAGCGCGACGTGCTCTTTATCGATGAGATTCACCGCATCAACCGAGTGGTCGAAGAGTATCTGTACTCGGCGATGGAGGACTTCAAGATCGACATCATGATCGATCAGGGCCCAGCTGCCCGCTCGGTCAGTATACCGCTCGAGCCTTTTACCTTGGTTGGAGCCACGACGCGCCAGGGTCTTTTGACTTCGCCGATGCGCGCCCGTTTCGGGCTCAATGCACATCTCGATTATTACGCCGTTGCCGAACTTGCCGCGATCGTCAAACGCGATGCTCGCCTTCTGGGGTTTCAGGTCTCGGAGTCGGGGGCGATGGAGGTAGCTCGGCGTTCGCGGGGGACGGCGCGGATTGCTAAGCGCTGGTTGCGCCGTGCACGCGATTTTGCTCAGGTCGAAGGCGAGAACGAAATCGATGCCGGAGTAGTGCAAAAGGCACTCGTCGTTCACAGTGTCGATGAAATGGGTCTCGACGAGATGGATATCATGCTCTTGAGAGCCATTATCGAGAAATTCGACGGTGGTCCGGTAGGGTTGAGCAATCTGGCGGCGGTTATCGGTGAGGAAGCCGATACCATTGAGGAAGTAGTCGAACCCTACTTGATCAAGGAGGGTTTTGTCAAGCGTACCCCCAAAGGTCGTGTGGCTATGCCGCGAGCTTGGGAGCGTTTGGGGATTGATCCGCTGGAAGGAGAATCAGGTGGTAAGCAGCTGGGCCTCTTGTAAGAGCACCCGGGGTAGTGGCGACGTGATTCTGGCGTTGGATACCGCCACATCGGTTGGTAGTGTGGCGCTCTATGCAGCAGAAGGATTGATTGTCGCTCGTTATTTTGATATAGGGCTGCAGCATTCTCAGCGGCTTTTCACCGAGATTGAGGCGGCACTGCAAACTGCAAGTATGGATATGGCGGGAGTACGGGCGGTGGCCGTATCGAGCGGGCCGGGCTCATTTACCGGCTTGCGCATCGGGTTGAGTGCAGCTAAGGGATTGTGTCTGGCTGCGGACAAGACTCTGGTGGCTGTCCCAACGCTGGAGATTTTGGCTGCTCGCCTGCCCTTTGCCCGTTTGCCTGTGTGTGCGGTACTCGATGCTCGTAAGCGCGAGGTCTATACTGCTCTTTACGATAACTCGGCAGGTGTTCCGGTTCAATTATCGCCGCCTCGTGCTCTCGCGCCGGTGCACTTGGCAGAGGAGCGGTCGGGGGAGGCGACGGTTTATACCGGCGACGGGGCCGAGGTCTATCGCGATCTTCTGGCGGGGAATCCCGCTGCGCAATTTGCACCCCCGTTCTGTGCTCGTCCGGAGGCGGGAACCATTGGTTGGCTGGCGCTGTCCAAATTGGCGCAAGGTGAGACTGCAGACCTAGATTCGATCGAACCCGATTATCTGCGTGCTCCGGACGCCCGGCCTTTGCCGCAGGTATGAGCAGTGAGAGTGCCTTCGTTTCCTTGGGAACTGCCCATTTGCAGCGTCTTATGGAGATTGAACGGTGCTCGTTTGGCAGCCCGTGGACCGCAGGCGATTTTGTCTATTTGTTTGGGGAACAGAGCGCTTTGTGTCTGGGGTTGCTCTGCGACGGCGAATTGATTGGCTATGCGCTGGGCCATTGCAGCGGTTGTAGTTTCCACTTGTCCAGCCTCGCGGTGGATCCCTCGTTTCGCCGTCGGGGATGGGCTTGGAAGTTGCTTGAGCAGATATTGTCTCTTGCTGCGGCTCGAGGTGCTAACCGCTGCAGGCTCGAGGTGCGGTCTACCAATCTGGCGGCACTTGCATTTTACGACAAGGCGGGATTCTGGCCGGTAGAACGGCGTGAGGCGTACTATCGCGATCCTCCAGATGATGGCATTATAATGGAGTATAGCATAGAGGTTTTGTGATTTATTTGTTATACTTAATCCTTCGGTAACGAATAACATTAGAGGTCTCTGGTGTAGGAGGAAGGTACGCGATGGCGGAAGTAAACCTGAAGAATGTTCACAAAGTGTACGACAAGGAGATTGTGGCGGTTGACGGCGCGAATATCGAAATCAAGGACAAAGAATTCGTAGTTCTCGTCGGTCCGTCGGGTTGTGGGAAGTCGACGACACTGCGAATGATCGCCGGGCTTGAGGAGATTTCTGGTGGTGAGATCTCGATCGATGGAACGGTGGTCAACGACGTGCCACCCAAGGATCGCGATATTGCGATGGTCTTCCAGAACTATGCTCTTTATCCGCATATGACGGTCTACCAGAATATGGCCTTCGGGCTCAAACTGCGGAAATACCCTAAAGATGAGATTGATGCGCGGGTCCAGGAGGCGGCTGAGATCCTTGGTATTCAGGAATTGCTCGAGCGCAAGCCCAAGGCGCTCTCGGGTGGCCAGCGCCAACGCGTGGCGGTCGGTCGTGCTATTGTGCGCAAACCCAAGGTCTTCCTCTTCGACGAACCACTTTCTAATCTCGACGCCAAGTTGAGAGTGCAGATGCGCACCGAGATCAGCAAGTTGCACACGAGCCTCGAGGCCACCATGGTCTACGTGACTCACGACCAGGTCGAAGCCATGACGATGGGTGACCGAATCGTAGTCATGCGCGACGGCAAGATTCAGCAGATAGATGAGCCGCTCAATCTCTATAACAAACCGGCTAACCAGTTCGTTGCCGGTTTTATCGGCAGTCCCTCGATGAATTTCATCCGCGGATCGATCTCTTCCAATGGTAGCGGTCTGGTCTTCGACGAGGGCAATATACAACTTACTTTGCCCAACGGCCACGATGGGCAACTGGGCGACCGCGTGGGTCAGGAGGTGATGCTGGGTATCCGTCCTGAAGACATCCACGACCCCGACACCATCGGTCGCAATATTAAGGTTGTTGAGATCGAAGCTAAAGTCGAAGTGGTCGAACCGATGGGCAACGAGGTTTTTCTCAACTTGACAACCGGCAAGACCGCTTTTGTCGCTCGCGTCGATCCGATGCACATGCCGCAGATCGATCAAACGGTGAAATTGGCCGTCGAGGTGGACAAGGCTCATTTTTTCGATTTAGAAAGCGGAGAAAGTCTGTTGCAGAGATAGGTATTGGATTGTACGGCACGGGTGATATCTCCCATATCTCGGGGAGTTTATAGTGTCGCTTAGCGAAGTGGCCGGTCAGGATAAGGCCAAGGCCGTTGCTAGAGCTTGGCTGGAATCGGGCCGTATTCCCCATGCGATTCTGGTCTGCGGGGCGGTAGGGGTCGGTAAACGGCGTTTCGCGCTTGAATTGGCCAAGGCTATACTCTGTTCTGAGAGCAATTCCTCCTCCTGCGATAGTTGTCCGGGTTGTCGCAAAATCGACTCGTTTCTGCACCCCGATCTCCATGCTGTGATGCCTTTGCCTCCGCGTCGGGGTAAGCGGGAGGTCTCGCCTGAGGTTCTGCGCGAAGCCACAGTGGAACACGTCCTTAGCGGGAGCGCTGTGCCTCCCGGAAATGCCAATATTGCCGTCGAGCACCTTCGCCAGTTGCAGCGCGAGCTTGTGTATATTCCGACTGAAGCCCCGCGCAAGATCGGTCTGATTTTCGCTGCCGAACGAATGCATCTGGCTGGTGCGAATTCGCTACTCAAAATTCTGGAAGAGCCGCCCGCTCGTGTGATCTTGGTTTTGGTTAGCGCTGCTCCCGAGTCTCTTTTACCCACTGTCCTCTCGCGTTGTCAGCGTCTGGTCTTAGGTCCTTTGAATGCAGAGGCTCTGCGCCAAGAGCTCAAAGGCTGTGGCGTAAGCGGGGAGCGTTTGGAACTGGCGGTGCGGATGGGTGCAGGTTCGTTGCAGCGAGCCAAAGAGGTTGCCGCTGGGGAGTTCGACGAGATCCGTCGACGAGTTGAGGAGTTTCTCGAGGCTGGCGCTGCAAAACAGGATGAAGTCTACTGGAAAATTCTTGACGAGTTGGGAAACGACCGTGGTCAACTCGAATGCTTTTTGCAAGTTTGCAGCGTGTATCTCAGGGATCTATTTCTCCTGGCATATGGCCGGAGTGAGTCCGTGGTACAGATCGATCGGCGAGAGTATCTCGATAATCTGTTGGAAAGAGTCGATGCTGCCAGAGCGGCCCTGGAGATTGACCGGGTGGTCGAGACCTTGGGGCACAACGCCAGTTCACAGCTGGTGCTGACTGATCTTTGGCGTATCTTGCGGCACGGAGGTCGAGCTGCGGCATTTCCGCCCGACGCCAGTCTGGTGATGGAGGGGCATTGATCGCTCATCGACCGCGCCGTCGTTTTGCTCAGCACTTCCTTGTCGATAAAGGTATGGTTGCTTCGATTGTCGGCTTGGTTCAGCCCGAAGAAGGCGCGGTCGTCGTCGAGGTCGGACCAGGCCGGGGTGCATTGACCAACTTGCTAGTTGAATCTATCGATCGCCTGGTGGCGGTGGAGATTGATCGCGATTTGGCTGCATTATTGCGCGATCGCCTGGGTGGGAGCGGGTTGCACTTAATCGAGGGAGATATTCTGCAGATCGATCTCGGGGAAGTGTTGCGTGACGAGGGTGGGGAGCGACTCTTTATCATCGGTAACCTTCCATACAATATAACTGCGCCACTGATTTTCCATTTTCTCGCCCATGCTGATTATATCGACCGGGCTGTGGTTATGGTTCAGCGCGAAGTGGCCTTGCGTCTGGTTGCGAAACCTGGATCGAAGGATTATAGCTTGCTTTCAGTTCTGGTGGCTATGCGTGCTGAGGTGCAACTCTGTCTATCGGTTGGTCGACGCTCTTTCCGGCCAGTGCCGGCTGTCGATTCGGCCGTAATCGAATTGAAATTTTCCTCTGGTCCCCGCTACGAAGTAGAAGATGAGGCTTGTTTTGATCGCCTGGTGCGTCAGGCCTTCAGTCAGCGGCGCAAGATGCTGCGCAATTCCCTACTGGGTCTCAATCCCCAGGGTGGACGGCCTTGGCTAGAAGATCTGGGTCTGCGGTCCGGAATCGAGCTGACCCGGCGTCCAGAAGATCTGTCGATAGAGGAATTCATACGGTTGAGCGATGCCTGTAGTGGAGAGAGGGCATTGTGAATAGCGGATTCTGGCGTCAGGGTCTATTGGTCCTGGCAGTGGTTGGCGTTGTCGACGCGCAGCAGTACTCGCTCAACTTCAATCGCTCGAGTACCCGGACGACCTGGAACCACCGTCTGCCGAGTTGGAACTACTCGACGCCGGTGCGTTTTTCGGCGGTCGGCGATTCAACATCCAAGTTGACTATCAATGCCTCTGCCCGCATGGGTTTCACCCTCGATGAACGCAGTCGTGGCAAGACGTGGCAGGACAATGCCTCAGTCTCTTCGTCGGTCAGTTACCCGATCCTGGGCCCCAAAGCCACCATTGGTCTCGGCGCCAGCATGACCACCCGCAATGCCTCGCTGCAGAAACAGAAGATGCATAACCAATCCTTCAATATTCGCTTCCAATCCAAGCCGCTCAGTGATGGAATTTTTAAAAATCTCTCTGTTAATATCACTCCGGGTCTGATCTCTGCCACCCGCGATAGTCGGGCCAATCTCGATAGTACTATCGAAGAAACCGGAATTCAGTACAATGCTTCTTTACGAGTTTCTCCCGACCTTGAGATTGCTGGTAAAAAGCTGAGTAACTCGCTTTCTTTTTCCAAGCGGGACAATACGCTTACGAACAACAAAAATCGCAGTGAGAGTTTCAGTGGCAGTCTCAGCTATACGTTTCCAGGCGATGTGCGCGGTAGTCTGAGTCTGTCCGAGAGCCGTTCACAGCAGGGTATTACGCGGGCGGTGATCAACGAGGAAGTGATGGGAGAGGAGGTGCGGCGCGACACCACGATCGGCGCTGAATTATCTGAAAACCTCAGTAGCGGGTTGTCCTCTAGTCTCAACTTCGATCTCGGACGTTTCAAGGTCAAAAACAATACCTCCTATAGCCAAAGTGTGCGTACCAATACCGCCAGCGCTGCTCAGGATCGCGGCAATCGCTTTTTTGGTACTGATCGTCAAAGTGAGAGCTTCAACTGGAACGCGGAGTTGTCGGGCAAGCTGCTCGAAAAATTGGTTTTCAATACCAAGGTTCGCTTCCAGTCCAGCGATCAACGCAATCTGGCAGTAGAAGTGCTCGATACCAGTCGCTGCGCCAGCCACTTCGTGCGCTCGGTCGATGGTAGCTGTCGTGATCCTAGTTCCGACCAGAGTAACCGCAGTTTCTTCCTCAATGGTTCATTCAATTGGACGGTGGCTGATCAGCATACCTTGCGTCTGACGGCCTTCGGCGAGATCAAGCGCGCGGAGAATCCAGGTGCTTCCGATCAGGATCGCGACACCTTCAACAACAGCATCACTCTTAGTTACGATGGCTCCCTACCCAGTGGGGCCAAGCTGAACATCGATCTCAAAAACAGTTTTTTGCACCGGGTCAACCTGCATGCGACTCGCTCGGGAGACAATGCGCGGAACCGCGACCTTTCGCTCAATGTCGGCACCAGCTACGAGCGCCTAGACGTGTCTTTCTCACACAACTTCAGCATTTCCGCCAAGCGCACAGTTTTTGATTTCGATCGCCAGGTCAATCGCCGCGAGCAGGCGCGCAAGAGCAATATTCGCCGCGGCTGGAGTATGAATCACACTCTCAGACGGACAATCCTCGACCACCTCTCGATCAATACGCGCTATGCTTATACGGCAGATGATTTCGGCGCCTTGATTGTCGAGAATGGTGCACAATGGGTGAAAGAGGATAATGCCGACCACAGTATTCGTTTCGGCATGACCTACAATCCCAGATCTGATTATTCCGCCAGTGTCAATTATGCCTACCGGCTTGATAACGAGTGGGAACACAGATACCAAAATTCCGAGGAATTGAGGGAGCTCAAACGCAACAATCGGCACCGAACGCTGAGTGCCAACCTCAACTACAACCCCGTGGGCAGCAACAATAAACTCACTCTGCGCGGTAGTCGTTCGCACCAGCGCAGCGGCACATTTGATACCTTCAGTGCGAACTATACACGGTCTTTATAATACCTTATCTTAACCAGTCTATCTTTGTACTCTTAGATTCCTGAGGAGATTGTACGGATGCCTTTGCCCCAATGCGATAAAATTTGGTTTAACGGCGAACTAGTCGACTGGGAGGACGCCAATATACACGTACTTTCCCACGTCGTACACTACGGCTCTAGTGTGTTTGAAGGCATCCGCTGCTATAAGACCCAGAAGGGGTCTGCAGTGTTCCGCCTCGACGAACATGTCAATAGGCTCTTCGACTCTGCTAAAATCTATCGCATGGAGATCCCCTATACTCGCCAAGAGATCTGCGAGGCGATCCTCGAGACTGTTCGGGTTAACAAGCTCGAGGCATGCTATATCCGCCCGATCGTCTTTCGCGGTTATGAGACCCTGGGGGTGGATCCAATGGGTTGTCCGGTCGAGGTGGTGATTGCGGTTTGGGAATGGGGCGAGTACCTGGGCGATGCGGCACTCAAAAACGGCGTTTCCGTTTGCACCTCATCGTGGAACCGGATGGCGCCGAATACTTTGCCTTTCCTGGCCAAGGCCGGCGGCAACTATCTCAACTCGCAGTTGGTGCGGATCGAAGCCAATGCCAATGGATACGACGAGGGCATCGTTCTGGGAACCGATGGTCTGGTGAGTGAGGGCAGCGGCGAGAATATATTCGTGATCAAGAATAGCTCGATCTATACTCCTGCGTCGAATTATGCGATCCTGCCCGGCATTACCCGCCACACCGCGATTACCCTGATTCGCGATTTGGGGATGCGAGTCGAGCAGCGCGGCATTCCACGCGAATTTCTCTATATCGCCGATGAAGTTTTTTTCACTGGTACAGCTGCAGAGATCACACCGGTACGCGCAATCGACCAGATTGAGGTCGGCAGTGGCCAACGCGGGCCGATTACCGAGCAAATTCAGGAGGCGTTCTTCGATGTGATTCACGCCGAAGTCGAAGATCGGCACGGGTGGTTGACGTCAGTATAAAAGCGGCGGTTGCTCACTGGATGGGTGTTTTTTTACTAAGATGCTCAATTCTGTGGCATTTTTTTTACGTGTGTGATTGATGACGGTAGAGGAGAAAATGATGTCGATGGTTCGGTTCTTCCTGTTGGCTTCGGTGGTCGTCGCAGTCGTTCTAGGACCCGCCTCTGCAGAGGAAGGGGCCTGGGAGAAGGTGCAGAAGACCCTGATGGGCACCAAGGACAATGTGGTATTCGATGGCACCGAACCAGTTCCGCTGCGCGACGAGAGCCAGGCGAAGCCCGAGTCGGGTGACTGGTTGGTGCGCCATATGTTATCGGATCCGGAAAAACTCAATCCCTTTACTTCGAATGATGCCGGAGCCTCGACTGTCCTCGGTCACATTTTCGAGAGCTTGCTCGATACGGATTACGATCCCCCGTACCGACTCCGCGGTTGGATTGCTAAAGATTATCCTGAGGTTTCCGCGGATAAGCTGATCTATACTTTCGAACTGCGGGATGGGGTGCGCTTCGCTGATGGTAAGCCGCTGACTGCCGATGATGTGATCTTCAGCATGAAGGTTATCCAGAATCCGCAGGTTCTTGCTCCGCACCTGCGCAATTACTACGCTGCGGTCGAAAATGTCGAACTCGTGCCTGGGAATAAGATTCGTTTTATTTGCGACGAACCCTATTTCAAAAACGACTTGATCCTTGGTAGTTTCAATATTTTGCCCAAGCATTTCTACGATCCAGAGGGCTTGATGGACTCTGTCGAGGTTGCAACCTTGATAGACGGTTCGTGGGAACAGGGCCCGAACAAGGAGAGGGTCGAGCGTTTTGCCGAACAGTTCAATCAGAACTTCAATCGCGCGGTATTGGGCTCGGGACCGTACCAGATCGAAGATCCGGAGCGCGATGTGGTGACGCAGCAAAAGGTCGTCCTGACGCGCAACGAAGAGTACTGGGGACGCGATGTGGAAGATCTGCTGGCACCGGGTTTTGTCGACAGGATCGTCTTCCATATCATCAATAATACCGATGCGGCGTTCATCGAACTGACCAATGGAAATCTCGACTACCACTCCCTGCGTCCGCTGGAATTCAAGGAAAAGAGTTGGTCTGACGATTTCAATGAGCGATTTCTGAAGGGAGTCAGCTACGGCGGGGGGTATATGTACGTCGGCTGGAACAATGAGCATCCGATCTTCAGCGATAAGCTGGTGCGTCAGGCCATGACCTACCTGACTGATCGCGAGGGGATGGTGGAAAATATCATGCTTGGGCTGGCCGAGACGGTAGAGGGCCCGATCAACAAGTTTCGCCCAGAGTACAACCACGACCTCGAGCCCTATATATACGACCCTGATCGCGCGATCGAGTTGCTCGAGCAGGCTGGTTGGGATGACGCCGACGGGGATGGGATACTAGACAAAACCATCGATGGAGCGCTGGTGCCGTTCCACTTCGAGATCCTGGTCAACTCGGGCAATCAAATTCGCAAGGATATCGCGCTCACTATCCAGTACGAGTTGCAGGACATTGGTATCGATTGCCAAGTCCGCGAGCTCGACTGGTCGATTTTTTTGCAAAAAGTGCGCAGCAAGGAATTCGATGCTATCGTGCTGGGCTGGACCGGCAGCTTGCGCTTTGCACCCGATAGCTACCAGATTTGGCATTCTTCACAAGCCGCAAATAATGGATCCAATCACGTGAGCTTCATCAATAGCGAGGTCGACCAGATATTAGAAGAGTATCGTCGCGAATTCGATATGGACAAGCGCATCGCGCTCTACCGTCGTTTCCAGGAGATCCTGCACCAGGAACAGCCCTATACCTTCATGTGGAAAGCGCGCTCAGCTCAGGCTTACAGCCGGCGTTTCAACGGGGTCAACTGGTATCCGCCGGGTGTTCGGATGCAGGATTGGTGGGTCGAGCGGGCAGCTCAGCAATACTGATCGGTGGTGCGGGTAGACCCGATCCCGCGATTAGTGTGCACTGTACAGAAGCTATCTGCTGGGAGATCCACCCGCTGCGCTGGGAAAAACGGGCTAAATCTGTGCTCTTGGTCGCGATTCTGATCATCTCGTCACTGGCTGCGGCCATCGGATTCGAGCACTGGTTCTACGGCGTTTTTTCTTGCTTCGTCTTGATCTTCGCGCTGTCGCGCTATTTTTTCCCGACGCGTTATATGCTCGATAGCCACGGTGTTGAATACCAACACCTGAATTTTAGACGGCGCCGATCCTGGACGGAGTTCCGCAGTGTTGAGGTGCACCGCGATGGTGTGTTTCTCAGATCTTTAGATCGCCCCAGCCGCCTCGATTCTTTCAGGGGCCTTTTTCTGAAATTTCATCAAAACCGTGAGGAAGTCGTATATTTCGTCCGATGCCATGCAGAGCAATAGCCTGAAATCCTGGTGGCGGCATGCTTTCGCCGTCGGGGGTCCGCAAACGAAGTGGTCCAGCGCCGATCGCGAGTTGGTCGATCGGCTGGCCGACTTTATTGTGCGTCGTCGTTTGGCTGCGGCGGCATTTATGGCGTTGGAAGCTGGGAGACCCTTCAATTTTTTGGGCAGTCAGGCGCTGACCTTTCTCTCGCCTTTTGCGACGCTGGTCTTTGCGCCCGACGAATACCGACGCTTTACGCAGATTCTGGAAAAGCGCGATTGCGTGGATCTGATTTTAGAGGCTATTGCCCGGCGTGAAAACGAAGGCAATGATTGAACTCTCATGGTAAAATTCTCCTCCGGTATCGTGCAATTGCGCTGGGTAGGGGATTGGTTGGCTTCGGTTGTCCCAGCTTGGCAGAGCGGTCTCTTGCGGTTGCCCGAGGTCCCGGCTGGAATTTGGTATGGATTCTAAACTCGACATCATCATCGCCACCGACTGTGGCAGTACGACGACCAAGGCGATCCTGATCGAGCGGAAGGCCGATGGCTACCGTCAGACCTGTCGCGGCGAGGCCCCCACAACCGTCGAAGCGCCTTTCGAAGATGTCACTCGAGGAGTGCTCAACGCGATCCAGGAGGTCGAAGAGCTCTCGGGGCGTACCATCCTCGATGGCGAGCGGATCATCACACCCGCCGATGGCGATACCGGAGTCGATATCTATATTTCGACCAGCAGTGCTGGCGGCGGTTTGCAGATGATGGTGGCCGGCGTGGTCCAAACGATGTCCGGAGAGAGCGCCCAGCGCTGTGCGCTGGGCGCAGGGGCGATCGTGATGGACACCCTCGCTGCCAACGACGGGCGCCTGCCGCACGAGAAGATCGAGCGGATTCGACAACTGCGGCCCGATATGGTCCTCCTTTCGGGTGGTACGGATGGCGGCACGGTCAGCCACGTGGTCGAGTTGGCCGAATTCATTGCCGCAGCCGATCCCAAACCGCGATTCGGCTCGGGTTTTATGTTGCCGGTCATTTATGCCGGGAATATCGACGCGGGCGAGGAAGTCGAAGGGGTACTCGGCGAGATGAGCGCGCTGACCATTACCGAAAATATCCGACCGACGATGGAAGAGGAGAACCTCGGCCCGGCCCGGCACGTGATCCACGATCTCTTTCTCGAGCACGTCATGGCCCAGGCTCCTGGCTATCGCAAGCTAATGGGCTGGACCGGGGCACCGATTATGCCCACGCCCGGAGCGGTGGGCCAGATCATGCAGACCATTGCCCGTCAGCAGGAGATCAACGTGGTCGGTGTCGATATCGGGGGGGCGACTACCGACGTATTCAGCGTCTTTGGCGAGGTCTTCAATCGCACCGTCAGTGCCAATCTGGGCATGTCGTACAGCATTTCGAACGTACTGGCCGAAGCCGGTCTCGAGCAGATCCTGCGCTGGCTTTCCTTCGATATCGAAGAGGCCGATCTTCGCGATCGGATCAAGAACAAAATGATTCGTCCGACCACTATTCCGCAGCTCTTGCAGGAGTTGCAGGTCGAACAGGCGATCGCACGCGAGGCTTTGCGGCTGGCTTTTGTCCAGCACCGCGAGTTGGCGGTTGGGTTGAAGGGAGTCCAGAGTGAACGCACTTTGGCCGATGTTTTCGAGCAGGGCGCTAGCGGCGAGAGCTTGATTCAGATGATGGAGCTCGACTTGCTCGTCGGTAGTGGTGGGGTGCTCTCCCATGCGCCGAGCCGTCAGCAGAGTTGTGCGATGCTGATCGATGCCTTTCAGCCTGAGGGCATTACCTCTCTGGCGGTAGACAGCATTTTTATGATGCCCCACCTCGGCGTGCTGTCCACCGTAGACCCGCAGGCCGCGACCGAAGTTTTCGAGCGCGATTGCCTGGTTTATCTGGGCACCTGCGCAGCGCCTGTCGGCAAGGGTAAATTTGGTGAGACCTGCGCTCGATACGCGGTGGATTTACCCACCGGTCGTCAAACGGGCGAGTTGCGGATCGGCGAGCTGGTGCTCTTGCCCCTGGGCGAAGGCGAGATGGCTGAACTCTCGCTCGAACCGGGTCGGCAATGGGATGTGGGTGCCGGGGCAGGTCAGGCACTGGGCACCACGGTGAGGGGTGGTGTGGTCGGTTTGATCCTCGACGGGCGCGGTCGGCCCATCGATATCGCAGATGACGATCGTCTCGATCGATTAGCGGCCTGGCAACGGGCCTTGAATCTCTACGGCGAGTAGACCTATGGCGGCCCATGCCTATACTCCGGGACTGCGCGTGACGCGTGACGCGGTCATCCACAAGGATCGGCGCTTGCCCCTCAAGGGGCAAGTGATTGTCGAACCCGGGAGCAGTGTGCGGCGGGACCAGATCGTCGCCCGCACCGAATTGCCTGGCGAGGTCTCAACCCTCAATCTGGTCAACCGTCTTGGGGTTACCCCGCAGGAACTATCTCGTTATATGCTCAAAAAAGAGGGCGACCCGGTTGTGGTGGGCGAAGCGCTGGCCGAAACCAGGCCCTTGATAAAATGGTTCAAAACCACTGTCGAGTCGCCGGTTGACGGTACGGTTGAGAGCATTTCATCGGTGACCGGCCAGGTGATTCTGCGCCAGGCCCCGCGTCCGGTCGAAGTGCTGGCTTTTATCGATGGTCAGGTCGAGGAGGTCTTCGCCGGCGAGGGCGTGCGCATCGCGGCGCAGGGTGCTTATATTCAGGGCATCTTCGGGGTCGGTGGCGAATGCTGGGGCGAGTTGCACCTGGCGGTCGGTGCTCCGGATGCCTCAGCTGCCGTTTTGGGTCCGGAGGCCAGAGGAAAGATCGCGGTGGTCGGCAGCTTGATCACCCAGGAGACGGTGGAGGCGGCTCGGGAGGTCGGTGCGGTGGGGCTCATAGGTGGTGGGATTCGCGACCAGGATTTGCGCGACCTACTTGGTTACGATCTGGGTGTGGCCATCACTGGGGCCGAAGATATCGGATTGACGGTGATTGTGACCGAGGGTTTCGGTGCGATCGCGATGGCGCGTAAGGCCTTCGATATTTTGCAGAACTGTGCCGGTATGACGGCTTCTATCTCGGGGGCGACCCAGATTCGCGCTGGCGTATTGCGGCCGGAGATCATCGTGCCGGGAGCCGACGGGGTCGAGGAGCAAGAAAGGGAGCGCGAATCGGGTGGGGTGCAGGTGGGGGATGTGTTGCGGGTTATTCGAATGCCTTATTTTGGAAGGATCGGACGGGTCAGCGGGCTGCCGACAGAATTGCAGAAGGTGGAGTCGGGGGCCTGGGTGAGGGTTTTGGAGGTGGAGTTCGATGAGGGGAAGCGGGTGGTGGTGCCCCGGGCCAATGTGGAATTGATCGAGGCCTGAAATACGAGCAGGGCGGTGATTTTCGCCGATTGGCAGTTTCTTTAATCTGGTCGGTGGCTCTATGGCAAAGGTAGCTGGATGAGGAGGAGTATGAGCAAAAAAAGGCCGTTTCTGGCGATATTCGTCGTGCTTTTTCTGGCGATCGGATTCGGTGCCGATGGCGCGAGTCTCGAGTCGATGATGGAGCCGGTCGCACCTCCGACAGCGGTTGAGGCTTTCGATACGCCCAACGATGCAGGGGGTAGCATTACGCTGACCTGGCCCAAGGATCCTCGGGCCAGCGAACATACCACCTATCAGATCGCGATCGCCGATTCGCCCTCAGGCCCTTTCCGCGTCGCGGCGGAGGTTTCGGCGGTGGGTAGCCTGATGTCTGCAGCGCCGGGGCTCTTTGGGTACGGAGACGAACTGGACAACTTTCACTATGTCCATATCGAGGAATTCGCGGGTGCTGGCGAGAAGACGCGTCTGGAGGACGGCAAGAGCTATTATTTCCATATTGATGTGCGCTCGGCGGGGGGTACGATCCGCGGCACGACGATCGTCGAGGCTAGTGCCGAGGGCAACCTCTTCAACTGGGCCAAACTCAATAATCTGGTTCTCGGCACGATCTTTTCGCTACTGATTTTGGGTTATATCGGCCTCGCGCAGCGTCGCGAACTCAAGATTCGCCGGATCGCCGGGCTGGAGGCACTTGACGAGGCGCTGGGGCGGGCGACCGAAATGGGCAAGCCAGTGCTCTTTATTCACGGTTTGCGCGATATGAGCCAGATACCGACCATCGCAGCGGTGAATATCCTGGGTCGGGTTGCACGGCGAACGGCCGAGTACGATACGGCCCTGCGGGTAGTGGCTCCGGATCCGGTGGTGATGTCGGTCAGCCAGGAGACGGTGAAGGCTTCCTATCTCGAGGCGGGACGCCCCGACGCGTTTAACCCCGATCACGTCTTCGTCGCCAGTACCGAACAGTTCAGCTATGCGGCGGCGGTCGAGGGGATCATGGTTCGCGAGCGGCCGGCAGCCCATATCATGATGGGTTATTTCTACGCCGAGTCACTGCTCTTGGCCGAGACCGGATCGACCACCGGGGCGATCCAGATCGCCGGTACAGATGCCTTCACTCAGCTGCCCTTCCTCGTCACCACTTGTGATTACACCCTGCTCGGGGAGGAACTCTATGCGGCCAGCGCTTATCTATCGGGCGAGCCGCGTCTTTTGGGCAGTCTCAAGGGTCAGGATGGAGGCAAAGCCATTATCCTAGCGGTTCTGGTGCTAGGCACAATCTTGGCGACGCTCGGTACTTTGCAACTGACACACCTTTTTGCTCCGTTGTGAGTTCATTTTAAGAATGAGGAACGTGCGATGCTTTTTTTAAACCGGACCCTGCCGCTCATCCTGGCCTTTGGTTTCGGGGTACTGGGTATCGTCATCTACTATATACCGCATGCCAATGCGCAGAGCCTGGAGCGCGAGATGGCGCTCTGGGTGCGGATCGTCTTCGCGTTCTCTTATCTGCTGGGGCTCTACAGCCTGCTCAATTTGCACGGACAGCGAATTCGCCAATACGCCGCCGGTTGGGGGTATAGCCTGGTTGCGATCGTCAGTTTCGCGGTGATGATGGTTTTCGTCGTGTATAATGATGGCCGGGGGCCTTTCGATGCCCAGGCCGAAGCTGGGGGTTACAAGTGGCTCTTCGATTATATTCATGTGCCCTGTGCTTCGACGATGTTTTCGATTCTGGCCTTCTTTATCGCATCGGCAGCGTACCGGACCTTCCGCGCCCGCACGCCCGAGGCGGCACTGTTGCTGATAGCGGCTGTGATCGTGATGCTGGGTCGGGTACCGATCGGCCGCGAGATCTCCGAGTTTTTTCCGTTGGCGACAGATTGGCTGCTGAATGTGCCCAACCTCGCTGCCAAGCGCGGTATTTTGCTCGGGGTCTCGTTGGGCGCCATTGCGACCTCGCTGCGGATCATCTTTGGCATCGAGCGTTCTTATTTAGGTGGGGGGGATTAGTGATGGGGCAAGTGCAAGTATTCTTCTACGATAAAGCGCTGCGTGCCAAGTGCGTGTGGGATTTCGTATTGCTGACGATCCTGCGAATCCGGTCGTTTTTGTGCTTGTTTGTGGGCCGGAGGGGGGATGTGTAATGCAGAAGCTTCTCAATATCGAACGCCGTTTTATCTTCGTCCTGGTTTTCCTGGCGGTGGCAGGACCGCTATTGGCCGGGATTTATTTGCCGGTGACGCCGACCAACGAGGCCAGAGCGGTCTATAACCAGTTCGAGACTCTGGAGTCGGGGGACGTGGTGCTGGTCTCCTTTTCCTTCGGGGCCAGCACGGTGCCCGAGATGTTGCCAATGGCGCGGGCGGTTTTGCGCCATGCCTTCCGCCGCGATCTCAAAGTGGTTGCGATCTGTCTCTGGCCCGAAGCCGGGGGAATAGCGCAGCAGGTACTCGAGGACATGGCGACCGAATTCGATCTCCAATACGGTGTAGACTACGCCTTTATGGGCTACAAGCCTGGCAATTTCAGCGTCATTCTCAATATGGGGCAAGACTTTCACGGCGCGTTTCCGCAGGATAACTGGGGTGCCGAGGTTGGTTCGCTGGACCTGACGCGCGGTCTGCGCACCTTGCGCGATTTCGATTTCGTCTTCGATCTAGCTGCGGGTGATTCGCTGGAGTTCTGGTGGATCCCCTACGGTCAGGAGAAATACGGATTCCCCCTTTCCGGCGGCTGCACCGCAGTGATGGCTCCCGATCTTTATCCCTTTCTCGATTCGGGCCAGCTCATTGGTTTTCTTGGTGGTTTGGCCGGGGCGGCCGAATACGAAACCCTGATCGACCAGCCGGGTACGGCGTCCAAGGGAATGAGCGCCCAGTCGTTTGCACACCTGGTGATCGTCGTTTTCGTGCTGATCGGCAATGCCGCCTACTTCGTCTCCCGCCTTTCTCAGGCCGAGCAGAGGGGTTGAGGGCGATGCGCGATACCTATGTGTTCCTAGTTTTCCTTTTGCTTTTTGCGGCAGTCAATATCGGCCTGCTCGTCAGCGGAACGCTGCAGGCCGATTCGACGGGGTTGGGCATTATTATCGCGGCGGGGATGACATTGGCACTGTACAGCTTTCTCTATAAGGATAACCCGCTCTTCAAATTCGCGGAGCACGTTTTTGTCGGTGTGGCTGCGGCCTATGTCTTCGGCCAGTACTGGTATCCGACGATCTACGGCGAAATTATTGCTGAGTGGACTGAGCTTGATCAGGGTGAATCGGCGAATTGGTGGCTTTTGGCACCCACGTTTTTGGGGCTCTTGATGCTGACGCGTTTCTCGCCTCGTCTGGCCTGGCTCAGCCGCTATTCCTTCGCCTTTTTCGTGGGCTTGGGGGCCGGGCTGACCATTCCTCGCTATACCTCTTCCTTCATTCTCGCGCAGATCGAACCGACCATACAACCGCTGAGTCTGAGTTGGGACGGACTCAATCTGCTCGTGATTCTGGTGGGAGTGATCGGGGTCTTGGTCTATTTCTTCTTTTCCGTCGAGCACACCGGGGTCGCGGGAAGGGTCTCGCGGATCGGGATCTGGTTTCTGATGGTCTCCTTTGGCGCATCCTTCGGCTACACGGTGATGGCGCGGATCTCGCTCTTGATCGGTCGGGTCGACTTCCTGCTGAAGGATTGGTTGCACTTGATGTAATATGCATTTTTTTGCGGTATTTTCTCCATCCGCCCAGCCGATTGTTATTTTTTTATCTGTGGGAATGAGTCTTTGTCAAAAATCCCGAGCATTATGCAATTTATTTCTTGACTATTCCATCAGGTCTCACTACGGTATAAGTGATCGAATTTGCAGCGCAAATGGAGCGCAAGAATAAATTGTCTGATTAGAGCATCTGTCTTGCGGGGACAAATGCAGGTTGTGCCCGTTTCCGGCAAGAGGGCGGGTTATTCACGCGGTCTTTTTGTTTCGATGAACCAATGATGAAAACCATCTTTGGAAAGGATATTTTGCATGATTAAGCTCCAAGGCGTTTTCCGCGTCCTGACGGTACTCGGCGCGCTTCTGGTTCTAGCTCTGGTTCCCGCCGGGGCGAGCACCGGAGGTAAGATCGCCGGCGTCGTCACGGATGCCAGGACGGGGGATGCACTGCCCAATGCCAACGTACAACTGGTCGGCGCGGACCTTGGAACTACCGCCGACGAGGAGGGACGGTTCTTTATCCTCAATGTCCCGGTGGGTTCTTATGTGTTGCGTGCAACATATATAGGCTATGCGCCGGTGCAGATAGAGCAATTGCGTGTGGCTACCGATTTGACGACCGATGTGGAGATCGCGATGTCGTCATCGGATATTCAGGTCGACGAGGTCATTATCAAGGCCGAGCGACCGATCATCGACAAAAACGCCACCAATGCGGTGCGGATCATCGATGCGGAAGACCTCGAGGCGCTGCCGTTGCGCGGTACTACTGAGGTTGTCGGTTTGCAACCGGGGGTGGTCCTGCAGGACGGGGTTCTCCATGTCCGTGGCTCGCGGTCGGACGAGATCGCCTATTACATTGAGGGGACCAGCACCCGCAATCCGATCACCGGTGGCAGTGCGGCCGAGCTCATCGATGAGGCGATCGAGGAGATTCAGGTCCAGGCCGGTGGCTTCAACGCCGAATACGGTGGTGCGACGGCCGGGGTGGTCACCCGCCAGCTGCGCAGTGGCGGCAGCGAGTGGGAGTTCGGGTTGCGCAGTGAGTTTGACAACTTGGCAGGGGCCGGCAAGCAGCGCTTTGGCGCCTACGACTATGGCTATCAGAATCTGGTCTTTACTGCCGGCGGACCGTTGACGGGCAATATCAGCCTCTTTACTGCTTTGCAGCAGGAGGCGGTCGATTCGTCACCGATTTTCTGGGAAGGTTTCGAATTAAATGGCCTGGAGGATACCGGTGATCGCGGTGGGCGCGTGCACTGGGTAGACAGCGACGAAGATGGCGAGCTCGATCCCGATCGGATCGATACATTATCTGTGCAGTCGGGTGTTATCGATCACAGCGCAGGGATGATACGGCGTGCCAATACCACCCTGCTTTTCGACCTGAGCCCGCTGCAGCTCAAGCTGACGCATATCATGGCGGTGGGTGAAGGGGAAAGCGGCGGCCTGCCGATTCGCAGCATGTTTAACACCGCCCGACTCAGCGAGAGTGATTATCGTCAGAACATGTTGAGCCTCAAGGCCACGCACCTGCTCAGCGCCAATACGGTCTACGATCTGACGTTTTCCTATCTCAAAAACGATTACGAGTCCTACGATCCGTTCTTCAAGGATAATTTCCTGCTCTACAGCGACAGCACGGCGGTCGCTCAGCTGGGTGCCAAGGAGAAGCTCGACTTCGTAGACTTCACCCGCGCTGGCACCCCGCCGCGCAGCTATGATTTCAATGGGTTCCCTTTTACGCGCCCGGGTGCTACGATGACCGGTTATGGCAAGAGTACCGACGGCTATATCGGTCTTTCGGGTAGTCTCACCAACCAGGGCGCAGTACACCAGCTCAAGGCGGGTTTCGATTACCAGAGCTGGTCGGCACGGCGTTTCAACATCGGTGGGTTGGGATCGATTCGCAATCAGATCAATCTCTCCCATCCCGAATTGGAGAAGGTCTACCAGCGCTACTACGACGGGGAGATTGGTGCCGACAAAGTCCTAGACGCGATGATCAAGGCTGCTGGAGATGCCGGAAAGCTTGAAGATCTGCAGCGGCTGATTCGCCAGAACAGCCGCGGCGACTTCTTTGGCTACGACGAGTTCGGTCGTGAGCAGGACGGCGGCCAATCGCTGGGTGGAGATCTCGAAGCGCCACGGCATCCGAAACTGGCCTCGGCCTATATTCAGGACAAGATCGAGTATCGCGATCTGATTGTGAACGCCGGATTGCGAATCGACTACTTCGATATCGATTCGTGGGATATAAAGCTTGATGAGAATGGTAATTCGCTCATCAATCGCGACGAGAACAACTATACGCTGGTTATTAAAGACGGCAAAAACACCTATATGGAACCGAGCAAGACCCACACCAAGATCAGTCCGCGGCTGGGTTTCTCGTTTCCGGTGTCCGACCGTACGGTGATGCATGTGCAGTACGGCAAATTTGCGCAGATGCCGGCGTTGCGCTCGAGCCTGACCGGTGGCGCGCGGCTAGCGGTTGAGACGGGTGGGCAGAACTTCATCAACGCGCCGACCGCTTTCAATCTCGAGCCGATGCACACGACCCAGTACGAGGTCGGTTTCGAACGCCAGTTCACCGAAAGCGCGTCTTTCGATATTACCGGCTTCTACCGCGATGTCAAAGGGCAGCTGCAGCTGCGCAATCAGGATGTTTCATCGCGTGCGATAGGCGCTTCCGGTGGATATAACTATTTGCAGAACGGCGATTTTGCCACTACCAAGGGCATAGAATTTGTGCTCAAGGTCCGCCGGACTCGTGGTTTGCGGACAGAACTCAATTATACCCTTCAGGATGCACAGGGCACTGGTTCGTCGACGCTGACCGCGGTATCGGGCGTGGAGAACAAGACCAATCTGCCGACGCTGGTGATGCCGCTCGACTTCAACCAGCGCCACAACGGCAGCGTGCTGCTGGACTACAAGTTCGAACGGACCGGCAGCTTGCTTGATCGGCTCAGCAGCAGCCTGCTTTTCACCTTCTCGAGCGGCCACAACTACACGCTGGTCGGCGGTTCTCTGGGACAGCGGGGGCCGCAGGATGGCGCGATCATGGACGATTTCGATCCGCGCTCGCGCAAGCCGCTGGAGTCGATCAACTCCTCGACGACGCCGTGGATTTTCGAAACCGACCTGCGGGTGGCCAAGGTCATCGGCCTCGGTGGTCGCGACCTGACGTTTTTCGTGCGGGCGCTCAACCTCTTCAACCGCAAGAATGTGGTCAATGTCTATAGGCGCACGGGTACGGCCAACGACGATGGATTTCTCACCAACCCCGAGCTCAGCGGGCAGATCGTCGAGGCCCGTGGCGAGGACTTCACCGAGATGTTCGAGAAAATCAATCTGCAGAATCGCGAGCATTACTGGGCCAACCAGGGCGGCGATCTCTTCGCCGAGCCGCGTCAGGTTCACCTCGGGCTTAGCCTGGAATTCTGATGAGATACGACGATATAACTATGACGAAATCAACGGCAATTAATCCAAGGACGAGCGCGATGAAAAGAATATCCCTGCTTGTCGCCCTGATGGCGGTGGTCGTCTTCATCGCCACCGCTGAGGCGCGGGCGCCGTACTCTTCGCGCGGTGCCGCTAAGATCGCTCAGGACGAAGAGTTCAGTGGCGAAACGGCGCTGATCAACATCAACAATCTGGCGATGTGGTTCCGCAGCGACGGTTGGTCGGCGCGCGATCCGCTGACGGGTAATTCGGGCGTCAGCTACCCGCGGGGCACCGACTATGCGATCTTCGCCGATGGGCTGATTTTCGGCGGCTATGTGCGCGACGGTGTGGAACCGGCGTTGCGCGTTGGCGGCCAGACTTACGAGATCGGCACTCGCCCGGGGCGGATCACCGCCAAGGGTGTGGCTGATGACACCGGGGCGCGGATCTATCGCGTACGCGGTGATTTCGCTACCGCCGATCTGCGCCAGGATGCGGCCGAGATGCTCAACAAGGGCCTCGGCGATGTCAGCGATGACGATCTAGCTGCATTGCGGGCGCAGTATCAGCGCGACTGGAACGAGTGGCCGGCCGATTGGGGCGCACCCTATTACGATGTCGATGGTAATGGCTCGTATGATCCTGGAACCGACCAGCCCTCTTTTCGCAATGCCAACTGCGTCTCTGCACCCGAGATTTGCGCCAACAACGCCGACCAGATCGCCTGGTTCGTGATCAACGATCTCGACGCTGGAGCAACGACTTCGCTCTATGGGTCACCGCCGATCGGGCTGGAGATTCAGATCACGCTCTGGGCCTATGCACGCACCGACGCGCTCGGCGATGTGATCTTCAAGAAATTTCGCTTCGAGTATGAAGGAACTGCCGATACGCCTGACGATAGTGTGATTGAGGACATGTACGTGGCGCAATGGTCGGATCCCGATCTCGGTGATTACGGCGACGATTTCGCCGGTAGCGATGTGGGTCT
>CAZFMY010000076.1:0-2403 GCA_964520345.1 uncultured Gemmatimonadaceae bacterium | reverse complement strand
CGGATCCCGATCTCGGTGATTACGGCGACGATTTCGCCGGTAGCGATGTGGGTCTCAGCTTGGGGTATGTATACAACGGCGGTGACAGCGATTCGCATTTCAGCTCGTTCGGTCTCGCACCGCCTGCGGCTGGTTACGACTTCCTGCAGGGGCCGATTGTTCCGGTGATGGTCGAGGTTACGGACGATGATGGCAACATCACGATGGAGCCGGATGCAGCAGCTCAGGCTATTTTCGGCTTTGAAACGATCAGCGGTTATCGCAATCTGCCGATGACCTCCTATGTTTATTTTGCTGCTGGCAGTTCTATCAGTGACCCGAGCTTGGGCGAATACGATGGTACTCTCGAGTGGTACAATCTGCTCCAGGGATATCAGCCTCAACCCGATGTCGAGAACCCCGTGCCCTACACCAACCCGATCACTGGTGAGGATACCAAGTTTACGCTCGACGGTGATCCGACCCGCGCTACGGGTTGGAACGACGGGGTACCGCTGCCGCCCGGAGACCGGCGTATCGTGCTCAACACTGGTCCTTTCGAGATGAAGCTCGGCGATGTGCAGGAGGTGGTGGTCGCGCTGATCGCAGGGTTGGGCAGCGATCGCTTTCGCAGTATCTCTAAGCTCAAGTTCAATGACCTCTTCGTTCAGGATGCCTACAACAGCTTCTTCCAGGTGCCGCCGCCGCCCGCCGCGCCGCAGGTGCGGATAGCGGAACTCGACAAGGCGATCGTTCTGGATTGGGGTTGGAACAGTGCTGCGGTAACCGCGACCGAGACGGTGCCCAATGGTTCGCTGGAGTTCGAAGGTTATAATGTCTATCAGCTGCCTTCGGCCGAAGCGACGCTGGACCAGGGGCGCAAATTGGGAACCTTTGACATAGAGAACGGCGTGACCACGGTACTGGGTATAGATCTGGACGACGATTCGGGGGTCATTCTCGATGTGCCTCTGCAGATCGGCACAGATTTCGGCGTCAGGCGCAATCTGAAGGTTACCCAGGATCTCTTGCGCGGTAGCCCGCTGGTTAACGGTCAACGCTACTATTTTGCTGTTACTGCCTATAGCCATAACAAAGACGAAAACGCTGCGACCACAACGCTGGAGAGTCCGCCGCAGATACTGGCGGCGGTGCCGCAGTTGCCGGTGCCGGGCACGCGCTACGGTACCGTAGCGGCTGAGATGGGCACCGCGGAACATACCGTCGGGGCCAGCGATGGAACGGTCAGTACGCATGTGGTCGATCCAACGCGGACCACCGGCCATACGTACGAGGTCAGCTACGCCGACAACGGCGAAGGGGGCGTCGTATGGAGCCTGCGCGACAAGACGGATAAGCGGGAACTGCTCACGGGTCAGAGCGACCAGAGCGGGGCTGCAATGTATCTGGGTGACGATGGTTTTGAAATCATGGTCAACGGTCCTCCCAACGGTATGAAGGATTGGGCCGCGCCCGGTGTGACCTACCAGGCGTGGAAAGCCGAAAACGGCGGATCAGTAGCTGATTTTGTCACGGCTAATTCGCATAGCAGCGCGTCGCGCTGGTGGACCTGGGCCGAGGCCGATTGGGGTGCTGAGGGCTTCAGTGGCGCGATTACCGGTGATGTAAACCACCAGTGGTTCGAACCGACCTCGGTTACGCCCGCGCAGCTGCGCACGGTCGAGGTTCGCTTTACCAGCGTGGTCGAGGAAGAGGGCGAAATGCAGTACCACCCGGTGGACTTGAACAACCCCAATGTCACCTATGCTTATCGGTATCTCCGTGGTGCTTCGGGCGATGTTCCAGCTACCGCCGATATGACTACCACGGCCAATCCGTACGATTGGAGCAAATACATAATCAACGCCGACGGTCCTGGAATCTACGTATATCAGGAACGGTCGCCGATCTGTCTTTCGGCCTGGGATATCGAAAGCGATCCACCGCGGCGTCTGGCGATAGGGTTTCTCGAAAACAACCAGCCGGGTGGGCTGGTCAACGGGGCCTATGGTCCTGGTTGGTACAACAAGGCGAGTAATCTCGCCGGTTCGGGACCGCGCGAGTGGCTGTTCATCTTCGATGCCGACTACACCGAGCCCGGAGACGATAATGCGGCATTGACCGACTTCGGGTTGCTGCCCTTGAACGATGGGGCCACGGATCCGTTGCCGATCATGTACATCGTATTCGCGAATCGGCGGCAGGAGACGCGTTTCCCGATGGACGGCGATACCTTCGTACTGGCGGCCAATCACGTCAACACCGCAGACGATGTCTTCACTTTCGAAGTGGCGGGGACCTCGACGGATGAGGCGCTGCTGAAAGAGGATCTGAAAAAGATCAATGTCTTTCCCAATCCATACTATGGCCTCAACGAGATGGAGACATCTCGCTACGAGCATTTCGTCACGTTCAGCCACCTTC
>CAZFMY010000075.1:0-31555 GCA_964520345.1 uncultured Gemmatimonadaceae bacterium | reverse complement strand
GGGGCTGTAGCTCAGTTGGGAGAGCGCGGGCTTTGCAAGCCTGAGGTCGTCGGTTCGATCCCGATCAGCTCCACCATTTTTTAACCTCTTGAGAAACAAGAGGTTATTTTTTTACCTATCGTAAGTCTATTGAAAACATTGCTTACTACCTGTGTGATAGAGTGTATTGCACGCGTCGTAAGGGTGCGATGAATAGAAATCAACATATCAAAATATAACCAAATGACATTGGAATTTCACTCCCCAATGACTCCCATATCGCCTTTTACTCTCAAATGACTCTCAAAATGGGATAGAAATTCAACCATGTCATTTACCGAATCCCTAAACTGAAAAACATATGTAATTGGGCATCCTCGTTGGCCCGATGGCGAAAAATCAGAACCTATTAAGGCTCCCTTCGATGATCTTGCCGCTGCCATATCTGGGTCGTAGAGGACATAAAGGCACGCAGGTGAACAAGGAAGCCCTCCACCTGCGCGCAATTTTTCTTCAGGGTGGGGTTATACCTGCCCTCGCTGATACCGTTTAGATCGTCATTTACATTTCTTATGAAGGAGAAAAACAGTGTTGAAGGTAGGCGACAAAGCACCGGAATTTACCCATTTGGACCAAAATGGAACCGAAATCTCATTGAGCGATTTTGCCGGAAAAAAAGTTTTGGTTTGGTTTTTTCCGAAGGCGAGCACACCCGGTTGTACGGCCGAGGGCTGCAACCTCCGCGACAATTATCCAGCACTCCAAGTTAAGAACGTCGAGATTATTGGCATCAGCAAGGACTCGGTCAAAAGACAGAGCAACTTTGCCACAAAGTATGAATTTCCTTATCCCCTGCTCTCGGATGAAGAGGGAACTACGGTGAATGCTTTTGGCTCTTGGGGACCTAAGAAATTCATGGGGCGTGAATTTGATGGTATTTTACGCAAATCCTTCCTTATCAGCGAAGATGGAAAAATCGAACGGATTTACGAAAAGGTGAAGACCAAAACCCACGGCGCCGATGTTTTGACCGACCTTTAGAAAGTGCTGCAAAAGGTCAACTCGCCTAAGTCGATCCGATCACGAAGACAATATGCCCAAGAGGTACGCCGAGATCTGATCGACCCATCAGCTTTCTATCGCGCAGCCCCCCCCTACCAATCGGGGTCTCCCACGTCCACCGCTGCGGACTGGGGTGGTTCGAGAATCGCCCCGGATTCTACCAGCCGACGTTGCAATAAGGGCACCGAAACCTCTCGCGTGCCCACCCCGGCTGCCAAAGCCAGAGCAGCAGCCGTACCAGCAGCCTGTCCCATCCCCATAGCCGTAGCTGTAACTCGGCTGGAGGCCAATGCTTCCGAAGTGGCCGAGTGGCAACGCCCCGCCACCAATAGATTATCGATTCCCTGCGGCAGGAGCGTGCGATAGGGAATGTCATAGGGCGGCGTCCAGGGGATATGGTGATATCCAGGCTTATCGGGCGGATGGCGGTCCAAACGCCAGGCACCCAAAACAATCACATCGTCTTGACGTCGCCCCTGACGCACATCTTCTGCACTAAGCACATAATCACCGACAATCCGCCGTGATTCCCGCGCTCCGGCTGTGGGCCCACTGGTCATAAAGTAGGCGTCGTTGAATTCATCTAGTTCCTTTTGCCACAGCTCGAACATCTTCCAGGCATCGGCACGCCCCTGAATTTCGGCCCGGGTCCAATCTTCAGGATCAGTACAATCACCGGCAGTGCGCGTGGCATTAAAATAAACATCCCGCCCGGAAAAGGTCGCCGGATAAGGGCCGGCATAGAGCCCGATCTCACCGCGCTGGTGGGCGGCTGCCAAAACCTCAGCACAGCGTCTACGCAGCGCAAAGCTGGGCTCTAAATAGGCGATGCGAAAATGCAGGCTCATCGGCTGTAGGGGCTCGGCTTTTTCCCAAGGGGCTGCGGCCCAGGCTGCCACATCGGCATCGCCGGTGCAGTCTATAACCATCTGGGGTACGATCGCCACCAGACCTGCTTTATTACTGACGATGATCTGTTGAATTCGCCCATTCTTGGCCATCACGTCGGCCACCTGAGTATGAAAGAGGATCTCGACACCGGCCTGCTGCAAAATCTGATCGGCCGCGCGCTTGAAGCGCTCGGGATCGCAACGGGGTATGATCCGCTCGGGATGCATCTCGACAAAGCTAAGTTCACCATTGACATTGAAGCGCAAGTGCGGAGCTTGCCCGGGTTCGACCACACCCATCCGCTCGAGCATCTCGAAAACCACACCGCCGACCACCGGCGTACCGCTGCGCTCGTCGACGAAGCCGTCAAATGCCGATCCAATGATCGCCGTGAAAAAGCCCCCGGCAAAACCCATCCGCTCGACGACCATGGTCTTAGCGCCGCTACGAGCAGCGGCCACCGCCGCGCCCAGACCCGCCAGGCCGGCTCCACAAACCAGAACATCCGGTCGAGCCACCACCGGCATTTCTTTGCGATAGGTAAACATCGCCCCTCCTCTATTTTTGAGTACCGCGATCGTCGTCGTCTAACAGAGAGCATAGTGCTTGCGGAACAAACGCTATTGCCATCCCGAAATCAAAATACATTCTCCACAACTCATCTAGAGACGCTCGTAGACCCAGCGAAAAACAGATCGACTTAACCCTGACCCCAATGGAAAAAATTCATATCATTTAGGTCAGGCCCCACTAAACCCCTGGAGCACAGCCATGGAAATCCGCGGTGCGAAAGAGTCCGAACTCGCCGAGGTGGTCGATTTGAATTGCCTCGTCTTCCGCCCAACCGAAGCCGAAGCCCCTGCACGCTACTGGTCCTATTTGCGCGAAGAATCCACCTATGAGCTAGAGCAATCGCGGGTCCTCGTCGACCAGGGTCGGGTCGTCGCCCACCTGCGCGTCTGGGATCGCCAAATCAGAGTACGGAAAGCCCACTTGCGCGTCGGGGGCATCGGCAGCGTACTGACGCATCCCGATTTCCGCGGACGAGGATATGCGCGAGCATTGCTCCGAGATGCAGAGACTTATATGGCCCGGTCCGGTTATGATCTTGGCATGCTCTTTACTATCATCGGCACATCATTCTATGCCAAACTAGACTGGGTTCCAATTCCCCTACCGACCTTTGCATTGGATCTGGACCAGCACGGAGAGACCCCGACCACGTTGGGACGCAATCTAGACCTCGAGCGAGATCTCTCATCGCTCATTGCTCTCTACGATGCGGCTAATGCGGATCTGACCGGTACGGAAGTCCGGACTGAGGCCTACTGGAAATCTGGACCATCCCGCTATCGAGACCTATTCCCCAACAAGGGCATTGAACAAAATGGACAACTCGTCGGCTATCTCAACTACGCTGTCAACACCAATGACCTGGAAGTCCGCGAGGCCTGTTTCGCCCCCGGGAACAGCCGGGCCTGCAACGAAACAGCGCTCATCCTCTTTGCAGAGGCACGACAAAAAGGCCTACAAGCGATCAAGGGCAGCCTTCCCATAGACCATCCACTCATCGAGCGACTCTGCGAATTGAGCGATGCACAACTCCACTGGAGCCAGCACGAAAAAACCATGGTCAAAGTACTCAATTGGCCAGATCTGACGGCTAAACTCGGCGTGCAAGCGACGCCCGGCACCCCCAGTGACGAAAGCCAGTTCTGGAATGAACTCTTCAACCCGGCATCTGAGTCCACTCCCTCCTGGTTGAGTAAACTGCCACCTGCCCGGGGCTTCTTTTACTGGGAGCCAGACGTATTCTAGAACAATTTGAGTACAGGTAACCGGTGCAATCTAAACCGTCCCGTCCCATCCGCATCCTGCATCGATCTTCGGATCTAAATCAGGGGAGTACGTAGAGCCCCAACGCGCTCGCAGCCAACCAAAAGAGCGCGTTGATCTGCAGCGGTCTATCACTCCAGATCACCGTAGTCGGATTCTCGCCTCGGCCACGGTGATAAACCAGATAGAGATAACGCAGCATCCCGTAGAGCACAAAAGGTATCGTCCACTGCATCTGAGTCCCCTTCTCGTCTCCAACCCCCATCGCGTAGAGTGCATAGCAAACCAGTATCGCGGCTGTCAGGGCAGAAATGAGCTGGTCGAGGAAGGGCAGGCTATATTCTTTGAGAATAGCGCGGTGGTCACCAGCAGACTCTTGCAGTATCAGGATTTCCTGACGCCGTTTGACCACTGCGAGGAAAAGCGCCAGCATAAAGGTGCAGATAATGAACCACGCAGAGATAGCTACTTCGATGACCAATGCCCCCCCTAATGCCCGCAGCAAGAAACCCGAAGCTACGATCAGCACATCGACCAGGACCACGTGTTTGAGTTTGAGCGAATAGGCCCCATTGAGCGCAGTGTAAATCAAAGCGATCAAACCAAAATCGGGATGCAGCCAGAAGGAAACGGCCAACGCAACAACGAGCAGCACCGATGCCGCGACCCACGCGAGAGGAAGTGCCACTTTTCCCGCAGCAATCGGCCGGTGGCATTTTTCCGGGTGCAAGCGGTCTTGTTCGCGGTCGAAGATATCATTCAACAAATAGACGACACCGCTCAAGAGACAAAAACAGAGCACTGCCCCTATACACCGCTCGAGATAAGCCCCTTCAAAGACATGTTTGGAGAATAAGAGTGCTGGTAGGACAAAGGCATTTTTGACCCACTGCCGGGGGCGCATCGAGAGCAGTAGGTAATAGAACGACAAAACTATACTATACTTCTTGGCTTTCGGTGTCCTCTACCACTTTATCGCCACCTTGCCTTTTGGCTTCGTCCAGAGCCAACCCCATCCGCCGGAGAAGTTCTTCAGAGATTTCTTTGATCTTAGTTGCGGCGCCTTGAGGTCCTGGAGCCCGCAAGACAACCCCCATACTCAGAGTCAACGAAATCACATTATTGCCACACTCGAAGTGTCGCGAAACCACTCTAGCACGGAACTGTCGAGTGCGGCGCTTAGCCCCGGACTGATCACAATCAGGTACGACAATGACGAAATTCGCCCCGTCTATATGGACCAACTTCTCGTCGGACTCCAGGTTTTCCTTTAAGTAATTGGCCAGCCCTACAACGATCTGATCGCCCCCCTCACGACCGTATTTCTGATTGATATCGCCCAATCTATCTGGGGCAACCATAATGCAGACGAAATTGCTCAAGTCGGCATTGGCCTGAGTAATTAACGGGGGCAAGAGGGCTGTAGTGAAGAATACCTTGTTGGGCAATCCTGTCAGGTCGTCGGTGCCGGCAATCCGCATCCAGTGCCGATTACTAGCTCGAAGCTTCTCGTTCTCTCCCTTGAGACGATCGATTTCCGCCTGAAGTTGGTCTATGTCAACACTACCGGTCATATGCGCCTGGATCGCCACCAATGGCTCGGACGGTGAATAGAGCTTGCGAATGCAGAAAGAAGACCCTTAAATTATGTACACTTGGTCGTTTTTCCGCAATATCCGATCTATCAATCTATCGCGAATTGCTCTTGGCTACTTGGATTTTCATTGCCACCTTTGTGTTCCTGGCCCTGTTGCTAGCTCTAGCTCTCTACCTCCTAGCTCGACAACGCAAGAAGGAAGAGCAGGAACTCAGACTAGCTACCGGTCGCCGACAGCTTATTGGCCAAGAGATTGACATGTATCTTGAGGAGCTTGAATCCCTGGATCAGAATGCAATTACTGCTTTGCGCCAAAATGCTGAAACCGCGCTAGACCAGATTCATATCGCCCTCGTTGAGCGCCAAGTCCACTTACTAAACTACGAGGATATGGCCCATCTGCAAAAGTGCAAAATGGACCTATTGGCGGACATGTCTCCTCCTCCACTCCAAGCCCCTGCCGAAGATCGCGCAGAGCTCCAACCCAAGAAAGCGCCTACCCCACCTGCAACACAAAGCCAGGCCAAGACTCGCGATCGATCTGCTTTGGAAGACGAACTACGCGATAGAATAAGCCAGCTACAAGATCGCAAAAAAACCAAAAAATAAAAGCGGCTGTGCCTCGAGGGGGGCCAACCGCTAAAAGCATAGGAAGCGAGAGACGATCAAACTTCCATGATTTCCTCTGATTTCTTATTGGCTATTTCATCGATACGATCTACGTACTCATCGGTCAACTTCTGTACTCGATCCTGCGCACTGCGCGACTCATCTTCGGAAATATCTCCATCCTTCTGAGCGTCCTGAAGCAGGTCGATCCCATCGCGCCGTGCATGCCGCACTGCTACCCGTGCATCTTCAGCTCGATTTCTGGCGACCTTGGTAATCTCCATCCGACGCTCTTCGGTCAATTCTGGGATGGGCAATCGAATAACCGTGCCGTCGTTGGATGGATTAAGCCCCAGACTCGTATCGGCTAGCAAGGCTTTTTCAATCGTGGGAATCAGATTCGCCTCCCAGGGCTTAATCGTCAAAAGACGCGGCTCTGGAACGCTGATGGTAGACATCTGGTTAAGCGGGGTCATATTGCCGTAGTACTCTACCTTGACATTGTCGAGCATCGCGGTAGAGGCACGACCCGTGCGTATAGAGGCCAGATCTCGCCGCAAGGCTTCAATGGCCTTCTCCATACCATCTCTTACTTCTTCGATGATTTCATCCAACATGGCAATTTCTCCCCAAGTTGGTCTATACCCGCCCTCAGGTCAACCGTCTTCCCCAAGGACAAAGCGCGTAAAGCGACGCACCGAAATCTTCTCGCCTATTTTGGCGGTAAGCTCGATAAGTAATTCGTCAATGGTCTGATCGGGATTTTTGACAAAGGCCTGTTCCATCAGGCAATTCTCCTGGTAGAACTTATCCAGTCGCCCTTCGACAATCTTCTCAGCGATATGTTCGGGTTTACCTTCGTTCTTGGATTGCTCCAAGTATATCGCCTTCTCTTTTTCCACCAACTCTGCGGGGATGCTCTGGCGATCAACTGCCAGGGGCTGCGAAGCAGCAATGTGCATAGCCACGTCTTTGGCGAATGCCTGAAAATCCTCGGTACGAGCCACAAAGTCCGTCTCGCAATTGACCTCGACCATCACACCGAGACGACTACCATGGTGGATATACGCTTCGATTAATCCCTCGCTGGCATCGCGACCGGCCCGTTTCTCCACTGCAGACAAGCCTTTTTTACGCAAGAATTCAACGGCCTTTTCGATATCGCCATCGCTCTCCTGCAAGGCCTGCTTGCAATCCATCATTCCCAATCCGGTTTTCTGTCGAAGTTCTTTAACTGCCTGTGCTTTGATCTCAGCCATCGTTATTTACTCTCAAAAAAGTGATCCCACGCTGAATAAATTATTCGCCACCCTCAGTAACAGCTTCGGCAATTGGGGCCGCCGGGGCTACAGGAGTCTCACCTGCCTCTTGTTTGTCATTAGTGGCCGCCTTTTCGGCCTCGGCCTCTGATCTACCCTCTATTGCAGCATCGGCAATCAAGTGAGTAATCAGACTGATAGAGCGGATCGCATCATCGTTACCCGGGATTGGATAGGTCACCAGATCTGGATCGCAGTTAGTATCGACGATCGCCACCGAAGGAACGCCCAATTTGGCCGCCTCGCGCATCGCAATGTGCTCTTTCTTAATATCGATGATAAAGACCAGACCGGGCAAACCACCCATATTGCGAATGCCGGCCAGAGTGCGCTGCAACCGAGCGCGCGCTTTTTCGAGCAGCAAAACCTCTTTCTTCTTCAACTTGTCGTAGGTGCCGTCAGTCGATATCCGATCGAGGTGTTCGAGGTGCCGAATGCTCTGACGGATAGTCTGCCAATTGGTCAACATTCCGCCGAGCCAGCGCTCAGTCACGAAAAACATACCACAGCGTTCGGCCTCTTCACGGACGATCTCGGCGGCCTGTTTCTTAGTCCCGACAAAGAGCACCGAACGGCCGGCCCGTACAGTCTCGCGAACCGTCTCGCAAGCAGCCTCAATCTTGCCAACCGTCTTATGCAGATCTATGATGTGGATGCCATTGCGTTCCGTGAAGATATAGGGACGCATCTTGGGGTTCCAACGCCGGGTCTGATGTCCGAAGTGGGTACCCGCCTCTAGCAAATCGCGAATGGTAAAATCGACCATGCTTACTCCTTTAGTTAATCCTCCGCCCCCTTCATCTATACACAGAAGCCCCGTGAACGAATCTCAGCTCACGGGACACTCTCTGCGCGTATCGGGGAAGCGTGTGTATTTTGATCGGTCTAGCGCTTGGAGAATTGGAACCGCTTGCGCGCCCCGGCCAAACCGTATTTCTTGCGCTCTTTCTCACGCGCATCGCGCGTTAGAAAACCACCCCTCTTCAACGCCGTCCGCATTTCGGGATCGTAAATGGTCAAGGCTCTAGCAATACCCAAGCTGGCCGCACCAGCCTGACCGCGCAAACCACCTCCCTGAGTGGAAATATGGATATCGAAAGTATTCCTGGTCTCAGTCAACTCAAGCGGCTGCACCAGAATCATCTCCAGAGAATCGCGCCGCAGATATTCACCGACAGCTCGACCGTTCATATAGATGGTCCCTTCGCCAGGCTGCAGACGCACGCGAGCTACAGAGGTCTTCCTGCGGCCAGTGGCTTCGTATCTCTCTTCGGGCATAAGTACTCGTTATCTCTATTGCGGATTAAAGTTCGAGAGGCTGGGGATTTTGTGCCTCATGGCGATGCTCTCCACCAGCATAGACACGGAGTTTCTTAAACTGCATCCGCCCTAAATTAGTGTGGGGCAACATGCCCCGCACCGCTTTGCGAATCACGCGATCGGGATGCCGCTCTTGCATGCGGCCATAGGAAGTGGATCGCAAACCACCGGGATAACCAGTGTGGTGGTAATAGACCTTATCCTCGGCCTTATTGCCCGTAATTCGCACCTTTTCGGCATTGATCACGATAACGTGGTCGCCGATATCGGCATGTGGTGCGTACTCGGGTTTGCGTTTTCCGCGCAGGACCTGGGCAATTTCAGAAGCCAGTCGCCCCAATATCTTGTCCGTAGCATCAACCACATACCACTGCCGCTTGATTTCGTTAACTTTAGGTGCAGAGGTGATATCGTTCATCTTCTATTCCATCGATCGGGCCTGACAAAAGCACCCATCCCATTATAATGTAAGATGCATAGCACAAAAGTCATAAGCTAAACCCTCTTCATGTGCTTGTCAAGACCAGACCTAGGTCCGATTCCTCCACCAGCGCAAGAGCAATACCGCAGCTCCAAAAGCCAGAATCCCGAGCAATATCCTGTTATACTGCTTGAGCAACAAAGTGACTTCTTCCCAGTTCTGGCCAACCAGGAGTCCGGCATAAATCAGTAACCCGTTCCATGCCAACATGCTGATCAGACTAGCTACCGCGACAATGGACCAGGACATACCCCCTAAACCAGCACCGATGGCAATCACTGAACGAATCCCCGTCAAAAAACGATTGCCGAGAATCAGCAAAACCCCATATTGCTTCAGCCAATACTCGACCCTATTTAAACTCTCGGGCGAAAAAAAACGTCCTCCACGACCGGAGAAAAAAGCGCGCCCCCGACTGAATCCTATGTAATACATGACCATGAAACCGATCGTACCACCAACACTGGTAGCCAGAAAAACAGGCCACATGCTCAACGCCCCCCGTCCCACCAGGTAAGCGCTGAATACCACCACAGTATCCCCGGGCACTGGAGGGACGACATTTTCCAAAAAGGCACTGAGCAACAAAATTCCATATGCCCAGATCGGATCGACCTCTGATAACTCCTCGATCAACGATTCAAGATAGGTTTCCATCCCTTAGAATTCCAACAGAGCCACGGCCTGGGCCGCCATGCCTTCCTCGCGTCCGACAAAACCCAGGCCCTCGGTCGTCGTGGCCTTGAGTGAAACCTGCTCAGAATCAACCCCCAGTGTCGCCGCGAGTGCGCTGCGCATCGCAGGTAAATAAGGAGCCAATCGAGGTCGCTGGGCCATCACGACCGCATCCACATGGGCAACTCGCGCCTTTTCTTCGGCAATCATATCGCCGACCCGCTGCAGCAAGATCAGACTCGATATATTCTCGTATTGCGGATCGGTATCGGGAAACAGCTGCCCGATATCCCCAGCCGATAGGGCGCCTAGCAGCGCATCGATTATCGCGTGGGTCAGCACATCGGCATCCGAATGCCCCGCCAATCCCAACTCGAAAGGGACGTCGATCCCGCCCAGGATCAAAGAGCGTCCTTCCACCAGCCGATGAACATCGTAGCCCTGCCCTATACGAGATCCTCCGGCCATCATAGGCCCTCCCTTCTTTCCAACTCGCTCCTCTGCCCAAGCCATGTCTTCGGGCGTGGTTATTTTGAGATTATCGACTTCGCCGGGAACCACGTGGACTGCATGCCCCAACAACTCGACCAGCATCGCATCATCAGTAACCTCCCGATCGGCCCCGATCTCATCGTGGGCCCGTTGGAGTAATTGGCGTTCAAAACCCTGCGGGGTCTGGGCTCGCCATAACCCCTCGCGACTGGGCGAAGCTACAACTCGCCCAGCCTCGACTTCCTTAATCGTCTCTACGATCTTGAGGGCCGGCAAGACGGCACCGTGCTCACGGGTGGCTTCGACCACGCGAGCCAGCAGCGCATCCGACACAAAGGGCCGCACGGCATCGTGTATCAAAACGATATCGGCGTCGGTTTCCTGCAGACCAAGATACACCGACTCACGTCGTTCTGCACCACCAGGCACCAATGCGCTAATTTTGGCAAAATTCTCTTTTTCAACTAATTGTTGACGGACATAGTCCATATCTTCGCGCCGCAAGACCAAGACGATATCGCTAACCAGCGGGCTCGCTTCGAGACGCCAGAGCACATGCCAGAGCACCGGCTTAGCCCCCAAATGCAAATACTGTTTGGGACGATCTCCGCCCATTCGTCGACCCCGGCCGGCTGCCGGAACAATAGCCGTTATACGTTCCATAGACATTCAGATAATCATCATGGCATCGCCATAACTATAAAAGCGGTATTTACACTCCACCGCCTCGCGATAAGCGGAAAACAGGCGATCTCTACCCGCCAAGGCGGCAACAAGAAATAGCAAGCTCGAACGCGGTAAGTGAAAATTAGTCACCAGGGCATCCACCGCTCCAAATTCATAGGGTGGATAAATAAACGTATCCGCAAACCCAGAGAAAGCTCGCAACTCACCTGCTGCATCAACCCCGGATTCCAGAGTCCTCACTACCGTGGTTCCCACGGCTACAATCCGACCGCCAGCCCGACGGCGCCGCTGCAACTCCGCAGCGACTTCTGCGTCGATTTCGCAGTATTCCGCTTCCAACCGGTGCTGTCTTGGATCATCAACGCGCACTGGCGCAAAAGTACCTGGGCCAACGTGCAAAAGCACTTTCAGGATCGCCACCCCCCTGGCTTCGATATCATCGAGCAATTGCGGGGTAAAGTGCAAACCCGCGGTTGGTGCGGCGACAGCGCCGGGCGATGTAGCGTAAACCGTCTGGTAGCGATCCCGGTCCGATTCTTCCGGCGGTCGCCGGATATAGGGTGGCAACGGTATCGCCCCAATTTCTTCCAGTTTGGCCAACACATCTCCAACCTCAAAGCGAACCTGGAACCGCCCTTCGCCAAAACCTTTGACAATATGAGCTTCCACAACACCGTCACCGAATATGAGCGAGGCCCCCGACTTCAAAGTGCGCGCCGGACGCCCCATAGCCAGCCAATCGCCCGTAGACATAGGACGGATCAGCAGCAATTCAACCCGACCGCCTGTGTCTCTTTTATAACCGGCGAGCCTTGCCGACATAACCCGAGTCTGGTTCAACACCAGAGCATCGCGAGAACTCAGTTGGCCAATTATATCGCGGAAGGTCAGATGCTGGACAGAATCATTAGAGCGATCCAGCAATAAAAGGCGGGATTGATCGCGCTCGGGAGACGGGTGCTGGGCGATCAGTTCATCGGGAAGGTCAAAGTCGTAATCCAACAGCTTCATCAGGTAGAGCAAACATATCCCCTGACTTCCGACTCGTCAAGACAAATCAACACCAACTACAGCGACTCAATCGACAAGAGCCCCTAGGCGCGATTCGCTGCACCATACAAGCCTTGCCCAACATCCCTCTTAAAACAAGGCCAAGGTTACTACGGAACTAACATTGGCCTGAACCAGCATCGCATTACTGCTCTGCACCAATATCTGTCCCCGACTAAATTCGGTAACCTCGGTAGCGATATCAGCGTCGCGGATAGTGGATTCCGATGCCTGAATGTTCTCAATCTCATTCTCGGTATTGGTGATTGTAGAATCGAGCCGATTCTGCACTGCACCTATTTTTCCCCGCTCCTTAGAAACATTGGAGATCGCCTGATCGATACTAGCCAGCGACTCCCGAGCATTGCCGATGGTCTCAATGGATATAGATCCCAGATTAAGCTGGCTCCCCGTAGTCCTCAGATCACTAAAACCCACCTCGATACGATCATCTATGGACTCGGATGGCCCTACTTGAAAACTACCACCCGTACTCTGCTCAACGACAATGGTTTGACCATCCAATTCACCATCGACATAGTCTCCGCTAGCGCCCGCGAGATTGGAACCGGCCAGGGTGACCTGGACGCCCAAACGATCAAAATCTGCGATGACCGAGGTACCGGCTGAGACCGCATTATCTTCGAGCAAAGAGCCGATATCCACGGTCTGGGTTACCGTCCCATTGCCCAGCGTTAGCGCATTGTCGGCTACTGTATCAGCAAAGGTATAGGTTCCCGACTCAGACACCGAAAGCCCGACCCTGACAACGCCAGTCGTATCACTAGCACTAATCGCAGTCGACGCTGTAACCGATACGTTGTTGCCGTATCCGCTGAGCAGAGACTGGTCATTATATGTAGTAGCATAGGTTATACGATCAATCTCCAAGCCCAGTTGATAAAACTCGGCATTGAGCGCTTCGCGATTGGTGTCGCTGAGCGTACCAGAAGACGCTTGCATCCCCAATTCCCGCATTCGCTGCAGAATATCACCGATTTCCTGCAGCGAACCTTCGGCGACTTGAAGCAGATTGGTCGCCTGTTCGGCATTGCGCACATTCTGGTTCAAACCCGAAATCTCCCCACGCATGCGTTCAGATACGACCAAACCTGCGGCATCATCACTAGCTCTATTAACTCGTAAGCCCGAGGAGAGCCGTTCCATTCGATTATGGACCTGCATCAGGTTTTTCCCCAACGAATGCTGGATCTTGGTCGCCGCCCGATTGCTGTTTATACTGAGTGCCATCTCAACTAGCTCCTTGCTTCCCTGCTCGTTCAGAGAATTCCGTTTCTCTGTTTCATATCTCCACTAATACGCTCGTAAAAACACTTGATTTTCTTGTGAAATTCCCATCTCCAAAGCACTGGGTATAAATCCCCTATTCCTTTTATCGGAAGCTCTTCAACCCAACTTTAATGTTTATTCGAGGATTATTTTTTTCACAACCCAGTTTATATGCACTTCTTCAAACATATATATGGCACGTTATAAAAACATCTTAAGATATTATTTATAAAAAATTTGTATGTCTATTTTAATCTGTGTTATACATCGATTTGAATGCCGCTTTTTATTTAATCCCTCCATGCTTAAATAAAAAAATTAAGTACAAGTCTTTTGGGTCGATAATTATCATATGGTATCAAGTGGTATCTTGAACTTGAAGTCGAGCAATACCTCAATAAGGCTTAGGAGAAAAACGGAACAAGGAGGTTCACGTTATGGCTATTGGCATCGCAACCAATATTGCATCTTTGCGCGCGACCAACGATCTAAGCCAGATCAACCTGGATAACGCCGCCCGTAGAGGACGCTTAACTTCGGGCCTGGCGATCAACTCGAGTCGCGAGGGAAGCACCCAACTCTATGTCTCAGAGGGTATGCGCGCCCAAATTAGCGGAATGACCCAGGGGACGCGAAACGCCGAAAATACTCTCGATCTATTGCGCACTGCCGAAGGTAGCATGAACGAGATCAGCAGCGTTCTGATCCGCATGCGCGAAATGGCGGTACAATCGTCTGCGGGAACGCTTAACGACAGAAATCGCGAGTTGTTAGATAGCGAATTCGGCGAACTCAAAGGACATATAGACCGCATCGTCGCCCTGGCAGACTATAATGACAAGTCTCTCCTGCGCGGCTTTGGCAACGAAGTAGACGCTCAGTCCACCGCTCTCACCGACGCCGCAAACACCGGCGTGCACCAGATTACTCAGCGCACCGCACAAGCAGGTGAATACACCTTTATCGACCAAGTACAAGACAACTCAATCACCCTCGGCAATGGCGTCACAACGCAGACCATCAGTTTCGGATCTCAAACGGTGGACGGCTGGGCCGTTGGGCTTCGCTCTGAGGTCGATAGCGGAAAGACCTTAGTCGCCAACTTCGACCGCCTCGGGATCAAAGTTACCCTAGCGGGAGATCAAGTTGAGGACGCAGCAGGTTCCTATTCCGATGGCAATCTCAACGGCAAGACGATTATCATTAAAGAAGGAACCGGGGGAACGTTTCAACTCGGCAACGACTCAATACCTAGCGACCAGTTGGAGTACGATATCCCAGATCTGACCTCGGCAGGCCAGGTCCTCGATCTGTCGTTCATCAGTATCGGAACCCAAGATTCAGCTCGCGCCTCCCTAGCCAAAATCGACCAGGCCATCAACGAGATGGGTTCTGTCCGTGGAAAGGTCGGCGCTCTAACCAACCGCCTGACTCACACCCTGGACTTTACGGCCAACACAATAGCAAGCGTCAATGCCTCTGAAGCGACCATACGCGATACCGATTACGCCTGGGAAACTGCGAAACTAGCCAAAAACGAGATTCTCAAGCAAGCAACTGCTGCCGTATTCGGCATGTCGCAAACTTCATCGGATATCGCTCTGAGCTTGCTGCAATTTTAGCGCAATCGGAAAATCGAAATCGATGCCCCTCTGAAACCAGAGCGAGACTCGAACCGAACGATTTCTTCCGTTGCCAAATTATCAGCAGCGATCAAATTAGAAAAATAGGCGCGGTTCTTGTGATAGTGATAGTGAGCCGCGCCGCTTAGAGCGCTCGGAGGATCCCCGTGGAGGAAGCGCCCGATTGCCGCATCGGGCAGGACGATATACTGGACTCCACGCTGGCGCAACTGGCGTGGACTCAGCCAACCCCGGCTAAAAACTCTGCGGGTCTCCGGGTCGTCTAAATCAATTTTATCCTGGTAGAATTCGGGCACAACCGGCTGTTTCAGCCACACTTCGAGATTGACCAACTCATAAGCTGGCACACCGGACCAGGCCTCCTGTAATAACTCCTGTGCCTGCGGGTTTTCCGCATAGCCTCGTGCAATATTCTCTCGCACCCGTTTTAGTGGCAATTCCGGGCAATAAGGCAACCAATTCATAGCCAGCCGGGTTCCATCCGGAATATTGGTTCTGATCCAGTCTGCTACTTCCTGCCGTAAATCCGGTTTTCCTAGCTCCCGATTGTATAATACCACCTGATAGATGCTCGGCAATGTACAGCAGACGGCCATTGCCGAAACCAGCCATGTCCTCCCGGGTATGACCCGCACCACCCCCGCTTCGAGTAAACGCGCAGCCCCCAACGCCCACAGCGGATAGAAATGCAATAAGTAATGCAGACTCTCTCGAGTCCACGAACCGATATAGAGGAAGCTTGGCAACCAGGCAGCCCATAAGATCCAGTCCAGTGCCTCCCTGCGATAAAGAGACCAGGCCAGCGCCCCGCGCGGCCGGGCCCCCCCCGGCCAGTGGGCCGGGGGCGCCGCCCGCACGGGCCCCGAGCATCAAGCCCCCAACCAGCCATTCAGCCTGGGGCAACGACCGCACGATCCACCACCAGGGCGTCCGCTCCCCCAGTGCAAAATCGAGGCTTGAGATCTGATAGTGAGCTAAGGCCCAGTATTTATCGCTAGCCAGGAACAAATAGGGCGATCCGACAAGGAGGGCTAAGATGGCGAGAAAAATTGACCCCCAGAGTCTGGGCGCCACCAGACTCCGCAGAGTGCGGTCGCTTCGCAAGCAGTGCGCGGCAGGAATAGCAAATGCCGTAAAGGCTCCATTGTACTTAGTTGCCACCACTAATCCCGCAACGAATCCCGCCAGCAGATAGTATCGCCAAGAGCCACAAGTATAAATTCGCCACGAGCAATAAAAGCACAGCGCAGCCCCAAGGGCCATAGCACTATCAGGCAGGGCCTGATGGGCATGTATAACTGGAACTAGCGCAATCGCCACAAACAACGCGGCAATCGAACCCACCCGAGGATTGAATGCCTCTTTGCCCAACGCATAAGTCAGCAGCGGAACCAATGCGCTCAGACCCGCACTAAAGACCCGTCCGACCAGAACTGCACGTCCCGGATCGAGATACGATACGAAGATCAGAGACTCGGACAGCCGTCCCAGATCTGGCCCCCACCCCATAGCATGAGTCAGCCACAGGCCGGCGGCTACCAGGTACGAATAGAAAGCGGGATAGGTGAATTCTGTGGGCTGGAGCGTAGCGGCGCGGAAGAAGTTCCAGATACTGGCGGCCACACCAATCTCATCGACATGACCGTAGAAGCCTGGATAGCCCTGTGCGAAACCCCAGAGGCGCAAAATCAGCGTCAGAGCAAAAATCCCCAGCAGTGCTAGTCCACGCACGAATCACTCTCACGATACCGCGCGTAGCGAAAAATCGTCCAGAGAATTTTATATCCAGCTCGGAAAGTACCCCCGAGTGTTCCGGTGATCTTGGAGGTCCCGATTCGGCGTCTATAACGAACAGGAATTTCTACTGCGCGCAAACCCAGGGCGGCAGCCTTGACCTGCATTTCCACGGTCCAGCCGAAATCTCGGTCCTGCATCGACAGCCGCCTCAGCACATCGCAGCGCAGGGCGCGGAAGGGCCCTAGATCCGTAAAAGAAACTCCGAAGATCAGGCGAATCAGCAGCGTCGACAACCAGTTGCCAAAACGGGCTTGGGGCAAGAGGGCTCCCCTTTCCCGCTCCCCCAGGGTCCGCGAACCGATGACCATATCGGCCGTGTCCGCGATGAGCGGAGCGACAAGAAACGTCAATTCCTCGGGATAATCGCTGTAATCACCATCCAGAAAGACGACGATATCAGCATCACTTAGATGAGCGATACCACTCAGACAGGCCTGACCGTAACCACGGCGCGGCTCGACGACAACCCTGGCACCCAAAGATCGCGCAACCGCCGCGGTCCCATCAGAAGAGCCGTTGTCGACCACGACAACCTGCTGCGCGATATCCGGAATATCCCGGAGCACTTTACCAATGGCTTCTTCTTCGTTTAGGGCGGGGATAACAACGGCAATAGCAGGAGGAAGATCCATCCGAAGACTCGTTCAGATTGTCCTCACAAAGGAAACTACTAGAGATTGGTCTCCAGCCAGAGCAGGAGCAGATCCAGAGCCTCGGGGACATTATTGAGCAGCTCGAAACCGTGGTCAGCCGAGTTCTGAAAGACCCGCAAGTCCTTCGGTTCGGCCGTCAAGGCCTCTAAATCGCGGGCGAAATCGACATAACTGAGGGTAATATCCCCTCCCTGGAGCAGATCCTCTTCCCCGACCATAAAGAGTATAGACCGGGGATCAAACGGATCTATTCCACTGCCGATAACTGCCGGCTGGAGCGAAGTGCGCTCCCAAAGCCCTGGAGAAAGAGAGATACCGGTTTTTATTTGTTCGGGAAAAATACCCAGACTTACATAAGCTACATTGCCTCCCGAACCGCTGCCGACCACCGCTATGCGATTGGCATTGACAGCGGACTGCCCCTGGAGCCAGGTCAAGGCAGCATGGACATCGAGAAAACTATTTTCCAGATCGTTCAACTCCAAAACCTGGCGCTCCTCGGGCAATGGCGTATCGCCGTGTCCGCGCAAATCGATCGCCAGAACTGCGTACTCGTTTTCGAGTAGCGCGGTAAAGACGCCAGTGCCCAGCAGCCAGTCATTTTTTTCGCCACCCAGATCGTGCAGCAAAATCACTGCTGGCAGCGATTGACTATCACTTGCCACCCCAAAGAGCGCACTGACCTGAACACCATCGTTGGAGGGAAAACTAACTTCTTTAATTGGATAAGCACGCCCCGAGCCTTGGGATGCCTCCGGGCCGGTAATCTTGAGACTATTGTCATCGTCACCGCACCCAGCGACTCCGACGGCCAAGGCCAACACGCACTTGCGCAAAATTGCGCTCATAAAAGAGCCCTTCGCCATAGTTGCATATTCTTCGAGGATCAAGGGCACATCCACTCCGCAGAAGTCCCCGACTTGCAATGCATCTGGATTTCGTAAGTCCTTGAACTTAAATAAACAACCCCACACACCAACTGTCAACCAATCCGCCTTGACTCTGGATTATTTTACTCCATATCTTCCCTCACTATGATCCACATCGAACAACTCAGCTTCAGCTATTCCGAAAGCCTACCCGCACTGCACTCCATCAACCTCGAAATCAACCCCGGGGAAGCTTTAGTGCTCGTCGGTCCCAACGGCTCGGGCAAGACAACTCTAGCCCGTTGTTTGAATGGATTGCACCAGCCTCAAAAAGGCAGGGTACTGATCGATGAAATGGATACCAGCGACCCGACCCAACTCCACCGAATCCGCCAGCGCGTCGGAATGGTCTTTCAAAATCCCGACGACCAATTGGTCGCCACCACCGTCGAAAGCGAATTGGCCTTTGGCCTGGAAAACCTGGCCCTCTCCAGCGGTGAGATTCACCAGCGCGTCGACGAGACACTGAAAACGTTCGAACTCGAACCCTTTCGTCGCCACCCGCCCCACAGGCTTTCCGGCGGCGAAAAACAGCGCGTGGCCATCGCCGCTGTTGTTGCAATGCGGCCCCGCTATCTGATCCTGGACGAACCGACGGCACTTCTCGATCCTCATGGCCGACATCAGATTGCCAAACTTCTCCACTCGCTACGCGAAATCTACGATATCGCCACTATTCACATAACCCAACTTCCCACTGAAGCCGCTCGCGCCGACCGCCTCATCGTCCTGAACCAAGGCCAGGTCTACTGCGACGGCCCCCCCGGCGAACTCTTCGCCGATCCGACGAGGTTGCGCAACCTCGGCATCGAACTCCCCTTTACCAGATCCCTGGCTGACCATCTCTCGCTCCACCATGCACCTCTGGACTTAGAAGAGTTAGCCGACACATTAGCTTCATTAAAACCGCTGGCCCCCCTTCCAGCCTGGATCCCTCCACCATCCCCCCCCCCAACCCCGACCAAACTAGCGGCCGAAGACCTGACCTATCTCTACGAGGGCCATTTGCCCAACCAGAATCAGGGCATCCGCGATATAGACTTAATCGTCCCTGCCGGCACCGCATTGGCCTTAGTCGGTAAAAGTGGCTCGGGCAAGACCACGCTGGCCCAAACCTTCAATGCCCTGCTCGAACCCTCACGCGGGCGCGTGCTTCTCGATGCCCGCGATATCCAGTCCTATCCCACCCAGCGCGTACGCCAACGCATAGGCCTAGTATTTCAGTTCCCCGAACTCCAACTCTTTGCCGAAACAGTGGCCGAAGACGTGGGCTTCGGACCGACCAATCTGGGTTTTGCTCCTGAACAAATCGAAGTACAAGTCGCGCAATCTCTCGACCTCGTCGGTATGCCACTGGAAGAATTTGGCCAGCGCCAGCCCCTCTCGCTGAGCGGAGGCGAAAAGCGTCGAGTCGCACTCGCCGGTATTCTGGCCATGGATCCGGAAGTGCTGGTCCTCGACGAACCCACCGCCGGACTCGATTCCCAAGCCACGCTTAGTTTATGCGCGATTTTTCATCAGCTACGCAAAGAGGGTCGAACTCTGGTGTTGATCAGCCACGATATGGATCTAGTCGCTCAATTGGCCACCCATACGGCTGTCCTGCACGAGGGGAGAATACACTTACAAGGCCCAACCCGCACCGTACTTTCCGATCCCGATTTCGATGGCACTAGTGGTTTAGAACCCCCTGCCCCCATCCAGCTTGTCCGTGCTCTTCAGCAAAAGGGCCTGCCTTTGACCGGCAACCCGTTAACCCTGGCGGAAACGATCGACTGGCTCAGCCCACTGGTTGCTCCGCCATCCTAAAACCACCACAGAGGACCATTACCACCCATGACTCAATTTTCTGCTGACCTGCTCGTCCGACAAGGCCGACTCATCGACCCGATAAGCCGTACAGATACGATCGGAGACCTCCTGATCCGCGATGGCAAAATTGACCAAACGGCACCACATATCGAAGTCCCACAGGACATTCCCGTATTGACGGCGACAAACCTGGTCGTCGCCCCGGGTTTTATCGATATCCATACCCATTTGCGCGAACCTGGATTCGAAGACAAGGAGACGATCCAAAGCGGCACCGCCGCCGCCGCTGCAGGGGGGATCTGCGCCATAGCTGCAATGCCCAACACCAATCCCCCCCCGGATAGCGGCGATAATCTGCGCTTGGCACTTGAACGAACTCAGAATGCCAACGTGCGCTATTACCCGATCGCCTGTGTCACCGTGGGTCGTAAAGGCAGCGGTTCGCTCGCACCCCTGGAAGAATTAGCCGAATTAGGTGCTGTAGCCTTCTCGGATGATGGTGATCCGGTCGAAGACGAGGGACTCATGCGCCGAGCGCTGGAAATCGCCCGCGACCTCGATCGCCCTATCTTCCCCCACGAAGAGGTGAAGTCCCTCACGGCAGGAGGGTGTATGCACGAGGGAGAGGTCTCGCAACGCCTCGGGGTCAAGGGCATGCCGGCAGCGGGCGAGGAGGAGATGATTGCACGAGATATCGAGCTGGTTCGCCAGACGGGTGGTCCGCTTCACATCGCTCATATCAGCACCGAAGGCGCAGTGGAATTGGTCCGGAAGGCCAAAGTTCAAGGGCTCCCCGTCACCTGTGAAGTGCTACCCCACCACTTTATACTCACCGACCGCGAAGTCGAAATTCAAGGCACTGCCGCCAAGATGAGCCCCCCTTTGCGCTCGAATGCAGACGTGCAGGCAATGCTCGCAGGCTTAGCAGACGGCACCATCGAAGTAATATCGACCGACCACGCTCCACACACTGCTGCAGAAAAATCCCTTCCGCTTCTCGATGCCCCGATGGGTATAGTCGGTCTGGAAACAGCGATCGGCCTCACGTTGACCTATCTTGTCGATCGCGGAATTTTGTCTCTTAGCACGGCGATTGCCCGTTGGACCTGCGACCCAGCACGGATTTTGCGGTTGCCCGGCGGCAAGCTCTCGGTCGGCCAACCAGGCGATCTAACCCTTCTGGATCTCGAACGGAAATGGGAAGTAGACCCCGAGCGCTTCCGGTCCAAATCGCGGAACACCCCTTTTGCCGGTTATGATCTGAAGGGCAAAGCCGTGGCCACAGTCGTCGGGGGCCAGATCGTATATAGCGAATTAGCAGATTAATCCAGCGCCTTGAAAGCCGCTTGCAAGTGCTCGATCGATGCAGCCCCCTGACCCAGCGAAACCGCCAGCACATCGAAGCGGCAAGCCCGGTCGACTTGAACATGGTGCTGAAGATAATGTCGGGCCACCCGCGTCAACCGCCTCCGCTTGGCGCGATCGATTCTTTGTTCGGGATACCCCGTGCTATGAGTAGTCTTGACCTCGACAAAGACCACTTCACCCTCCTTCTCGACCACCAAGTCGACCTCGCCACCAAGAGCGCGATACCGACGCGCCAGAATCCGATAACCACATCCTTCCAAATAAGCTGCTGCTTCGTCCTCTCCTCTCAACCCGATATCGCTCAGCTTTTGCCGTCGCTCCCGGTAGAGTTCTCGCAGCACCGTTAGTTCCTCAGCACTGAGTTGATCGGTCGCTTCCTTGACGAAATGGGCCAAACGCTCCAACTCGGCGAGGTTCAAAGAGTCGTAAAATCCTTCTTCAAAGCTGAGGAAAAGCTCCGAACGGGGCTCGGTGAGCAATTCCGCCACAGGAGCAAAAGTGCGGCGGTGCAGCGGACAGGGACCGTGGGCGACCAGGGCCTGCAAGTGGGATGCACTCCCGTATCCCTTGTTCGCCGCAAAGCCGTATTCGGGGTAGAGTTCGGCGTATTCGCACATCAGACGGTCGCGCCGCACTTTGGCCACAATCGAAGCAGCAGCGATAGACAGCGAGCGAGCATCACCGTCGACTATGGCCTCTTCGGGAAAGGGGCTCCGGGCTGGAAGATGCCCGTCGATCAGCACCCTCTCGGGTGGCGTTTCCAAATCACCCAGCGCTATTCGCATCGCCTTGAGCGAGGCCTGAAGAATATTTACTCGATCGATCTCTTCGGCATCGACCTGTCCAACCCCCATTGCCAGAGCCCCCGCTTCGATCTCCTGATACAACTCTTCGCGGCGGCGGCGCGAGAGTTTCTTCGAATCGTCAAGGCCGGAAATATCGCAATCGCGGGGCAGAATTACCGCTGCGGCCAACACTGGACCTGCCAAGCAGCCACGGCCAGCCTCGTCGACACCGGCTACCTGGTTGGCCCCCCCTGCCCAGAGCTTTCGTTCAAAATTCAGCATCCGGTCCCGACGCTCCTGCTCTGCCAATTCCCGCTCATCGCGTCGCCGCCGCTCGACCACCAGGCGCCGGACTCCGACCCGCCGGTCTTTTTCGAGCAAAACCCAGCCCGGATCACCACTCGGCCACTCGGCCACTTGCTCGCGAATCTGGGCAATCGTCATCACGGCTAATTCCTCTTGACTTTTAGATGTTGGGGAACGACTCCGGTCCGCAGCAGTCTCATCTATTGACATGGATTAGCGACCTTGTATATTCTCGGCATATATATTGTGTATTAGAGGAGCCTTATAATGAAGCACAGCACGGTTTTAGTCGCCTGCTTTTGCCTCTTTCTGCAGCCTTATATGGTCCTGGCAGAGACCTCACCAATTGCCGGATCAGACACCAGACTCTACCTGGCCGACGGCAGTCTGGTAGAAGGAAACCTGATCGAAAAAGACAACGATCTGATCATTATTCGAGTCAAAGAAAAAATCTTTACCTTCGACAAAACTGAAATCGATAAAATCGTCACCCTTGAATCGCTGGGTGGGGGAGCCAAGAATATCACGGTCACCGAGTTTCCCTATATCAGCTTCCTCGGTGGAGCGGTCGCTTTTAGCCTGCTCTCCTGGCTGCAGTTTGATCGCGCTTCCGGCAATGAAGCTGAAGCCAATCTCAACCGCGAACACGGCCAACTCGCCCGAGCCCTAAAACTCGATGATAAGGCTTCGCGTGCGCGGATCTATGGTTGGTCCACTGCAATCCTTGCCGTCGGCAGCCTAGGGGTGTCGTTGATCCCGCGCGAAACTACCCGCCGCATCTTCCCCGACCTGAGCCTGCACGACGGAGAACCCCGGTTCGGCTTATCGTACGTCTACTCGTTCTAAGCATTGCTCATTGGCGTTTCCGCAGGAGTTCGAGTTCCCGTCCCATGGTCTCAATTTTGGCGTTTTGCAAGCGCACGATATCAGCGTAAATCAGCGCCCGTTCGTCCTGTACTTCAAGGGCTTTGCGCAGAGTATCTACATGCTCTAGTACTTTCTCCATTTGGGCATCTTCACCCCCTCCCTGTGCCAGAGCATCCGGCCCGAGGAATGCCGCCGAACTCTCCTGCAAATCCTCGCGTTTTCGCTGAATCTGCCGATCCAGTTCCGCCTCCTCGCCAACGCCCGCGCCGATTTCCCGGCTCTGCCCCTGACGCATCTGTTTGGCAAACTTGCTCTTACCCTTCTTAACCCCGGGTTCTTTAGCCGGTTTCGTCGGGCTTCTTTTTGAGCGGCGCATGACTAAGAATACACCCAATACGATCAGAACCAGCACTCCCAGGGCCAACGCTGCGTAGACCCACCAAGCTTCCGGCGGCATTTTGCCCCTGGATTCCGGAACGGGCTTGGGCTTGGGCTTGGACGGTAGCGGTTTCTCCCATTCCTCACCCCGGAAAAGAGCCTGATATTTAGCCGTGCTATCGGGCACTCCGCCAAGCCGATAGACTTCGGCCAGCGTCAGATAAATATCCCGACGTCCCGCTTCGATTTCCATCGCGTGGTACAGCAAGTCCAGAGCCTGATCGTATACCCCCAGTTCCTTTTGGGCCCGTGCTGCATGCACCAGGGCATCGAGATGATCTGGATCGGCTTGCAATACTTCGTTAAAAAGAGCCAGTGCCTCCTCGTATTCACCCGCTGCAGCGCGCCTTAAACCCTCGCCATAAAGATTGCGCCGCAACGGAGGTAGCGTTGCGGGGTCTTGCTCTACAGATTCTTCCTCCACGGCAGGCTCTTCGGCCACCACGGATCCTCGCTCCGCGCTTTCTTCCTCAACTACTGCAGCGCGAACCGGCTCAGTCTGCATCGTTTTAGGACGCACTAACTTCTTCCAGATCCATACCCGCTCACCCCCTCCCAACGCCACTTCAAACCAGTTGCCTTGCTCTCCGACTTTCCCCAACTCCGCACCCCGATCGACAGTTGCAACCGTTGGAGCATTGGTCGATCCGGCCTGGCGCAACCTCACCGCTTCACCAGTGACCACAACGATTTCCTGAACTAACCGCGAATGCACCCAGCCCTCGTTCCCATCGGGCAAGCGGATCCGGAACCACTCGTCCTTGCGGCCCAGCGCTTCGACTTCAACATCTTTTGAAAGGGTCATGACCTTCGACGACTGCACAGTCGCATCCGCGCGGACATTGACCTTCGGACGATCCATTTTTAGCACCGGGCCAGCCTCGAGTGAAGAAGCCAGGAGGAAAAATGAAAGCGCGGTACACCAACGGAAACTCATAGCTATACCTGCTCCAAGCGATGTACCAACGCCATGAGCCCGAGCACGTAGCTATAAGTGCCGAAACCGGCAATTTGCCCCAGACAAACGGGCGCAATAACCGAGTGATGGCGAAATTCTTCACGGGCGTGAACATTAGACAGATGCACCTCAACTGCAGGCAATCCCTTTGCCGCCACCGCATCTCGCAAGGCAATACTGTAATGAGTAAAGGCGCCAGGATTGAAAAGCAGAGCCTGCTCCTGTGCCTGGTGCAGGGCGTCAATCAACTCGCCTTCAAAGTTGGATTGCAAGCAGCGCACCCGAACCTTGAGTTCCTCGGCATGGCGCTCGATCAAGGCATTAATATCGGCCAAGGTTTCTCGACCATAGATATCGGGTTCACGCGTTCCTAAGAGATTGAGGTTGGGACCGTGTAAAACCAAGACGCTAACCAAGTTGACCTCCGTCGTTTTTCAGAGCTTCTTCGGCACTGTGGAGGGCGAGTGCCGCCAAAACCACACTTGCCGTATCCGCGCGTAAAACTCGTTCCCCCCAAGTAAAGGGCACCGCACCCGCAGCAAGGACCCGATCTGTCTCATCCTGATCAAATCCACCCTCTGGACCGACTAAGAGTCCTATTTTTCGCGCCCTTCCAATACCAGCATCCACGGCCACCCCATCGGGCATCGCCAGCAGTACTGCATCGCACTCGCGCATCAGGTGAACCAGCACCTCGTCCAAGGATCGCGGGACTTCCAGCTGAGGCACTCGTGACCGACCGCATTGTTTGGTCGCGGCCCGGGCTAAGCGCTCCCAGCGTTTGAGCTTGCGCTCCGAATCGGACCGCAGCACTACGCGGTCGGAAACAAGCGGCCAGATCGCTGCCACGCCGACCTCGGTCGCCTTCTCGACGACGAAATCAAATCGCTGCCCCTTGAGCAGAGCCGATGCCAGTAAGAGCCGCACCGGGCTCTCACCCTTCTCGGGCATTCTCGCGAGTATTTCGGCCTCGACCTCATCTGCACCAATTCGCTCAATCCGCGCACGGTAACAAAATCCTTCCCCATCGACCGCCTCAACCTCATCGCCCTGCCTGTAGCGGCGCGCCTTCAACAAGTGGCGGACCTCATCGTCACGCAATATCAGAGAATCTTCACCTACATCTTCCGACCTTACCCAGAAACCAGGCATCGGCTCAACCCTTGGCCACGATGCAAATCCACTCACCTTTTTCGAGAATGGTCTCGACCTGAAACTCGGCAGCTCTAATCCACTCGCAAAAATCTTTTCCCTCCCTCTCGAGCAAACCCGAAAACAAAACACATCCCCCCTCAGCAAGCACCCTGCGCAAAGGGGTTAAGAGTGGTCGCAACACCTGACTCTGGATATTGGCCAAAATCAAATCAAACGATTCTTCTTCAACCACTTCCATACTACCCAATCGCACTTCGACCTGCTCCGGTCCGATGCGGTTGCGCGCTATATTTTCCCGTGCATTGGCCACTGCCACCGCATCTATATCGACGGCGAGCACCGACTTCGCCCCAAGCAAAGCGGCGGCAATACTGAGAATCCCACTGCCCACACCCAGGTCTAGACAACGAGTCCCGGTGCAAAGATGGCCCTCTAACGCCGCTAGACAAAGCTGTGTCGATTCATGACCACCAGTGCCAAATGCCATTTTGGGATCAATGATAACCGCAATCTGCCCCTCCTCGACCGAGACCGGAATCCACGAAGGGTGGACAACGATTCTCGGCGTAGCCCATATCGGCTGAAAGAAGCGACGCCACTCCTCTTCCCAGTCGCGCTCTTCTACCGATTCGGATGCAATCGAGGTTGGTTGTGGGTCGAACTCGGCGGCAAACCGCCCCAATTCGCGCTCGATCGCAGCAAAATCGAGTTCGGGACTTATCGCGAAGTAGATGCTCAATCGAGTCCGTTCCCCCACCTCTTCAGCCTGAAGGCCACAACTACCCAATGCATAGGCGCGCGCGCCCATATCTTCAGCGCGCGCCGAGGGCACCTCCATCCGCAAACATTGCCAAGTCTCTTTATTCACAGCTACAAAGATAGCAAGCTCAGCTTGGACGGGGTAGCAAAAAGGGGGTCACTGAATATTCAACGCTCGGAGGCAATATTGCGTTGGAGGCCAGCAATAGTATCGATGAGGTCTTCGATCTGCGGCGGACAACCGGGCACACAAGCGTCTATCGGCACGAAGCGACCGATATCCTGGACCCGCGCATAAGTGTCGTAGTATCCACCCGGCTTCACCGGAGGTCGGGCCGGTGAAGCGACTGCCGCACAGGCGCAAGCCCCGCAAGCCACAACCCACTTCGGCTCGGGCAACCGTTCATAGGTCTCCCTTAGGACCGGTAGCATTTTCAGTGAGACCGGCCCACTAACCAGGAGTAAATCAGCTTGTTCGGGCACCGCACTAAAGACGCGTCCCCCCCACCGTTCCAGATCACCTGGAGCCGCCAAAGCCGCCGTGCGCTCACCCGTACAGGCACACTCTCCAAAGGGCAAAATCCACAACGATCTCGCTCGGGCCCAGTTGACGAGCCTGGCCATCGGGGTCAACCCCGCCACCATCACTCCTCGTCCAACCGACGCAACTCAGCGACCAGGCGATGGCTAATTTCATCAAAGAGGGATCCCAACTCGCCCTCCCGGGCTATCGCTGTCCGGCCTTCATCTCCACCCTTGCGGATCGCTGGCGAGAGCGGAACGGCACCCAAGAAAGGCAACTCCAGCCTAGCCGCCGCCTCTGCACCGCCACCATGAGCAAAGATTTCATGTCGTTGACCGCATTCGCCACAGATGTAGTAGCTCATATTTTCGACAACGCCGAGAATATCTACTTCGACCTTGGAAAACATCGCAATCCCACGTTCCACATCTTCCAGCGCGACATTTTGCGGAGTGGTCACCATCAGTGCTCCAGAAAGCGCTACCGCCTGGCTCAAGGTCAACGGTACATCCCCGGTGCCCGGCGGCAAATCGATCAACAAATAATCGAGTTCGCCCCACTCGATCTGGTGCAGAAACTGTTGCAATGCGCGAGCTAGAAGGGGGCCCCGCCAGACCACCGGCGCATCTTCACCAGCGATAAAACCAATAGACATAAGCGCCACCCCGTCCTTGTAGAGCGGACGCATCACCCCCTCCGTACTGGTTTCGGGTTGCTGCCTTAGATCCATCATCAAGGGAATACTCGGGCCATAGATATCGGCATCGAGGAGACCAACGCGGACCCCCTGATTCGCCAGACTCATCGCCAAATTGACGCTTAAAGTCGACTTGCCGACTCCGCCTTTGGCACTGGCGATAGCAACCGTGTTGCGCACTAGGCCCAAGGGGCCTTCGACCATGGGGGTGGTGCGGGGAACGGACGAACTCATCGGTACTACCACATCGGCCTTAAGACCCGAAGGCCTTGCGAACTTTGGCGAAGAAGCCTTCGCCTTCCATAGCGACGCGCTCCGCTTCGATACGGGCCAACTCGGTAAAAAGTTCGCGTTCTTTGCGATTCAGATCCTGGGGAGTCCATAGGACAACCTGGACCAACTGGTCGCCAACGCCGCGACCATTGACATCGGGAATCCCTTTGCCACCCATGCGAAATACGCGCCCCGACTGGGTCCCGGCCGGTATCTTCAACATCACCTTACCCAATAAAGTCGGGACTTCGATCTCAGTCCCCAGTGCAGCCTGGCCAAACCCTAGCGGCAATTGGTAAATCACGTGGTTGCCATCCCGAGTGAAGTACTCGTGCTCTATCTCCTCTATGAAGACCAGGCAGTCTCCGGAGGGACCATTGCGCGGACCAACTTCACCCTGGCCACGCAATGGGATATAATTTCCCTCCTGAACGCCGGCGGGAATCCGCACCGTGAGCGTGGTCTGGCCGCGCTCACGACCTTCTCCCCCACACTCCGAACAGGGATTGGTCACAATCTGGCCTTCGCCGGCACAGTTCGGACAGGCCGTTACGGTCATCGATTGCCCGAAGAGCGTCCGTGCCACCTGCTGGACCTGGCCCTGACCGCCGCAGGTCCTGCAGGTCTCCCGACTCGAGCCACTGGCTGCTCCCGACCCCTCGCAGGTCCCGCAATGCTGCAAGCGCGTCAATGCAATTTTCTTCTCAACACCCTCGGCAATTTCTTCGAGTGTCAGCCTGACTTTGACCTTCAGATCACGCCCCTGTGGAGGCCCCGAACTAGCCCGAGACCGCCGCCCGCCACCACCAAAGAAATTTTCGAAAATATCGCCGAAAACATCCTGGAAATCGCCAGCGTGCGAAAAATCCGACCACTGGAAATCGCCGCTACCGAAATTGCCCTTGATCCCGGAGCGACCGAAGCGATCATAGGTATCCTTTTTCTCCGGATCCGAAAGGATCTCGTAAGCCTCTGAGGCCTCCTTGAACTGCTCTTCAGCCGCCGTATCACCGGGATTGCGATCAGGATGGTACTTCAGAGCCAACTTGCGATAGGCACTCTTGATATCGCTTTCCGTGGCATCCCTCCCGACACCCAGAACTTCGTAGTAGTCCCTCTCTTCCATCTGATCCTCAATCCCCCTCGCTCACCTTGCTTACGGCAACGCGCGAGGGTCGCACGACTTTGTCGTTCAATTTGTAGCCCTTCTCCACTTCTTCTATAATGGTCCCGGGTGAGTATTCAGAACTGGCTACCTCGGCCAAAGCTTCATGCATATTGGGATCGAAGGGTTGTCCAACCGCCTCGATCTCAACTAGACCGTAGCCTTTGAGGACTTCGTTGAATTGTCCGCAAATCAACTCAACCCCTTGTTTGAGCGAATCGGCATCCTGAGTCTCCTGACCAAGAGCGCGATACATATTATCCAGGATCGGCGCAATCTGCAGCAAGATATCGCGCAGAGTCTCCTCCCTTGCCTCCGACCGCATCCGCACAGTGCGCTTGCGGTAATTATCCATCTCAGCGGCGACCCGCAAATAGCGGTCGTAATTGGCTGCGGCTTCGGCACGAAGGGTCTCAAGCTCGTCTTCAGGACCGGATTCTTCCTCCCCGGTGTTATCATCTGGGGTTTCCACTCTCTCACTCTCCACGGCGACTTCGGTTTGAGCATCGCCCGTCGAAGGCTCGGCAGACTCCGTATCATCCAGTTCGTCTACATCTGCTTCGACACGATCCTGAGTCTCATTCTCGTTCATCAATACTCCTTCTCTTCAACTACATATCCGATATTGTGTAAATGGGTTAAATAGGCTCCGTCAACAGGCCAGATCAGCTGCCTGGGAGGCGGCACAGTTGACCAGGGCCACGAGCGGGCCATAGGGCATTCGCGTCGGGCCGATCACGCCGATCACCCCCCAACCCCCAGGAGCCTCATAGCTAGCCGTAACCATACTACACCGATGCATCGCCTGCGGTCGGTGTTCCGAGCCAATCGTGATAACGACACCGCGGCGTTCGCTCATAAGCTGGGCGAGGATATCCTTCTTCTCAGCCAAATCCACCAAACCAGCGACCTGTATCGGATCGCCGAATTCGGGCTTCAGACAGAGGTTACGGGTTCCCGAAACATGTAGATCGGCCCCGCTGGCGGTCGATAGGAATTCGATCTCGTGCACCACCGCCTGTACCACCGCCTGCGCTACCGGCTGCAACCCCTGCCTCATTGCCAAGAGCCGCTCCCGGGCCACAACCTGTATTTCAGCCAAGGTCAATCCGTACAAGCGCTCGTTGAAAAGGCGACTCAAATCTTCGAGTTCGCGTTGCGACACAGCAGAATCGACCTCAAAAACCAGACTCTTTATCAAACCTCGGTCAATCGAAACGACCAATAAGAGCCGATTGGCTTCCAAACGCACGAGCTCCAGCTTGTGGAATACACCCTCTTCAAAACGCGGTGACAAAACCAAGCCCAGCTGGTTCGACATATCGCCGATAGTGGTCGATAGTTGGTGTAAAATTTCCTGGTAGTCACCCTCCTGGAGTGCAATCCTGAGCTTCTGCTCCAAGGCGATCCCATCTACATCCAGGCCAAAGTCTCCATCCGCCATGCATTGCTTGACATAGAACCGGTAACCCATCTCCGAGGGGACGCGACCGGCCGATGTATAGGGTTGCGAGACGTAACCCTTCTCCTCCAGGCTAGAAAGTGCATTGCGGATAGTCGCAGAGCTAACACCCAGATTCTCGCGCTGGCACAAAGTCTGGGAGCCAACCGGATCACCGACGGCAATGTGAACTTTGACCAGAGCCTGGAGAACCTGGGCTTCGCGTTTGGATAGCGGGCTGGTGTCCATAATCGACTGAAATGCGCCTCGAGCGCACATATTTAGGAGGATACAGTTTTAAGTAATATTAGAGTTGTTTTCTTGTCAAGGGACTTAGAGGCTCTCTGGGCTGGAAGCCCGCAGACGCTTTAACCAGCTCTCGTTGGGCTCTCGCCCTTCACGGCGCCAGGCCAAGAGAACCGCACCCAGAACAGCAGGCAAGAGGGGCGAACGCAATTCCAAACCTATCCGCGTTGAAGCTGCTCTCTGCAATGCCGAGTCGAGGAGTCCCCGCTCTACGAATACCCCCCCCATGCAGCAGAGTCCAATATCCCCGGTCAATCCCAGCCGTTCTGCGACCGCGACCACTTGCGTCCCCAAGGCCACTCCTGCACGTTCGATAATCTCCAAAGCCACCTGGTCGCCCTCCCTCGCCACTGCAGTTACTACAGGCCCTAAGGCGGCAATCTGCTGATGAT
>CAZFMY010000074.1:10543-31766 GCA_964520345.1 uncultured Gemmatimonadaceae bacterium | reverse complement strand
GGAAATCATCCAGCTAGTGGCGCACAACGCAGAGCAGATCACCGGCCGACCCATCGAGATCAACACCAGCTTCGGCTCCACCGACGCTCGATTCTGGTGGCTCGAGAGGATCCCGGCGGCCATCTACGGCACCGGACTGGAGAATATCGCCGTTCCCGACGAGTATATACTCGAGCCCGAATTCGGGCAGGTGCTGAAAGTGCACGCGAGCACCTGTATCGACTACCTGTGCGGCGAGTGAGAGCAACTCCGGGCGAAGCTCAGCCAGGATACTCGATTTGCACCGTATCGAACATGACGAGCCCTTTCGGCAGGTACTGCATGTCGACTCGGTAGTCTTTGGCCGCCCATTGCCGGTTGATATCGTCGACCGCTTCGGTAGTAACGATGGTCAATGGGAATAGAATGAAGATGATGTCGACGTTCACGTCCCGCAGCACGGTGGCGATCTCACCATAACCATATAGATCGCTCAGATCATGGCGAGCGCCCAGGCAGGTCCATTGCTGGGGATCGGGCGTGAGTTGAACCGTTTGCTCCGACCAATCCGGCGTGATCTCGAAGGGCTGTCCTGTGAGGATGAAATTGACGGTTGTTGCCGGCGGTCCTTCGACCTTGGCCTGAACCAGAAGCAGGAGTTGCAAGCCGCCCAGGTCGGGATGCGGCACTGGCTTGTGGTTATTGCAGAGCGGGCCTGCGAAATCCATGGTCCCGCGCAGGCGGACACTGACCCTGGCATTGGTGAGATCGGTGCTGTGACCATCCTCCACGAAGCGGTTCCCGCGGCGCAGAGTCTCATCCAGGGAGCAGAGCGCATCGGCGTGCGTGATCAGGTACATGAGCAGGTGGAGATAGCCTGCGCCAGGCGGCGCGTGGTTGGCATCCACCGACCAGGGACTGTGGCAATAAGCCACCCCGTCCCAGACGGGCAGGGGGCTGCGCAAATCGGCGATCCATCCCCCAGGTCCATCATTAAAGGTTTCAGTATAGATCCTCGCCATGGGATCCTCCCGGTTCTGGTTTGCTATGGTTGCAAAAATAGAGGGATGAATTTAGCGAAGCAAATCAAAGAAATACCGTTCGTCTTTAGAGTTAGATTTAGAGAGAGGAAATGATGGAGTTCTCACGTTTCAACTGGCAGCGCGACCCGGCCAACCCGGTTTTGCCGCCCGACGCGAATTTGCCGCATGAGAGCACGCGGTGCATGAACCCGTTTGTGGTTACGGTCGGCGATGAGTACCGTCTCTATTACTCCGGCGCAGACACCGCGGGCGTCCAGCGCATCTGTCTGGCGACGGCCTCACTCAAAACACCGGGACGCTTCAAACGGCACGGAGTACTATTGGATGTGGGAGGCAAAGGGGCCTTCGACGCGCGGTGGTGCGTGCTGCCCTGCGTGCACCGCTTCGGAGACCAGTGGCATATGTATTACAGCGGCCATGAGGGAACGGACTTGGGGCTGCAATCCTTCCCCGGCATCGGCCTGGCACTCAGCAACGATGGCCTGAATTTCTCCAAGCACGGGCCGGGCCCGGTGATTACCGGCGACCAGACGGCGGAATTCCCTGACAATCGGGGCATTGCCGGCGGCGGTACGATTCTGGAGGATGTACTGCCGGACGGTAAGATACGGTACAGGATGTACTACACGCTAGCTGTCGGCAGCAAAAACCCGGACGTGCGCATCGATCAGGAGAAGCATTGCGCTGTGTGCCACAGCACCGACGGCATACACTGGACGGACCACCGACTGGTCATGCGTCCGCGACCGGAGGTGGCCAATGAAGACATTGCGGTGGCAGCGCCCTTTGTGTGGCGGGACGGGGAGATCTACCGGATGCTCTATTGCGGCATTGGCACGCGCTGGGGCTACTACTCGATCTCCGAGGCTCTGAGCGGGGATGGCTACCAGTGGCACCGGGGATCGGGGGATGAGAACCTGTCGCTGGCGCCGGACCCGAGTTCGGAGTGGGAATCCCAGATGGTCGAGTATCCGGCGGTTATCTCTGAAGCAGGTGGCTTGCGACTGTACTATTGTGGTAATGGATACGGCGCGACAGGTATCGGTACGGCGGTCGCTTCAAAGAGATCTGCACCATTTAACCAGCGGGGTCACTCTCTGTGGACTTGCTATCGTCAAACTTGCCCATAGCCCATACCATAGAGAGAATTTGATACCCAGAAGCACACTTCAGACAACACGTCCGTACCCGGCTTCGGGCTCCGCCCTTCGCGCAATTGACTTGGCGTCACCTCGACGCCTGCCCGACCAGCGAGGCTGACCGACGCTGTCGCGACACTTCTTCGGTACGGTCGTCATTGCCGCCTCAGACGAACCCACTGACACCTTTAGTCGACGCCGACAAACCAGCGTACACCACAGCTATACTTTGGAGTACACGCCCGACCCTGATGGCACTGAGAGCACACCAAATGCCGCCTGACACGCAGCATCGCCGCACGCCCAAAACACAACCGCCCCCACCATCCGCTTGGACAAGACGGAAGCTTTACGTATACTATCGGTATACCCGAGGAGGCTATATTGACGATCGAACAACGACGACCTCATTAGCTGTATGCTCCGCTTTAAGAGCAAAGACATCGAAAGACGGCTGGAAGAATGCAAATCTAAGTTCACCCCCCATACCTATCAGCACATCCGAAAAATCATCGATCAAGGCGCCGAAGGCATCGATCCCTACGCGCTCGCCCACCTCTGTGGCGATCTCGAGTGCCTACCCACCGACATCGTCGAAGACCTATAGCTCACACCAACCCATTCGCCTCCATCATCCGCTTGGATCAGACTGGGGCCTTGCGTATACTGTAGTCAATCCGCTGATGCATCTCACCTCTGCTGTTCTGAAGTCGAGAATCTCCCGCATTCATTCACGTATGGTCTCACGGCGTACAAATCGATTTCCAATACCCACCAAAGCAACGAGCACAAATTTAGCCATTCGGGCACGAATGGCTGGGTCAGCTGGCTTGCGGCTTCGAGTGACACCGCAAAAGAATGAAAAATACTTGATATTCCACTCTTATATCACGTAGCCGCTGCCCCCGCCATCCGCTTGGATGAGACGGGGGCTTTTCTTAGGTTGGCGCATTGATACGGCTAACTAATTCGGCTTTGCGAACGCCAATTTGCTGGAATTTTCATTCTGAACTTCAACAGCAAACGCTGAGGATGAGAGCAATATGGCATCGTGGACGGAAGAAGACCGCTACCTCAAGATCGAGGCAAAAGACGATCACGCAGTACCTGTATTCCGTACCCAGGATCAGGTACTGAACTACACATAGCTCAGTAGGAATTGTTCCAGGGTATCAGCGAAGGGACCCGTCAAATTGTGCTCATGGACCTCAGCACGAAAGTCTATTCGGTCTTCGGCATCGTAGAGCCGGTAAATACCTCGGGTGAACGTTTCCACATCGGCGAAGCCGCTGACCGGCCACCATTCATCCGGCAGGTTGGCGCGCACCAAGAGCGGGCGCGGCGCAATCGCGCCGTGCAAGTGTTCGATATCACAGACATTCAGAATGCCGAAAGGAAACGGTGATGAATCTGAATTGGCGAAATAAGAAGACATTTCGCCCATGTGAATCGTGAATGTGGTCGCCGAACAAATCGGCGCAGCAGCGCAGAAACCGTCGTCCAGCGCGGCGGTGAGCCAGGTGTCCATCCCGCCCTGACACAAACCGGCCACAGCCACACGGCCAGGATCAATATCGGCACGAGCGCGAAGATATTCGCCACACCGCATCGTTTCTGCCGCCCGCATTGCCAACTGACTGATGCCGATCACATCGCCCATGCCCATAAACAAGGTCATACCCCGCTGGGCCTTATCTTCAAAATCAGAGGTTTCGCCAAACGGTGCATGGTCTGGAATGAGCACGATATATCCCTGCCGCGCCATACGCACCGCGAATGCCTGATAAGCTGGCTTCCATTTGTCTTCCGGCCATCCCGGATTCCAAACCACGGCCGGCATCAGCTGGTCCGGTGGTGTCTTCGGACGAAATACGAACGATGGAATAGCGTAGTCTTCGTCCACATTCACATCCACGCGCTCCACCACAACGTCCTCACCCACATCAAGGCAGGCACGTATCAAGCTTTCTCCCAACGGCGGAAATTCGGGAATACCAATTACACGTGGTAAGTCAGCACGCATCTGGGCGCGAAACCCCTCCCATATTTCTCTAGTCGAAAAGTCCCGCGGCAAAGCAGCCGATTTGCGCATTACCTGCTTTTGTAGCCAGCGAATAGCGTTGGTCTTCTGCCCCAATGGCTCATCCTTAAACTGAGTACTGGATATGGATTGGGTCTGTGAAGCGGTATTCAAAGTGGACATATGGGCCTCCGGTAGAGTGTATTTAAATAATAGTCATCATTTGTAAGCGCTGGCAAAATACTAAGCTCAATAAAACCAATCGAAACAATCGTCCTCTAAGGATCACTGCTCGCTTTCAGGTTCTAGTCATCAAAAATTCCACGAATTATCTATACCGTGTTGTAGCAACTTGAGAGCGTAGGAAGTATCTACAGCCTTTTGGTGTTTCAGATCCAACGGTACCGATACTGACCTGAGAAGATTGATCCATTATTAATACTTCCAGATATTTTGTGGATTGCCGGATCCATCTCAAGCCGATCTTCGTACGGAAGTTTTCGAGATGCAGAAAATGGTCAACCAGCTCTCAACTGCTCTGCCGCACTTAGGCGCTAACGTCGACGACGAGTCTCGTGGTGTATAGCCGGATCTATGCGTGCACTTTTAACCCGGGAGGCTGGGCGGCGAAGGATTGGCTGCAGGTCAGATCCCCGCGTTGGAACCATGCCGGTGGCTGGATCCAACACGGGGATCATATCAGTAATTGCGTGCCCGCCAGCGCTGCGGCGGAGGAAATGCTCGGTCCCCGCGCCGGTGAGACCTATAGCAGCATGGTTTTTGCCAATTCGCTCAGTGGTCAGGTACGAGTGCGAACCACGGCATCTTTTGATTTTCGCATGGCACCTTCGATCGTATTGGCCGGGCCTCTCGGAGCCGATGAGGACGGACACCCCGAGTATCGCGAACATGTCGAGATCGTGCTTTTCGACGAGGGGATCAATATTTGGCACCACACGTGGGCAGATGGAGTGCCCGTATGGGGCAGGGCCGCGTGGTGGCGATTTGATTTGGTGGCGGGTGAATCGCAGCTGTTGGAAGCGCTACGGTGCGGGCCAGAATTGCAGCTCGACGTTGCTGGTCGGTCGTTTGGCTGCCGCATTGAGGGACTTCCTGCTGAGATGCGTTTTGGGATCACAGGTTGCGAGGGGATAAACCGCTTTTACGACTTTGAAGTCTATTCCCTGGCCGAATAAAAATGGTGGACACACTGCAGGATGCTATTGAGAAGCGATCTGAGGGCATGAATTTCCCACCGTTTTCGGTGAGAGTATTTTCAATACGGATTCCCAGACATCCCCGCCGTCACTCCGACCACCCCACGGCTCTATTACGCCTCAATCCCCACCCGCACGCGCTCTGGAGCCGATGCCTGACCGCCAGCACAACCTAGAGTATCCGCTTTAAATTTACAATTCGCAACAGCCTTAGGAGTTCTCCTCACGGATCTTGGCGACGATCTGCGCCAGTACCAATCCCGCTTGTGCCGTAAAGGCCGAGAAATCCTCTGACGAGCGAAAGCGCTCGTCGCGATAATCGGCCGAGGCCCGCAGATTGATAGCGTTGATCCGGCGACGCAGGGCGACCAGATCGTCGACTGATTCGGTTTTGCTGACGTTTTCGTTAACCTCTTCGATTTCTTTAATGTAGACGTCGAGAGCATTTTTCTGTGCCAGCATATCTTCCTGCCGCCTTCTCTCACGCCGTCGGCTGAGATGTGAGACGGCGGTATAGATGCCCGAGAAGAGCAGTACCAGCATGCCGACGATGCCGTTCCACGATTCGACGAAATCCGAGGGAATGGTCGGCTCCCAGGGATGGAAATAAGCCTGAGAGCCAGGATGCAACTGGAACTGGGTATTGCCGTGGGCGAAGCCGGTGGTCTGGGTATCTTTGAGGAAGAGCAGATTGTTGTCGTGTACAAAGGGGGTCTCAAGGATGGCCTCGATGACAGTCTCGACCAGAGCCGGCGGTACCCTGTGACCGGCGATTAACGAGGATTTGACCGCCAGAGTCGGTACGTCGGCAGCCGGCATCGGACGCGGCGCGCGGCGAAAACTCATGGCCGGGATGGTGCGCGCCGTAGCCCAGGGGTGAGTCAGACGCATGGCAGCGATAAAGGTTAGGGGGCGCAGTTCGACCTCGTCATGCTGCATGAGTTCAACGATGGCGGGAGCGTGGAAAGCAGCGACAAAGAAGGCCGCATCGAGCGCGTGCGGCAGGTGGGCGGCGGCCCCTTCGAAGTCGTAGTACGACGGCGTCAAGTCGCCCACGGGATAGTAATCAAGCAGGCGACGACTGAGGGCGTAGGTACCACTGCCTTTGGGACCTAGATTGACCCGCCGTCCCTCCAGATCGGCCAGGTGGCGGATATCTGTATCTCGCCGTACGATCCAGTAGAGGTACTCGTACTCGAGGTTGATCACCGAGCGGGCGCTATCCGAACGCGCGGCACCCTCCTGGTAGAAGGCCAGGTGAAGCGATCCCTCGTCGATGCGGCGTATGTTCTCTAGAGACCCCTGAGTTGAAACAATTTCGAGAGTAGCGCCGAAACGTTGGTGCAGAAGGGGAGCCAGGCGGAGGGACAGCGCTTCGGCCAGGGCGGCGTAGCGTCCACCGCCGGCGCCGGCGCCCAAACGCACGGTGGCGGGGTAGTCGACCCGCGACGAGGCATATATCCAAATGCCGACCAGGGCTAAGAGGGCGATGAGGGCGAAGTGCCAGAGGCGGCGTTGGAAGAACACGGGACTGGCTCCTATGATGAAGAGCGGTTGACCGGCGACAGGCAATTACGCTAAATTTTGGCTATGTGCCAAGAGAGTGTGCGTTCGGAAGAAGGAGCGCTTATACGAAGGCCTACTAATGCTGGTATCCCAACCGTCCCCTGAGATTTTCGACTATCCAGCCCTGGCCGGCGATCTGCTGCGGATGCAACCGGTCTTGGGACAGCGGCTGGACGACGTGGTGGACGGGGAGTGCGGTACCGAGCTCCTGGTTGAGGTACTGCGCTTCTTAGGGCTGATCGCCACCACCGAGGGACAGCTGACCCCGTCGGAGACGGTGGATCGGGGCTGGCACGAGTTTATACTGTGTACCCGTACCTACTCCGAGTTTTGCCAGCGCCATTTCGGTCGCATAATACACCACGAGCCGGGCGGCGATGAGGGTGAAAATCGCCGACAGTTCCGGGAGACCCTGCAGATCTACTGCGCCTATTTCGGCGCACCGCCGGCGCGTTTCTGGCACGAGCCCGAAAGCCCCTGCGGCGCCTGTGAGGCCGCCTGAGCGTGGCATTCCCGTTCGGGTAAGACCCTCAACCAGGAAAAAGATCATGTACTTTTCCGCCGACATAAAAATCGATCCTGCACAAGAGACCGTGCTCAATCCGGTACGACCAACGCACGCCTTCGGACGCCTGCTCTTCCATCTGACCGCTGGCCGCCTATCGGCCAAAGAAGAACAGGAGACCTTCACCGCCGTATCGATCCTGCAGCAACTCAACCGCGCTCTTCGTTCGGTGGGGGTTACAAATATCGTGCGCTTGAGCAAAGACGAGGTGGATTTCTACTTCGACGAAGAGGGCCGCACCGACGACCTCAAAGAGGCGATGGACCGCTTCAGCCTAGAGACCGATCATTACGAGTCCGAACTCTTCGATGCACTCTACCTGGTAGTTGAGCACCTCGATCAGACATTCAAGTACCTCATCGAGGCCGAGGTGCACCGCACCCATCCGCCAGGCCAACCGCCAATCAAGCTGACGCTCAACGCCGTGCCGCTAGACTTCGAGACCGAGGACGGCGACACTGCGGCGATAGAGAACAAACTGGCGGGTGTCTTCGCTTCGCAAGATAGCTACGACGCCTTCCAGCTCAGACAGCAGGGACATTTCGACAGCTTCGTGGGGCGTCTGCGGCAGGCACTGTCGGGTTTTATCCGCTGCGACAGCATCGATGCTGAAGGGCAGGCGCGCGTCATCCGCCCGTCCAAGCCGGTACGCCATATGAGCGACATGGAGCACGAGCGACGAGCGGCGGCACAGCCGCAGCCAATCTACCATGGCTACGCTGGTTTCGACAATTTTTTTCTCTACGCTTGGCTGTGGTCTTCGATCTCACACGCCAACCACATCCATTACCACAACGTCACCGTAGTAGACGGCCACGGCGACCCGGTCTACGACGTGGGTGACGCGGGCTTTAACGCCGGCGAAGGCGCGGCCATGGACCCCGAACAGGAGTTTGCCACGCCTGAAAGCACCGACCTGAGTTTCCACGGCGGGCACGGCTACGAGGACGCAGTCAACGAGATCTCGATGGCCGCAGGAGCAGAAGGCGAGAGCACTGGGTCCTCATGGCTGGATTTTGGAGGTGACGCGAGTGACGGTGGCTCTTCGTGTTCGTCGTGCTCCTCGTGCGGAGGTGATTAAATTGTACAGGAACTTCAGAGCTCATCTTCCAAGTTATGCTGGTCGTCAGGCATCGGCTCTTGAACGCGGACTGGTGGGAACTAGGACGTAATCGAGAACCGTTGGAACAATTGGGATGCCGGGGTTGGTATCCAAATGCCCGGATCGTTAACGATCCATTTTAAAGGGAGAAACAACAGAAATGGCAGCGACTATCACAATGGATGCGTTTGGTCGAAATTTTTTAGGCCAATCACCCGATTGGTACAAAAAGGTCATCATAGGGTTTTTAGTAATCAACCCAATAATTGTTCTACTCGGACAATATGGATCCTACGGCGAACAGGCTCGTTTCGTAGCGGGTTGGTGCCTGATTCTGGAATTCATCTTTTGTCTGGCGATGGCCTTGAAGTGCTATCCGTTGCAACCGGGGGGACTTTTGGCCATCGAGGCTGTGATACTCGGGTTAACCTCTCCCGAAACAGTATATGAGGAAACCCTCATGAATTTCCCCGTGATCATGTTACTGATGTTTATGGTTGCCGGAATTTATTTCTTGAAAGAACTGCTGCTTTTTACTTTTACCAAAATCCTGCTGACCGTTCGCTCAAAGACCTTGCTATCGTTCCTTTTTTGCTTCGTTGCCGCAATTTTATCGGCTTTCTTAGATGCCCTAACGGTAACAGCGGTTATAATCACGGTTGCTCAGGGATTTTATTTGGTTTACCACAAGATCGCCTCGGGCAAGGGATACGATGATGATCATGATGTGACGATTGGAACCGATGAAGACCTGCCGGAAGATCGTCGCATCGATCTTGAGAATTTCAGAGCATTCTTAAGAGGCCTGATGATGCATGGGGCGATCGGCACCGCTTTAGGCGGTGTTTGCACTTTGGTCGGTGAACCGCAAAATTTGCTCATCGCAAAATTAGCCGGGTGGGAATTTGTAGAGTTTTTCTTGAAAGTCGCTCCGGTATCAATGCCCGTACTCGTTGTTGGACTAATAACCTGTGTGATTCTGGAAAAGACCAAATGGTTCGGATTTGGTGGAGCATTGCCCCAATTTGTGCGGGAAACTCTTGAAGACTATGACCGTTACGAGACCGAGAAAAGGAACTCCCAGGATGTCGCAAAGCTATGGATTCAAGGACTGACCGCGATATTGCTCTGCTTCGCGTTGGGATTCCATGTAGCGGAAGTAGGCATCATTGGTTTGATGATCATTGTTCTGGCTACTGCTCTTAACGGCATTACTGAAGAGCATAAGCTCGGACATGCCTTTGAAGAGGCCCTCCCTTTCACTTCGTTGCTGGTCGTATTTTTTGCAGTAGTAGCGGTTATTCACGACCAACATCTTTTCAGCCCTGTAATCCACTGGGTTTTGAGTCTGGAAGGAACGTTGCAGATCTCATCGTTTTACCTGGCAAACGGTATACTTTCGATGATAAGTGACAATGTATTCGTAGCTACTGTCTACATTTCTGAAGTGAAACAAGCGCTAGATGACGGCCGCATTACCCGCGAGGTATTCGACCTGCTTGCGGTCGCGATCAATACGGGAACCAATATCCCCAGCGTCGCTACCCCTAATGGTCAGGCCGCATTTCTGTTCCTTCTGACTTCAGCGCTAGCACCTGTAATAAGATTGTCTTATACCCGTATGGTCTGGATGGCATTGCCCTATACGATAACAATGTCTATCGCCGGTTTATTGGCAGTGATTTACCTGCTCTGAGCTTCTCTTATTTTAGCTGAATAGAATGGTCGAAAATGGTTTATTGGGCGCGAAGCCTACGGCATCTTGCTCCCATTTCGACTCAAGCGCAGGAACCAGCTGACCGGAAGGGCATAGTTTTCACAGCGTCAGAAAACGCCGCTGTGCCTCTTCGTCGGCGCGCAACTCGGCGGCGCTGCCCGAATAGCATACGGTTCCCTTTTCGACGATATAGGCCCGGTCGCTCAGCTCAAGGGCGAAGTCGAGGTTCTGCTCGGCCAAAAGCATCGACAGGCCTTCCTGGCGCAGCTCGGCCAGCTGCTGGCCCAGACGTTCCACCATCCGAGGAGCCAACCCTTCGGAGGGCTCGTCGAGCAGCAACAGGCGGGAGCCGCCTACCAGGCTGCGGGCGATACTGAGCAGCTGCTGCTGGCCGCCACTGAGGGTGCCGCCGCGGCGGTCGGCCAGATCCTCCAATTCGGGGAAGAGCCTGTTCGTATGCTCTTCCCAGTCGGGGGCAGTGCCGGGTCCGCGCCCCATGTCCAGATTTTCCCATACGGTGAGATCGGCGAAGATACGCCGCTCCTGGGGCACCAGACCAATCCCGCTGCGGGCGATTTTGTGGGGCGGCGCGCCAGCGATGTCCTCGCCCCGCCAGCGCACGGCACCGCGCTGTGGCCGGGTCAACCCCATGATGCAATGCATACAGGTAGTCTTACCCACACCATTGCGTCCCAGCAGCGCGACTACTTCGCCACTACCAACCTTCAGATCGATACCGAAAAGGACCTGAGTGGAGCCGTAAGCAGCATGCAGGTTTTCCACCTCGAGCAGCATCTTTAGTCCCCCTTACCCAGATAGATACGGCGCACCTGCTCGTCGCGGCGGATCTCTTCCGGAGAACCGCTGGCGATCAGCCGGCCCTGGTGCAACACCGAGATCCGCTCGGCAAGATCAAAAACCATCTGCATATCGTGTTCGGTGAAGAGCAGCGTCAGGCGGTGTTCCTCTTTGAGCCTGCTTATCAGGCGGATGGCGGCGCTCGTCTCGGCCGGGGCCATGCCCGCCGTGGGTTCGTCGAGCAGCAAAAGACGCGGGCCGGTGGCCAGAACGATGGCCAGCTCGAGCTGTTTCTGCTGACCGTAGGCCAGGGTGCCGGCAGGTTCTCCAGCCACAGCAGCAAGACCGACCTGGTCGAGCACTTCCTCAGCTGGCTGCCGGTGCAAACGGTCGCCATGCCGCAGCAGGTCGAAGTGCTGGCCGTTGCGGGCGATGAGGGCGACCTGGACATTGGCACGCAGGCTCAGGCGCGGAAAGATGTTGATATGCTGGAAGGAGCGGGCCAGGCCCAGCCGGGCGATGCGATGCGGCGGCCGCCCGGTAATGGAGTGGCCCTCGAAGAGCACGCGACCCCCGTCGGGCTTGAGGTGACCGGAGATAAGATTGAAAAGGGTGGTCTTGCCGGCGCCGTTGGGGCCGATGACCGCGTGACTCTCGCCCTGCCGCAAAACCAGAGACAGGTCGTCCACGGCGACGAAACCAGCAAAGCGCTTGTGCAGGTTTTCGGCTTCCAGCACGGTTCAATCGTCCCCCGGCGTGCGCCAGCGGCGCCCCAAACTCACCAGGCCCTCGGGCAGAAAGAGCAGAATGCCCAGCAGGATCAGCCCCAGGACAGCTGGCCAGTATTCGGTGTATTGATTGATCAGCGCTTCCAGCACGTAGAGCACGGCAGCGCCCAGGGCCGGCCCGAAGAAGGAATACATGCCGCCCAGAAGCACCATGATCAGCACCCGCGCCGACTCGGTCCAGAAGGCCGATTCGACAAAGACGCCTCTGTTGTAGAGGGCGAATAGCCCACCGGCCACGCCGGCGAAACCGCCGGCCACGACAAAGGCCAGCAGCCGCACCCGGCGACTGTCGATGCCGACGAACTCCGCCCGCAGGCGGTTTTCCCGCAGCGCCAGCAAGGTGTGGCCGAAGGCGGAGCGGCAGATGCGCCGCAACAGCACCGCGCTGACCAGAACCACGGCAAGGGTGAAATAGAAGAAGGCGGTGCGGTGCTCCAGAAAAGCCGGCAGCCGCACGCCGATAAAACCGTCGTCTCCGCCGGTGAGCCCGCGCCACTTGAAGGCGATCGACCACACCAGCATCGCGAAGGCCAGGGTCAGCATCGCGAAATAAATGGCGCTCAGACGAACGCAGAAATAGCCGATGAAGAGAGCGGCGGTCGCGCTCAATAGAACCGCCGCCGGCAGACTCAGAGCCAGGGGCCACTCATAACTAGTCAGCAAGATGGCGTTGGCGTAGGCGCCGATGGCGAAGTAGGCGGCGTGGCCGAAGGAGACATCCCCAGCGTATCCCACCAGCAGATTGAGACTGAGAGCGAAGAGAGCGAAGATGGCCACTTCGGTGCTCAGATCGAGCAGGTAGCGCGAGCCCCACAGCGGCAGGCACAGCAGCGCGACCAAGGCCAGGACCAGACCCAGACCCCGCTGCCTTCGGCTCATTCCGCCGCTCCCGCCTCGGGACGTCCCCACAGCCCCCAGGGGCGCCACAGCAGCACGGCGAGCATGAGCAGATAGGTCAGCACGATCTCCCATTCGGGCAGCAGCACCGCACCGAAGACGGTGACGAAGCCCAGGGCCAACGCCCCGACGAAGCTGCCCCACAGACTGCCCAGGCCGCCGATGATGACCACGATGAAACACTCGACGATCAGGGTGGCGTCCATCCCCGGGCTCAGCGCCAGACGCGGGACGGCCAGTGCCCCACCGATGCCGGCCAGGGCAGATCCGGCGGCGAACACGGCGGCGTAAACCCGGGTCACATCGACGCCGAGGGCGGAGAGCATCTCGCGGTCCTGAGTGGCAGCGCGCACGATGCGGCCCCAGCGCGTGCGCGCCAGCACAAACCACAGCCCCAGGGCCACCAGGGGGCCGGCAGCGCAGAGAAAGAGCAGATAGCGCGGATAAAAGACCAGGCCCAGATCGACGGCGCGGTCAAGACCAGCGGGATAGGGCACGCTGTACTGCTCCGTGCCCCAGACCATTTTGGCCGCATCGCCGAGAATCAGCACGAGGGCGAAGGTGAAGAGCAGCTGGGTCAGTGGGTCGCGGTCGTAGAGCCGCCGTAACAGACCGCGTTCGACGACCCAGGCCAAGAGCGCCAGCACCACGCCGGCGGCAGCGACCCCGAGCCAGAAGGCCACGCCGCGGCCCCCGACCCACTGCACGGTGGAATAGCAGATATAGGCACCCAGCATGAAGAAAGCGCCGTGGGCGAAGTTGACGATGCGCAGGACGCCGAAGATCAGGGTGAGCCCGACGGCGATGAGAAAGAGGTTCATGCCCAGAGAGAAGGCGTTGAGCACCTGGGTGAAGAGAAAGGCGGGATTGGCGAACACGCGCTAGTCCCCCGGGATATAGGTCACCGGGCGCATGATGCGGAACTCGTAGTCCTCGACCTTCTGCATCGGCCCCCAGAACTGGCCTGTATTGGCCTGGTGCGTCTGCGCGTCGATGTGGCGCGGACCCACGGGCGTCTCGATGCTCAGCCCTTCCAGCGCCGCCACCAACGAATCGCTCTCAGTGCTGGCGGCCTTGTTGGCGGCCGCGGCGAAAAACTGGACGCCGATATAGGACAGCACCGGCCAGCTGTCGGTGTAGGGTCTGCCCTGCAATTGAGCAAGCTTTTCCTGATACCCCTTGTGCAAAGGCGACTGGGCGTGATACCACAGCTCGTAGGCATTGCTCCAAACATTGTCGGGGTAGTCGCCCTTCATCTTGCTGGCGATCTCGTGCGAGGCGATCTCGCCGCCGGATATGTATTTGGCTTTGTCGAAGAGCCCGAAGGGACGAGCCTGCTGCGCGAAGGTGATAAAGGCGGCACCCCACAGACCGCTGGCGACGCACTCGCACTCGGAGGCCATGATCTGGGCGATGTAGGTACTGTAGTCGGTGGCGCCCAGCTTGGCCTTGAGATCGAGAACGATCTCGGCGCCGGGCGCTTCTTCGGGCAGAGCTTTGACAAAACCGGCAGCCAGGTCGTGGCCATAGGCATAGTCGAACTGGATCTGGCAGATTTTGCGGGCTTGTACCTGGCCGACTATACGCGCCAGGCCCCTGCCTTCGGTGTCGGTATTGGGCGCGGTGCGAAAAACGTATTTGTGCAGCTTGGTGGTGGTCATCTGGATGGTCTTGGGAATGGTGGCGATATAGACGATCCGCTCCTGGCGCGCCACCTCGGAAATGGCCAGACCCACGGCCGAGCTGAGTCCGCCGACGAGAACGTGCACCTCCTCTTTGGTGATGAGTTCCTTGGCGGCGGCGGCGGCGGCGGCCGGTTTGAGCTTGGTATCGCGCACCACGCTGACCAGCAGCCTGCCGTCCACGCCCCCAGCGGCGTTGATTTCGTCGACCGCCATGGTGTGGCCCAGCACCGCGGGGGTGCCGAAGACCGCGCCGCTGCCGGAGGTGGGGTAGAGCACACCGATCCTGATGGGGTCTGCGGCGCCAGCAGGCAGAGCGGCGATCAAGAGAGCGACGAGCAGTTTGACGGATCTGGGCATCTAGTTTTCCTCGCAGTTTTTGCAGGAATATACGGCCTGGAGATCCGGACAAAAAGGCTAAAAAATGAAGGAGCGACCGAAAAAAAATCTCCATCATCAAGGAGGGACGTCCATCCACACCGGCGAACAAAGATACCGGGGCCACAACTTCAGAGCGTTAATCGAGAGCAAGACCCTTACCATTATTGGCCATGATCCAGCCGATATTGGTGGCCTTGCCGCACTTAAGCGGGTTGCTGAGTACGCCGACCGGCATGGAATTGGCGATGACTTGATCGGTTTGTCCACCCTGGTCCAGGTCTCGGCCGCGCTGCCCCAAGATCATATCGCCTTCGAGTACCCTACCGATCAACCAGAGTGGTAAGACGATATCATCGACGGTCTACCCGACCCCATTGTTGTAAACAGCCACATCGATATTTGGGATATCTCGGGTCTGGGTATTACCTTTAATCTGCCAGAGGCTACAAAACAAGCGGGCAAAGACCGGGATTTCCAAGGGCGCTATCCCAACGACCATTACTTTATCACCACCGAGGTGGAATTCTAGCTATGACAGTGAACACGACCGAGTTGCGCGCCCATTTTCAACGAGAGGGATTCGCCATTGCCAAGCACTTGTTCTCCCTCGAAGAAACCACCGCCTACCGCGATCACTACATGCGGCTGAGCGCAGAAGGGCCCCATCCCAATGATTTAGTCAATCAATGGGACGCCGGTGAGAATGATCCCTTGAGACAGTATCCGCGCTTATTCAACATGCACCGTTGGGATGAGATCAGCCGGCAATGGCTGCTCCACGAGCGCCTGCGCCAGTGTTTGACCGCGATTTCAGGTCGCGAGCCATACGCCATCCAAACGATGGCGTATTTCAAGCCTCCGGGCGCACGCGGACAGGCACTACACCAGGACCAATACTACCTGCGGGCGCGGCCGGGGACCAGTATCGCCGCCTGGATGGCCCTTGACGAAATCAATGCGGCCAATGGCTGTTTGCAGGTAGTGCCAGGCACGCACAATATCCCCCTCATCTGTCCCGTCGCAGCCGATGAGGCCGAAAGCTTCACCAATATCGTCGTCCCGCTGCCCGATGGAATGGCCCCGGTTCCGATTCCGCTTTCACCCGGCGACGTGCTTTTTTTTAACGGAGAGATCGTCCACGGCAGTTTGCCCAATACGACGGAGGACCGCTTTCGCCGCACGATCGTAGGACATTATATCGAAGGCCATGCGCGGCGAGTGTCCGGATTTGACCACCCCGTACTGCGCATGGATGGCACCGTCGCCACGGAAGTGGGTGTCAGCCCCAACGGCGGTGAGTGCGGTGTCTGGGTCGATAAGGACGGCGAGCAGCTCGTCGATGTGACGCAGGTTTTTGAGGCCGGCAAATTGGATACAAGAGCCATGCGACTTTAAATAATCAACCCTGGGGGAGCAAAAGCACCGCCGCCCCGTCGGATCCACGCCTGTTTCCTCGCACGCTCACCCAGAGTCGACATGACAATGGACAACACCGACATAACCGACCCCCAAACGTTCCTCGACGACGGCTACGTCATCGTCCGCAACGCGATCCCCAGATGCCAATTGGACGAGCTCCGCTCGTACGCCGAGTTATTCCTGACGCGGGCCGAGGAGCGCTCGCGCGGCAACCTCAACATCGGCTGGGACACCCACCGCATTCCCCACCCCGGACTCTACGAGTTCGTCGACGACCGTACCAACCGCCTCTACGAGCCGCTGCTATCCGACCACCTGCTCGCAATCAATCGGATGCTGATGCGCTCCAGCGCTGTCGGCTTGAATTCGGCAACGCTCTTCAAGCAGCCCAAACACAAACTCGACCACCGCTTCCAGTGGCATCGCGACGGCGTGCTCAGGCCTTCGGCTCCACTGCCGATGCTCGGGCTGCAGGCCGAGCACCAGGCCAACGCCTGCGGCACGATCACCTGGAATATCCCCCTCTTCGAAGACCACTCCCTGTGGGTCGTACCGGGCAGCAACCGCCGTCCCAACAACAGAGAGGAGCAGGCGTTATTCGACCGTCCCGGCATGCAGAGCGATTCCCCGCTGCCCGGAGCCATCGTCTGCGAACTCGGCTCGGGAGATGCCGTCGCCTTCGACGCCACGATGGTCCACTCGGGTAGTGCGGACGCCGATATGCACCGCCGCACATTCAATCTCAACTACCGCTCGTTCGGAGGTCCGGTGCTACCCTACGGCCGCATCACCACTTGGAAACCCGACCTCTGCGACCGCCTGCCCGACGCTATGGCCAGACACTTCGTCGAGTGCGAAAGCCGCATTGCGGACGAGTGGCTCGCCATAGAATCAGTACTGCGCGCAATTATCGCCGGCGATAGAACGCACTTCTGCGAAGCATTAGCGCGTCTTCATCCGGGCACGGAAATGCAAATAGCGTGCGTCGTGCAAATACATCGGCACGCGCACGCGCTGTGGGTACTCTCGGAACTGGACGGCGGAAAGCGAGCGTCCGACGCCGACTATCAAGCGGCAACCCTCGACCATCCCTCCAACCGCTGGCGAACCGAGGACTTATTCAGCCGTTTCGAATCGGCAGACACAGCGATGCTCAAACAGCGATTCGCCCCCCTCGACCGCGCGTTGCGAACCGGACTCAACGGCGCCTACGACGAAGTCTATATGCCACGCGAATTCGCCGTCGAAGAGTTCGTCGGCTCCTGGTGATCATCCTCGAGTAATCCATGTCCATAGAGATCAAAGCCAAAGCACGGGAAGTACGCGAGATCGGCTACACCATCCTGCCCGGCTACCTGCCCCGAACATTGATGGAGGCATGCAATAACGCCTTCGCCGTGATCAGCTGCCAGCGCGCCTGGTTCCAGCGCAATGATGCGCACGACCAGACGCCTATCCCGCGCAGCCAGTGGGACGGCATGTCGGACGGGGAGCGGAAGCGACTGCGCTAGTTCGAGTCGTTGATTGGAGGTGGATAAGACTAGAGCGGATCGAAGAAGGTCAGATCGGCGCCAAAATTTTCCATCGCCTCAACCGCATCGCCGCGCAGACGCGTGCGGATGGTGCGCGCCTGGTGCTTGAGCGCGATCTCCTGCACCGCCAATGGAAATTCGATTTTGATGGGCCGATTAACCGGCGGTTCAGCAATCACGAGGTAGCCCTTGGCACAGTGCGGGGCTTTTTCCAACCCCTCCACCTGCAGGCCATTGCAATCGACCCAGGGCGGGATGCGCACGAAGAGCGGCGCCGGTTTTTTCACCCATATGCGCAGGGCTGTATGGGTGTAGGGCGATTCGATTTTGACAAAAGGGGTTTCGTGGTCGAAAAGCAGGTTGACCCAGTGGCCGCTCTTTTCAAAGCGGGCGACTTCTCTGAGGGCCTCGCACAGCGATCCCACGGTACCGCCCACCACATCGGTGTTGAAACGAATCCGCTGGTTGCCGATGGGCTGGTGACCGTAGGGTGCGGGAAAACCGAAGCACCCGCGCACGCGCGCGGCCACGTTTGTCAGCCCATCGATGCCCTTGGGATCGTCTGGCTCGCGCACGAATGAGATATCCCGCAGCTGCGCGGGCAGCAAATGGCAGCGCAGAATGCGCTCGGCGTCGTGATAGCACTCGCTATAACCCCAACGGCCCAGGATCAGGGCGGTTTCCAGGATATCGCCGGTGTTGTTCATCTCGCCCTCGTCAGAACGTTCGTCCGCAGGGCGGGTATTCTCGACAGACCAGCCCAGTTCGTCGCGCATCTCCCACAGACCCCTGTCGAAAAAGGCTTTTACCCGCTGTAAAAGGGCGGCATCACCGCTCAAATCGGCCAGCTGCGCCAAAGAGGACAAAGTGCAGGTCGTGGAATGAGCATGGGTGCCAAAAACCTCCGTATCGTAAGAACCGTCTTCTTTAAAAACCTCGGCCAGGGCCTTTTCCTTGAGTGCGATGGCCAGTTCAAGGGCGGGGCCGTAGCCGCTGGCGCGGTAGTACTTGACCAGGGGACCAATGGCACGGGCCACCCCGGTGATAAAAGTGCCGTCCCGGTGACACTGGAGACCGTGCTCGCGCTCGAGCCGGTCGTAGTCCCAGTCGCCCTCCAGGTCGAAGTATTCGAAGACGGCATCGATACACGCTGTGGCACAACTGTGGGCCCGCTCTGAGTTGCGGTACTGGACCAGCGGGTAGAGGGCGTGAAAAGTTTCGCGTACGTGGTGAGGATAGAAAGTTTTTAAACCTCCCTTGCAGTCCCGGCGGCCCAGGGACAGAGCCACCGGCCCACTGAGCGAGAGGTAATTGGCAGCGGCATATTTGTCGATGACGTCCTCGTCCACTTCAACGCCGGCGACCTCCGCGGCATTGAGCAGGGCATTGATATGGCGGCCCGGCACGTGATCGGGCATGGGCATGCCCAGATAGGCCTCGGGATGCACGATGACGCGGAAGTAGGGCAGGTTGTCGTCATCGGGGTCAAACACGCGCCCCATGGACTGACAACCGAGGCGAATGGCATCGATGATATCGGTCGTGTTGAGGTCTGTCATTTGAACCATTTTAAGACTCCTTTAAGACTCCTTTAAGACTCCTCCAAGGGCCCGCCATCACCCAGCTCGGCCCTGTATTTTTCACCCCGAAAGTGCGGTGCGGGCAGCTCGATCCAGAGCATTACCTGCTTGCCAGAAAGGGCGACTGGTGGTCTTTTACCGAAGGCTCTAGCACGAGTATCATTTCGTCGCCGACGGCTTCTCTAAGCGCGCCCTACGCAGGGAGATTAGCGCTTGCCAGTGTGAATATTTGAGCTCTCACATCCGTTAATTGCACGCCTAGACCCCCTGCGAACCGCTCCCTTCAGCGATATTTGTCGTACTCGCCTTTAAACTCCAACCCCAGGACCTCGCGCGTGCGCCCCACATTGCAATGGTCCTCGGCCTCGGGCGGCCCCACCACGTGCAAGACATCAAACTCCACCGCCTCGGTCTCCAGCGCCAGACGGCAGGCCTCGGCCAGGTCGTGGCGGCACACCCAGCCGGTACTAATTTGCCCCAATTTCTCACGCCCCCGCCCCAGACCAATCCGCGTGTCGACAATATAGTCGGGCCGCAGCACAATCGTCGACAGTCCACAGCCGTCGTAGAACTGACGACACATCTCCTCTTGCAAGCGCTTGCACACCGCATACTGGCTGGCATCGGGCCGCCGTACTTCCGAAGAAAAGAAAACTCCATCGGGATGTATGGTCTGGCACGATCCCAGGTGCACCACGCGGCGAATACCGCGCTGCTGTGCCGCCTCCAGTACATTCCACAACCCCTTCAAATAAGTAAGCCAGGGTTTGTCGTCGTTCGCCCCCTCAGCCCCCCTCGCCGAGTAGAGAATCATGTGCAGTACCGCATCCACCCCATCCAGCATTCGCTCCACGACTTCGTAGTCGGCAATATCCCCGTACACCTTCTCGCCCTCGTCCCATTCTCCGTCGATCTCCGCCCACGCCTCCCAGGCCTGCGGCCCCAGATCACATGCCCGCACCTCATACCGACCGCTGACATTGCTCAAAAACGCCCGACCCAACCACCCGGCAGCCCCAAACACAGCCACTTTCATCTTCCTTCTCCCATTTAAATTGTCTATGCCGTTCGAAAATTCGCTCCAAACTCCCCGCCGCGATTTCGCGCGCCACCGTATAGCGATTCCACTCGTTCCAGTACTGCCGATTGAAACCAGCGTCTACCAATCAACCACAAAAGCTCGGCGGCCAGTACGAGATATTTGGCCTTGGCTGGAAAAGGATAGGAAATTTAAGAGCCATTTCCAATTTAACCTGGCACCGCAGCATCGGCTCTTGGCGCGGCAAAAAGACGAGACGATGGTGCAGATTAGCGCGGCCGGAAAACGACTGGCCTATCTGAGTTCGCTTTTTATGTGCGCACCTTTCCTGCCCATTCAGAACGAACAACACCCCATCGTGTAGATCCTGGTGTTGCGTTGGCCAGAAGAAGCAGAAGGGAAATACCTCATTTATCCTTTGCTCTCAGCCAATGTCTCGTAATAGCATCTGACCCATTGCTCATTGCGAGCCACAGCGCTGATCCGCACTTCCCGGATCGCACCTCGGAAGCGCGCCGCGCCGGCGATGTGGCCGATGGTGATCTCTGTGTCGTTCTGCTGGATGGTTCCCTCCGCCGCTCGTTCACCTACTGACCTGCCATCTACAAAGAGCTTGATGCTCCGACCATCGTAGACACCGGCGATGTGGTGCCAACCGGGCTCCGCAACGCTGTGGGCGCTGACGCCAAAGGGCCCGGCGCTAGTGTTGATGATGAAGCTGGCACCGGGGACTGCGGCGCAAAGCCCACCGTTGTGGCC
>CAZFMY010000074.1:0-10443 GCA_964520345.1 uncultured Gemmatimonadaceae bacterium | reverse complement strand
TCGAAGAAACCGCCTTTGAAGCCGGCCGCTTCCAGGCCCGGCGTCGTGGCGGCATCATGGACACTCCAATGGGCGCGCCCAGTAAAGGTGCCTCGAGTATCATAGCGAACCACTTTACCGTGGCCGAAAGGGACGAAGTAGAGGAACTGGCCATCGTACACGGCTCCGACGCTGGGTCCCATGCCAACGGCACTACCGGCGTCGTAGACCTGCCAACTTTCCGCATCGTCGAAGTCTGCCTGGGTATCGTAGCACAGTGCCGTGTTTGCATGCAGGGGCACAAAGTAGACGTATCGACCATCAAAGGCCGCACCGTCAAAACAAACGGCTCGGGGATCTAGCGACTGAGCGTCAAAGGTGCGGTAAGTGGCGGGGTCACGAAACTCGGCGGCGGTGTCGAGACGCATGACAACTCCGCTCTCTGCGGCATCGCTAAAGGGTGCACCAGGTGTCGGATTAGCGTACCCAGGACAACAATAGATGTAGCGACCGTCAAAGGCGGCTCCTTGAAAGGAGTGGGCATGATCAGCATCAAAGGCTGCCCAACTCGCCGGGCTTTTAAACTCCGCACGTGTATCGTAGCGCAGGAAGCGGCTGTGGTGGACTCGGCCGTCATCACGAGGGATAAAATAGATATAGCGCCCGTCGAAGGCGCTGCCGTAGAACCCGGCGGTGTGCAGCCCGTCGGTCTGTCCCGCGTCATATGCGGCATACGCCCCGCGGTCGTGAAAATCCAAATGGGTGTTGTAGCGCAGCACGCAACCATGGACGGAGGAGCGCTCTTCGCGGCTGCGGATCGGGCAGAAATAGATGTATTGTCCGTCGAAGACTGCGCCGTAAAAACCCTTGGTACTCAACCCATCTGTGGTGCCCGCATCAAAGGCGCTGAAGGCATCGAAGGAGCAGTGCGGTTTCCATTTGGAGACCAGCGGTTGCATCGCTTCAGCCTGGCTGGCCGAGTTGTGGACCCAGGCGCTGACGGTCAGGGCGTTGCCCAGATTTGTCAGCTCGCCATGGGGCAATGTGATATCAGCTTGCGTTGCACCATCGTCACGCCAGATCAGCTCGCTCATATACCTCCCCGATATCCATAATGGTTAGCTCGCCCTCCACCAAGTGCAACATTCACCCCCGAATCAAAAATTCTGTATTGGCTCAACAAATGCTCATATAATTCCCGCATATTTCTCGTTTATATCTGCCATGGCATAGTGATCTGCGGATCAAGTGACAGCGGCGGCCCCAAGCATTTTCAATCCCTCATAACGGGTTTTCACGATGCGCGGAGCGATCCAATCGCCCACCTCGTCCAGCGCCACCGGTGCCCCGTTGTATTCGATGTGCGACTTAAAGCCGGCCAGGAATATATTCACCTTCTCGTATATATCCGCGTAGGACTCCGGCATGCGCCCGTACTGGAACATGTCCTGAATCTTGAGCAGCATGGGCAGCCACAGAAAAGTGTCCCGGTTCCACGCCGAGTCCTCGGGCATGAGGGCCTGCTCGAAAGCACCGTCCTCGGTATAGACGCGCATCCAGGCTTGCTTGCCGGTGGGTTGAATGCAGCCATAAAACGGGGCTCCGCCGTTGCGACCCTCGTGTTCCAGTATGATGGTGCCCACGGCATTTGGATCGCTGCGGTCGGCGCACAGATGCGCGACCCGGCGCACGCCCCCCCCCATAGCAGCATGGGCCATCCACAGGCCGTGGATTCCGTGCCAGGCATATTCGGAAGTGCCGTTGTCCATCAGGTAACCGCGGAATTGCTGCGCCTCCTCCACCTTCTGGCGTATTATTCCCACCTCTTTGACAAAAGCGAAGGAAGAGCCGCTCATCAACGGCGTGGCGCATTTCTCCGCCAGCTCGAGGATCTCGCGGGCATCGGCCAGGGAGAAAGCAAAGGGACGATTGATAAAAATGGGCACGCCGGCTTCGATATAGGGCCTCGCCAGATCTTTGAACAGAAAGAGTTCATTGTGGTCGCCGATGATGATGCCGTCCACCTTGCCCACCATGTCCCAGTAATTCTCTACCACCTCGGCACCGTACTGGGCGGAGAAATCCTCGGCTTGGCCCGGTTCGCCGTCCCAAACGTGGCTCATCACCATGCCGGTGCGGCGCGGGTTGCCGTCTAGGGGATTGACCACCGCCGCCCAGGCCGGACGGATATGCCCGGTGGTAGGATGGCAGGTCAGGACGCCGACCTTGATCAGGCTGGAAGAAGGCAACATATCTACACTCATATCTGTCTCCCGAGGGGATACTCATATAGAGGAATTATGAAGGGCCTTTTACTTTTAGGGATCTGGTCAAGCTCGATGCTAGCAGTTTCTATCGAGGCGTGCCGTGTGTACTCAGTCGGCCAGCGCCCACTGCGGGTAGGTTTCTGGTATGTGCAGCCCACCTGCCGGCATGGGAGCCGGTGTCCATATGGCGGGAAAAGACGCGGCGCGGTGCTCAATCATTTGACAGCGCGCGCAGGCAATCGACAGCGAGGCACTTGGCGCCGGGGGCAGCGGGCCGTCGAGCAGGCGCGACAGGCCGTCCCACGGTAGGGCAATCTCCACCTGCCAGCCGCGGTCGATGTCGCGGCGCTGGTCGATCGTGCCGTCGATTTGTATGGCAACCTGTAGACCCGGAAAGGTCCAGTCGAAAAACCCCCAGCGCATACCGCGCTCGTGGTGCGGGCCGCCATCGCCGCCAAAGACCATGGGTTTGTGCACCGCCAGGTCAAACTCGGGCACATCGTAGCGACTGCCACGCGAATAGGCATCTTTCCAGATGAAAAACATCTCCGAGCGTCGACCGTCCGGCGCAACCGCCAGCGTGTAATAGGCGTCGGGGCCGGCTATGTAGAGTTCGACGGTATTTTCCGACCAGGTGAGTCCCGTTCGTTCGCTGCGCGTGCAATAGACGTCGCGCTCTTCGACCCAGAACGCCGCGTAGAGGGCACGCTCGTCCCACAGCAGCGCAGTACGCGTGTCAAAAAAGCCGAGGTCGCCGTTGTCTATCGCGCCGAAGCGCGAGGTACGCAGAGCACCGCTCCACGCCGTTTTGTCAAGGTCACCATCAATCGTTAGTTGCTCGGAGATGCGCTTACATAGGAATGGCTGTGTCATGCCTGGACCTCGTCGACGCTTTTTTCGCTGAAATGGATATAGGTAAATCGTTCGGGCGTGTGCGAATCGTATACGCCGTGGCTGTTCCATGCCCAGCCGGGACAGGTGCGACTGCCGCCCTCTTCAATCCACTGGAAGCGCGACACGTCCATGCGCCATACATCGCCTTCTTTAGCTGGCAGTGAGCGACCACCCGCCAGGTGTTTGAGGCCCTGCCAGGGGAAGGCAATTTCGGCGAACCAACCGCGGTCTAGGTCGCTGCTATCGTTGATTGTGCCGTCCAAGTGCACGGCCCACTGCAGTCCGGGCATGTCCCAGGAGCGAAAGCACCAGCGGCGTCCGCGCGCCGATTTGTGACCGCTCCACACACCGCCGAGCGTATCGACAATCCCATTATCGATGAGTGCGAACTCTGGGAGGTCTGCGTATCCAGCCTCTATATAGTTGTCCTGCCAAATGTAGAAGCGCTCCATAATCGTGCCCAAGGCATTGAGCTCGAATTCGTAATAGGCATCCTGTCCGGCGATAAAGATCTCCACGTCGTTTTCGCGGCAGATCATAGAGTCGCGTTCGGTCAGGGTTGCGCGGATATCCGGCTCTTCGACCCAGAAGCCGACGTAGAGGTGTTCGTCGTCCCACAGCATAGCCGCCTGCGTGTCGAATAGGGCTGGTCGCCCCGGCTCTTCGAGATCTTCAAAGCGCGGTGATCGAGGTGCTTTTTGCCAGCTCTCCTCATCGAGACGACCATCGACGAGGATGGGGCCGACGGCGCGGTAGCACGTGTAGTGTTTGAGGTTTTCTTCCGGGTAGGGAGGATGTGGTTTCACGGTTTATACTCGCTCATAAGGTAGTTGGACAATTCGATGAAGTTGGCATCTGGATCGCGGAAATAAATCGATGGGATGGGACCGCGCCCGCCCGCTCTACGGAGACTCCGTTGCAGCACAGGTGGTAGGCCACGCGTGATAGTCGCTCTTGGTGATAAAGCAGAGGTCGGTGGCGCCGGGCGTAGGTTGCAGCGAACTCAATTCGGTTTCCTGACCGTGGAGGCATAGGTCAATCTCTTATCCACCAAAAGCCAGCGCTCTGCCTCCACGATCAGAGATCCACTCGCGCATTCCCAGCACCTGTGTATAAAATCCGCAGGTGGCATCCAGATCGCGCATGGTGAGATTTGAGTGATCGAGTTGTTCTACTTCGGCTTTGTTGCATGAAAACCGGTTAGCATCTCGAAACGAGTCAGGCTCTTCAGTTAGATTAGTTCGTGATTTCCTACAAGAAACACGTCTATCTCCTCCCAAAGAACCTGTGGTGAGTAAAGTATCTGGGCGTCAGCCCTCGGTCAAGCCGAAAAGTGTGTATCGCGTGAAACTGGTCGACCTGTGATCGAGCGCTGTGGTTGGATGAGTCGGTGCTGCGGATTTCGCTCAAAGTTGCTCGGTCGGGGATCCTTCCTTATCCTCAGAGAGAATAGAGTTCAATCGCAACGCGATCATTACCATATGTGAGATACCGGTAAACGGGAGCCATACATGAATACTGCACCTCGCGGTTTTAATCGTCTTCCTCTGATCCTGATGTGTTTGCGCAGCGCAGGGAGTCGAATAGTGGTGTTGCTCCTCGTCTTGGTGATCGCTTCCTACGCCTCTGCGCAACAACCCAATAAACGCCCGCGATCGCAACGACACTTAGACCCATCTGGATTTCCCTGGCCAAACGGTGCGAAAATGGCTCTCAGTCTAACCTTCGATGATGGCCGCTCGAGCCAGGTTACCGAAGGGGTACCCGTGCTCGACTCCTTCGGTGTCAAGGTGACGTTCTATGCGCAGCCGGAGAATCTGTTGGAAGAGCTGGAGCTTTGGAAGAAGGCTGCCACTTCGGGACACGAGTTCGGCAACCATACGATCGGACACCCGTGCACGGGAAATTTTGCCTGGGTTAGGTACGACGATGTCGTGCTAGAGTCCTACGATCTAGATCGGATGCGCACTGAGGTGTTGCAGGCGAATGATGAGATCGAAGAACTGCTGGGTGTTCGCCCCGTCAGCTTTGCCTATCCTTGCGGTCAGACCTATGTCGGGCGTGGCATTAATACTAAGAGCTACGTTCCTTTGATCGCCGAACTCTTCCAGACCGGGCGACGCTGGTTGGATGAGACCTCGAACGCACCAGACCACTTCGATCCCGCCCAGGTGATGGCCATGCGAATGGATGGTGAAGATTTCAACACCATACGTCGCCTGATCGAACGCACGAAACGCAGCGAAACCTGGTTGGTCCTGGCGGGACACAGTATTGGCGATTCCACTCGGTGGGGCACGGACCTGGGGATGCTGAGGGAACTATTGGCCTACGTGCAGGAACCCGATAATGGCGTGTGGATAGCGCCCGTTTCGGAGGTGGCGTCCTTCATCGCCAACGAACAAGCGATCGGCAAATAAATACCCCACTCAGGCCGACCTGGTCGGAGAAAGAGTTTTGTCCGCCAGGTGGATCGAAAAATCGGTGTGCGGCTGTCCTGCTCAACGCCCAAACTCCATTCCGTACATTTTCTAAAGCCGCTACCCGGACCCAGGGCGATGTGGGAATCTCCTTGAAATCCCTATAACTTAACTGCGATAAGAAGCCACGCGAAAGACATTGCGAAAGGATCTCCCCATGGCCATCCCAACTCCCTTGCCCCGAATCGCCCGCTTCGAAAATATGGGCTACGGCATGTTCATCCACTGGGGTCTCTACGCCCAGCTGGGACAGGGCGAATGGGTCCAGCACCTGCGCAAAGTACCGATGGACGAATACGCCCAGCTCAAGGAGAAGTTCTCCGCCGAGGAGTTCGACGGCCATAAGATTGCTCAGCTTGCCAAAGCCGCCGGCATGAAGTACATCACCCTGACCAGCCGCCACCACGACGGTTTTTCTCTCTACGATACCAAAGGGCTATCCGACCACGACGCTCCGCACTCGGCTGCTGGTCGCGACCTGGTCGCCGAACTGATCGCGGGCTGCCGCATCGAGGGCATCGCCCCACACTTCTACCACACGACACTGGATTGGTACCAGCCCAGCTTCAACGACGACTTCGACGCCTATCTCGACTATCTGCATCAATCGGTTGAGGTGTTATGCACGAACTACGGCGAGCTAGGAGGCCTGTGGTTCGACGGCAACTGGAGCAAACCCGACGCGGACTGGAAGGAGGATCGCCTCTACGGCATCATCCGCAAGCATCAGCCCGAGGCGATGATCGTCAACAACACGGGTTTGAGAGCCTTAGGCACCACCGGCCATCGCGAGATCGACAGCGTCACTTTCGAGCAGGGCCGTCCCACACCAATGGACCGCAAGGGCATGGAAAAATATGTCGCCGCTGAGATGTGCCAAACCATGAACCGCCACTGGGGCATCGGCGCCGAGGATTTCAACTACATGTCGCCTGCCGAGCTCATCGGCCATCTCTGCGCCTGCCGCAAAGTCGGCGCCAATTATCTTTTGAACGTCGGTCCCACCGCCTCCGGCCGCATTCCCGACTACGAGTCGGCAGCACTGCGCCGCGTCGGCGAGTGGATCGCTACCCACCCGGAAGCCATTTACGACGCCAAACCGGCCGGGATCAAGGGCACCGGCGCGGACTTTGCGCTCGAGACCGACGAGTGCGTCTATCTTTTCATCCACCATCTGTCCACTGGTGGAGATGCGCACGTAACCCTGGGTGGCGGTGGCGCTGGTCCGCGCGGCTTCACCGACTTCGAGCGCAAGGTTAGTTCCGTACGATGGATCGACAACGGCGAGGAGTTGCGCTTCACCCAGGAGGGTGGGTTGTTTTGCGTCGAGGCAACAGGGTATCCGTACGGGGTCGATCGGGTGGTACGGGTGGCGGAAGTGAGATAGTGTAAGGGAATTAAAACAACTTCCTAAGGCCAAACGGTGCAGGTGTATTTTCGCTGAGTCCACGTTCCCAAACACAATAAGGATGGAACCGTGGTCGTCTTTGTGCAACGCGGATATTGCGTGTCCTTGCGGCAGGATCAACGGGCTATATTCCTTCATATGCTCCTCCGCGTGGGACAAGTGAAACGACAAAAGAAATATACCGATTGACCTTTGTTTTTTTCTCGCACCACCTAAGGTGCACTTGAAAGTTGAACGCACGATCTCGCGTTGACAATTCAGCAGGCTATTGCTACTTTTTCCCGGCAATCGAGCGGAATATTTGCGTTCACGGCGCATCAAATTACCCTAACACCCGAAAACCCTGGATCGTCAAGATGATCAAGTCTGTGTGGATTCTCGTACCCACGCTTTTCATTACCCTGCTGCTACCCTCAACGGCGTTCGCCGGAGGCGGTGCGCTCCCATCGCTGGTGCACGACATCGGATTCTGTATCCTCGTCGCCGGCGTCCTGTGCGTGTTCTTCACCCGGCTGCAGATCCCCACGATCGCGGCCTTCCTGCTGGGAGGCGTAATCGTCGGCCCGGTGGGGGCGCATGTGGTCACCGACGCGGGGAACATCGACACTATCGCCCAGCTCGGTCTGGTTCTATTGCTCTTCCTCATCGGCCTCGAGATCGACATCAGCAAGCTGCTGGCCAGCGGCAAGACGCTGATCATCTCCGGGCTGCTCCAGTTTCCGCTCTGCGTCGCCTTCGGCTTTGGTATGTGCAAGTTGCTGATCTGGGCCGGCGTGGGTGGATCGCTGTTAGGCGACGGCACGGGAGAAACGAGCTACGTGCCGCTCTACATCGGCTTCGTGATGGCCGCCTCCTCCACGCTGCTGGTGGTCAAATTGTTCCAGGAAAACTTCCAAATGGACACCACCACGGGCCGAATATCGCTCGGGATGCTGGTCTTCCAGGACATATGGGCCATCGTGGTGATCGCGATCCAGCCCAATTTCGCCAAACCCGAGATCGTGCCGATCCTGCTCTCCTTCCTCGGCATCGCGATCCTAATTGCGCTCAGCGTTACCTTCGCCAAGTACCTGCTGCCCATCGGATTCAAGTGGATCGCCAAGATGCCCGAATTGATGCTGGTAGCGGCCATCGCCTGGTGCTTCGCCATCGTTTTCGTCGGCGGCAACATCGACACCTTCACCGAGGCTGTCTTCGGGTTCAACCTGCACCTCTCGGTGGGCTCCAGCATGGGTGCGCTGATCGCCGGCGCCAGCATCGCCAGCCTGCCCTACAGCACCGACGTACTGGCCAAAGTCGGCATCGTGAAAGACTTCTTCGTGACGCTGTTCTTCGTCGGGCTCGGCATGGGCATCCCGCTACCCGACGGCTTCACGGTACTCATCATGGCCGTCGTCTTCAGCGCTCTGGCACTCGCGGCCCGCTACCTGCTGTTCTTCCCTTTGCTTTACTGGACGGGTCTCGACCGTCGCAACGCAATGGTGAGCTCCACGCGCCTGGCCCAGGTCTCGGAATTCACGCTGGTGATCGCGTACGCCGGGCTCGGGTTCGGCCACATCAGCTCCGAGCTCAACAGCGTGATCATCTTCGCCTTCATCATCACCGCGCTGCTCTCCCCCATGCTCTACAAAAAGGCCGACGCGATCCACGACCGGCTGGCCCCGCTGCTCTCAGCGATCGGCTTCAAGACGCCGCCCGAGGCCGAGGCCGACGAAGAAGAGTCGTACAGCGTGGCACTCCTCGGCTTCCACCGCGTCGCCTCCTCCGTGCTCCACAATCTCAAAGAACACCACCCCGAACTGATGTCCAGGATCCTGGTGATCGACTTCAACGTGGGCATCCACGAGAAGATCGCCGCCCACGGCCCCACAGTGCGCTACGGCGACCTGGCCAACGCCGAGACCCTGCACCACGCCGGCGTGGACAAGGCCCGGGTCATCGTGTGCAGCATCCAGGACGACATGCTCAAGGGCACTACCAACCTGAAGATCGTGGAGGCCCTGCACCACATCAACCCGGAGGCGGTGATCATTGCCAACTCGCTCAGCCTCGAGGAGAGCCTGCAACTGTACGAAGCCGGGGCGCACTACGTGTATCTCTCGCGCATCGAGGCCGCAGCAGCGATAACAAAGGCCGTCGAGCAGGCCCTGGACGACAAGATCCACGAACACCGCGCCAAGCAGGAGGCCAGCCAGGGAAAGTGGCACGAACGCGACGAGGTCTTCAGCTAGGAGCAGGCTTCCTGCCTCTCCCACAAGATCTGCTGGTCTCGAACTCGTCGACTCCATTACCCTATTTTTTTCCACACCGGGGGTCAGGAGACCCGCATCGATATAGATGGGCTTGATGTGGTGATCTTTCAGCCAGGCCTGGACTTTGGTGGCGATAAACTCAGAGCCATTATCGCTGCGGAATTTTTTTGAATTGACCTCTTCGAGTACCCGATTTTCCTGCATTGATTCGGCGAGAATTTTCTTTAACTCGGCGTTTTCTTTTTCCAACGCCTTCAGCCGTTTGGCATCGGCTAAGTCCATGTCGCCGTATTTCTTTTTCCAACGGTAGAAGGTCTGCTCGGAGTTCTAGATCTTCAATAGACCACTGCAACCGTTCGGATCAGATTCTCGCACTGTGTATCGCTGCAGAAACTCAGCTTGACTAAATACAAACCTGGCCCAACCAGCTGCCCCACTTGGTCTCGACCATCCCACGCTACTGTATGACGCCCGGCCTTCTGCCCGCGATATTTTGAGCGCTGGACGAGTTGCCCGTGCAAACGGAGAATCGCCACCTCTACCTCGACTTTTCCGAGTATTTTAAACAGTGTGTAACCTATATGCACCTTATCGTTGACCCCATCTCCCTGCGGTGTGAATGCCGCGGGCTCAACTATCATTTCCGCTAGGGACCCTCGCGGCATCGAACTAGCGGCCACCATCCGCAACTGGTTCGAGGTTATCTCTGTGCTCGCATCGCCGCCCACCACCATCTGGTTGGCGTCTGGTGCAGCCCTTGAAAATACTTCGATGCCCAACTCTCCGGCAGCGCTGTAGAGTGTGGTCTGAAACCGGATCCTTAGCTGCTTAGAGCCGCTCGGGTGCACTGGCTGCGGCAGATAGACCACGAATCCATCGGGCTGTTGGACCACACTATCGGGTGCTGTGGCGTGGAAGGGATCATCCATCTCCAGGCCTCCGAATGAGCCCTGGCCCGGTAGAGAAACCCGTATGGCGTCAAAACCGCCTTGATCTTGCTCGCTGAAAACCGCTGCTATATCGCAGACCAACTCCGTTGGAACGCCGGCTACCAACTGAGCCAAGTTGTCCTGGGGATGCAAATCGTCCGCGACAGCCACTTCGCCCACTAAGCTCTCAGCCAGCAGCGGCGAAATTTCCAGTGCCAGCGAATCCAGATGCAT
>CAZFMY010000073.1:0-33023 GCA_964520345.1 uncultured Gemmatimonadaceae bacterium | reverse complement strand
TGGCCGGAGGATCGGCGCTAAACCAACCCCGCTCAGATAGCTGCACATCGATGCCGAATCACTTGGCACCGCACCCAGCCAAGGCCGGCCACCACACCTCATCGACGGCAAATTACCGCAGGGACCTGCCTCAGCGCACATAACAGATTGCATAGCAGGTCCAGCCGCTAACGGGAAAAAGGGAGATCGACTTGCTCCAGATGCTGCTGCAGCGTATTTATATTTCTCACAGTGTTGGGCATCTTGGGAGTTTTGAGACGGAACGTCAGATGATCCGCAGCGATCAAGCGCAGCACTCACTAATCGAGAGGCTAACTCATGACTGATATCACACCCAAAACCTACGTAGCCTATCGCGCCTCTACGCCAATCGCCGTAGACGGTCACCTCAACGACGGTCCTTGGAAAAGCGCACCTTGGACCGACCTCTTCGTCGATATCGAAGGCGATGCCAAACCGCTACCGCGCTTCGCCACGCGTGCCATAATGCTCTGGGACGACGACTACTTCTACTTTGCCGCCGATATGGAAGAGCCCCATGTTTGGGGCACGCTGACCAAGCGCGATTCCGTTATCTGCAACGACAATGACTTCGAAATTTTCATTGATCCCGACGGCGACGGCGAACACTACATGGAATTCGAAATGAATCCACTCAATGCCGCCTGGGATCTCTACCTGCCCAAAGCGTACAACAAGGGCGGCAAAGCCGATCACGATTGGGATTTTGAAGGTATTAAGCACGCCGTGCAAATCGACGGTACGCTCAACTGCGCCGATGACGTCGATCGCGGCTGGAGCGTCGAAGTGGCCATTCCCTGGACGGCCATGAGCGAGTATGCCGGCTGCGACTGTCCGCCCAAGGCCGGCGATCAGTGGCGCGTCAACTTTTCGCGTGTCGAGTGGGAGTTCGACTACTACAAGGGCGGCTATTTGCGCCGCGAAGGCGTGCCGTGCGACAACTGGGTGTGGTCGCCGCAGGGTGTTATCAACATGCATGTCCCCGAGATGTGGGGCTACGTGCAGTTCTCGTCCATTGCCGCCGGACACGGCGAGGAGGAGTTCATAAAAAAATGAGCGCCATTCCAAGATACAACGCTAGTCGTCTTGGATTGCGGGAAAATGAGACCTAGTCCGTATTGGCTAGTATGCTATCAACGCCTGTGTTGAGCGATCTAATCGCCCAGCACGGTAATTTTCCCAAAGCGGCATTCTGTCGTTGTGTCCTCTCGAATATTCTCTCTTTGCTCTGCGTTTTCACTGTGTACTCAGTATGAACATAGGACAAGAGACTTGCTTGTTCAGCCATATGTGCACATTCTGTAGAACACATTTTCGACCGAACGCATTTCATCAAACCATAAAGAATCGACCGTGCGCTATCTCATTCTATTTCTCTTCCCTCTGTACCTGGCCGTTCCCCTGGGTGCCGAGGTGTCCGGGGACGAGCGCTTGGAATGGTTTCGCCAGGCCAAGCTCGGCATTTTTATCCACTGGGGCATTTACGCCGTCGACGGCATTGACGAGTCTTGGGCGTTCTTCAACAAGTACATATCCTACGAAGACTATATGCAGCAGCTCGATGGTTTTACCGCCGAGCGCTATGACCCGCAGGCCTGGGCAGAGCTGGTGGCCGATAGCGGAGCGCGCTACGCCGTGCTGACTACCAAACACCACGATGGCGTGGCGCTATGGCATACGGAGCTGAGCGATCTCAACGTTGTGGAAAAGACGCCGGCTGGACGCGATCTGGTGGCTCCCTTTGTCAAAGCGCTGCGCAAGAAAAAGCTCAAACTTGGCCTGTATTACTCGCACTTAGACTGGTCGCATCCCGACTACGATGTCTTTATTCGCGGCGAATATCGCTACCGCGACGACCCCGTGCGCTGGGAGCGCTTTCTGCGCTTTCACCGAGGCCAGCTCAAAGAGCTTGTCTCCCAGTTTAAGCCCGATCTGCTGTGGTTTGACGGCGACTGGGAGCACAGTGCCGAGGAGTGGGGCGCCGCCAGCCTGCGCGATACGCTGCGATCCTGGCACCCGCCCGTGCTGCTCAATTCGCGCATCAACGGCTACGGCGACTATGCCACCCCCGAGCACAATGCACCCATCGTGCCGCCGGAGGGCCCGTGGGAATTGTGCATGACCATGAACGACTCGTGGGGCTACCAAGACAACGACCACAACTACAAAACGCCCTACCAGCTCATCCGCATATTCGCTGATGTCATCGGCGGCGGTGGCAATCTGCTCCTCGATATTGGGCCACGCGCCGATGGCACCGTACCACCTGAACAGACGGCCATCTTAAAAGAGATTGGCCGGTGGACGCACAAGCACGCCGAAGCCATATACGGCACGGTTGCCGGCATTCCACCGGGCCACTTCTACGGCCCGACCACGCTGTCGGCCGATCGTCAGACGCTCTATTTATTCGTGCCGCATACATCGGACAAACCCGTGGCTGTGCGCGGTCTGAAAAACCACGTCAATCGGATCCGTATCGTCGGCAATGGCACTAAAATTCAAGGTCAGATTCTCGGCAAACAGTACTGGAGTTCGGCGCCGGGCATTCTCTACATCAATGTGCCCTCCGGTGAAGCGGACTCAACTATGACCGTTATCGCCCTGCAGCTCAAGGGCGAAGTAGACCTGCACCGCTGATCCGAGGACTACGAAGTTTGGTATCTACCCGGCGGCTCGCAGTTCGATCTGGACCGGTCAACAAGAATCTTAGTGATTGGCGTAGCTGCCCCAAATAACAGGGCTGAAAGAAGCACTAAAGAAAGAAACCTCGTTTTTCCTATCCATATGGATTTGACGTTCACCGAGCCAGGGTTCAAGCCTATGATCGCGTCAGCAGGAATCCCTCAATCGATGCGTACACAGCGAAATCCCAGATTCAAGGACCCATGCGCATCCCGGTAGGCCGCCGCCATACACCCTTCCTGTTTAGTCCATGCCCCGCCGCGTACCACCCGGAATTTCCGCGGCTCGTCATAGATAAATGGTTCCCGCATGCCCAAATAAACCATCGGTTCACCGCCCGGATAGGGCTCAAACATCGACGTCGTATACTCTTTGACATTACCGGTCATATCAAAGATCTGCTCTGGCGTTACCCCTTTGGCAAACACGCCTACCGGCGTAGTACCGCCGAAAAGGAAATCATAGTTGGCTCGCTCCGGCCCAATCGGCTCATTCCCCCAGGCATAGACCCGCCCTTCAGGACCGCGTGCCGCCCGCTCCCACTGCACTTCGTTGGGTAGCATCTTGCCCACACTCTCGGCATAGGCCAGCGCCCCTTCGTAAGACACGTACACTACCGGATAATCTTCTCGACCGGCCACCACCTCATAGCGCCCCGGACCCAGCGGCACAATGCCGCAGCGCTCTGGCAACCGCATCCAGGTGGAAAAATGCTCATCGCGATCGCCCTCATTTAAAAAGGCTGCATACTGTCCCACCGTAATCGGAAATCGATCCATCCAGAATCCGTCTACCTGCACCTCATGCCCCGGGGCGCGCCGCGCGTCGGTCGGATCCGGCCCGATAGTACAGGTAACGGCCGGTAGGTATACCATGTCTCCTGGTTGAAATCTGGATCCCGTTTTAACGGTCGGTGCACGCCGCACCCGGACGCTTTCTTCCAGGACTTCATCCTGCACCGGACCGGCCATCTGATCGGTGAAAACTACTCGCCCCCACATTTCCGGGTTGTGCAAATCACCGGTATCGGTGGACTGCCTAAAAAAACCCTCGTCCAAGTTAATCTGCTACCCAGAAATCGGCCATAGGAGGCCGTGCACGTGCGCGACGCGATCGATGTAGACAATGCTTTGACACAGCTCTATTAAAACAGAGGTTTTTTTCTATATTTCAGGAGTTGCTAGATGGAATGTATACCGACAGGGAAATATTCGAATGCATAGATTGCTGATGGCCGCGCTGGCAGGACTCCTGCTGGTCACAGCCTCGACCGCGCAAAAGCGCCAGGTCAAGCTGATGACGTGGGGCGATACCACGACGATGGCCAAGTACGTCATTCTCGAGGAATCCTTTGAAGCGGCCAACCCGGATATAGATCTGGTCGTCGAGATCATGGACGGTACGTCCTACGCACGCAAACTGCCGGTGATGATTGCCAGTGGCACGGCACCCGACATTTTTGAATCAGTTCTCGAGCGCGCCGCTTCTTTTGGTTCATATGCCGAAAAAGGCGCCTACGTCGACCTCATGCCGCTGGTCGAGCGCGATGGCGTCAATCTCGACGAATGGTTTCCCGAGGTTCTGGCCAGCAGCTATTACGATGGCGTGCTCTACAACCTGCCCAAGAAGCTCAATAACCCAGCCTGCGTGCATATCAACCTCGACCTGTTTGACGCGGCCGGCATTCCCTATCCGACAAGAGATTGGACGTGGGACGAAGCACTGGACATGGCGCGCAAGCTGACCAAAGACTTTGATGGGGATGGGCGCATCGACCAGTGGGGTATGTCGTGGCCGCTAGCCCAGGGCGTCGAACCGGCCATTATCCGCGGCTGGCAGTGGACGCGCGACGACGGGCGCCAAATCAATATCGACGACCCGCTCTTTTACGAGTCGCTGCAGTGGATGGCCGACCTCGTGCACGTCGAACGCGTAGCGCCCTCTCTCGAGGAGACAGAAGGGGCCGGACTACCGGGCTACCTGCTCTTTACCACGGGTAAGGTTGCCATTCAATCGGGCGGACGCTGGCAGACGGCCATTTACAAGCGCGAGATCGGGGATCGCTTTCGCTGGGATACGATCTGGATGCCTGTTAAAGATCTTTCCGAGCCTCGCTCGTACACCATTGGCACCGAAGCGTGGGGCATCTATCGCCAGTCGAAAAACATCGAAGATGCCTGGAGCGTGCTGAAATGGTTCGCTGGTCCGGGTGGATCGCGCGTGCTAGCGGGCATGGGCGGCGCTGTGCCTGCCGTCAAATCCGTCGCCTACTCGCCCGATTTTCTCGACCAAGGTCCACCGAGTCGCGATGGCAACCGCTGGTGGCTCGAAGCCATGCAGTACGCCGTGCGGCCGCCGCGCGAACCGCAGTGGACCAAGATCGAGCAGCTTATGAAGCAGGTGCTCAAACTCGGCTGGGACGGCCAGCGGCCGTTTAAAGAGCTGGTTTTTGAACTCAAGCCGCGCATCGACGAAATCCTGCAGGAAAAGCCGCGCTCGACGCCGCAGAGTATGTGGGCACTAGGCTTGGCTGGACTCATCGTGTTTGGCTTAGTCATCGGCCTCCTGCGCTGGCATACCGACCGGGGCGACGGCCGCAGTCTGCGCGAGCGCCTGCGCAATAAGCAAATGCGCCAGGAGGCCCTCTACGGTTGGCTCTTCATAGCCCCCCATTTAGTCGGCCTATTTGTATTTACCATCGGCGCCATTCTCGCCTCGGGCTATCTGAGCCTGACGGAGTGGGACCTCTTCGGCAAGCCGCGTTGGATCGGCCTGGGCAACTATCAGCGTCTGTGGGACGATCCCATTTTTTGGAAGACACTCTACAACACCATCTACTACGCCGGACTGCGCGTGCCGCTGAGCATCGCCTTTTCACTGGCCGTAGCCATTCTCATGAACCTGAAGATCCGCGGCATTCTGTGGTGGCGCGTTATCTACTTCGTGCCAGCCGTCTCCTCGTCCGTGGCCATCGCCCTTGTTTGGCGCTGGATCTACTCGAAGGACTTCGGCTTGCTCAACGCTTTTTTGACCTCGATCGGCCTGCCGGCAATGAGCTGGTTGACCTCCGAGACGCTGGCCATGCCATCGATGATTATTATGTCGGTATGGTGGTCCGTCGGCACCAATATGGTCATCTATCTGGCCGCGCTGCAGGGCGTGCCCGATCAGCTCTACGAGGCAGCGGAAATCGACGGCGCCGGTGCCTGGCAGCGCTTCTGGCACGTCACGTTCCCGATGGTTACGCCGACGACGTTTTTCCTCCTCATTCTCGGCACCATCGGCTCGTTGCAGATCTTCGACATCTTCTACGTAATGACGCAGGGCGGTCCCAATTTCGCCACAACTTCGCTGGTGATGTACATCTTTCAAAATGCCTTTGAATACCTGGAGATGGGCTACGCCTCGGCCGTGGCCTGGGTGCTCTTTGCCATTATCCTGCTGCTTTCGTTGGTGCAGATGAAGTTTTCGCGCTGGGTCCATTACGAGGGAGCGCGCGAATGAAGCAGGCTATCTACCAGCGCATCGCCGTTTACGCCCTCGTCGCTCTCGGTGGATTGACCATGGTGCTGCCCTTCATCTGGATGCTCTCCACTTCGCTGAAGACGACGACGCAGTCAATGGCCTTTCCTCCGGAGTGGATACCCGAGCCCTTTGTCTGGGAGAACTATACGCGCATTGCCGACTACATGCCGTTTTTCCTCTTTCTCTACAACAGTGTCAAAATTGCCTTCTTTGTCGTATTCGGCACGTTGCTGACCTGTTCGCTGGCCGGCTACGCCTTTGCCAAACTGCGCTTTCCCGGCCGCAAGCCGCTCTTTCTCGTGCTCCTGGCGACGATGATGATTCCCTCACAGGTCACGCTCATTCCGGTCTTTGTCATTATGAAGTATATCGGATGGATCAACACGCACTACGCGCTGATCGTGCCGGCATTCTTTGGCAGCGTTTTTGGCACCTTCCTGCTGCGCCAGTTCTTTCTCGGGATTCCCAACGAATTGGAAGATGCCGCGCGGATTGACGGCTGTACTCCCTGGGGCATCTACTGGCGCATTATGCTGCCGCTGGCCAAACCATCGCTAGCGACGCTGGCCATTTTTTCTTTTATGGGCACGTGGAACGACTTTATGCGGCCCCTGATCTATCTAAGCGACATGACGAAGATGACGCTACCGGTCGGTCTAGCCCTCTTGGCCAACCATCAGGACATTCGCATCCCGCTGATCATGGCCGGCGCCGTCCTCAGTCTGCTGCCCATCCTAATACTCTATGTCTTTGGCCAGAAGTATTTTGTGCGCGGTATCGCGCTGACGGGTATGAAAGGTTGAGTTCGCTTGGAGAAGTGGTCTGTTTTCTGAAGAGGGATGCTCCGATCCAGCCTAAAAAAAGGCCGTTGGCGCTACGGCAGAGCTCAGAGTCCGATTGAATCCCCATAGGAGGGCTCCGTCCAACACAATGGTCTCCGATACGGCGCAGAGCACGACCGTGGATCCCGCTAATAGTTGCTGTACGCCCCGTCGGATACCATCTTATTCGATTTAAACGAACAATGAGCTGGAGCAACTGGCTCGCTTAAGTGCCGTTCCGACGCCAGAGAGAGGGGTCCATCCCTAGGCTGCAAAGAACATATTGGAGTCTGCGTTCTCGAGGCCCTGGAAACGGTAACCTCCACGCGACTTCGAACACGATGTCCTGGGCACTCTGTCCGGCCAGCCAGTGGGTTCAGGATTGTGTCATAGCGTCAGTCTGAGCAGACAGGCCCATTACCACAAAGGAGTATGAACGTTCATGTCTCTGTATATCGCACCGAACGAAGATGTGATTCCCAACCCACGCCATCCAAAGATCCAAGAAGTGAGAGCCTACGTCTCGCGAAGCGAAGACTACGGCGCGAGCGACGTGCACGATACCTCAGATACGCACTGGATTCTTGGATTGACCGATGCCGACGGCGGGTGGGACCACGTGACGACGCACCCGCCGATAACCAATCCCATGTCTCGATATCCCGAGTACTCGGGGTCGCGCGCTTCCTGGGGTGTAGCTCGGGTGCCGACGGTGATCGTAGAGGTCGAAGATGAAGCCGGTCGGATCGGGATCGGCGCGAGTACCGGTGGAGAGGCCGCAGCATACGTCATAGAGCGACACCTGTCGATGTTTGTCGAGGGACGGAACGTCCGGGAGCGGTCGGTGATGTGGGAGCAGATGTGGCGGGCGTCGATTCACTACGGCAGGAAGGGGCTGGGCGTTCACGCGATCTCCGCGGTAGACATTGCCCTCTGGGACCTGTTCGGCCGGACACTCGGCGAGCCGGTCTACAACCTGATGGGTGGCAGGACCAAAGAGCGCGTACCCGTCTACGCGACGACATCGCGGCCCGATCTGGCCAAGGGCCTCGGATTTCCAGGAGCAAAGATTCCCCTACCCTACGGTCCGGCAGATGGTCCAGAGGGAATGAGAAAGAATGTGGCGTTCATCGGATCCTGGCGAGAAAAGGTGGGCCCCGACTTTCCGCTGATGCTCGACTGCTACATGGCGCTTGATTTGCAGTACGCGGCCGAGCTGGCCCGGGTCCTGGCGCCCTTCAACCTGAAGTGGATCGAAGAGCCGTTTATGCCGGACGACTACGCATCCCATGCCAAACTAGCCGATCGTTTTGAGGGCTTGGGGACAACCACCTACTTCGCCACGGGCGAGCACGAGTATACGCGCTACGGGTATCAGCAGCTGATCGAGGCCGGCGTCGGACTGCTGCAGCCGGATGTGATGTGGATGGGGGGACCGACAGAGTTTTCGAGGATCGTCGCGCAGGCAAGTGCACAGGGGGTAGATGTCGTGCCGCACGGCTGCGGTGTCTATGGCTACTATATGGCGATGGCGTTCGAGTCGATCAACCTCGCCGAGTTTATGATGATGAGCGAGCAGGGAGACTCGATTGAGCCGAACTTCGGGTCCGTATTTACGAACGAGCCGCTGCCGGAAAATGGGCATATCACCCTTCCCGATACGCCGGGATTTGGACTCGAGCTCAACCGCGAAGTACTGGGCCTAGTGCGACCGTACGATAGGAGTTGATTCGCATCCCAGTCTGCTGCGCGCGAGAGAGTGATCACGGCGTTGGGTCTAGTATCGCCAAGTTTTGAATTATGAGCCGAAGTGGCCAGAGACCTTCTTAACCTCCCACGCACCGGAGTGAGACGATGCAAAAACTGCGCGTGGCCAGCTGCCAGTTTCCCGTAACGGAGGACATTGAGCGCAACGCCGAATATATCGGCCGCTATATGCAAAAAGCCGTGGCCTCTGGCGCCCACCTCCTGCACACTTCGGAAGCCTGTCTGTCGGGCTATGCGGGTGCTGATTTCGATTCATTCGGTGACTTCGACTGGGACCAGTTGCGCTGGTATACCAACTGTCTTCGCGATAGGGCGGCGGAGCTAGATCTGTGGCTGGTGCTGGGCTCGGCGCATTTTCTCGGCGCTCGGAGCAAACCCACCAATTGCCTCTACTTCATCGATCCCAGAGGCGCCATCGCCGACCGCTACGACAAGTGCATGTGTACCGGCGGCGACCAGCAGCACTATTCCACTGGCAACCGCCTGGTCGTCAAACAGATCAGAGGCGTCAAAGTGGGCCTGGCCATCTGCTATGATATCTGTTTCCCGCAGATATACGCCGCTTATCGCGAAAAGGGCGCCAAGTTGATGTTGCACTCCTTCTACAATGCCCGCGGCGGAGGCGCAAGCTGCCTCGATGTGCTCAATACCCACCAGGTGCCCACCCGCTGCGCCGACAATATCATGTGGGCGGTGGCCAATAATTCGTCGCACCCCTATTCCAACTGGGCGTCGTTCGTGGCCCGGCCCGACGCGACCATTGCGCAGCAATTGCCGCGAAACCGCCCCGGCATGCTAGTCCACGATTTCCCCGACGGCCTGTCCGAGGGCGGCTGGCTCCACAACTGCCAGCCGATGAAGCTGGCGCCCGGCCAGAAGCTGTGGTTGGGCAAGCCCAGCACCCACCCGCGACAAGAGGACGGTCGCAGCCAACCATGAATATCCTCCTCAGCAACGACGAGAGCTATACCTCGTCTCTCTTGCCCTGAGCCGATTTGGAAAAGGATTCAGGTACTGTGATTTTTCTCGGTTGAGAGCTCAGCACGTATCTGGCAGGTTGGTTGTGGCAACGAACTTCGCAGGCTAGGTCGGATTCATTTATTTATCGGTGGCTATTGCGAATCGAATCGTCACTGGCGGCGGTATCGGAAATGGTGACTTCGTCGATTATTCCGCGAAATCCCGCTGCCCCTCCGGTGAGTTGGCCGATACTGACGGGTATCGCACTGTGCACTAAGTTGCCCGAGCCGCTTCGCTCGGAGATAACTTTTCCATCGACAAAGAGTTTGATGCAGCGTCCGTCGTACACGCCGGCAATGTGGTGTCGTCCGGGTTTCAGAGTCTGGTGCGCTGAGACTCCGATCGGTCCGGATTCGCAGTTGATGGTAAAGCTCGGTCCGGGGACGGCAGCGCTCAGGCCACCGTTGTGGCCATAATCGCTGCATTTGAGCACGAATGAACCTTCGGCCAGCGTGTCGTAGCGGATGACTCGTCCGTGGAATGCGTCGTCGTCGCAGACCGGAGCCCCATAGATGAAACGCCCATCGAAGGTCCCGCCATTATAACCGATGGTATCGATGCCGGAAGCACGGCTCGCATCACAGGCGGTCCATGCCGCCGGATCACTGAAATCGCCAAGGGTATCGTAGCGGAGGAAATTGCAGTGGTGACGGCCGTCTGGACGGGTCCAGGGAATAAAGTAGATATGACGCCCGTCATAAGTAGCGCCGTCGAATCCGCTGGTATCGAGGCCTGCGGTACCGCTGACCTCGAATGAGTACCAGTTGCGTCGATCCTCAAAATCTCCCTCGGTGTCGTAGCATACGATGGTGCTGTGAGCGTAGGGCACGAAGTAGAGAAAGCGTCCGTCGAAGACGGCACCGACGTACCAGCCGTCTTTTTTAAAGCCGCCGATATCGAAGTATTGCCAACTTTGCGCATCGCTGAAGTCGGCGCGAGTATCGTAGCGCATAACTGATCCGTTGCTCAGTGGCACGAAATAGATATGGCGCCCATCGAAGGCTCCACCGTCAAAATTGGTCGTTTGCGCAGAAAGGGTCTTACTCGCGAAAATTTGCCAGCTCTGACGATCTTTGAAATCGCCATGTGTATCGTAGCGGATGACCTGATCGCTGTATTTGTCTTCCCTGATCGCTGAGTAGTCAGCACTGCCTTCATAGCCCGGCGGAAAGTAGAGATAGCGCCCGTCGAAGGCGATGCCCTGATGCGAATGGATCATATCCAGGTCGAAAACCTCCCAGCTCTCGGGTTCCTTAAACGCTTTGCGGGTATCGTAGCGCAGCATCCGAGTGTGGTATTGGTGGCCTTCGTCCTGGGGTGAGAAATAGATATGGTGCCCGTCGAAGGCCGTGCCGTAGTAATTGACGGTGCGGAATTCGGTCAGGTGCTCGACATCATAGGCGCTGTAGCTCGCCGGGTCGTGAAAATCGCCATGGGTGTCGTAGCGCAATACGCGACCGTGGACCGATTGACGATCGTTGCTGTCCCGATTGGGCGAGAAATAGATATAGCGGCCATCGCAAATCCCGCCCATATAGCCCTTAGAGGCGAGTCCATCGGTGGAGCCGGCATCGAATCCGGAGAATGCGTCGAAAGTGGTGGCGAGTTGCCATTGAGCGGCCAGCACCTGAACGGTCTCGGGACGGTACTCCTCAGCGGAGATCGATGCGGTGACGGTGAGTTGGTCGCTGAGGTCGAGAGGAAGTTGGAATTCGTTGGCCGTGGTGGTCTGCCCGCTGGTGAGCGTTAGGATCGCCATTTCAAATCATACCCCTGTGCGATCTTGGCGCTGAGTGCAAAGAATTGGATCACGTTTTGTCTAACTCAGTGCCGGTCGCCGCGCTGTCCAGGGTGCAATCGCTTCAAATGCTGCGCTGGCTCGCAACACGGTGGCATCTTCGCGATGGCGTCCAACGATCTGCATGCCCACGGGCAATCCGTTTGCGGCAAAGCCGCAGGGTACGGTGGCAGCGGGTTGACCGGTTGTATTGAAGGGGTAGGTGAAAGCGGTCCAGCCGAGATAGGTGGTGGGGCGACCGTCGATAGTGGCGGGATGGTGATCGCCGGCCGGAAAGGCGGTTACGGGCAGGGTCGGTGAAAGGAAAAGGTCGTAATCCCGCATAAAGATGCGCCACTGGTTGTAGTACTCGAGACGGTTCTGGTGGGCGCGGGCGAGTTGAGTGGCGGTGTAGCGGTAACTGGCCTCGATTACTTCGACGAGACCGGGGTCGAGCTGGTCGCCGACCTCATCGAGATCGAAGGCGCCGGCAAAAGCCGAGGCCCAGACGGTATCGACGAGGTCCCATGGGTCGGGCAGACCGGGGTGGACTTCTTCGATATGGCAACCCAAATCCGCGCAGCGCTGAACAGCCTGGGTAACGAGGGCTCGGACTTCTGGCTCAATGGCGGCGTAGCCCAGATCCGGCGAGAAGGCCACGCGCAACCCCTCTATATCTCCTTTCATCGCACTTAGATAATCTGTGTCATCTGCCCAGGAGAGTTTGTCGTGTGGATCGGCGCCTCGAACGGCGTTGAGCATCAGCGCGGCATCGGCGACCGTACGGGTGATTGGGCCGGCATGCGAAAAGGGCTCGACCAGGCTGGCGGGATACTGAGGCACCAGTCCGAAGGAGGGCTTGAGGCCGTAGACGCCGCAGAAGCATGCGGGGATGCGGATCGAGCCGGCTCCGTCGGTGCCCTGTGCGAGTGGGCCTAGACCCGCAGATACGGCGGCGGCGGCACCACCGCTGGAGCCTCCGGCGGTGGTGCCGTGCTGCCAGGGGTTGTGGGTCGGGCCGCAGACGCGATTGCCCGAGTCGCCCTTCCAGCCGAATTCCGGAGTGTTGGTCTTGCCCAGCAGTACGCCTCCGGCGGCGTAGAGGCGCTCGGCGAGCGGGGCGTCGTAATCGGGTAGCCAGTCTTGGTAGAGCAGCGAGCCGCGAGTGGTGCGAATTCCTTTGGTCGCGGTGAGGTCTTTGAGTGAGAACGGGATACCGGCCAAGGGCGGGGCATCGCCTTGGGCGTAGCTCGCTTCGGCACTGCGAGCCTGCTTCAGCGCGAGGTCAGCGGTGACGGTAATATAGGAGTTGAGGCTCGGATTGATAGCTGTTATGCGGTCGAGGATCGCGGTGGTGAGTTCAACCGGCGAGAGTTCGCGTTTTGCGAAGAGTTCACGCAAGTCCAGAGCTGGAAGGTAGCAGAGGTCGGCAGTGTCCATTGTTTGGATTGTCAAATCGCGTCTAGGCCGGCGGCGAAAGCCGCGGCGATCTGGTCAGCCTGATCCGGGGTGATAATCAGCGGTGGTGAGACGAAGAACACGCTTTCGGGTCCATCCATCACATGGCTCATGCGGCCGACGATTACGCCCGCCTGGCGGATGCCGGCCTGGACTTTAGCCGCGCGCTCGCTGTCGAGCATCGCGCCGTTTTCGTCGACCAACTCGACGGCGATCATCAAACCTAGTCCCCGCACTTCGCCGATGAAGGACGAGTCGATGGCGGAGAGTTGCTCGCGCAGATGCAGACCGACGCGCTCGGCGTTTTCCCAGAGTCGCTCGCGCATCAGGATCTCTATATTGGCGAGCGCAGCAGCGCAGCAGACCGGGTGACCGCCATAGGTCGAGACCTGCGCGAATTCTCGACCTGCCGCCGGATCGCCGAGGAACGCATCGAATACTTCGGAGTTGACGGCGCAGGCGCCCAGGGGCAGGTAGCCGCTGGTTACGCCCTTGGCCAGCGTTACAATATCGGCTTCGACGCCCCAGTGTTCGGCGGCGAAGAGTTTACCGGTGCGGCCGAAGCCGGTGATGACTTCGTCGAGAATGAGCAGGATTCCGTAGCGGTCGCAGATCTGTCTGAGGCGGGGCAGGTATTCGTCGGGCGGGATAATGACGCCGCCGCCGCCGATGATCGGCTCGACGATGATTGCGGCGACGGTTGTGGGATCTTCGCGCACAATGACTTCTTCAAAGGCCTCGACGCATGCGACATCGCATTCTGGATAGGTTCTTTTGAGCGGGCAGCGATAGCAGTACGGGGGATCGACGTGCAGGAAACCGGGGACCAGCGGCTCGAATTTGGCGCGGCGGCCCACCTGTCCGGTGGCCGACATCGCGCCGTAGGTGAAGCCGTGGTAGCCCTGGTAGCGGGCGATGATCTTGTAGCGGTTCTGCCCGGGATATTTTTGCCGGCCGTACTGGCGGGCGATCTTGATCGCCGTTTCGTTGGCTTCGGAACCGGAATTGGAGAAGAAGACGTGTTGGAGCTCGCCTGGCAGCATCGAGGCGAGTCGGGTAGCGAGACGGGCAGCAGGTTCGTTGATCTGCGAGTGGGGATAGAATGAGAGCTTCTGTATTTGTTGAGCTACGGTTTCGGCGATTTCCTCGCGGCCGTAGCCGACGTTGACATTCCAGAGACCTGCGTAGGCATCGAGGTATGTCTTGCCCGTACTGTCTTTGAGTGTTGCTCCCGATCCCTCTTCGATGACCATCAGTTCGCGTTCGTCGAGGATCTGGTGCTGTAATAGCGGATGCCAGACATGGGCCCGGTCCTGGGCGCGGATTTCCACCAGATCTGCAGACATATCAGTCTTCCTCTGATAAATGCATCTTTGCAATTGCCGTTTTGAGGGCCTCTTTGGTTTGGGCGCAGTAGTTGGTGTCTATTTCGAATCCGATGCAGTCCAGTTCCAATTCGGTGCAGGCCACGGCAGTATTGCCGATGCCCATAAAGGGATCGAGTACTTTTTCGATTCGTTCTACCCCGTGCAACTGCAGACACATCTTGGGGATTTTGACCGGGAAGGTTGCCGGGTGGGGGCGATCCTTGTCCCGGCTCTTGATCGTTTTATAGGGTACGAACCAGGTGTTGCCGCGGCAGCGGAGATCGGAGCGGTTGGCCCCACCCCAGCGGTTGATATTGCTCTTGTCCTGGTATTCGACGCCAATCGCGAGGCGGTCCAGGGGGACTTTGCCGCTCTTGGTCAAATGAAAGATGTATTCGTGGCAGTCGTTGATATAGCGCGCGCTGTTGATCGGCTTGAAGTGACCCACCGAAACATTGCTGTTGATTCCGGGATAGCGCCCGACATCCTCTTGCTGGATGGCGATCGATTTGACCCAGTGAATCGCATTTTGCAGGGTGAAATGCTGGCGCAACTCCAGCAGCACTTCGAAGGGACCCCAGGGATCGGAGGGTTTGCCCCCGAAGTTCAGAAAGAGCGAGCCGTCTTCGCGCAAGGTTTCGGCGACGGCCGCGCCCCAGGCTCCTATCCATTTCACATAGTCGCCGCGTCCGATCGTATCGTCGTAGCCTCTATAGGCAGTGCCCAGGTTATAGGGAGGCGAAGTGACGACCACGTCGACCGAGTCGGGAGCGATCCGGGAGCGCATACCGGCGATGCAATCCTCGTTGTAAATCGTGTAGGTGTGGTCACGGCACTGGACGGTATGGGTGGTTTGGTTCATAGACTACCACCCCAGGGCATAGCCGTCACGGCGTGGGTCGGCACCGCCCATGAACGAACCGGTATCGGCATCGATCATGATGCCCTGTCCTCCACCGACGCCGGCAGACCACTCGCCTAAATAGTGGAACTGGTGCCCGCGGCGTTCTAACTCGGCGAAGACCTCTGAATCGATCCGCGATTCGGCATCGACCATATAGCCGGGTGCACCCGTTTTGACCCGTGGAGCTTCGATGGCGCCCTGAATGTTCATCTGGTGGTCCAGGACGTTCATAATCATCTGCGGAGTAGTCTGTAGAATACCGTAGCTGCCCGGGGTGCCGATCAGCAGGCGCAGGCCGTGCTGATCCCAGATCTGGGCTGGCGAGACGCACATCTCATTTTTCTTCGCCGGGCCCAGAGCATTTGGGCTGGAGGGCTCGAGATCGAACCAGCGCATGAAGTTGTTGAGGGTGATACCGGTTTCCGGCACGACCATCGCCGAGCCGAAACCGCTGCCCAGACTCTGGGTGCAGGCGACCGCATTGCCGTCGGCATCGATGGTGTCGAAATGAGTGGTACATTCGGTTTTCATCCACTGATTCGGATCGCCGGCAGCGACCTCGCCAGCGGGTCCGTCGGGGATCATCCGTTCGCCAGCTGTGAATTGAGCTTTGTCTCCGATGAGTGCCCGGCGTTCAGCGGCGAATTCGCTCGAGAGCAGGCCGGTGGTCGGCGGATCGGGAATGGCAGCATAGGCGATGCGGTCGGCCATCGCCAATTTGGTAGTCTCGATAAAACGGTGCAGGGTTTCGGCGGTATTATGGCCCATTGCGGCGACGTCGAAGCCCTCCATAATGGCCAGGGTTTCTAAATACTGGATGGCCTGGCAGGGCAGCGGTGGAGCAAAGACCTGGTAGCCGCGGTAGTTGATGGAGATCGGGTCGACAATGGCTGGGGTGAATCCGGCGAGGTCTTCGCTGGTGATCAAACCGCCGGTTGCTTCCATATAGCGTACGATTCGTTCGGCGATCTCGCCGCGGTAGAATATATCGGGGCCCTCGGCGGCGACCTGGCGGAAGGTTTCGGCGAGCGCTTTTTGCACCACAACTTCTCCGGGCTTTGGAGCCTGGCCGTCGAGGAGGTAGGTTTCGCCGCCCGTTTTGAAACGCAGCAGGTCCGAAGCGGCTCCAGCGTAAAAGACGGAGTTTTTGACCGTCAGTGCATAGCCTTGCTCGGCGTATTCAATGGCCGGAGTGAAGACCTGCTCGGCGTCCATCGAGCCGTAGCGTTCGAGTGCGGCCAGCCAGCCGCCACAGGCGCCGGGCACCAGCGGGGCTAAGGGGCCACGATCCTGTTGTGCCTCGCTCTGATAGAGGCTCAGCTCGGCGGCCTTGGGTGTCAGGCCGACGTAGTCGATGATTTTGTGCTCTTTTTCGCGAGCGCTGTAAATGTGCAGATAGCCGACACCGCCGATACCCGACATATAGGGCTCAACGACATTGAGCGCGGCAGCGGTGGCGATAGCGGCGTCGATAGCATTGCCACCTTCGATCAGGATTCTCAGCCCGGCGAGCGAGGCCAGGGGATGGGCGGCGGCGACCATGCCGCGGCGGCCGGTGACAGTGCTGCGATGGGTGATGCCGTTCGGGGAAAAGGCCATTGGACGGAACTCCTTGAGATGCGTAGCTTTTTTGCACTAAAGCGAAAGCATACGGCCAGAAGTGCCCAGCGTCAAGCGAGGAGTATAGGATGAGTGACAAGAGAGTAGATTTGCGCAGCGACACGATCACTTTGCCCACTGAGGAAATGCAAGAGGCAATGGCCCGGGCTCCTCTGGGCGACGATGTCTACGGCGAGGATCCAACGGTCAATCGCCTGCAGGAAATGGCGGCCGAAACGGTGGGCATGGAGGCGGCGCTCTATATGCCATCGGGGACTATGGGCAATACTTGTGCCCTGTTGACTCATACCCATTGGGGTGATGAAGGGCTTTTTGAGGAACAATCCCATATGTATTACTGGGAAGCGGGGACCTATGCCAATATCGCCGGGTTGGCCGCGCGTGCGATTAAAGGCGAACACGGTATTATCACCGCCGATCAGGTGCACGAAAATTACCGCGGCGAGAATCCGCACTTCGCCCCGCTGAAGGTGGTCTGCATCGAGAATACCCATAATAATTACGCCGGCCAGGCGTGGTCTGTCGCGGAGATGGCGGCGGTATCCGGGGCATGTCGGGAATACGGCTTGAGACTGCATATGGATGGGGCGCGGATTTTCAATGCGGCGGTTGCGATGGGGGTCGATGCCAGGGAGTTCACCCGTCATGTGGATTCGGTGATGTTCTGCGTCTCGAAGGGGTTGAGTGCACCGCTGGGCTCGCTCTTGTGCGGGAGCAGGGTTTTTATCGATGAGGCTTATCGGATGCGCAAGCGGCTCGGTGGTGCGATGCGGCAGGCGGGTGTAGTGGCGGCAGCGGGAATCGTAGCCTTGGAGCAGATGGTCGAGCGCTTGGCCGACGATCATGCAGTCGCACAGGCACTGGCCGAGGGACTGGGGGCTATAGAGGGGGTCGAGGTGCTTTTTCCGCCGCGGCCGACGAATATCCTCAAGGTGGATTTTGCCGGGTTGGGATGGTCGTCTGCCGAATTGATCGCAAAGTGGAAGGAGCGGGGTGTCTTGTGCAATCCGCGGCCCCCGCACGGGGCGCGGTTGGTCGCGAACCGCCACGTGGGGATGGAGGATGTGGGCTATGTGGTAGAGGTGACGAAGGAGATGGTAAGCCGGTCTTAGTGCATACTTTTCGAAGTGCTTAGGGGATATTTTGGCGCGTCTCTCTACTAGATCCATTCGTTTCTGGCTCAGGGTTGCTCTGGTGCTGGTTGTCGGTTTCGCTGCGACCCGGGGGTGGTTGTGGATAGTGGCCACCGGGCCTGGGGAAGTGGAGGCAGAGGAAGGACCTGGAGTCCATAACGCGGATGAGTTGCAGTACACTAACCATCTGACGGGGGAGACGAGTCCGTATTTGTTGCTGCATGCGCACAACCCGGTCGAATGGTATCCGTGGGGCGAAGAGGCGATTGGTCGGGCCAGAGCCGAGGACAAGCCGATTTTTTTGTCGGTGGGGTATTCGACCTGTTATTGGTGCCACGTGATGGAGCGGCTGGTTTTTTCTGATCCGCAGATCGCCGAACAGATGAATGCCAATTTCATCAATATCAAGGTCGATCGCGAGGAACGGCCGGATATAGACCGGATCTATATGACGGCTACCCAGTTGATCACCCGCCATGGCGGATGGCCCAATTCGGTTTTTTTGACACCGGATCTAGAGCCGTTTTTTGCCGGGACCTATTTTCCCCCCACAGATGCGCACGGGCGTCCGTCCTTTCCACGGGTGCTGGCGATCATGCGCCAGCACTGGCAGGAGGAACGCGGACAAGTCCTCGAGATTGCGGCTGAGTTGGGCGCGGCGATTCGCGAATTGGAATCGGGGCAGGGGGTCGAGGCAATGGCCCCCGACTCGGTGCTGGTAGCGCGGGTGCTGGCGGCGATCCAGGGGCGCTACGATGCGATCAACGGAGGTTTCGGAGGGGCGCCCAAATTTCCGCCGGCGATGCGCTTGGAGTTTTTGCTGGCTGATGCATCGCGCCTGGAGGGGGAACGGGTGCGGCAGATCGTTCTGCACACTCTGGAGCAGATGGCGCAGGGGGGGATTTACGACCAGGTCGGCGGCGGTTTTCACCGCTATGCTACCGATGCCGAATGGCGGGTGCCGCATTTTGAAAAGATGCTGTACAACCAGGCGCATCTGGCTCGGCTCTATTTGCGGGCCTACGAGTTGACGGGGGAACCGCGTTGGCGTTTGGTGGCCGAGGGAATCTTTGGTTTTGTCGCGCGGGAGATGACCTCGCCAGAAGGGGGGTTCTACTCGGCGCTGGATGCCGAGACCGAGGCTGAAGAGGGTAAGTACTATCTGTGGACCCTGGGGGAATTGGAGGCGCTGCTGGGGGAGGATACGGAGTTGTTTTTGCGGGTCTACGGGTTGGCGTCGATGCCCGAGGGCGAAGGGGAGGTGCTCTATATAGATACGCCATGGGCGGAAGCGGCGGCTGATTTGGATATGGAGGAGACCGAGCTACGGGCGCGGGTTGGGGCGCTTCGGCAGCGGGTTCTCGCTGCGCGGGCCAAAAGGATCTATCCCCTGCTGGATGACAAGGTGCTGACGGCTTGGAACGGGTTGATGATCGAGGCGTACGCGCGTGGTTTCGAGGTGCTGGGTGAGGACGCGTATCGCCGGGCTGCAGAGCGGGCCGCGGCTTTCGTGTTGGAGCAGATGCGGCGCGAAGATGGGGGAGTGTGGCGGGTCCATCGGCTGGGGTCTGCGCGGCATGCGGGCTACCTCGACGATTATGCGTTTTTGGTGCGGGGGTTGACGATCTTGCATCGAGCGACTGGATCGCTACGGTGGTTGGATGCGGCGCGCGAGTTGAGCGACCAGATGATCGCGCGATTCTGGGATTCGGACTCGGGAGGATTGTTCTTCGTCGGGGCGGAGAGCGAACTCATCGTGCGCAGTAAGAGTGCCCGGGATTCGGCCCTGCCTTCGGGTAATGCGGTGGCGACACATGCGCTATTGGACCTGGCCGAGCTAACGGGAGACCTGGCATACCGCGACCGCGCGGCCCAGGTTCTGCACGCATTTGGTGGCGGAATGAGGGCTCAGCCTTCGGTCTCGGTGCACCTGGCGGCGGCGGCTGAGCGCTATCTGCACTCGTCTGCTCCAGGGGGCTCAGGGCCCGGGATCGCTACGGTGGGTATGGAGGTTGATTCGCTGGTTGAAATGCGCATAGCGTTGCCTTCGCGGCAGCCAGCGGCGGGTGAGGTTTTTTCGCTGGTGGTGCATTTGGATATCCGGGATGGCTGGCATATCAATGCCAATCCCGCTTCGAGCGATCTGCTCATTCCCACGTCGCTCATACTCAATGCCGATATCCCACTGGCTCTTGCCGAGGTGCGCTATCCGGCTGGCCAGGCCTTTGTATTTCCAGCACTGGAGGAGACCCTCTCGGTGTATCAGGGGCAGGTCGCATTCTGGGCAGATGTGTCGCCTGACGAAAAAGCGGCCGGTGCAGAAGGCGATTTGCGCTTGCTGGTTCAGTACCAGGCCTGTGATGAAGCTCGTTGCCTGCCCCCGGCGGAGTTGAGCCAGAGCGTGCGCTTGACGGTGATGGAGTAGAGCGGTGCTGCGAACTGAAGATTTGATCCGTTGCGGATTGGACGAGTCGGAGGCCGCCGAACTCGCTCTGCGGCTAGGGGTGCTTTCCGGGACGCCGGAAGCGCGCTGGCACGAAGTAGCCAGCTGCATTCTGCGGCCCGATCATCCCTTTGCGCTGCACCAATTGCTCTACGAGAACGTTTACGGCGATGCGGGTGGTCCGGTTTTTTTCCCCGGATCGGCGGATATCGAATGCGCGAACATGACCGCTTTGCAGCGCGAGCTGGGTTTGGACACGTACGCCGAACTCTTCGCGTGGTCGGTTAGAGAGCGGGAGGCGTTCTGGGCCCGGACCATCGCCAGGTTGGGGATTCGCTTTCGCAGACCCTATGAGCGGCTCGTCGATCTCTCCCGGGGCATAGAGACTCCCGAATGGTTCATCGGGGCCAAGATGAATATCGCCGAGAGTTGTTTCCAGGCTGATCCAGAGCAGGTGGCGATCGTCTTCCAGCGCGAGGGCGGCGAATTGGAACGGTTGAGTTACGGAGCGTTGCAGGCGTTGTGCAACCGGGTCGCCGGCGGGTTGGTCGCGGCGGGTTTAGCTCCTGGTGACCGGATTGCCGTGGATATGCCGATGACGGCTGAGTCGGTGGCAATTTATCTGGGCATCATCAAGGCGGGTTGCGCGGTGGTGGCGATTGCCGACAGTTTCGCCGCGCCCGAGATCGCCACCCGGCTCCGGATCGGATCGGCGCAGGCGGTTTTTACCCAGGATGTGATCTTGCGCGGGGGGCGCGAATTGCCGCTTTATCCACGTCTGGTCGCCGCGGGCGCGCCGCGAGCGATTGTGTTGCCGGGACGCACCGAGGGGTTTGCGAGCGAATTGCGTGCGGGCGATTTGCACTGGGACGAGTTTCTGGGTACCAGCGACGCGTTCACGGCAGAGGCCTGCGATCCAGATGAACTCAGCAATATCCTCTTTTCGTCGGGGACGACCGGCGACCCCAAAGCCCTGCCCTGGACCCATGTCAACCCGATCAAGTGCGGCAGTGATGCGCATTATCACCAGGATGTCCACCCCGGAGATGTGGTGGCCTGGCCGACGAATCTGGGTTGGATGATGGGGCCGTGGCTGATCTACGCCGCCTTTTTGAATCGGGCGACGATGGCGCTCTACTACGGTTCGCCTACTGAGCGGGGTTTTGGCGATTTTGTGGAGCAGGCCGAGGTGACGATGCTCGGTGTTATCCCGAGTATGGTGCGGACCTGGCGCAGCACGGGTGCGATGGAGGGGATCGATTTTTCCGCGATCCGGGCCTTCAGCGCCACGGGAGAGTGCTCCAATGCCGAGGATATGCACTATCTGATGGCGCTGGCGAGATATCGGCCGGTACTCGAATACTGCGGTGGCACAGAGCTGGCAGGTGGCTACTTGCTTAGCACGCTGGTCAAGCCGGTCGAGCCCTCGACCTTTAATTCGGCCACGCTGGGTACGGATCTGGTGATCCTGGACGAGGATGGAGCGCCATGCGAGAATGGTGAGGTTTTTCTGGTTCCGCCGGCGATTGGAATGTCGACCCGGATGATCAACCGCGATCACCACGAAGCCTACTACGCAGGCGTAGCGCAACGAGATGGAGTACCACTCAGGCGCCATGGAGACCAGGTCGAGCGGCTGGGATCCGGTTCTTATCGAGTCCATGGCCGAGCCGACGATGTGATGAATCTGGGCGGGATCAAGGTGAGTTCAGCCGAGATCGAGCGGGTCTTGAATACGATGGAAGGGGTGGAGGAGACGGCGGCAATTGCGGTGCCGCCGCCGGGTGGTGGGCCGAGCCTGCTGGTGATTTATGCGGTTTCGGATGCCGATGATCTGCAAAATGCGATGCAGCAAGTGATTCGTCGGGATCTCAATCCGCTCTTCAAAATCCACGAACTAGTGGTTGCCGATTCGCTGCCGCGTACGGCATCGAACAAGGTGATGCGGCGGGTCTTGCGCCAGTGGTACGAGCACGCGGATTGACTCTTGCTCCGGCCTCTGGGTTTTAGGGCGTTTATTGAGGTATAAGATCTGCTTCCTGTATACATGAGGTGTGGTTTATGACCAACATCTTCGGTCGCTATCTGGACTGGTTGCACATGCAATGGCCGGCAGGGTCTGTGGAGAAACTGCCGCGGGTGGACGAGCATGGGCAGAGCAGTGTTCCCGGACTCTATATTGTCGGCGACTTGGCGGGTATTCCGCTGCTGAAGTTTTCGGCCGATACGGGTGCGCGAGCGGTACAGCACATGATGAAGGATGAGGGGTTCGAGCACGCTCGTGAAGGGGTCTTGGATTTGGCTGTGATCGGAGCCGGTGTTTCGGGCATGTCGGCGGCATTGGAGGCGCGCGAGGAGGGGCTTTCTTTCGCACTTCTGGAGGCCACCGAGCCATTTTCAACGCTGGTCAATTTTCCCAGGGAAAAACCGATTTACACCTATCCTACCGAAATGGAGCCCGCCGGGCAGCTTTGCTTTACGGCCGAAGTCAAGGAGCCCTTGATCGAAGAGTTAGAGCAGCAGACGCTCGAGCGGGGGATCGAGCCGATCCTGGCGCGGGTCGAGCGGGTTGTTAAAGAGGGCGATTATTTCGAATTGAAGATTTCAGGGCGCGAGAATCTCATGGCCCGCAGGGTGGTGGTCGCGATCGGGCGATCGGGCAATTTTCGCAAGTTGGGAGTACCGGGCGAGGACGCGGCCAAAGTCTTCAACCGCCTTCACGATCCGACCGATTTCTGCGATCAGGATGTCCTAGTGGTCGGCGGCGGCGACAGCGCGCTGGAGACCGCGATTGCCATTGCCCAGTGCGGAGGGCGGGTAACTATTTCTTACCGCAACTCCGAATTTTCCCGGCCCAAGGCGGAGAATATAGCAAAACTGGGGCAAGTGGCGGCCGACCCTCTGGCCGATGTGGCGGTGGAGTCTCCTTCTTCGGAGCGGGTCACGACCGGTAGCGGCCGCTTTATGGGGGAGGGACGCAGAGCGGGTTCGATAAGCCTTCTGTTGGGTACTCAGGTCCTGGGCATTAGCGAGGAGCAGGTTGTGCTCAAGGATGCCGAGGGGCGAGAGCGGAATCTGCCCAACGATACGGTGTTTTCAATGATCGGCCGCGAGGCGCCGCTTGAATTTTTCCGCCGTTCGGGAGTGGAGATCAATGGTGAATTGAGGGCGAAGGACTGGTGGGGATTTGGTCTTTTTATGGCCTTTTGCTTCTTCGTCTACAATTGGAAAGCCGGTGGCGAGTTGAGCAATGTCTTCAACGCCGTTGGTCTTTTTCCCTATAACGTGCCCGCATGGATAAACGGTCTCTCAGCTCAGGCGGGGAATCTATCGTCGTTGCTCGGGGTTTTGAATTTCAACTTGGGCAAGCCGGGATTTTGGTATAGTTCGGTCTATACACTGCTGATTATTGTTTTCGGCTATAAGCGGATCTCACGGCGCAGGACCCCTTATATCAAGTGGCAGACCATTTCGCTGGGGGCGGTGCAGGTCGTGCCGCTTTTTCTCCTGCCCTATATCGTCCTGCCCTATTTGGGGCACAATGGGTTTTTCGATTCGGGTTGGGCCAGAGCGCTAGCCGATGCACTCTTTCCCGTGGTCGATTACGATCACGGACGCGAGTACTGGCGGGCATTCGGGTTGGTGTTGGCCTGGCCGCTCTTCGTGTGGAATGTCTTCAGTGGTGAGCCGCTGTGGTGGTGGTTGGCGATCAGCGCGGTGCAGACCTTTGTCGCGATCCCCTTGCTGGTTTACTTCTGGGGCAAGGGGGCTTATTGCGGTTGGATCTGCTCTTGCGGTGCCCTGGCTGAGACGCTGGGAGATGCGCAGCGGCACAAAATGCCGCATGGGGCGATCTGGAACAAAATGAACGCTATTGGTCAGGTCGTACTCCTGCTCTGTCTGGTGATGCTCTTGGGGCGGGTTGCGAGTTGGATCTGGCCGGAAAGCGGCTTTGGCCAGGCGATGCGCGAATTATATGAGGGGATGCTCTACGGCTGGCAGATCTATGGTGTTCAGCTCAATTACCGCTGGGTGATCGACCTGATGCTGGCGGGAGTGGTCGGTTATGGGGCTTACTTCTGGTTCAGCGGGCGGGTGTGGTGCCGCTTTGCCTGTCCCCTGGCTGCGTTGATGCATATCTACGCGCGTTTCAGCCGTTTTCGCATCCTCGCCGACAAAAAAAAATGCATCTCGTGCAATGTCTGTACTTCAGTTTGCCACCAGGGGATCGACATTATGAATTTTGCCAACAAAGGTCTGCCGATGGCCGATCCCGAGTGCGTGCGCTGCAGTGCCTGTGTGCAGTCGTGTCCCACGGGAGTGTTGGAGTTTGGTCAGGTCGATACCAGTAGCGGCGAGGTTTTGCAGCGGGATGGGTTGGCGGCTTCGGCGGTGCGGATCCGCGAAGAGTCCTGAGCATCCGGGGTCAGCAAAGCGGATATCGGAACTGGTAGATCGAAAGAGACCGCTGCGCATTGGGTAGGACGACTTTCGGTTTTTCGACCTCAGATGCTCTTGCGAACTTCCTCGGTGAGTCGGACGACCGCGGGTTTTAAGAGCCTGGCCAAGGTGACCAACTCATTGATTTCCACTTCGAGCTGCTCTAGCAGATTGGGAGGCAGGAAATTGTAGATGGCTGTTCCCGGAGCCAGTGCAGCGGCCGCTCCAGGCCCTGGGTCCTCTCCCGAGATCGGGATTGTTGCGGTCTCTTCTTCTTGACTCAGGTAGGTCTTCAGATCCTCGGGTGGCTTGGCATCGGCCTGGAGGCTCTCGTCCTGGAGTAAGTGGGTCATGGGGTATTTGGCGGTTTTGGGATAGGGATAGATATAGCCGCCGACGAAATCGGCCAGGGCCACCAACTGACTGAACTGGTCGTCGGCTCTGGGGTTGTGGTGGCTCTCGACCACGGCGGTCAGTGTGGTGCCAAGCTTCCAGCTTTCTGCCAGTATCGCACCGACGATATTGTGGTGTGCGCCGCCGGCAAACAGGTCCTCGGCCGTCCGCATAGGAACGTTCCAGCTTTCGCGCTGTAATTTTTCGATGATCATCGGGTAGAGTCCGGGATAACTCTGTATCAGGGCGATTTTGCCGATGTCGTGCATCATGCCGCCGATGAAGGGATCGTGCTCAGGCTGGAGTTCGATCTTTTGCCAGAGGGCGAGCTTCTCGAGTACTCTTTGGACTGCGGCACTGAGCTGGAGCTCTTCGAATTCCTTGCGATGTTGTGGCATCCAGACCTTCTCGTCGAACGGGAAAGCCAGGACTCGCGCAGTAATGGCCACACTGACGCTGTGCAGCCAGTAATCTTCGACGCTGAATCCCTCTTCATGGATGCTCTCGAAGGAGCGCTTGACCGCCCCTGAGACGATCATTTCCTTGACCGGACTTTTGCCCAGCAGTACTACGGCCTTGCCGATGTCGTTGATCTCGCCCTGGAAACCGTATATCGGCGAGCGAGAGCGACGAATGACCTGGGCAGTACTGAGCGGATCGGTCTCGATGGCGGTGATCCAGTCCGCCATTTCACTTTTCGGGTTCTTGTCGAGCGCAACGATCTGGTGGTAGACCTGAGGCAGGACCGGCAGGTCCACCATATTGCGGATATCGTTGTCGATCCGTTTGCGGATCTCCTCGGGCGCTGGCAGTTCCGGCGGTTCATCGCTGCTCATAGTAGCCACGACTTTTTCGGAGACCATTTGTTCGAAGTCTGCGGTGTGCAGCAGGCCGCGCTCGAAAATGGTAATGTTGAGCAGGTCGAGGCCCTGGTGCTCTCTGTTTGAAAATTCGCTGAGTTGGTCGCAGACGACGAAGATACCTATCGCATCCCGGTTGTTGATGCTGGCCAGGCGCGCCAGAGTGGCACCGCCGCCCCTGAGCTTAGAGGAAACGACCAGCATCTTGACCCGCTCTTTGAGCGCTTGTAGCAATTGGTTGGTCTGGGTAGAAGAGTTTGTGAGCAGGTAGCCGATGCGGTAGTCCGGAGTGCGCTCGTCGACGTTGTGTACGCCGGTAGTAGCGTCGGCGAGGAAGTCGGTGATCCTCTTGTTGTGGCTGAGGCTGAGTTCATCGATGGTGGTGGCCGATTCGCCGAAGATGATTATCGGATGCTGATCGTCAGTGTCGATTTTGTCCTGATGGTGGAGGATCTTGCTGATCTGCTGATGTGCGCGTTTGGCCAGCGTCGATTGGATTTTGGTTCGCAGCTGTTGTGGGGTGAAGGGCTTGGCGATATAGGTGTCGATGCCGGCTTGGAGTGCGCGCATCACATCATCTCTGGCCGAGCGAGCGGTGAAGAGCAGAATCGGCAGTGTGGCATAGCCGGGGGTTTTGCGGATCGCCTCGATCAATTCGATGCCGTCCATAACCGGCATATTCCAGTCGGTAAGCACCAAATCGAATCTGTGCTGGGCCAATTTCTCCAATCCCTCAGCCCCATCTTTGGCTTCTACTACTTCCTTGAGGCCCATGCCCTGCAGCATAGCACTGACAAGTTTGCGCATGCCGAGAGCATCTTCGACTAAGAGTACTTTCATTAAAGGCCCCGTGCCTTGATTACGCGAGAGATAAGATCAAATATAGCGGATAGAACAAGTGGATTCCAGCGCCAAGGGCTCTAACCCGCAATCCGTGGGATCAGGCTAACGATCGGTCTCGCTATCAGTCCATCTATTAAAAGCTTGCTGATCAGAGTAGCGGGCTAGGCTGGGTCAGGATCTATTCCGAAGATTCGACGAAAACGACTCTGATCGGAGTGCTCTTGTCGCTGGCGCTCAAGACCTCGACGTGGTAGGTCCCTTCTTCGAGGACCAGTTCGTTCAGCATATCTTCGCCGTCGTCGGAGTGCCACATCACCGGGGCTGGGTCCGAGGGTGGGTCCGTCTCCTCGACGATCTGCATCTCGATTGCGTTTTCAGTGTCGGTCGAGATGTTGAAGCAGCCGGCCTTGCGGCCGGAGGGCAAGGTAATAGCTAGTGCATTATTATCGGCAGAGTTCTCTAATTCGTGGACAATCTGATGACCAACCGCATCATCGCAGGTGGTTTGGGGCGATAGTTGGGTCCCTTGCGGAACTTCGGCACAGTCGTTCAGATATTCTTCGAACACTCCATGAGCAGCGTCAAAAGCGCTGCCGAGTTCTCCTTTGCTCAATTGGCCATCGTCATTAGCGTCGATCGCATCAAAGGCGGCGCCGGGTTTTTCGGGATCGAAGCCGGTAACCGGGATAATCAAGTGTGGTTTCGCGCCAGGACTCTCGCCGCATTTGCCCACTAGTTCTGTCGCCTGTTTATGGGCGACCTCAATTTCTTCGCTGCTCAACTGATAATCATCGTCTTTGTCCACTTGGGAGATGACGATGTCGATCAGATCCTGAAGTTTGCTCTCGGGAGAGAGCTTCGGGGCTTCGCCAGGCAGAGAGATTATCAATCCCTGGGGCTGGTGGCCATCGCCGCTTTCGTGCGATAGGGCTATCGCTGGCGCGGCATGCGCGGCTAGTGCACAGGTCAGCAGCACTGATTTCATAGACATGGCGAGTTCCTTTGCGATCCGGGATCGTGTTTTTTTGACTCGATCTGCGTTCGGCGAAAAAGACCTTGATTTTTTCTCGCTAGCTCATCGATAACCAATGCAGGTTAAGATGATTTGGAAAAGATCAAAGACGACGGAATAGCCTGGCATACAAAAATCATACTCAATAAAGCCCAGCAAGATAGTAAAAAAAATACCTTTTAGAACCAAGTCTAAATCTTAGATCCCGGAGCTTTGCGGGGGGCTGATTGCCGATTGGATGGCAAAGCTTTAGATTTTTCGACTCTATTCTTTGGCAAAGGACTCGGCATGGAAGTACTGGGAGGTCCGCTATTTAGCGTTGCAGGAGCAGGAGAATCGCATGGACCGGCGATTGCGACAACGGTTCTGGGATGTCCCCCCGGTCTGTGGGTGGAGCGCACCCAGATCCAGCATCATCTCGACCGCCGCCGTCCCGGCGGAAACAAGCTGGGTACTCCCCGGCGCGAAGACGACCAGGTTGCGCTCTTGTCCGGGCTTTATGCGGAGGATCACGAGGAACTTCTGGCCGGTCCGTCGCTGAGCGTGAAACTCGGGGATGAGGGTACCGAGACCGCTACGTATGCTGCTGGCTATACTACGGGCGAACCCATTGCGGCAGTGGTGCTTTCTGCTGCGAAGCGCTCGGGTGACTACAGACAGTTCGCTGGTCCCGAGGGACAGGTTCGCCCCGGTCATACCGATCTGGTCAAGCACTATAAGTCCCGCGGGTTCGTCGATGTGCGTGGTGGTGGGCGTTCCAGCTACCGGTCGACCGTGTCCGATGTTATAGGCGGCACGATCGCCCGTCTCTATCTGGCCGAGCATTTTGGCACGGCGATCTTTTCTTCGATCGGCCAGGTCGGGCCCTTAGAGGCCGATCTCATGCTCGCCGAACGGGTCGAGCAACTCCTTGCCGCAACGGATGGGGGTTGGTTGTCACCCGAAGCGTGTGCAGAGCTCGAGGCTGAGTTGGAGCAAGGGCCGATCCGCACTGCCGACAGCGATTTCGCCTCCGCTGCAGCTGAACTGATCACCAAGACGCGTCGGGAGCAGGACTCGGTCGGCGCTATGCTCGAGGTCGTGGCGGTCAATGTTCCGGCTCTGGTCGGCGAACCGCTCTACCAGAGCTTGAAGCTGCGGCTGATGGGAAGCCTCGGCGGGCTGCACGCGGTTCAGGCTTGCGAAATAGGTGCTGGCCGTTCGGTTGCTGAACGCCGCGGTACTCAAAACAACGATCCGATCCGCAAAGACGGCTATCAGCGCAACAGCCATGGCGGGCTGATCGGCGGGATGACTACGGGGATGCCGCTGGTTTGCCGCTTGAGTTTCAAGCCGACTTCGACGATTGCCCAACCTCAGGACTCAGTGCGCAAGGACCTCGAAGAGATCGAGTTCAAACTGCAAAAGGGCCGTCACGATCCCTGTGTGGGAGTGCGTGCCGGAGTAACTTTGGAGTCGCGACTGGCCATTGAACTAATGAACGCGGTGTTGATGCATCAGGCCCGTCGCATCGATACAGACCATTTCGAGCTATTCTAATACGGACACTTATGAACGAGATTTATGCATTTGACGAGGTAGCCCGTCTGCCGCTGCCCGGAGACAATGTCGCTATCGCCGTACAACGGCTGGAAGCGGGCAGCGAAATTCGCTGCGGAACCGAGTCCTTCCGCCTTGGCCATACGGTGATGGAAGGGCATCGCTTCGCTGTCGAGGCTATAGAGCCGGGCGATAACCTGCTCTCCTGGGAATTGCCTTTCGGTCGGGCCGTTGCGCCGATTGCGCCGGGTGATTACGCCTGCAATCAGGGTATGCTCGACGCATTGGGGGGACGAAGCATCGACTTCGCGCTGCCCATCGCGCCGAACTTCGCCGACCATATCGAGGCCTACCACTTTGCCGAAGCGTCCTTCAGCCCTGGGGTTCAGGTCGAGGGCGAGGCTAGAGCTCGAACGTTTTCCGGTTATCGGCGCGCCGGGGACCGCGGAGTGGGTACGCGGAATTATATCGTGGTCTTGGGGACGAGTTCGCGTACTTCGAGCTTTGCTCGCGAGCTAGCCGCGCGCTTTGCCGATATGGAAAAAGCGGGTATGGACGGAGTGGTCGCCATCGCTCATACCGAAGGTGGGGGCGGAGAACGACCGAATAACGAGGAATACCTGCTGCGGACGCTGGCGGGATTCGTCGTCCACCCCAATGTCGGTGCAGTGCTGGCGGTCGATTATGGTGCTGAAGCGGTGGACAATCGGATCTTGCAGGAGTATATGGTGCGCAACGATTATCCCCTCCAGCACGTACCGCACCATTTCATGAGCATCGAGGGTGGGTTCGAGCGCCACTTGCTGGAGGGTGAGCAGTGGATCCGGAATCGCCTGGAAGAGGTCGGGGCCGAGCGCCGCGATGAGCCGTTGGCGCACCTGCGGCTGGCCCTGCAGTGTGGTGGCTCAGATGCGTTCTCCGGCATTTCAGGCAACCCGCTGGCGTCCTGGGTTGCACGCGAGATCGTCCGCGGCGGCGGCAGTGCTAATCTGGCCGAGACCGACGAATTGATCGGCGCCGAGCCCTATGTGCTGCAAAACGTCCGCGATGCAGACACTGCACGGCGCTTTCTGATGATGGTCGAGCGCTTCAAGGAACGGGTGGCCTGGCACGGAGAGTCGTGTGAGGGCAATCCCTCGGGCGGGAATAAATTTCGCGGTCTCTACAATATCGTGCTCAAGTCGATAGGCGCGGCGATGAAACGCCATCCGCAGGTGCGGCTCGACTACTGCATCGATTATGGCGAACCAATGCGGCAGGGGGGCTATTACTTTATGGACAGTCCCGGCAACGATCTCGAAAGTATCGCTGGTCAGGTCGCTGCTGGCTGCAATGCCATCTACTTTGTAACAGGCAACGGTTCGATCACCAATTTTCCCTTTGTGCCGACGATCAAGATCGTAACTACCACGCCGCGCTATCAGCTTTTGGCTGCCGATATGGATGTCAACGCCGGGGCCTATCAGGACGGAGTGCCGATGGACGATTTGGGCGCCGAACTCTTCGACCTGACGCTGGCGGTGGCCGGCGGGCGACTCTCCAAGGGCGAGCAGGCGGGTCATGCTCAGGTGCAGATCTGGCGCACCTGGTCGCAGTGCGACGAAAGCCGGCTCGATGAGTTGCGCTCGCTATCGGCACCGGTGGGTGGATCGGTCGAGGTTGCAGCAGAGCCACCGCCGCCAGGATCTTTCGATGCTCTGCGCTCGGAGAGTGGGATCGCCAGCGACCAGATCGGTCTGGTGCTGCCGACCAGTCTCTGTTCTGGCCAGATCGCGCAAATGATCGCTGCGCGGCTCAATGCCGATGGGCTGGGCCGTGAAAAAGGCATTTCGCGCTTTGCGGCACTGGTTCATACCGAAGGATGCGGTGTGACCGGGAGCGCCGCGGAGGAGATCTACGCCCGTGCTATGCTTGGTTATCTGACTCATCCGCTGGTGCGCTGTGCGGTGCTTTTGGAACACGGTTGCGAGAAGACTCACAACGACTATTTCAGCAATCAGCTGGCCGAATGCGGTTTGTCCACCGATCGATACGGCTGGGCCAGCGTCCAGCTCGACGGCGGTATAGATCGGGTCGCCGACAAAGTTACGGCGTGGTTTCGCGATGCGCTGGATGCCCTCGAGCCGGCTCTTTGCGAACGAGCCGAGTTGTCTGCGCTGCGGGTGGGGCTTACGGCCACGGGGCCGCTGGCCGACGATGCGGCGCGGGCTATGGCCCAACTCACCCGTTGGCTGGCCGGGGCTGGCGCTACGGTCGCGATCCCCGAAAACGGGGTGCTGCTGGGGAGTTCGGTCTATGTCGATGCGGTATTCCCGGGTGGTCGGCCTGCGGCGACGCTGGCCCACGGCCAGTCGATCTCCGCCCCTGGATGCTATGTGGTCGAGATGCCGACGGATCACTGGGCCGAGATGCTGACGGGGCTGGGTGCATCGGGTGTCGAATTGATCCTGGCCCACGCTGGAGAGCATCCGGTGCAGGGGCATCCGCTGCTGCCGCTGGTTCAGGTCTCTGCTACGCCCGAGGTTCAAGGTCCTTATGAAGATGATCTCGACCTGGTGCTGAAAGGGCCTGTCGACGATTGGGCAGGGGCTTTGCTCGACCTGATTCTGGCGGTCGCTTCGCGCCGGCAGAAGCCGCTGTCAACCACTCATTGCAATACCGAATTTCAGTTTACGCGTGGTCTTTTAGGTGTCTCGATGTAGGGGAGGTCAATATGTCGGAGCTCAAAGCAGTGGTGATCGGCTGCGGCGGACACGCGCACTCGCATCTGCGGATGATCGCCAAGGAAAATCGCCTGCAACTGGTCGGCGTTGCCGAGCTGGACCCAGTGCGCCGCGAGCAGGCTGCCGCCGAATGGGGGGTCGAGGTCTGTGCCGACTATCGGGAACTGCTCGATGCGCAAAGACCTGATCTGGCGGTGGTCGCGACCATGCCGGGTCACCTCAAATCCATCGTCGTCGACTGCCTGGAACGGGGCCTGCATACTTCGGTGGAAAAATCACCGGGAATGGATGTCGACGAGACCCGGGCGATGGCTGCTGCTGCTGCCGCGAGCTCGGGCAAGGCCATCGTCTCCTTCAATCGCCGCTATTTTCCACAGATCCTGGCTCTGCGGCGACTGGTCGAGGAACGCGGTGGCGCGGTGCACTGTGCTGCGACCTACAATAAGCCCATGACCATGGCGGGAACACCGGCCTGGGAAGGGCTCGCCCCCGATCCGCTCTTTTGCGATGCGATTCACCACGTCGATCTCTTGCGCTGGTTTGCCGGCAGCGGCACTCGCGCGGCGTTGCCGGTTGAGGTGCACGCCAGCGTCCACGACGGGGAGCGCCCCGGTGCACACCGCCACAGCGCGGTGGTGCGCTTCGACACCGGTGTGCACGGAGTGCTGATGA